>JAFVZB010000093.1 GCA_017508385.1 Lentisphaeria bacterium | reverse complement strand
TAAAGGTAAATAAAAAAGTTCCCCGCTTTTCTTGAAAGGGTGAGGGGGGCGCGGGGGGAGCGGGAAAACTTCTTTTCCCGTTGAAAAGAAGTTTTCCCGCTCCCCCCGCTTCCCATTACCATATCAGAAACAAAGCTATTTGAGATTGAATGTCATGGTCATCACCAGACGGATGATTTTGACCGGACTCGAAGTGTTATAAACTCCGTAATCGCTGGTTTCGGTGCTGGCGGGAGAGGTTATTTGGATAACTCCCTGGCGGGCGGTCATCAGCGGTCCGAGGCTGCTTCCGCTCTGACTGGCGGCGACTTTGGCACGCTCGGCGGCGGAGGCACTGGCGAGATTGACCAGCTCAAGTTTATACTGTTCCGGATTTTTGACAAAGTACTGCGGCTCGGAAACTGTCACATCAACATTGTTACGGACAAGAGTGTTGATTTTAAGCACATTCTCTGTGACCAGTGCAACGTTGGATGTACGGATAGTAATCAGGTAAGTGAAATCATATCCCGCAAACTCTTTTCTTTCGGTAACAACTCCGTTATCTCTCTGGGTAATGATGTTGTAGTCAGCGGCGCAGGTGATGCTCTCGTCAAAGCGCATATCTTTGGTAAAACCAAGAATTTCGAGCTTTTTATCAAGCATCGCCTGAGCGTTGTTGAGCTTGGCAAATCCCACTGATTTCTCTTTGGCACTCACCTTCAGGGTGCAGCTGAACGAAGCAAGGTCGGCTTTGACCTCCTTTTCGGCAACTCCCTTGACGGTGATGCTCTTTTCGGTGGTGTTCTGGATCCTCAACATGAAACGGCTCAACATAAATGCGGAAATTGTCATACCCACAATAATGGAAACGACAACGACAGAGATTGTGATGATACGGGCGGTTGAGCAGTTTTTTTCCATGCTGACGGACTCCTTGTGTTAAGTTGTTGAAATAAAAAATATTTCCCTCTGTTTGAAGGGGGTGAAATATAGCATGCAGCAACACTCATGTCAAGCGTATATTTTGGATTTTTTAATATTTTTTTACATATTTTTTCATCGGCGGTTTCAAAGCCGGTGCAAAGAAACAAAATGAAACAAAACATATTGTAATATACTGATATATAAGTTGTTGCACAAAATATCAATAAATAAAATATAAAAACAACAACTCTGCATTTCATATAAATATCTGTTTTTTGTTCACATGAGCAACAAAAAAGGCAGTAGAAAACCTACTGCCAGAAACTTGCAAAAACGGAACATGAAGAACAGAAAAAGATGTGTTTCTCCGGGTGTAAAATCGAATATATCAGCTCAAACACATCTGCTCATCTGTGTTTTTTGCACCATGCCCTGCACGAAATCAGAAAAACCAGTCAAAGCTATGCTTTTCACGCCTTGAGTTTGTCTATGATTTCAAGAGAATATTCAACTGCGAGTGCGGCATCATCCAGACTGCAGTGCTCTGATTTTCCGCCGTGGATTTCGTTGATGAACGCTTCCATTTCAAGCCGGTAAGCATCATCTCGGGAAGTGACAACGCTTTCGATCCTGCCGCCTGTTGAGAGAACAAGTTTGTCAGCCGCAAGAGAGTTGTATTCCAGAACGGCGTTGTCAAAAACTGCGGTAAATCCCGCACGGAAAGGATATCCGCTTTCGTCGGCAAATCCGCCGTCGATTTCGACGGTAACACCATTGTCGTACCTGAAAGTCGAGTTGAACAATTTGTTTCCGCAGGGTTCAAGTTCAGCTGAAATCTCCGCAGGCTTTCCAAGCAGACTGAGGGCAAAATCAATATCGTGGATATTCAAATCGAACACCGGACCGGTAATTGAGGCAATGGAGGTATCCTTGTCAGCCCACGCTCCCCACGACGGAACTCCGGTGCGGCGCAACAGCTTCAAACAGCGGAGTTTACCGTATTTTTCGCTTGACACGAGCTCTCTGAGAAAGAGGTATTCCGGCATGAAGCGGACAACGTGACCGACGTGGAAAATACTCGAACTTCCGGCAATAGCAGTTTTGAGCTCTTCGATCTGCGCCGGAGTTGCGCACAATGGTTTTTCCACAAAAACGTGGCGGTTGTGCCTGATGCACTCCACGGCACCTTTGGCGTGGTGCAGTGTCGGAGAGGCGATGACCACTGCATCGAAGTCACATCCGTAAAATGCCTGCGGCCACCCGGCGAAAAAAGGAATATTATCCAATTCACTCCAGTTCAGAGCTGCTCCTGCGATATTTCCGGAAACCGGTTTGATCTTCTCTTTGGCAGTGGGGTTGATGACGGCGACAAGCTCTGCATCATCACGTCTGAGGATATTGGCGGCGTGAAGCTGCCCCATAAATCCGAAACCGCAAATTACTATTCTGCTCTTCATGCTTTGCTCCAATCTATGATAACTCCCATCTCGTTGCCGCGGTTGTGTTCGAGATTACAGTACGCTTCTGCGGCATTGGTGTAATCGACTTTGCGGCTCACCAGCGGAGCAAGGTCGAGTTTACCGAGTCTCACCAGATCGAAAAACATCTCGATGTGACGCTCTTTTGTCCACGGATTATCCGGCTGGGGGAAGTCGGGATGTGAAAAGTTGTGAGCTCCTATTATGGATATCGACGGCCACACGCAATCGTCGTGGAAATCGAAGAGCACCGGTTTCTTCGGACTGCTCAAAATCACCAGTCTGCCGTGCTGGCGCAAAAGACGTGCCTGCTGAGGAATGAGATCGCCGTTGCCGGTGAGCTCGATAACCACATCCGCCATGCGGCCGGAGTTGTGCTTTTTGATACATTCAGCCACATCACTCTCAAGCGGATTTACCGGAACAACAGCGGGAGTGTCGGGCAGAAGCTCAAGTCTGCGGCTGGCGGTATCGACGGCGATGACGGGAAAAGCTCCGCACTCGAGCAGAAATCTCACGGCAAACTGTCCGAGCAGACCGAGACCGTAAACCACGGCACACTCGCCCCACTTTATCCGTGAGAGGCGGATTCCATTCATCACGATCTGCGGAATGGTGAAAAAAACCGCATCATCATCGCTTATTCCATCGGGAACGACCACACAGCCGTTGCCTCCTGAAGCCTGACCATCCTCGCCGCCCAAAGTCACGGTTACGTATGCCGCATGGGGTTTGGTGGTGGCGACACGTTTGCCGATCCAGTCGGATGAGACGTTTTCACCTGCGGAAATGACAGTACCGATATTGTTGTAGCCGGGGTAAAAGGGACAGGCAAAGTTTTTTTCCCAAACTGAGCCGGGTTCATAATCGGCACAGTAGGCGGTCATCTCGGTTCCGGTGCTGATGAGGGTGCGGGAGGTTTTGATGAGCAGCTCATCGGCTCCGGGAGCCGGGATCGCCGCAGTTTCGATGGCAGTTTTGTGAGGTTCGGGAAAACAGATGATCTTGTTTGTATCCATTTTAAGTAAAATCCTGTTTTTCTGTTTGATTTTTTCTTTTGCTGTGATATAATATAAATGTTGTAAAAAGATAATTCCAAGCCGAAAAACAGAAAAAACTATGCAAAAAACTCAAGTTCACTATGAGCCGATAGCTCTTGACGACGAGTTTCCGATAACGGAACCTGCTTTCAATACTCCGCCGAAGTATGCCCATATCCACAACTGTTTTGAGATGGGATGCTGCTACTCGGGAACAGGAGGAGTCTTTCAGATAGGTGCAAAACTCTACTCATGCAACCCGGGCGATGTGGTATTCATCAATGAAAAGGAGTATCATGTATTGACAGAAGCGACTCCGGAAAACTCATCATGGAAATTCCTCAATCTCGCCCCTGCTGATTTGCTTTCGGGATACATTTCGCCCGAAGAAAATCTCTTCAACACCTGCTCTTTTGCCGGAAGAAATTTCAAAAACGTCATATCAGAAAAAGATGAGCCTGAACTTATCCGTCTGGTGCACATACTCTTTTCTGAACTGGAAAAGAGGCAAAACCGTTCATCAACATACATCAGGGCGATGGTGTGGGCTGTTTTTTCAAAGCTCAGAGATATTTTTCCCGACGTTGACCGGGAGTCAAGAAATTCAGCAGGAGAGTTTGCCCGCCTCTACCCTGCCTTGAGCCACATCGCCCGTTTCAGCGGAAGAACTCTGGATATTCCGCAACTGGCAGAGATGTGCAATATGAGTGTTGCGACTTTCAGAAAACACTTTCAGCTGCATACCGGAATGCTGCCGCTGCAATACATCAACGCCTATCGGATGAAAGTCGCCATGTCACTGCTGAAAAACAGTAATCTTCAGGTGGTGAACATCGCTTACCAAAGCGGATTTCCCACTCTGTCGCACTTCAACAGAGTCTTCAAAAAGGAGATGGGATGCACTCCGGTGGAGTACCGCAAAACTCACTCAAAACTTGGGTGAACGTCCCGGAAGTTCACGGAAAAACTGCCGCAGATCATTGTATTGAGTCAGTTCGGGTTCCTGAAGAAGAGAGACATCGATTTCCAGCAGTGCGGCGTGAAGCGGAAGCAGTTTTTCTTTTATCTCTTCCTTCGGAAGCGGCATTTGAGCCAATGCAAGTATCGACTCTTTCAAAATGTAAAGTTGTTCTTTCATATGCGCCCGGCGTTTTTCCAAACGTTGAGCCTCAGCCTCGGGAGTGTAGTATTGCTCCCAACGCTGAGCTGTGCGCCGTCTGCGCTCTTCCTGCTGACGTGCAAGCTCCTGCTGCTGACGTGCGTGCTCTTCCTGTTCTTCTTCATATTCACGCCGCTTCAATTCCCGGTCATCGAGGAAGATTTTGGCGAAAAGTGCGCCTAAAGCAAAATCAGAAAAACCCATTTCAACACTCCCGCAATGTTATTTCGAGTACGTCACCTGCCTTTGCGCCCGCCGGCCGGATGCGTTCTTCATCTGATTTCAAAAGTTCATACCCCCAGAAGTCAATTATTTGGACTTCCGTCTGAGTGCGCATGAGTTTGATGCTCTCTATTTTGCCTTTCAGTTCCGGCAGGATGATATCACCGACCGGAGTTATCAGTAAAAAGCAGTAGAGTTTGTTTCCGTTCTGAGTGTAACAGCATCCGTACGGAGCTTGGTGTTTGCTTGCGGAGCAACCGTAAACCGCATCTGCGTGAATATCGAACCATTTGCCGATTTCACGCAAACGCTCCTCAGCAGTCATGCCGATACATCCATCTGCATCGGGACCGACATTGAGCAACATATTTCCGCTCTGAGAAACACATCCCATGAGTGCTGATATCAGAGAGTGGGCATCTTTATAATTGTTGTCTCCGGCGCAGTAGCCCCAGTGGTCGTTCATGGTGGTACAGCTTTCCCAAACGACTTCTTTGCCTTTCACCACCGGAGGAGCGTTCATCACGCATATTTCAGGAGTGTAATAATCAAAATCGCAGACATCATCTTTGAAGTAGGCGAGACGGTCGTTGACGATGATATCCGGCTGGTGGCGGTAAACCATCTCAAGGATGCGCTCACGGTCGAAGTAATCGACTCCATCCTTGTATTTGCTGGTGTAGTCGCAGAAGAGCAAATCGATTTTGCCGTACCCGGTCATCAGCTGCTCGATGTGATTGAAGAGCAGTTCTTTGAAGTCGGCATACTCCTGTGCGGTCGGAGTACGGACTGTTTTTTTCTGCATATACTCCGGAGTTTCCGGGTCGGCGTATCCCGGATGTGTCCAATCAGGAAGAGAGTGGTAAAAACCGATTTTCAACCCCTCTTTGCGGAAGGCTTCAACAACCATTCTCACGATATCTTTTCCGTACGGAGTGTTGGTAACTTTGTAGTCAGTATAGTGACTGTCGAACATACAAAAACCATCGTGGTGACGGGTGGTGAATACGACATACTTCATTCCGGCGGCTGAGGCGAGCTTCGCCAGTCGTCCGGGGTCGAACTTCTGCGGGTCAAATACTTTGGCAAATCCCTGATACTCGTTCTCTTTCCACTCTTTCTGAGCATAAGCCCACTCGCCGATTGCCGGAATTGCGTAGATGCCCCAGTGTATAAACATTCCGAATCTGGAATCGGTAAACCATTTGATTTTGCTCATTTTTCACTCCTGTGGTGCCGCAAGAAGCCTTGTCCTGCGGGTTCCGGTTGGAAATTTCACTTGAAAAACTGTTCCCCTGCCCGGCTCTGAACTGATGCCGAACTCGGCACCGTGGGCACGGAACACCCTCTCGACTACCAGCATACCTATGCCGTTGCCTCCTGCTTTGTAGCTCTGGAAAGCCTTGAATACTCCGGAAAGCTGCTCAGGAGTGATACCGCAGCCTGAGTCTGCAAACTCGAGCACAAAGAAATCATTGGCTGCGTAACCTGAAATATGCAGAGTTCCTCCGTTGCCCATCGCCTGAGCCGCATTGCGGATGATGTTATAAAATGCCTGCTTGAGCTGTTTGCGGTCAGCCTGCACCGGAATGATGACATCCGACCACTCACAGTTGACGGTGATTTTGCGGTTTTCGATTTCGGAACGCATGAATTTGAGCACCTCGATGATGAGTTCCCGGATATCCACCGGAGAGAACTCAGGCGGAGCCGGACGCAAATCGGTGAGAAATCCGTGGATGATACTGTCGAGCCGTTCGACTTCGCTTTTGCAGGCTTCGAGCATCTCTCTGGTCTCCTTGCGGTCGATTTCCTCATCGTCGAGACTCTTTTCGAGTATCTGCAAATTAAGATAGAGACTGTTGAGCGGATTGCCGATTTCGTGAGCGACTCCTGAAGCGAGCAGTGATATCGCCTGAAAGGTCTCTTTTTCAAGCTCACTTGAGGTGCGGCTGCGGCTCTCGGTGACATCCCTGAGCATCACAGCGGCAAGTTCAGGAGCCTCGGGAAGCGGCACAAGATAGAGCTGGATATATTTTCTTGCCGGATAGAGCACCTCGATCTCCTGATGAGCGACTCTGCTCCATGACTCCTCATCTGACTGCAATATCTGCTGCCAGTCAACATCCTGAAGCAGCTGGGACAGACGGACTTTGCGCAAATCCTCGGGCAGAGAGAGCATCTCTTTTGCCGCCCGGTTGCGGTAACGTATTTTCAGCTGACGGTCAACCACAAGGATACCCTCGTCAACTGCATCGATGACCGTCTCAAAAAATCCGCGCTCACGGGTCAGACGCAAAATATATGCCTGACGGCTCTGCTGATCGAGAGCATCAAGGTGTTCGCTGAACCTGTCGAGAAACTTTTTTCTTGCCGCCATTTTGCAAAAACTCCGAAGTGCGTGTATATTTTGTTGTTACCATATTTATAAAGTAACTCCTTTTAGTGTAAAGTTCAAGAAAGGCGGCAAAAAGTGAAGAGATTTTTTACAGCGGCGGCGGTGATGATTGCGCTCCTGCCGTTTTTTTCGATGGCGGAAAACCTGCCGAAGATACGCATAACGCTCGCCCCTGAAAAGGTGGATATAGAGCAGACCGGCAAGGTTGTCGAACTGAGCAGCTCAGGAATAAAATTTGTTCCCGGCAGTGCGGCTGAAAAACTCGCTGTTCCCGGCAGAGAGTTCTTGTGGACTCCCTCGGAACAGACTGCAAGAACTACCGGAGGAGCCGATATTTACACCACGCTTCTTACTTCCGACGGCAGTGCCGCCGTGATATGTGAACGGGTCGGAGGAATGAATAACCCCAATGGTCTGCGGATAGTTGTGGTCGAAACAAAGACCGGCAAAGTCATCAGAGCGACCAAGGTTTTTGAAGAGAGAGTGCTTTATGCCGCACTCGAAAACGATACAACGCTTATTGCAATTACCACTGACCCCGCCAATGCGGGAACAAAGTTCCGTATCGTCAAAACAGATATCGCAGGCGAAACAAGCGAAAACTCAGAGTGGTACGACAGTCTTCCCGACGGAGCAGTTTTCAAAAACGGACTTGTCTATATCCTCTCAAGTGCCGCTAAAAAGGTATCCGTTTACAACACTGACGACTTTACTCTTGCCGGAACGTGCAGAATACAAAACTCAGGAGCGATGGGGCTCGCCATTTCCGATGACGGAAACACCCTTGCGGTTTACGGAAATGACACGGTTGAATTGTATAACGGCAAAGTCCACAATGACACACTCTATCTCAAGCAGAAAGCAGTCGCCGCCCAAGAGAGTTTTTCCCGCTGTATCATGGTCGATGAGAAGGGTGAAAAAATGGTGCTGTTTTCAACGGGAAATCCGGCATTGCTGCTGATTGGCAGCTCCTTTATCAGACTCAACAATATCGTCTGCGGAGAGGTTGCCGCAGCCGATATCAAAAGAAACACTCTTCTGCTTGAAAACCGCAAACGTGAGCTTGAACTTTTTGAACTTGCCGCACCTGTTCCCGATTCAAAAGCAAAATACGCCCCCCTGAAAATGCGCCCGGTGGTAAGGAACGATAACACTGCGCTCTTTTTCATGCCGGATAAAAGCGGCAAAAAGCTCCTGCTCGCCGACCACAGAGGAAATCTCTGGCGACTCGATCTCACCGGCAAAAGAGGGAAAAAACACCCGTTGCTCATCGTTGACGAAACCGGAATCAGAAAGAGATGATCTGTTTACGGTAATTGTCAGATGTTCTTCTGCCAGATATCCATGAGTTCGCCCAAGTTGGCGCAGGTGATGTCCGGACGCAGTCTTTCAGGAGTATCAGGATACTCCGTCAGCGTGCTTATGTGACACCCCGTCGCTCCGGCGTTTTTGGCGATAGCCACGTCGGTTGCCAGCCTGTCGCCTGCCATCAGAGTCTGCTCTGCGGTGAATCCGTAGCGGGCGGCGGCGGCGTGGAGCATTCCCGGGTCGGGCTTGCCCAGTACCGGTATTTTCATGTTGATGGCGGTCTCGATGCATTTGGTGATCGCTCCGCAATCGACCAGAACGGTCTCCTCGCTGGTGGGGCAGAAAACATCGGGATGAGTCGCCCATGCAGGAACTCCCTGCTTGATGTAGTAGGCGCACTTGCAGAGCCGCTCATACACCAGCTGACGGTCAAATGCGACTATCACGGCTTCGGGCTCATCATCGACGATTTCAAAACCGTAAGCGGCGACCTCTTTTGCCACCTCGGGCATTCCGAGAAAATAGAGACGTTTTTTATCGGGATGGTTCTTTTTGAGGTAGTCCACCATGTAGTGAGTTGAAGTATAAAAGTCGTTCTCAGTTGCCGGGATCCCGGTCTTTCCGAGGCGGGCAATATACTGCTCAGTGCTGTGGGAAGAGTTGTTCGAGAGAAAAGCGTATTTGATTTTCTGCGACTCGAGAAAATTGAGGAACGGCATGGTAGTGGGGAAAAGCACTCCGCTGCGG
The DNA here is from genome assembly GCA_017508385.1 of Lentisphaeria bacterium. Classification (GTDB taxonomy): domain Bacteria; phylum Verrucomicrobiota; class Lentisphaeria; order Victivallales; family Victivallaceae; genus UBA1784. The sequence continues at coordinate 2,468 of JAFVZB010000093.1, read as the reverse complement.
TAAACCGTGTCATCAAGATCGAGCAGAACGAGCCTGATATCTTTCCAGTTGATATTGTTGTTGTGAATGGTCATTTAAGATGCTCCAGTATTTCCGGCTTGGTCATCACTCCCGGACTTGAGTAGGTGACGTTTCCGTCGGAAAACACCACAACGTGCGGAATAGTGTTGATGTTGAATTTCACTGCAAGCTCAGGATTTTTATCCACATCGACTTTAGCTATCACGGACTGCCCATCGTAATCCCGTGCCGCCTGTTCGAGCACCTTGCCGAACATCTTGCAGGGATTGCACCATGTGGCATAGAAGTCAACGAAAACTTTTCCTGACGAAGTTACGGCATCAAAATCCGCACTGTTCAATTCGATGATGTCGATCATGTTGCTTACTCCTGTAATACCTGTTTGGATTCAATGTTGTTTGCCGGATTTTTCCAGCACGAAAACACATCCCACGGCGAACCAGTTCGGCCACACCGAAGTGAGGCGGGGAAAACGGGCGGCAATGGGTGTCTCTGAAACGATTTTGATGTTGAGCGCACTGCAAAGATCACGGAAATCATGCAGTGTTCCCAGATGGATATTGGGAGTGTTGTACCACTGATAAGGCAATCTGGTGTTGCGGGGCATACGTCCTTTGAAAAGCAGCTGCAAACGGCAGTTCCAGTGGCCGAAGTTGATTACGCTCACGGCGGCACGCTTGCCGATACGCAGAATGTGCTGGAGTATCTGCTCGGGATTGCGCATTTCCTGCATCGTATGGCTGAGTACCACCAGATCGAACGAGTCGTCATCTGCGAACTCGAACTTGTCGTCGAACTCAGACTGCACCACCGGAACTCCGTTGGCAATGCAGCGGGCGATGGAGTCGGTATCTATTTCAACGCCCTGCACCAGAGCTTTTTTATCGGTCATCAGATGGCGAAGAAACAAACCGTCTCCGCAACCGATATCAAGAACACGGTCTCCCTCTTTTACCAGGTCGGATATGACTTCAAGGTCCCTGCGTCTGTTCAAATCATAATCTGCCATTTCTCACCTCAAAGTTGTGATAGAGGAAATCCCTGACCATGCGTCCGAGAGTATCGACTTCAAGCAGGAACGCATCGTGTCCGTAGTCGGACTTCACCTCGCAAAAACTGGTATTGACTTTGTTCTTCAACAGTGCATTGACAAAGTATCTTGACTGCGCAGTTGAAAAGAGCCAGTCGCTCGAAAAGGAGACCACCAGAAAGTTCGCTTTGACATTTTTGAACGCCTCGACAATGTCGCCGCCGGTATCCATCGCCACATCGAAGTAGTCCGTTGCTCGGGTGATGTAGCAGTAACTGTTGGCATCGAAACGCTCGACGAAGCGGCGTCCCTGGTGCTCAAGATAACTCTCGACGGCGAAGTCGAAATTGAAATCGAAGTCAAGATTTTCCTTGTTCTGGAGAGTTCTGCCGAACTTGCGGCTCATGGATTTCTCTGAGAGATAGGTGATATGAGCAAGCATTCTGGCAGCACCGAGACCCTTCACCGGACCTGCATCATCGGCGTAGTCGCCAGCCTTCCATTCGGGGTCGGCTTTGATGGCCTCTCTCGCCACCCAGTCGAAAGCGATGTTCTGCGGAGAAAAGTGGCTCGCCGTGGCAATGGGAACGATGGCGCAGGCACTGTCGGGATAATCGACCGCCCACTGCAAAACCTGCATACCGCCCATCGAACCGCCGACGACGGCAAGGAGTTTTTCGATTCCGAGATGGTCGATGAGCCGCTTCTGGGCACGCACCATATCCCGCACGGTGACGACGGGAAAGTTGAGATTGTACGGCTTTCCGGTATCGGGGTCGATCGAGCGGGGACCGGTCGTGCCGGAGCATCCGCCGAGAACGTTGGAACAGATGACACAGTAACGGTTGGTATCAATATACTTGCCGGGACCTATCATCTCATCCCACCATCCGGGTTTGGCATCGTTTTCGGAGTGCCAGCCGCAAACATGGGCGTCGCCTGAGAGAGCATGAGTCACCAGAATGGCATTGGTGCGTTCCGCATTGAGTTCACCTGCGACTTCGTATCTGATATTGACGTTTTTAAGGGAACGTCCGCAATCAAGTTCGAGCGGTTCGGTCAACAGGAAATCTCTCGGCTCAACAATAAAACTTTTGTCAATTTGCTTTTCGATTTTGCCACCTCTTTAATGTACAATAGTGTTGGGGTCATAATTAATATACAGCTGTGCACATAAAAATTCAACTCAAGCCGCCTCGCAGAGAACTTTTTTTTGAAAAGCTTTGTTTCTGATATGGGGGAGATGATGCGAAAGAGAGAGGGAAAACTTCTTTTCACGGGAAAAGAAGTTTTCCCTCTCTCCCCGCGCCCCTCTCTCCCTTTCAAGATATTATGAGAGACACAAGAGGTCTCTCGTTTTTTATGTCTAAAAATAAAAAGTGGTTTGCCTCTTGATAAAAATGGATTTATGTTAAAT
>JAFVZB010000092.1 GCA_017508385.1 Lentisphaeria bacterium | reverse complement strand
AGAAAAGAAGCCGAACGTCGGCTTCGTTATTCTTTTCCCCCTGTCCCGCCATAGCCTTGGCGACGGCGGATCTCTCCCTTTCAAGAAAAGCGGGGAAACTTTTTTATTTACCTTTACCTACCCGTGTCGGGAACAGAGCCTACAGATAAAAAAAACTCCGGCGCAATGCTCAGAAAGAGATTGCACCGGAATTTTTTATAATTTCAAAGCAGAATTAAAGAGTGTTGATTAGGACAGGTGTTTTGTCATCCTTATCAAGGTAAATACGGTAATTGAGGGAATTGAGACTCATGGCTGTTCTGACTTGGTAATCAGTCGCCTGATTGAGATCGACGTGACCATCTGCCCAAAGAGCTGCACTGCGGCCATTGTGATTGGGAACTATTCCAAGTGATGAGCTGATATAGAATTTCCAACCTGGAGCATAAACATCAGTCTGGTATGGTAATTTGGTTTCCACAAGGCAAAGCAAATCAGATGGCTGCTTCATACGGCCGATCGGAATACCGGTTCCCATCATGTCAGCGGTATCGCCGGTGATGGCGAAGAGCATTCCACTGCCTTTGGGGTAAGCGCGATTCATCGGATGATTTTTGGGACTGTTAATCGTGGCGTAGGTACGGTTCTTCGCAGTTCCATATTTGCGCCCGGTCTCATAATCCGGAACTATGCTTGACGGGCAGTAAAACATATTGTAATTGGTAATGTAGTTTCCGCAAACCTTGGGAGCAAGTTTACGCATACCGCTATTGCCGTGCTTAATGACAAAATCACGGGAAATCAAGCCGAGCAGGTTGATTCCCTCGCTAAAAGTTTCAGTCTTCGGATGCCACAACATAATCACATCGCCGTGGTCCTGAGCGTACTGAAGCATTCCGAGACCGATCTGCTTCATGTTATTGTTGCAGCCGCTGGTCTTGGCACGCTCACGGGCACTTGAAAGAGCAGGCATGAGGATGGCTGCCAATATGGCGATAATGGCAATTACAACGAGGAGTTCAATTAGAGTGAAGGATACCTTCACTCTCTCATCATGATGAGAACGTTTTTTCATTTTCTTTTTCCTTTATCTACTGATAAGTGTACCACGACGCAACATATTATACAACAAATATTGCAACTTTGCAAGATGGGAAATGAAATTTTATTTATTTTTTCCATTTATGTAATAAAGGTGACCTGAAATCCGCCATCGTAAACCGCGCCGTAATAAATCGGCGCACAGATGTCTTTCTCACATTGCACCTGTGCGCCATCGGAATATTTTACTGCAGTTCAGCAGGGAAAACGCTATTACTGCACCCAGCTGTAATTGTCTATCTCAAGGAACAGAGTGGCGTAGGATGCCGTTTTCGGCATCAGCTGTCTGAGAGAACCGTGGTCGTTTGCGCTGACGTGACCATCGAGCCACGCAACGTTGGCTCTGCCGTTGTGGTTTCCTGCAAAACCGTTTTTGCCGAAGTCGAGCCAGTACCACGGGCAGTTTCTCTTGTTATTGACACTTGCGCCGTCTGCGATCATGTAAAAACGTGACGGATTTTTGATAAATGACGGACGGACACAGAGGCCTCCGAAAGCACGATCGCCCATCTTGAACCCAAGAGTTTCACGCTCTCTCAGGTATTCGTCAGAGCCTGCCGGATGGGAGGTCGGGTGGTGGTTTGCATGAAGAGATGCTCCGTATGTTGAAATATGCCATCCCATACTTACAGCGCCGGTCGGGTCGGGAGCTGCTTTATCCAATGGAACAAAGGGGAAAACTGCCGGGCAGAGCACCATTTTTTCACTCGAAAGGTAACTGCCGCCAAGACGTTTTTTCTGTTCGGCGGTTCCGTATCTTTGCATACTCTCTTTGCAGATCATCTCTCTGAATGTACGCTGATTGTTGCCATGGAGATAATAGAGCGGCATCATTTTGTGGTCTTCGATGTAGAGCTGCATGGCAAGTGCACACTGCTTGAGGTTGTTTGTGCACTGGTTGGCTTTGCCGCGGGCACGGGCGCTGGAAAGCGCAGGCATGAGGATCGATGCTAAAATTGCGATGATAGCAATTACAACAAGAAGCTCAATCAGAGTGAAGGTATCCTTCACTCTCTCATCATGATGAGAACGTATTTTCATTTTTGTTTTCCTTTTTTGCTGAAAGTTTGATTTCATCATATATGTATATTATACAACAAAATCAGAAAATCCGCAAGGGGAAAACTGAAAAAAAAGTTTTTATTCAGCATAAATTACATCAAAAGACAATTATTTTTCCAAAATTCAGGAAATTTCACTCATAAAAAAGGAGTTCCGGCAAAATCGGAACTCCTATTTTGTTCAGTAATTTCAATTTACACAATGATAGCAAAGTTGCTCTCGTAACCGGTCTCAATACGGGCGTTGAGGTCGTTCCAAAGCGTGTCTCCGCCCGGAGCATAGTAACCGAGTCCGCCCCAGCCGGTGTTGTACTCACGAACAAGGATATCATCTTTGCAGTCTCCGTTGTAGTCGCCGATTCCCTCGACTTCAAAGCCTTTTTCCGGAGTCACTACCCAGCGGGCGGTCGAGGCGTTGCCGTCATCCCACACCCACAAGCCGCCGTCGGCTTTTTTCTTCAGCAGGATATCGTCTTTGCCGTCACCCTTGAAGTCGCCGATATCGACGAACTCGAAGTCGTTGCCGATGTAGCCGAGGACGGATTGGCTCCAGTTCCATGTCTTGAAAGTCGGGTCGTTGTTAGTCCACAAATAGAGATGTCCGCTTGTGTTTTTGACCACGAGTTTGTCGGCAGTGCCTCCGAATGAGCCTGCTCCGCAGAGCTGCCACGGATTTGTTGTGGCGTTGTCAACGTGCCAGATATCTTTGTAAGTCGCTCCATCGAGAACGACTCCGAATGAACCTTTTTCGTCGTAGATGAGAACGTCATCGTACTTATCTGAGTCAAGGTCGGTGAGGCACTTGGTGTTGAAGTTGCCCTCGACGTGGCAGAGATTGACGTAACCGTAACTCGGGTCGTTGAGGTTAGTCCAAGCGGCGAAGGTGGTTCCGATGCCGTTGTAGAGCAGGATTCCGTCGTAATCGACCTTGCTTCCGGCAAAGTGACCTACTCCGACTACACGCCAGAGGTCAACATCTTTGCCATCCCAATCCCAGACACCTCTCCACTTGTTGCCGGGAACTCCGTCGGTCGCCATAAATCCGACTGCGCCTTTGGCTTTATCCCAGCCGACTATCTGTGACACGCCGTTGGAAAGCAAGTTGGCGGTCGGCGGAACCGTGCTGATTTTGGTAACTGCGGTGCTCTTGGTGGTGACGTTTCCGGCGTTGTCGGTGGTCTTGAAATAAACCGTTCCGTTTTTGGTCACAGTCACGCTGGTTCCGGCAGTCCAGGTTTTGTTGTCAAAACTGTACTGGGTGAGTTTTATTCCGCTGGCATCACTTGCGGCGGCTTTCAAGGTGACTTTGCGGCACAAACTTGAAGAGTTTCCGCTGATGGTGAGACTCGGAGCAACTTTGTCGATATTACTTACCGTGTACGAGGTACCGGCAGCATTTCCGGCAGCATCGATACCACGGAAATAAACCGTTCCATTCGAGGAAAACACGATTGCAGATTGGTACGCCATCCAGGTTTTGTTGTCACGGCTGTACTGTTTTGACACAGTATCACCGGAAAAAGTTGCGGTCACAGAAACCGTTTTATTGGTGGGTGACGTTGTGCTTGCTTTGACAATCGGATTTGCCGGAGCAGTTTTATCGATGTTGCTTACCGTGTAAGATACGATATTGCTCACGTTTCCTGCGGCATCGGCGGCTTTGAAGTAAACAGTTCCGTTTGAACTCATCACCACTGCGGAAGTATAACTCTTGTAGTTTTTGTTATCGAAAGAGTAGGACTTCACAACCGAGTCTTCGCTGAAAGCGGCTCTTACGGTCACATTTTTGTTGGTCACGGTGGTAATATCGGCAGAAACAAGCGGAGTTGCCGGAGCAACCTTGTCGATGTTGCGCACAGTATAGGAAACGATATCGGTATAATTTCCTTCCGCATCGCAGGAGCGGAAACTTACTGTGCCGTTATCGGTGAACACCACGCCATTGACATAGCTCTGCCACTCGCCGTTGCCAAGTTTATATTCATTTTTCACCGCATCGGCGGCAAACTTGGCGGTCACCGTTACATTTTTGTTGGTCGGAGTTGTGATATCGGCTGAAACAACAGGAGTTGCCGGAGCGACTTTGTCGATGTTACCGACAGTATAGCTTGCAACTGCGGAGATGTTACCAGCGGCATCAATGCCACGGAAATACACAGTACCGTTTTGAGCGAACTTGATGCCGGAAGTATAGCTTTTCCAAGCCTTGCCGTCGAGACTGTATTCTTTCTTTGCACTGTCACCGCTGAATGTAGCAGTAACGGTAACGTCTTTGTTGGTCGCAGCGGTGATATCAGCTTTTGCTGACGGTTTTGCCGGAGCGACTTTGTCGATGTTGCCGACGGTATAGCTGGCAACTGCGGAGATGTTACCAGCGGCATCAATGCCACGGAAATACACAGTACCGTTCTGAGCGAATTTAATGCCGGAAGTATAGCTTTTCCAAGTCTTGTTGTCAAGACTGTACTCTTTCTTTGCGCTGTCACTGCTGAAAGTGGCAGTAACGGTGCGCCTATGCGGGGCAGCTTT
>JAFVZB010000091.1 GCA_017508385.1 Lentisphaeria bacterium | reverse complement strand
AGTAGCCGCCCCTGAGCAGCCTTTTCTGGCTGCTCAGGCACTCTCTCCGTGCGATGCGCAAGGAATTATGCATTCCTTGACCTGCAGCAGGGTTTGCACCCTGCACCCGTCGTGAGCCGATTTTTATATCGGCTCACTCCTACTTTTGTATATTGCACGCTCTTCGGGGAAGCTTCCTCAAATGAAACGTCTGAGCTGAAGAACAAACAGCCTTGTGAATTAGTGAAATAAGGTATTTCTTTTCTGTCACGACTTTTTATATTTCAAACTTTTAGTTCAAACAATAGATAAAGGCTGTTGCTCACCTTTCCAAGGTTTTGCAACAGCCCCCTTTTGTTTGCTTGGATTTCGGAAATTATCCGCAGTGGAAATAGGTCTCGACCAGAGCGAGTATCTTCTTCTGGTCGTTGCCGATATCGGCTCTCAGAGTGCGGTCGTTGAAGGCTTTGAGTCCGGCTATGATGCCGTCGATCATCGCAGGAGCGAACACTCCCTCTGCCTCGTAGATTCCACGCTGCTCGGCGAGGCAATCGGCTGAGGCGGCGCAGCTGTCGGGAAGAACACTCAGAGTATCGAGGATGCTCTTGTTTTCGTCTTTATGGATATTGACGTTGACGTAGGTGTTTTTCGCGACCTCGAGGGCGTTGGCACTCTCAAATCCGTAACGGCAGGCGACTGCGAGTCCGGCGATAAGCAGATAAACATTGGCTGAACCGTCGGGTGAACGCATCTCGACGGTCTGCTTCTGGGTGGTATCGTACTTGGCAGATGGTTCTCCCGGGTTCGCCTGACTGCAAAGGTCTTTCTTGCTTGTCCAGCCGAGCGGAACACGAACCAGAACGGAACGGTTGCGGTCGCCCCAGCAGACGTTGGTCGGAGCCTCCTGATGGGGAACCAGACGGAAATATGAGGTCGGATTGGTGTTTCCGAATGCGGTGATCGAGGGAGCAAGCATCATCAGACCGGCGATGGCACGTTTGGCATCATCTGAAAGAGCGCCGTCTTTGAGCATGAGGTTGTATCCGTTTTTGTCAACGACACGGAAGTGGACATGGAGTCCGGAACCTGCTTTGCCGACAGTGATTTTGGGAGCGAAAGTGACATCCAGACCCTCCTGATAAGCGAGGTTGCGGATGATCCACTTGGCAATGGTGAGCTGCTCGGCTGCCTCTTCGGCGTTGACCGGCAGGAACTCGATCTCGTTCTGCTCGTAGATTTTTCCGTCAAGAGTGAAGTTGCCGACTTCGGAGTGGCCGTATTTGATTTTGCCGCCTGCCTGAGCGATGTAATTCATGCAAAGCTGACGGAACTCACCGAACTTGGCGTAGGGTGCTGACTCGTGGTAGCCTTTCTGATCGACGGCGGGATACATTTCCTCATCGGGAGCGATGACGTAATACTCGAGCTCACCCATCGCCTGAAACTCAAGTCCGGTTGACTTGGTGAAAGCCTCGCACGCCTTGTGCAGGGTGTACTCCGGGGAGCTCTCAAGCGGATTACCGTCTTTATTGAAGAATGAGCACAGGAAGTTGATGGTCGGCAGCTCACAGAAAGGATCCATGTAGGCGGTTCTGAAGCGGGGAACGACGTAGAGGTCGCTGTTGTTCGCCTCGATGAACGGGAAGAGACTCGAGCCGTCAACACGCTCACCGCAGGAAAGGATCTCCTCGAGATAATCTGCATCGTTGATAACGAAGTTCAGAGTCTTGAGGCGTCCGTCACCGGCAGGGTACTGGAAGTTGATGTGGCGAATCTCATTTTCGATGATGAAATTGATTATGTCACTCTTGGTGAACTCTTTCGGGTTCTTACCGATCTCTGCGGCAAGACTGCGGATACTGTAGTTGTTGTTTTCCATTTTTTCTCTCACAAATATATGGTTTTAATTGCTGATAATGTAATACAAAATGAGCATTTTTTCAAGTCTTTAAGGTAAAAAAATTATGCAATCTGGTTGAAAAAACATTTTATAATGGTATGTTATTAGCAAACTTTGTTTCAGCAGGGAGAAAAAAATGCAACAAAAACTTGCTTTTCCGTTTTGCACCAATTTCACATATACTCCGGCCAACCGGTCGCTCACACTTACTTCTCTTATGGGATTGAGTTGTTCATTCAACGGGTACGAGGATGATTATTCCAACTCCGGGCTTGCTGTTGTCTGCGTGGACACCCTGCGCTGTGAAGGCAGGAAACTCAAGTACACGCTCATTGAGGCAACGGAAAATATTTTCCGCTTTGACATATGTGACGAAAATGATCTGTTCAAACTTGAATGCTGCTGGACCTTTGAAACCCAGTTTCATCTTATTTCCTGCTGCTGTACACTGGTCAACCTGAGCGATAAACCATTCACCCTGCGCCGCGCCCTGCCCCGCTTTGTATTTGCTCCGGGAAAATACAGACTTCACTATCAGGAAAGCCGCTGGTTGTCAGAAAATCAGCCCCGCTGTACAGAACTTGCCGGAATGAATATCAAACTTTCCGCCGGAGCTGCCCGATCAACGGTCGGCAACACTCCATTCTGTATACTCGAAGATATAGAAAACTCATCAGCCGCAGCATTTCATCTTGTTCCCCGCGGAAACTGGAACATAAATATCCGCAGCAGTATCATAAAGTCGGAGGCTCCGATGCCGATAGTCGAACCCGGACTTGCCGACACTGATTTGTTTTTCTCCGTTGCACCGCAGGAACGCATTGAACTGCCTCAAGTTATCATAACTGAAGTTCCGGATTGCGACCCCGGACTTTCCGGAGCATATATCCAGCAGTATATGATAGACCGCCGTATTCCGGATTTTCTGCACACTCCGCCGGTACTCTACAACACCTGGCTTTACCGCTTCACCGATCTGAAAATCGACGAGTTGCGCGCACAACTCAAAGCCGCAAAAGAGCTTGGTTGTGAAGTATTCGTAGTTGACGCCGGCTGGTTCGGCAACGCAGACTGGTGGAACAGCGTAGGCGACTGGCAGGAGCGGGAAGGAGAGCCTTTTTTCGGAAACATGGCGTCTTTCGCAGAGGAAGTACGCTCCAGCGGACTGGATTTCGGTTTCTGGATGGAACCGGAACGCTGGGAGGTAAACGCATCAATACGAAAAAAACATCCGGAATGGTTTCCAGCCCACTCCACACGCATCGACCTCACCCAGCCCTCCGCCGCAGAACACTTCAGAAAGACCATTGCGGACAACGTCAGAAAATTCAAAGCCCGCTATATAAAAATAGACTTCAATGCCGCAGCTGGTTACGATGAAAGCGGCAAAGAATTGTATGATTACTGCTCAAAATTCAAAGAGCTGATACTTGAATTGAGGAAAGAGTTTCCGGAACTGGTCATCGAAAACTGCGGTTCAGGAGCTTTGCGCAACGATCTTGATACTGCAACGTATTTCGATGCAGCTTTTGTCAGCGACCACGCGCATTTATATGAAAACCTCAAAATACGTCAAGGTGCATTCATGCGGACACTTCCCGGAAGAACCCTCAACTGGGCAGTCACCCGTCCGGCTCCGGAAAGATTAACCAAAGTCTCCGATGAACTGCTTGTCATGGCCGGCACCTCTTCCTCATGGGATGAGGGTGCTTTATTCAACGTCAATTTTGTCATGAGTTCCGCATTGCTCGGTATTCCCGGCTTCACCGGAGACATTGCCGGACTGCCGCAGGAAGTACGGGATGTGTATGCAAAATACGTTGCATTTTACAAGGAAAACCGGAAATTATTCCTGAATTCCCATGTCTATCAACTAAATTTCAGATATCTGCCGATGAGCGATAATGAAAACATACTGGCTTTTCAGATGCAGGAACATGCAGGAGACAACTCACTGATATTCGTATTCACCTCTGGTCTTACCAGGCGTGACCGTCGCCGCTTCAAACTTCAGAACCTTGATCCGGAAAAGAACTATTCTGTCAAAAAACTGTTCTGTACAGAAGAGGTTCAGGAAACTTCCATTTCAGGCAGGGAATTGATGAAATACGGCATTGACTGTGAGCTTCAAACCGCAATGCACATACGCCACAGGGCGGCGATATATCAGGTATCAAGCCATTGACGTTCAACAGCACCGGCAATACTTTCCCTGACCCAGTCATAGAGCTGCGGCATGAACTCTTTTACACATGCCATGCGCTCTTCAACTTGAATACGGGTAACTGGATTTGCGGCATTACGCCAAGTGTATCCTTCCGTCATTATATTGTGGAAAAACGGTTGAAGTTTATCCATGCAGTTGGCATATTT
>JAFVZB010000090.1 GCA_017508385.1 Lentisphaeria bacterium | reverse complement strand
CGCCCCTCTCTCCCTTTCAAGAAAAGCGGGAAACTTTTTTATTTACCTTTACCTGCCCTTGTCGGGAACAGAGCCTTTATTTTCAGAGAGTATTCAGATACTTGCGGTATGCACTCTCGTTCATCAGGTCGTCCAGTTCAGTGTTGTCAAAGTTGGTCAGACGGCATATCCAGCCCTTTTCCTCGGGTGACTCGTTGATGAGTTCGGGCTCATCTGCGAGAGACTCGTTGACCGCACAGACAGTTCCGCTGATGGGTGAGTAGATATCAATAGTCTCATCCGCCTCGATCGTACCCAGACGGTCGCCGATGATGAAGTCATCATCCTCTTCCGGAAGTTCGACAAAGGTCACATCGCCAAGTTCATCGGCTGCGAATTCGCATATACCGATAACAGCTTCGTCACCGTTGATCTCGATCCACTCGTGGTCTTCTGTGTAGTATCTCATATTTCCTCTATGTTTGGTTAGACGTAGATTTGTCTGTTATAATGGAACATTATCTTGCATATTTGTCAAGCATACAATGCAATATTTTTGATTTTTTTTCAAAAAAACAGCGTTTTCCGCACCAAAATTGGCGCTCAGAGTCGAAAATCTTTGAAATCTGCAATGGGAAATGCTATATTTACCGACAGCAAACAGGAGGGAAAAATCCAAATGAATATAGCCGAAATAGACAGCAACTACGCCTCCGTCACGGTCGAGGGTTACGATTTTATCTTTTACGATGCCATGAAAGATGTTCCCGATATGCTTGAAGGACTGCCTTTCGGCAAAAAAGATGGAAAATACTGCCGTGTTCCGCAGAACAAACTCGACCTTGTGAGCGCAGGAGTCAGGGGATTATCGTGGAACACTGCCGGAGTAAAGTTGCGTTTTGTCAGCAACACTCCGGCGTTGACCGTGCGTTATACTCCGGCTCACACGCTCGATATAGATAATATTCCATTCACCACCCGTGCAGGAGTTGATGTTTACCGGCGCAAGGCAGGTGAGGAAGTGTTCATCCACTGCGGAACGCTCCGCTATAACGGCAACTCGGCTGAGAGCGTGAAAAACGCACTGCTCTGCAAGTCCGGTAACGACACACTTTACGAATATCTCATCAACTTTCCGCTCTACGGCGGAGTAAGCGATTTTTCGGTCGGAATCGTCAAAGGAAGCGTTTTTGAAACAGCTCCGCAGCACAAAGTTGAAAAGCCCGTTCTCTTCTACGGCTCCTCGATAACTCACGGTTCTGCGGCATCCCGTCCCGGAATGAATTACTGTTCAAGAGTCTGCCGTGCCCTCGATGCCGAAGAGATAAATCTGGGTTTCGCAGGAAACGCAAAGGGCGAGGATATCATGGCGGAGCTGATTGCCTCACTCGACCTTGCCGCTTTCGTTTACGATTACGACCACAACGCTCCGACTCTCGAACATCTTGAAGCGACCCACAGCCGTTTCTTCAATATCATAAGAGAGAAACATCCTGAGCTGCCGGTAATAATAATGAACCGTCCGTCAGGCTGGGAGAGCGATAATATCGAAGCGTTGCGCAAGCGGCGTGACGTTATCTTTGCCACTTACGAAGAGGCGAAGAAGAAAGGAGACAAAAACGTCTGGTTCATCGAGGGTGAAACTCTCTTTGACGGTCCTGACCGTTTCGACTGCACCAGTGACCTCACCCATCCCAACGACTGCGGATTTGAACGGATGTATCTCAAGGTAATGCCGGTGATAAAAGAGGCTCTGAAAATCTGATAATATCAGTTTTGAAGATTGAAAAAATCTGATAATATCAGATGGTATGTTTGCGTACTTTGACACTCGAAAAGTGGAGCAAACACCGATTTTGCACCGCCTGACGACTTGAATTATGGCAAAACAGGAACTATATTCCCGATAGAGAAAAGAAAAACAGCCCGTTGCGGGCAGCCTTTCTCACTAAACACAGCAACAACCGAAAATAAAAAATAGAAGGAAGAAAAAATGAAGATCTACAATTTCGCAGCAGGTCCGGCTATGCTTCCCAAGGAAGTCATGCTCAAGGCACAGGAAGAGTTCGTCAATTTCCAGGGCAGCGGCTCAGGAGTCATGGAGCTCTCACACCGCGGCAAATACTTCCAGCCGGTCATCGACCACGCTGAAGCCAATATCCGCGAGCTGCTCGGACTCTCTGATGATTTCGTCGTCATGTTCATCCAGGGCGGAGCAAGCATGCAGTTCGCCATGATCCCGATGAACCTGCTCAACGGCGGAACCGCCGATTACGTTGACTCCGGCGTCTGGGGTGCAAAAGCCGCCAAAGAGGCGAAACTCTACGGAACCGCCAACATCGCCGCCAGCAGCAAAGAGAGCAAGTATGACCACATCCCGGCTCAGAGCGAGTGGAAACTCACTCCCGGAGCAGCCTATTTGCACATCACCAGCAACAACACCGTTGCCGGAACCCAGTACCAGACTCTTCCCGAGGCTCCCGCCGGAGTTCCTCTCATCGCCGATATGTCCAGCGACATCATGTCAAGAGTCTTTGATGCCAACAAGTTCGGCCTCTTCTACGCCGGAGCCCAGAAGAACCTCGGCCCCAGCGGTGTCGCCCTCGTGGTGATGAAGAAAGAGCTCGCCGAGCGCACAAGCGACAAAGTTCCGACCATGCTGCGTTACAGCACCTACATCGAGAACGGCTCAATGTTCAATACTCCTCCGACCTTCGCCATCTACATGCTCGGACTCGTCACCGACTGGGTCAAAGCCAAGGGCGGTGTCGCCGCCATGGAGGAGATCAACAACGCCAAGGCAGCCAAGCTCTACGCTTTCCTCGATGACAGCAGCTTCTTCAAGAGCCCGGTCGCCAAAGCTGACCGCTCACGCATGAACGTCGTGTTCCGCACTCCGAGCGATGAACTCGATGCCAAGTTCGTCGCCGAGGCGAAAGCCGCCGGACTCACCGATCTCAAGGGTCACCGTCTGGTCGGCGGATGCCGCGCAAGTATCTACAACGCCATGCCCATGGAGGGTGTCGAAGCCCTGGTCGAGTTCATGAAGAAATTCGAGCTCGAAAACAAATAAGCTCTAAAAAGAGCATTTTAACACCGCAACACCTTGAAAAAGAGGTTTTGCGGTGCTATATTTATATAAAGTGAAAACAAAAGGCAAAGCCTTGAGTTAAATTCAAACAAAAGGAATGTGAAAAATGATTAAAGTCGGAATCAATGGTTTCGGACGCATTGGCCGTATGGTCTTCCGCGCCGCCGTCGAGAACTTCAGCAACGACATCGAGATCGTCGGAATCAACGACCTGCTCGAGCCTGAGTACCTTGCCTACATGCTGAAATACGATTCAGTTCACGGCATCTTCAATCACGAGATCAGCGTCGAGGGCAACACCCTGGTCGTCGATGGCAAAGCCATCCGTCTGACCGCTGAGATGGATCCCGCCAACCTGAAATGGAACGAAGTCGGCGCCCAGATCGTCGTCGAGTCAACCGGTCTCTTCCTCGAGGATGCCAAAGCCCGCAAGCACATCGAAGCCGGTGCCCAGAAAGTCATCATGTCAGCTCCGAGCAAAGATGCCACCCCGATGTTCGTCTATGGTGTCAACCACAAGACCTACGCCGGTCAGGACATCATCTCCAACGCCAGCTGCACCACCAACTGCCTTGCTCCGATCAGCAAAGTTCTGAACGACAAATTCGGTATCAAACGCGGTCTCATGACCACCATCCACGCTGCCACCGCCACCCAGAAAACCGTTGACGGTCCCAGCAAGAAGGATTGGAGAGGCGGTCGTGGTATCCTCGAGAACATGATCCCCTCATCAACCGGTGCTGCCAAAGCCGTGGGCAAAGTTCTGCCCGAGCTCAACGGCAAACTGACCGGTATGTCAGTCCGCGTTCCCACCAGCGACGTCTCTTTCGTTGACCTCACCTGCGAGCTCAACACCGAGGCCAGCTACGAGGAAATCTGCGCCGCCATGAAGGAAGCCAGCGAGGGCGAGCTCAAAGGCATCCTCGGTTACACCGATGAGGCTGTCGTTTCCACCGACTTCCGCGGCGATGCCCGCACCTCCATCTTCGACGTCAAAGCCGGAATCCAACTCGACAAGACCTTTGTCAAAGTCTGCTCCTGGTACGACAACGAGTGGGGTTACTCCAACAAGGTTCTTGAGATGGCACGCGTCATCGCCAAGTAATCACTGTTTGGAATAAAATCCGATCCGAAGAGGGCGGGCAAAGCGCCCGTCCTCTTTTTTGTTTCAGCAAGTTTTTCTGAGGAGAATTTATTATGAACAAGATGACTCTTCGTGATGTCGATCTCAAAGGCAAGCGCGTTGTCATGCGCGTTGACTTCAACGTTCCCGTGAAAGAGGGAGTTATCAAAGATGATACCCGTATCAAGGGTGCTCTTCCGTCAATCAAATACGTCCTTGAGCAGGGCGGCAGCGTGGTGCTGATGAGCCATCTCGGACGTCCTGACGAGAAGGGAATCACCGGCGACACCACTCTCAAAACCGTCGCCGATTACCTCGCCAACATGCTCGGCAAAGAGGTCAAATTCGTTGCTGACTGCGCCCTCGCCGACAAAGAGGCAGCCGCTCTCAAACCGGGTGAGATCCTGATGCTCGAGAACACCCGCTACCACAAAGAGGAGCAGGCAAAACGCAAGCAGAAAGATGGCGAGTCTGAGGAAGACTTCAAGGCAGCCAAAGCCGCTCTCAAAGAGCAGCAGAAAGAGCTCGCCAAACAGCTTGCTTCCTATGGAGATATCTACTGCAACGATGCTTTCGGAACCGCTCACCGCGCCCACGCTTCTACCGCAGTCATCACCAAATATATGCCGATTTCCGTTGCCGGTTTCCTGATGGAAAAAGAGATCGAGTTCCTCGGCAATGCCGTTGAGAACCCGGTTCGTCCGTTCGTCGCCATCCTCGGCGGAGCAAAAGTTTCCGACAAGCTGGCTGTGGTCAAGAACCTGCTGAGCAAAGTCGATACCCTGATCATCGGCGGCGGTATGGCTTACACCTTCCTCAAAGCCCAGGGCTACGAAGTGGGTAACTCACTCTGCGAGATGGATCAGCTCGACTACGCCAAAGATATGATCGAGCTTGCCAAGAGCCGCAACGTCGCTCTGCTGCTGCCGGTCGACAGCATCGCCGCCGACAAGTTCGATGCCGAGGCAAACACTCAGGTCGTTGACCAGAATGTTCCCGCCGGCTGGATGGGTCTCGATATCGGTCCCAAGACCATCGAGCTTTACAGCAACGCCATCAAGGGTGCCAAGACCGTTGTCTGGAACGGACCCATGGGTTGCTTCGAGATGCCCAAGTTCGCCGACGGTACTTTCGGAGTCTGCCGTGCAGTTGCCGAAGTCAAAAAGAACGGCGGAGTTTCCATCATCGGCGGCGGCGACAGTGTTGCTGCCGTGAACAAATCCGGTCTCGCCGCTGAGATGACCCACATCTCCACCGGCGGCGGAGCCAGCCTCGAGTTCCTCGAGGGCAAAGAGCTCCCCGGTGTTGCCGCTCTGACCGACAAGTAATCCAATACTTCAAGTCAAACAAAGACCGCCGCAAGTAATTGCAGCGGTCTTTTTTTGCGCCCATTGCGGTTTATTCGGGGAATAAAGTGTTCATTTGAGCGCAACCATTCAAGATTTTTTCGCTTTAACACGTTTTTGCTCTTGTTTTTTCAGCTTTTTTGTGTATAATATATGCTGAGTAATAGGAGTTTAGAGAGTGTATAAAACTGTTGCTATCAAAAATAAAATACTTGGTCTGCTGGAAACATCTCCGGATGACAAACGCCTGCCCTCAGCCCGTACTCTGGCTTCAGAGTTCGATGTCAGTTTTCAGTTTGTTCAGCGGGTAGTCGATGACCTTGCCGAACGGGGACTGCTCAAAGTTTTTCCCCGCAGCGGAGTCGAACCGCATCCATACTGGCGTGAGCGCATGGTGAACGGAGTATTCAGAGTCCACCCCGCCGACAACTGGCTCATCAAAGAGCTTTGCGTCAAGATAAACCGGGATATTCCGGAAATATTTATCTCTAACGAGTTCGACAATGCTCCGATGGAACTGTCTGTATCTCATTATCTCATAAGTAACCACAGCAAATACTGCGATCTTACTGCGATGCTCAACAACGTCGTTCCCGACCGGCGCACCATCTTCGGCAAGATACTCGATGCAGGCAGGTTCGGCAGAGACCTTTGCGGAATTCCGCTGTTGTTTTCTCCGAAAGTGATGATACTCAACAGAAAAATTTTTGAAAAATGCAACTGCGAACTGCCTCCGGAAAACTGGACTTGGGACGAGTTTGTAAAGACTCTGCAATGTCTGGAAAATAAGATTGAGCCGTTCCGCACTTTCGGCACCTGGGCTGGTTTGACCGAGTGGATGAATTTTGTCACCGTCAACGGAGGATACATTTTTGACCCTGACAATTCCAACGAGGTAAAAATAGATGCTCCCGAAGCGATCGAGGCTCTGGAGTTTTTCAGAGAAATCAGTAAAAGAGCGCAACTGCCGCCGAGATACATCGGCAAATACAGGCACGACATTGATTTCTGGCAGGGAAATATAGCGATTTATTCCGGTTCACGCCAGACAGTTTCCATGCTGCTCAAGATGAAATATTTCAAAAAAGAGGATATCGTACTGCGTCCGATGCCCGTGCGTGAGCGGGGAATGGCTCCCCGTTCCATGCTGGCTGCAAACTTTTTCTGCGTGAGGAAAGAGTGCGTGGATATGGAAATGGCTCAACAGCTTTTAGGCTTACTGCTCTCTCATGAGTGTCAGAATGATGTCATCGGTTCATCAAGATGCGGCATCCCCATTATGAGCAGGGCTGCTCAGGCGAGTTTTGACAACGATGACCCGCACGATGCCGTGTTCGCCAGAACTCTTTTCCACGTTGTTCCCCGCTACAACATCGCCAATCCCGTAAGCTACCATCTGGTGAACAGGGGAATCGAAGCCGCATTGACCGGTCAGGAGAGCGAGTTCAAAGATAAGGTAAAGCGGGTTGCCGATGCCCTGAGAATGATAGCTCAATTCGGTTTGGATAAGAGTTGAATCACCAGTGTGCTATTGAAAGGAAAAACAAATGAAAGCAGTATTCTCCAGCAGGAGAGTGAAGGAGTTATCATTCACTCTGATCGAGCTTCTCGTTGTAATTGCCATCATCGCTATCTTGGCGGCGATTCTCATGCCCGCACTTTCAAGTGCCCGTGAGCGCGGCAAATCCGTTCAGTGCTCCAGCAATCTCAAGCAGCTCGGCTTGGGCAATGCCGGATACATGCAGGACTACAACACTTGGTATCATCCCACCTACTTCTGCAAAAAAGTTGCTCCGGATACCAATCGGGCAGACCTCACGATCGGCAATCCGGTGAACGGCGGCAGCAATACCGGACCCGAAGGATGGCCTTTTTTCATGGGCAGCAGTGCCCAGCGCAGCAAGCAGCTGAAATATGTTTCTGCCGATATCAACAAGAAAAATACCGTTTTCGTCTGTCCGAACGACCCCGACCCCACCGGACTTACCGGCGGTGAGAGCCTCGGAGATATTGTTTACTACTCTTACGCTGTCAACGTCTTTGTCGCCGGTGACTTTTCAAGTGCCAGATATGACGGCATCTGGATGAATGCCGCAACTTTCGGACATCCCACAGTCAAGAAACGTCCGAGCCAGATCGCCCATTATGCGGATATCAACGACTTCCGCAGCGGCGGCAGAAAGCGTTATAAATTCAACTATAAAAACGCCGACAACAAGCTCAATCCGGCTAACGTCGAGAGCTGGGAGGATATGACCAAGACTCCGGCAAACCTCGGCAACCGCCACAACAACAACGTTAACGTCTGCTTCGCCGACGGACATGTGAAATTGATTCCTGTTCCGATCGCCAACAGCCACAACTCTAACAATCAATATATGTACTGGGCAAGCGTTGTCCACGTTGACAGGAACGACCTCAACTGAAGTAGGATTTTCGAGCAAGTTTATTTTTAAATGAAAAAAGCGGTACTGTTAAACAGTGCCGCTTTTTTGTGGTTGGTTTTGGAGAGGCTCGTTTTGCTTCGCAAAACTTGGGGTTCGGGGTGCTCGTTTTGCTTCGCAAAACTTGGTTTTGGGGTGGGTGCTCGTTTTGCTTTGCAAAACTTGGTTTTGGGGAGGCTCGTTTTGCTTCGCAAAACTCGCTTGGATGAGCTTCGCTCATGGCGGGGGAAAACCTTTGTTGAAACAAAGGTTCTTCCCCCGTGCCCCCTTTCCAAAGAACTTTCAGTTCTGTGTTTGCAGGAAGGCGTTGATTTCGCTCAGGCTCGCCGCCCCGCCGGATGCCGACGCACTGCGCAGGTTGAATATCGCACTCGCACTGCCGTATTTCAGCATCTCCTCAAGGCTCTTCTCTTCGTGCAGCGCGTAGAGCACTCCGGCACAGAACGCATCTCCCGCTCCGTTTGTTCCGACGATTTTATCCGCCGGATAGCTCGCCATTTCGTACTCTTCTCCGTTTTTACGCAATCCGTATGCTCCGTCACGGTAATGGATTATAACGTACTCTTTCACTCCGGACTCCAGGAACTTCTGCGCCGCTTTTTTGATTTCTGCAACGTTTGCAGTTCCGTCAGCATTACAGGTCGCAAGCTCAAAGGTATTGCCGGCTTCGACTTCGTTGATGACCAATGCATCGATATAGGGCAATGCCGCTTTGACCACTTTACGGAATTTTTCCGGAGCTTCCGACACGAAGTCAACGATTGTTTTATAACCTTTTTTCTTCATCATATCCAACATTCTCGCTCCGCGCGTTCCGTATTCCGGGTCGTCTGAGTCGAGATTATCGAGCAGAAGAAGATATCCGAGGTAGAACCACTTTGCCGGAAAATCGATATTTTCCACATCTGAGCAATCGAACTCAGAATTCGAGCCGCGGCAGCAGAAGAAGCTGCGTTTGCCGTTGCCGGACATAACATCAGTATAACTTGTCGGAGTATCTGTCAATATGATATTCGACACATCGATGTTGCGTTTTCTGATTTCATCAAGCAAAAAAGTGCCGAGCGCATCTTTGCCGATGCGTCCTGCGGCGTAGAGGGGGATTCCGCAGTTCATAGCGGCGATATCAAAAAGAACATTAGTGGGACCGCCTCCGGTAGCCATTTCCTGACCGAGGATGTTGCAGAGATTGCCTTCGCCGGGCCAGCGGTCGATGTATTTGATGTTGTCCACGATCCAGTTGCCGGCATCGATAATACCTTTACGTTCCATATCTTACTCCAGTATATAAAGTTCTTTGGAAAGGGGGCCCGGGGGAAGAACCTTTGTTTCAACAAAGGTTTTCCCCCGCCATGAGCGAAGCTCATAAAACGAGTTTTGCAAAGCAAAACAAGTAAATAAAAAATTGAAATTGAAAATAAAAAGTTGAAATCGAAAAGTTGAAATCGAAAATTAAATCAAAGCCACTTGCTATATTCAGAGCAAAGCAGTCTGTAAGGCTCTTCATCCTCCTCAATGGGATCAAATCTGAGAGCCTCTTTCTCGAGCACGAAGCAGTTGTCGGTCGAGTCGTCGTTGACCATTGAAACCTCTCCGGCAAGGACAGTGCCCGAACCCTTTTCCGCCCAGAAGCTGTGAGCGTGGCAGGGCAGAAGAGTGACGCTTTCGCCGGGAGTGAGTATGAGCTTGTCTCCGGAATTCATCACCCGCTTTTCGCCATCGACGGTGATCTCGAACTTGCCGCCTTTGATGGAGTTGGTGGCGGGGTCGGAGGCTGAGAGTTCGATGACCAGATTGCCGCCTCCGCGGTTGATGATATCCTCCTGCTTGTGCCAGTGGAAGTGGCAGAGAGTGACCTGCTCCTCACGCACGACCATGATTTTTTCGGCGTAAGGTTTGGTGTAGATGTCACTTCCGGCTTTGCCGTTGCGGATGGTAAAGAGCAGCAGACCGTAGTTGAAAAAGTCCTCTTTGCCGAAGCCGGTGACATCCCAGCCGAGACCGAGGTCGAAAATTTCCTGACAGTTGGCTTTGTTGCAGTTTTTCCAGTCAGCAAGCGAGTACCTGCCGAACGGAGGCAACAGAAATGAGTGTTTTGCCATTAACTCTTCGGCTTCACGGATAACACGGTTGATGAGACTTCTTTTCATGGTATATTCCTTTTACTTAACAAGTTGAGTTACATCCAACATATAAATGGCACGCTTGCCTGAGTGGATCGAGTCAACAGTGATGGTCTTGCCGTCGCGGCTCCATCTCGGGTGGATATCGCATCTGACATCGACGGTGGTTCCTTCAGGCTGCCGGTGGCGGAACTTGCCGATTTCGGTGACTTTTCCTGACTCGACATCAATGAGACAGAGCACCTGACAGTTGACGGTTTTGCCATCGGCAGTGGTGCATGGCAGCGGATAGCCGTCGGCTGCGATAGTTTTGCCGTCGGGAGAAAACACCATGTGAGACATCCCTCCGTGGCTCGGAGATATCTCCTGAGAAATAAACGGATTGACGTTATCTTCAAGCACCACTGCGCTGTGAGTCTTGCTGTTCCACTTGGCATCGACCAGAATTTCGTTGCGGGTGCGTCCCCATATCTGGTGGGAGATCATACCTGTCCAGTAGGGCTCAGGCAGGATGCAGGCGGCATCTTTGCCGGTGAGGTCGCTGGTGTACATAAAGGTTTTCCACCAGCATCCCTTGTCGCCGGAAGTATCTTCGCACTGGCGGAAGAGCCAGAGAACACGGTCGCTGGTGGCGTTGAAGATGGCGTGGTTGAGCCAGATGTGCTGACCCTTGCAGCTGAAAGCGTAGGGGTGACGCTCGAGCATGGTGCGGTAGCTTACGATAAGTTTATCCTCTCCGGTCTCGAGATTGACCAGCCAGAGACCGTCGGCATCGAGGTCGCGGGGAAATCTGTCGGTGCTCAGAACAGCATCGGCGTAACTGTAACCCCGGCGGGGGATACGGGAAAAATCAAGGGAGGCTCCGTATTTGCCATCGGGAGTTATGGTGTAGAGCGGACGATTGTATCTGCCGGTGACACCCTTCCCGATGGTGTAGATGCGTGCCACCATTTTGTTCTCTTTCTCATCGAAGTCGTTGTAAACGAAACTTCCCGGATTGCTGGGCAGAAAGAGCTGCATACTTGCCTGCTGGTGACACCAGGTGCGGGTGGTGACGAGCTTGGTGAAGTTGCCCTGACGGTCGAGGACTCCGATATCTGCCGTCTCTCCCCGCTCGGGGATGCGGAGCATCTGTTTGACCCGCAGAGCGAGGTGGAGCTTGTCATCCATATCCCACGCACAACGGTCGTAGTAACCGAAGAAATACTCAAACCCCTCCTCTTCGGGAGAGAGCTGTATCCAATTGTATTTGTCACTGATAGCCATAAAAAACTCCTTTTGAAAAGCAGCTCCCCGGAGTTTCCGGGAAGCAATCTCCAGTAAAACTGTTAGGCTATAAAGATACTCTTGATTTGCTGAAATATCAAACATTTTCCGCAATAAAAACGGAAAATTTCAATAAAAATCATTCCGTCCGTCAACAGATCGGTTTTGCACACACCAAACGGAGCTCTGCAAAGAAAAATACTGTTACGCAGATACACGTTTGACGATGCGGCAGGCTATACTTATTTTGTTGGCGTATGAGTTGTCGGATATACACTTTATCAGCTCTTCTGCCAGAGTTCTGGCGATGACCTCTTTGGGCTGTTCGACCGTGGTCAGCGGCGGGGAGAGATACTCCGAAAGCGTGATATTGTCAAAACCGCTTACCAGCATATCCTCGGGAACTCTTATTCCGTGCTCCTTTGCCGAGCGGATGACCCCGAGCGCCAGCTCGTCATTGTGGGCAAACACGGCATCGCACTCTTTGCCGGAGTTGAAAAACTCATTCATCAGTCTCCATCCGGCTTCAGGACTTGCAGGTTCTCCGTTTTGAAGCGGCAGTATTCCCGCAGGAACGATATTGTGCCTCGAGCAGGCGTCGATGAAACCTGCGCAGCGCGCCTCATGCTCAAAACGCTGCCCGGCAAAAACCAGCTTGCGGCAGTTGCGGGATATCAGATATTCAGTCATCTCGCACCCCGAAGCATAGTGGTCCGGCGAGACCTGACAAAAACCATCTACGTTATGACTTGCTCCATATAGGGCTATCGGCAGCCCCGATGACCTCAGCTCAGTGAGGATATCGGTGTATTCGGCAAGCGTTATCAAGCCGCCGATATTTATTCTGCGCAGACTGTCGAGGGCACTTATGAATTCATCTTTGCTGCGCACCTGAGAGAGATGCAGAACAAAACCTGCCTTTTCCAGATGGTCCTGAAGCAGAAGAAAAAGCTCGGCAAAATAGCTGTTGGTGAGCATCGGCAGAATGACTCCGATTATGTTGGTACGCTTTCTGCGCAGCATCTGCCCTGCGATGTTCGGACGGTAGCCGCATTTGCCCGCAAGCTCAAGCACCTTGCGGCGGGTCGCTTCGGATATCGCCGGATGGTTGTTGAGTGCCATCGACACCGCCGCCTGGGTGAGATTGAGTTTGCGGGCTATTTCGGACTGAGTCATTTTCAAACCTCTGCCTTTGCCTGACGGGTCATCAGCTCACGGAGAGCGGAAACCGCTGAGAGATCATTGTATAAAATTGCGTAAATGCTGTCAATAAGCGGAGTCTCTGCACCGGCACGCCGGGCGAGAGTGTATGCTCCGAGTGAGGTGGGAACTCCCTCTGCCACCACCATGCCCATGGCATCGAGTATCTCACTGAGGGTTTTGCCTCTGCCGAGCTCTTCGCCGACGTGACGGTTGCGGCTGTGACCGCTGGTGCAGGTCACTATAAGGTCTCCGACTCCGCTCAAACCGGAAAAGGTATTCTGTTTGCCTCCGAGCAGCTCACCGAGCTTGCCCATCTCGTAAATGGCACGGGTCATGAATGCCGCTTTGGGATTGTCTCCGAGCTCCATGCCGTCAATGATGCCTGCGGCTATCGCCATGACGTTTTTCAGTGCACCGCCAAGCTCGACTCCCACCACGTCATCGGAGGTATATACTCGGAAATTTTCGTTCATAAAGAGCTTCTGCACCGTCTCTGCCGCCTCTCTGCTTGCGGATGCCGCCACCACAGCGGTCGGAACTTTCCTTGCGACCTCCTCTGCGTGGCTCGGACCTGAGAGCGCAACGTAGGTGACAAAACCGAGCTCCTCTCTGACGATCTCGCTTATGCGCAGGAAACTATCTTTTTCTATTCCCTTTGCCACATTTATCACCACCCTGCCCGGAGCAACGGCTCCGTTCATTTTTTTGAGCACGCCCCGCAAAAACTGGGTCGGAGTCGCCAGCAGGATTATATCGCAGTTACGGACTGCCTGTTCTGCATCACTTTCAAATTCGAGCGTTTCCGGCAGAGTGACTCCCGGCAGAAAACGGCCGTTGGTGCGACTCTTTTTCATCTCTTCGAGATAGTCGGGGAAAGCTCCCCACAAGGTCACACCGTGACCGTTGGCAATCAAATTCATGGCGAGCGCAGTTCCCCACGCTCCGTCTCCGAAAACGGCTATCTTCATTTGACGGCTCCTTTGCTGGTGATCTCTTTGTAAACTTTGTAGTATCTCTTGCCGAACTCAATGAGACTCTTGCGGTCAAAGTGGATTTTGTCGGGATTGAGAGTGAGTCCGTCGCTCGGAACAAATCCGGCAGGCTGGTTTTCAAGAGCACACAGCCGATGGGCGGCATCGACTCTTTTTTTGCCGGAATTCATCGGTTTTACCGTGGAAAGCTGACCGATGATAAAGGGAACGTTTCTTGCCCCGAGCTCGTTGCGCAGTGCGTCGATGAGCTGCGAAAGATACTGATGATAGACTCTTGAATTTCTGCTGTCGGCTTCTCCCTGATGGAAGAGTATCGCAGTGAGAGTTCCATCCTTCAAAGCACGCTTGGCACGGTTGACGGCATCATCGTAGGGATAACTTTTGGTTGCCGAAAAATAAATTCCCGGTTTCCAGTGTACCAGACTTGAACCGCCGCAGGCAGCCGGAATCAATCCGATAACGCAGTCGGGATTATCCTCGGCAAGCTGATTGGCGAATGTGCGGCAGAGTCCGACTCCGGCGGAGCGTTTGTCGAAGTGCACCGGATCGACCGCAGGAACCCAGTTGCCCTGCCTGTCGAGCATTACCACCCGGGGATGCGGAATTTTATCGGCAGGCTCAACGAATCCGCGTCCTGCCATATTGGATTGTCCTATAAGCAAAACGAGTTTGAACTTGGATTTTTCCGGCAGTTTCACCGCATCAGCTGCAAAAAGAGTCAGCGAAACTGCGAACAAAATAAAGATACTGATAAACTTTTTCATCTTCCTACCTCACTGTTTATACGGTCATTTTCCATTTTAAGTGCCTCAAGTTCGATGGCACAATTTTCCCACTCTTCCTCGTGCCCGGATATGGATTTTTCCACCTGAGCAAGCTCTTTGTTGAGAGAGCCGAAATCGACTTTCATTCCGCTTGACATCTTGGCTATCAGAACTTTGCGCTGTTCGGAAAGCTCATCGAGCGTTTTCTCAAGTTTCTCGAGGGTCTGCTTTGCCTCTCTGAGTTTGCCTGAAACGGCACTCCTTGCCTGAGCTCTGGCACGCCTGCGGTCACGGGCAAGCATGGTTCCGTCGGATGAGGAGTTGCCCGCATTGATGTTCGTGTTTTGAATTGCTGCGGAATTATTTGCAAGCTCTCTGGATTTTTCCAGATAGTAGTCGTAGTTGCCGAAGTACTTTTTGATGCGGTTGGGCTCGATGGATATGATGACTCCTGCCACGTTGCGGACAAATTCGATATCGTGACTGACTATGCAGACCGTTCCCTGAAAGTTGCAGAGAGCCTGCTGGAGCAGCTCACGGGCAGAAACATCAAGGTGGGTTGTCGGCTCATCGAGCACCAGAAGATTGGGAGGATTGACAAAAATACGGGCAAATTGCAGCCTGATTTTTTCGCCTCCTGACAACACTTTGCAGGGCTTGTCACGGTCGTCTCCGGAAAAGCCGAAAGAGCCGAGAACATTCATCAGATTGGCGGTCGAAGCTCCGGCGGGGAGCGCACTTTTGACCGCATCATAAACGCTCATTTCCGGAGCGAGCACGTCTCCGAACTCCTGCGCCTGATAGCCGACGACGATGTGGTGACCGAGCACAACCAGTCCGGCTGTCGGAGCAAGTTTGCCCACCAGCAGTTTGAGCAGCGTAGTTTTGCCCATTCCGTTGTAGCCGATGAAAGCCACCTTCTCTTTGGCGGCTATCTCAAAGGAGACATCTTTCCACAACAGCTTTTCGGGAGTGTATCCGAAAGCGACGTTTTCAAAGCGGAACGCCTCGACTCCGCAATCAGGAGGAGCAGGGAAACGGATGACTCCGGAATAATTGAGCGCATCCGGCAGCTCGACATCCTCGATGCGGTCGAGCTTTTTCTGCATGCTCTTCGCCTGCGCCGCCTTGGTGCTCTTGGCACGGAAACGGTCGATGACCCTTTCCATTTGCTCCTTTTTTCTCTCGGTGTTGCGCTGGGCGGCTTCGAGCATTTTCAGGCGGTTTTCACGCTCACGGCGGTAGTAGTCGTAGTTGCCTGCATAGCGGGTGACCTGCCCTCCGTTGACCTCGAAAGTGACCGAAGCGAGCTTGCGCAGCAGAAAGCGGTCGTGAGAAATGAGTATCAGCGTACCGGAAAATCCTCCGAGAAAGCGGCAGAGCCACTCGACCGCCGGAACGTCAAGGTAGTTCGACGGCTCGTCGAGCAGCAGGATATCGGGATTGGATATCAGCACCCGTGCCAGAGCGGCACGCATCTGCCAGCCTCCGGAAAACTGAGTGAGCGGTTTGTCAAAACTTTCAGGAGAAAATCCGAGATTGCTCAGAGCCTCTTTGGCATCCTGTTCGAGATGATAAGCTCCGAGGTGCTCTATCTTGGTCTGCAACTCTCCGTGGCGGCGCAGCAGGGCTGCCCGGGTATTTTCATCGGCACAACCGTCTTCAAGCTGACTTTCGATTTCGTGGAGACGCTCTGAATACTCCCGGAGTTCGGGAATGGCATCAGCGGTGAACTCGACAAGTTTTCTTGAAAGCTCCTCAGTTTTGATGTTCTGCGCCATGATGCCGATGCGGTGGTCTTTGGGAATCACCACGCTGCCGCCGTCGGGCATGGTCGCACCTGTGATGATATTGAAGATGGTACTTTTTCCCGCACCGTTGGGACCGACAATACCCACCCTCTCGCCTGAGTTGACTCTGAAAGAGACCTCCTTGAGGATGTAGTTGCCGGAGTAAAGTTTTGAAACGTTTTGAAAATCTATCATTTTGAATTCAAATCCATGACATATCGGAACCCGATGTTCCGGTTGAACACACCGGATGACTTGGATGCCAGAAGCTCTCTGACATTGCGGTTGAGATCAGTCACTCCGTAAGCTGAATTGCCGTCGCTGTCAAAGCTGAAAGCGGCTCTGTTCCACTCGGCATATTCAGGCAGTCTTATGGGGCGGTCAAGTTTTTTGCCCAGCCACGCACAGTACTGTCTGGCTACTGCCAGAGAAACTCCGAACACCGGTGCGTCGGGAGTGTACGGATAAATCACTTTGCCGCTGTCATCCCAGAGCGGAACAAAACTGCCGGTTTTCTCTGAAAAGAAACGCACCCTGCCGGCGGAACGCTCTTCGGGCGAGAGGGTTTTCCAGAACTCAATGAACTCCCGGATGGTGACCTCGTTTTTGCGGATGAAAAAGCTCGATACTTCACCGTTTGACCCAGTTCCGGCAATGAAAACCATGTTTTCCGGAATCGGATTCCCGGGGAATTTCAGGTCGCAATTATAGATATCCGACTGAGTCATGACCAGCGGCATATTTACTGTACCGATTTTTTTGTTGGAAAATCGCAACAGATATCTGCCCGGAGCAAGTGTCAATTCACTGTTTTGCGTTCTGCTGCGAACCGATTGCAGTATTCTGCCATTCACATCGCAGATATCCAGCTGCCATCTGCCGCTGCGCACTTCAGCAGGAAGCATCAGCGTACCGCTTTCGGACATCAGTTTTCCGTAATAAGTGTTCAGCCTGGGCATATCTTTCAGAGCGATATCCACCAGCGTTCTGTGGCGGCTGATGATCGAAACGAACTCGGATACAAGAATATCGTTCGGAGAGACAAAACCCAGAGCAGCCTCTCTTGCAAGGTCGTAGGTATTAAGGTCTCTCGCTGTGTAAATCAAATCGGAAACCGCAAGTTTTACATCGGTGATTATCATCGGCAGCGGAACATTGGCAAAATTGTTGAATGCAGTATCGTAAGCATTGGCAGTGCGGATGATTATTCCTGACGTGAGTTGCTCGATACCTCTGCGCTTTTCGCTGTCGATTCCGGCACTCCTCAGTTTACGGTTGTATTGCCGCAGCGTGCGGGCGAGAGATAATCCCTGATTTGAGGCATTCAGCGACATGGAGTACTTCACCTGAATATCTTTGCGCTGCTCGAGCATGTTCCACTCGTAAAAAAAGATGCTTACGATCAGAAACACCAGTACCAGAGCCGGAATAAGCGGTCTGCGGGCTATCAGCTTCTGCACCCGGTAGATGTAGAGCGGACTGTACGCATTTACCGGATATCCGTCAAGATAGTTGGTGATATCCTGAATGAGCTCATCGACATCGTTGTATCTCGTTTCACGATTCTTTGCCATGGCTTTGAGGCATATCGCCTCGAGCTCTCTTGGAACATCACGGTACTTCGGAGCCGCTTTCCTCGGCAGCGGAGGACGGTCTGAGAGTATTTTCATGGCAAGTTTTCTTCGTGAGGAGGTGTGTTCAAACGGAGTCTTTTTCAAAGTAAGTATTGAATAAAGCATAGCTCCGAGAGCGTAAACTTCGCTTTTTTTGTCGTAAACAGTTACCTCGCCCGAAATATGTTCCGGAGCCATGAAGGCAGGAGTTCCTCCGAGCTCGTTCTGATTATCCCGCTTTTCCGGAATAAGTGCCTTGCGCAAATTTTCATCCGGAGCAAACTCTCCGGAAATATCGTGGGCAAGTCCCCAATCCATCACCATGACTTCGCCGTATTTACCGACCATGATGTTGCCCGGTTTGATATCGCCGTGCAGAACTCCCTTGCTGTGGGCGAACGCCACACCGTTGCAAACCGAAAGAAAAATTCCGACCAGAGTCCGCAGGGAGTATTTCCGCCTGTAATCTCCGACATCCTCAGCGATGTTTTTGATGATATTGCTGAGGGTGTTTCCGGCTATCCTGCGCATGGTAAAATATACTCCGGCATCATCGAACACTCCGAAGCGGTGCACGGGAATGATATTGGGATGGTCGATCCTCGCCGTCAGGCGTGCCTCTCTGATGAACGATTCAATACGTTCGGCACTGTAACGGTATTGCGGACGCAGTATTTTGATTGCAACATGACGGTTGAGTCCGGTTTCGGTGCCGGAATAAACTGCTCCCATTCCGCCGAGTCCGAGCAGCTTGCGGTCGGAGTACTCTGAAAAGTTCTCTCCCGGAGTATCACCGAGCAGAGCACGCAGCTCCGCTCCGGAAAGCCGGCTGTCACCGGCATCACTTCCGGCAGGAACGGTTGCATCGCCCGGAACATCAAAACGGGAGTCGGTCATAAACTTATCTCTTTTCGATGGAGTGTATCAGCTCTTTGATCTCTCTGACCGCTGAGGCAAAAGCATTGTAAGAGCCGTTGCGCTTTTCGATGGGCACGTCAACGGTGTTGTTCCAGACGTGCTTCTCAGGAAAGACAAAGAGTGCAGCCCTTTCGCCCATGCGATCGACCGCAGTCACGACACCGACGAAATCGCCCTCTCTGGTGAGCACGATATCTCCGGCAGCAGCTTTGACAGTGCGGCTGTCGTTGCGGATAAAGAGATATCCGTCGCCTCGGGCAAGATCGAGAAAACAGCGGTTTTCCAAATCAACGACATCACGCTTGCCGTTACTGTTTTTGAAGAGCACAAGCTGCTGGAATCCTCTCTTGCGCAGCTTCACACGGTCAAGGTATTTGAGCGGTTTTATTCCGGAAATATTGGCAGCCTTGAGCGATGCCACCTGCGGAGCGATTTTGAGACAACGGATATATCCCGTGAGCGCAGTTTGCTTTGCCGCCGGGTCGGAGGCGGGAGTTGCCGTATAATTCACCGCTGTCACCCGGTTGAAGATGAGCGGCTTTTCTCCGTCACCGCAGAGAGTGGCAAAGTTACCGGCAATGCACAGCTCGCCGTTGAAGTCAACGACGGGCAGAAAGTAGGTTCCGCCGCCTGACATTCCGGTAAAGACGTTGCGTGCCTGAATATCAACTTTAAGGGCTACCGATGCTTTGGAGTAGAGCTCAAGCACGTCGGTTTTGAGCAGCTTTCTGGCATCAGCAAGCTGCCGGTGTGCCGCCTCGAGACGGGCTTCCGAGCGCACAGCCTTTTCTCTGTTCTGCTGAACTTCATCCATCGCCTTTGCCAGATTGACTTTGGTATCGGTCAAATCCTTGACCGCTTTGCTCACGGCACGGCGCAGCTCCTCATTGCGGCGCAGCTGGTCGCGGTGGTTGAGTTTGAGCTGAGCGATCTCTCTGGACATCTGCATATTTCTGCCTTTGTAATCGGCGGCATCACGCTCGGCTGCTTGAATCTTTCCGCTCAGATAGGCGACACTGGTCTGCGCCTGCTGCGCCTGCTGGTTGGCATCATTGTAACGGCTGGACATCTCACGCAACGCTTCGCTCACTCTGCTGAGGTCGCTTTCGGCTCTGCGGGATATGCGTTTTTCGGTTTCGAGAGCCTGCTGAGTACCGGCAAGTTTCTGCTCAACTCCGGCGAGTTTGCCTTTGGTTTCGGCATAATCCTGAGAGATGCGGGTCATGTTTTGCGCCGTTTCGCTCAGGGACTGGCGCAGCTTGTCGGCCTCTTTGCGGCTGGAGTCGAGGTCGGCTTTCATTTCGGTATTGGTCTGCGTTTTGCCTTTCAGCTCGATTTCGGCGGCAAAGCGTTTGAGTTTTTCCTCGTCGAGCATCTTTTTAAGCTCTGCCGGAGTGAGTTCTCCGGTGTTTTCTCTGGTGGAAGAAAGCTGTTTTTTCAACGTCTCCTGCTTGAGACGGTTCTCGGCGAGCTGACGGGCAAGCCGCTTGAGCTCTTCGGCATTTTCGACGGTATCGGCGGCACGGCGGAGCTTTTCCCGCATCTCCTCGAGCTCACGGCGGTTGTTTTCGAGTTCGCTCAAAAGCATACGGGTGGTATTTTCATCCAGACCGACGCCGGTACCTCCGGAGTGGGCGGCGACCATTCCGGTCATCATCGAGAGCATCGCTGACACCAGAAAGTCGCAGATGACGATCAGAATGGCTTTATTCACTTGTTTTCCTCCGCAGCTTCATTGATGAGTCTGCGGCGCAGCGGGTACTGCATGACAAGACGCAGCACCAGACTGAAAATAATTCCGATCAGAGTTGAGCTGTAAGCGATGAGGCGGCTGCTCTGAGGAGAAAAAGTCATGACCAGGAAGGCGGAAACTGTTCCGAAAAGACCGACGTAGAGCGGAACATCGAAGAAGATTTCCGCATTATCGAGCATCTGCTGACGCTGGGCGGGTTTTCCCGGATGATTTTTGATTCCGTTGACTACCACCGCTCCGAGGGCAAAAGCGACGAACTGCAGAACGGTGATGACTGTGAAGATCATCATAGATACTTTGGCGGCAAATCTTCCGCGCATGGCGAGACTGGCTTCGGAGTTCTTCCCGACTTCACCCATAACTGAACCGCTGTCGCCTCCTGAAAAGAGGGCGCGCAGACTGCTTGAGGTATCGAACCAGTGATTCATCAGAAATATGAACACGATTCCGGCAAGCACCACCAGTGCCACCGGAATAAAACGACCGCTGTTTTTCTTCATAAGTATCTATGCTCCTTTGTGAAATATCAGTTGTTGTCGGGATACTGGTAACGGGGATTTATTCCGGTTGAACCGACCGGAACAGGCGAAGCCTCGTTTCTTCTTCTCTTGGGCAGCTCGTAACGCAGGATTATACCGGTCTCGTTGGCAAGGTCGTTGATGACGATGCCATCTTTGCGCCCGAGGAAATTGAAGTAGAAGTTCCACCGTTTTCTTGTCTCTTTATCCATATCAAAGGATATGGTTCCGTCATCATCGAGGGTGTATTTGCCTCCCCATGTCCAGTAGTCGAGAGCTCCTCCGGCGTTTTCCGGACTCTTGACCTGCAATATGATGTACTCTTCGCAGACCATCGCCATATCATCACGGGAGGAGTCAACATTGCGGTAAACTCCGATGTTGAGTTTGTTTGACGAGCATCCCGTCACCAGAAAGAGGGCGGCGAATGCGGAAATCAGAAAAAATTTATTCATATTTTTCCCCTCCGCAACTTATTTTACCACGATGTTGACCAGACGTCCGGGAACGCAGATGACCTTGACCACGTTTTTGCCCTCGATGGCTTTTCGGACATCTTCGTTGGCGAGAGCTATCTTCTGAGCTTCGTCGGCGGAGACTCCGGCGGGCATCATGATGCGTGCCTTGGGTTTGCCGAGCACCTGAACGAGGATTTCGACCTCATCGACTTTGAGCACAGCTTCATCCCAGACGGGCCACTCGACATAGGCGCAGGTGGTGTCGTGACCGAGTTTTTCCCAGAGCTCCTCGCCGATGTGGGGAGCGAACACTGAGAGCATCAGCACAAACTTTTCTGCTGCGCTGCGGGGCAGAGCACTCTGCCTGGCAAGCTCGTTCAGCAGCACCATCAGGGCACTGATAGCGGTGTTGAGGTCGAAGTTTTCGATATCGGTGGTGACCTTCTTGACGGTCTGGTGCACCAGACGCTCGAGCTCTTTGGAGCAGGCATCTTCGGTCACGGCAATGGTATCAAAGACTCTCCAGGCACGTTTGAGGAAACGGTACACACCCTCGACACCTGCGGTGCTCCAGGGCTTGGTCGCCTGCAAGGGACCCATGAACATCTCGTAGAGGCGCATACTGTCTGCTCCGTACTGGGCGATGACGTCGTCGGGGTTGACCACGTTGCGCAGACTCTTGGACATCTTGGCAGGGAACTCGACGAGCTTTTCGCCGTCGCTCTTGCGGATGGGGCCGGCGGCAGTGAACTCGACCTGATCGGTGGGAACCAGCACTCCACGGGTGTCTTTGTAGGAAATACCGAGGATCATTCCCTGATTTATCAGCTTCCGGAACGGTTCCGGAGTTGAAACATATCCGAGATCGAAGAGCACTTTGTGCCAGAAGCGGGCGTAGAGCAAATGCAGAACAGCGTGTTCTGCTCCGCCGACGTAGAGATCGACCGGCATCCAGTATTTTTCGAGAGCCTTATCCCAGCTGGCAGTGACGTTGGCGGGGTCGATGTAGCGCAGATAGTACCAGCAGCTGCCTGCCCACTGGGGCATGGTGTTGGTCTCACGGCGGCCCTTGCGTCCGGTCTTGGGATCGACGTAGTTGACGAACTGAACCGCTTTGGCAAGCGGAGGCTCACCGGTTCCGGAGGGTTTGAAGTCGGGCATTTCGGGCAGTTCGACGGGCAGATCGCTCTCATCGACCAGCTCGATGTCTCCGTTCTCATAGTGGATGACCGGGAACGGCTCGCCCCAGTAACGCTGACGGCTGAACAGCCAGTCACGCAGTTTGTACTTGACGGATTCCTTGCCTCTGCCTTTGCCTTCGAGGTATCTGGTGGCGGCAGGCTTGGAGTCTTTGACACTCAAGCCGTTGAGGTCGAGACCGTCATCGTTGGCGGAGTTGATGAGTTTGCCCTCGCCCGTCCAGCAGGCCTTTCCGGCGAGCACGGCTTGGATATCGACGTTGGCGGCTTTTGCCTCTGCCTCATCAGGAGAGATGATGCACTTGATGGGCAGACCGAACTTGACGGCGAAATCGTAGTCACGGGTATCGTGGGCGGGAACAGCCATGATGGCTCCGGTTCCGTAGCTTGAGAGAACGTAGTCGGCGATCCAGACGGGGATCTTGACTCCGTTCACGGGGTTGATGGCGTAAGCTCCGGTGAAAGCTCCGGTCTTTTCGTTGGACATATCGGTGCGGGCGAGCTCACTCTTGAGACTTGCCGCCTTTTTGTAAGCCTCGACTTCGGCTTTCTGCTCAGTGGTGGTGATGGCATCGACCAGCGGATGCTCAGGAGAGAGCACCATGTAGGTCGCTCCGAAAAGGGTGTCAGGACGGGTGGTGTAAACGGTGATATCCACATTGTTTTCGGTGGTGAAAACAACTTCTGCTCCGGTGGATTTGCCGATCCAGTTGCGCTGCATCTCTTTGATGCCCTCGGGCCAGTCAAGATCATCGAGGTCATTGAGCAGACGCTCGGCGTACTCGGTGATTTTGAGCATCCACTGCTTCATCGGACGGCGCTCAACGGGATGATTTCCACGCTCACTGCGCCCGTCGATGACCTCCTCGTTAGCCAGCACGGTTCCGAGAGCCGGACACCAGTTCACCGGAACTTCATCAAGGTAAGCCAGACCTTTTTTGTAGAGCTGCATAAAAATCCACTGAGTCCACTTGTAGTAGTTGACATCGGTGGTGTTGATCTCTCTATCCCAGTCGTAGCTGAAACCGAGAGCCTTGATCTGACTGCGGAACTTATCCACGTTCTTTTTGGTGGTGATCGACGGATGGGTTCCGGTATCAACGGCGTACTGCTCGGCGGGCAATCCGAAAGCATCCCAGCCCATCGGATGCAGTACATTGAAGCCGCGCATACGTTTGTAGCGGCAGATGATATCAGTTGCGGTGTAGCCCTCAGGGTGACCCACATGGAGTCCTGCTCCGGAGGGGTACGGGAACATATCAAGACAGTAAAATTTCGGTTTGGGAGCAAGATCGACGGCTTTGAAAGTCTTGTTCTCTTCCCAGTACTGCTGCCACTTCTTTTCAATGGCTGAAAAATCGTATTCTGAACTCATTTTTTCCTCTTAAATATAGTAGTTGAGATTTACTTATTTATAATCAGGAGTAATATAACACAAGAGCTTGTTTTTTGCAAACGTCATTCCGACAAATGCCGTGATTTTTAGTCTGCAAAAACTGTTTTGTTATCTTCTGCTGTGAAGAAATGGCTTTTTACCGTATGCGTTGTTCCTGATATGGGGAGATGATGCGGGGAGAGAGGGAAAACTTTTTTATTTACTTTTACCTACCAATGTCGGGAACAGAGCCTTACTGTAAACAGTTACCGCTTTTTGGCGGCTTGCTTCTGAGGAGGACGGATGGTGATCGCTGATACTTTGCTTTCGGCTTTTACCGAATTCAAATTGAGGCGGGCTTTGATGAAATAACGCCGCTCGGTTCCGGGTTTCACGATCAGGTGATTGAGAAATTCAAGAGGAACATCAACTGACACGAACATCTTTGCTCCGATGCGCAGAGGGTAACGCATGATCGGACGTTTCGGAACTACGGGATAGGTTATCCAGCGGTCGGGTTCCGGAGCAAGCTGGTTCGGAAACCAGATCTGGCACGATATCTCGATATTGTCAGGCTCGTTGCTGAACCACTCAGGGATATTAAGCGGTGAATCGCTCAGATTTTTCAGAATAAAGGTCACTTTGCGGTCACGTCCTGATATCAGCTCGGGATTTCCTGATACGGCGAGTTCAAGTTTCGCACCCTTGACCTCGGGGAAACTCTGGCGGTCAACAAATCCCATGTGACCTTCCATCTTTTCGACTTTGCTTTGGACACATCCGCTGAAAAGAAGCGGCAGCAGCACGGCACAGAAAATTGCAGCTTTCATAGTAAAACTCCATGTTATTAAATTGTTTACTACAAGGTACACCGCAAAAGCGGATTTTTCAAGCTTTCCGGATAAAAAAATCCCGTACATTCTTTGAAATGCACGGGATGGATTTTTTGTCAACGGTGCGCTTTATCAACGCACCCTCAACTTATGCTCAGAGCAATCCTTTGAGCATATTGAGTAGAACTCCTGCCGCAACGGCTGAACCGATAACGCCGGAAACGTTGGGTCCCATGGCGTGCATCAGCAGGTAGTTGGAGGGATCTTCCTCGAGACCGACCTTGTTGGCAACACGGGCTGCCATCGGAACGGCGGAAACACCGGCGGAACCGATCAGCGGGTTGATCTTGTTCTTGCTGAAGAGGTTCATCAGACGGGCGAAAAGAGCTCCGGCGGCGGTGGCGATCGAGAACGCCACAGCTCCCATCAGCAGGATTCCGAGAGTCTGCAGTGAGAGGAACTGGTCGGCGGAAAGTTTGGAACCGACGGCAATTCCGAGGAAGATGGTGACGATGTTGATAAGTGCGTTCTGGGCAGTCTGGTTGAGACGCTCAACGACTCCGCACTCACGCATCAGGTTACCGAACATCAGCATACCGATCAGCGGAGCGGCATCGGGAAGCAGCAGGGCGCAGAGCAGAGTGATCAGCAGCGGGAAGCAGACCTTCTCGATTTTGCTGACGCTGCGGCTCTGGGTCATTTTGATCTTGCGCTCAGCCTGAGTGGTGCAGAGCCTCATGATCGGCGGCTGGATGATCGGAACCAGTGCCATGTAGCTGTATGCCGCAACGGCGATTGCTCCGAGCAGTTTCGGTGAGAGTTTGCTGGTCAGCCAGATGGAGGTCGGGCCGTCAGCTCCGCCGATGATACCGATACTTCCGGCATCGAGCAGATCGAAGTCGATACCGATGTTGAGCATTGAAAGACCGAGAGCACCGAGCAGAGCGGCGAAAATACCGAACTGGGCGGCTCCGCCGAGCAGAGCGGTGCGGGGATTGGCGATCAACGGACCGAAGTCAGTCATCGCTCCGACGCCGAGGAAGATCAGCAGCGGGAAAACTCCGCTGTTGATACCGACGTTGTAGATCAAACCCTGGAGTCCGGTGGGGCCTGAAATTCCGGCGAGCGGAATATTGGCAAGCAGAGCACCGAAACCGATAGGCAGCAGCAGCAGCGGCTCATACTCCTTGACGATGGCAAGGTAGATGAGAACCAGTGCAACGATGGTCATGATGACACGGCCAAGACCGAGAGTCCAGGTGTTGGCAAAGTCTGCGCTTGACTGGTGCAGGATATCATAGATACCGGTGGAGTGCCACAATCCTTTGAGAGTCTCACCCCAGCCGCCTTTGAGAGATTTTGCTCCGCCGGCAGCGTTATCCACTGAGTCGTGGCTGAATGAGACCGGATTAAGTTTGGCAAGCACCATTCCTTTGGTCAGAGTGGAAGAAGCCTCGAGTTTGGGACGGATGCTCTCGACCACGAAGCTGCCCTCGCTCTTGACATAACCTTTGCTGCGTCCGGCGGGTTTCACCACCATCATCTCGGTTCCCGGCTGGAGTTTGCCCTTGGGAGCGAGATAGAGTGAATAGACGGTCGCAGGTTTTTCCCAGTTATAGACGATATAACGGCTTCCTTTGGCATCAATGTAGGTGGCGAAAAGAGCATCGGTGTTGGCTGCATCGAGTTTGGCGCACTTGGGCAGAACGTAATCCTTGCCGCAGGCTGCTTTGGCAGCGACCGGGCATCCTGCTTTTTTGGTGCATTTCGCATCGGTGCAGGCACTCTTTTTGGCTTTGGCACAATCAACTGCTTTCTTGGCGCAATCTGCTGCGGCGGGGAGAGCGGGCTCCTGAACCGCAAAGAGAGCTGCGCCGAAGAGCAGAGCTGCGCAGGAAATGATAAGTTTGAACTGTTTCATTGTTAGCTCCTCAAACTTGATTAACCGATGGTCACCAGAGCATCACCTGCCTGAACGGTGGCACCGCCGGTAACGTTGATGGATTTGACCACACCATCGCAATCAGCTTTGATCTCGTTTTCCATTTTGACTGCTTCGAGAATGAGCAGGGTGTCTCCGGCGGAAACGCTGTCTCCCTCGGCAACGAGGATCTTGGTGACGGTTCCCGGAAGCGGAGCGGTCACAGCTTTGCCATCGCCGGAAGCGGCAGGAGCGGCAGAAGCGGCGGCGGCATCAGCACCCTCGGCGACATCGACTTTGAAGCTCTTGCCGCCGACTTTGGCGGTGTAGCTCTTGCCGTCGGCAGCCATTTCGACGACAACTGCTTTGCCGTCAACGGTGGCGGTGTAAACTCCGGCAGCTTTGCCGGCTTTGGCGGGAGCCTCTTCTTTGTAACGGATACCGAAGGGTTTGTCGCCCTTGAGGTAGTTGATACCTTTGTCTCCGCAGGCGGCGGCGATGAAGATGTTTTCCTCAGTGACAGGAAGTCCGGCAGCCTCGAGGAGCTCGGTGTTGTATTTGACTCCGAGTTTGGGGTTGCGGTCGTTGATATCGACAACAGCTTCGGTGGTGGGCTCAAGACCGAGCTGCTCGCTCGCCCATTTCACCAGTTCCGGATCGGGAGCGACCGGAGTCTTGCCGAAGTAGCCGAGCACCATTTTGCCGTAGCCTTTGTCGTCCATCTTCCAGGAGCCGTCGGCGTTCTTGCCCATGACGGCGTTGCGGAAAGCCTGCTGGAAATAGAACTGGCTG
>JAFVZB010000010.1 GCA_017508385.1 Lentisphaeria bacterium | reverse complement strand
GTCGGACACATGATTTTATTCAAAATCATGTGTCCAGAGGTGCAGGGGACTCTCCCCTGCCGGGAGATTTTTAAGAGGCAAGCAGCCTCTTAAACTCCCTCACCATACGATGCTGAAACAATAAGGTTTTGCAACAGCCCCCTTTTTTACGCCTTGTTTCCCGGGAAAACTTACTCTATTACGAATGTGAATTCGTTTTTGGCATCGGTTTTCCATGCGAGGTGACGGGTCGAGGGCGAGATTGCGAAAAAGGGTGAATAGGTTTTCGCTTTGATGGTCTTTTTATCAGGCATGAACTCAAGAAGTCTGAGCCAGCCGTCTCCGCCGCTGCCGCTGAAACCTCCGCCGACTGCCTGAGTGTTGAACATCATCTGGGCAACGTTCTTGCCGGAACTGTTCTTCACCATCGAAAAACCGACTGATTTATCCCAGTCGTTGGGGGCACAAATGTGTCCGCAGATCACCATGCGGATATTTTTTGCCGGATACACCAGCTGTTTGAAAATATCCTCTCCTCCCAGACCTCCGTGCTCTTTGTTGATGATGTATTTTTCTTTTTTAACGTGGGTTCCGTCGCCACGTATATAGGAGTGGGTGAGCACGATTCCGAAGTGGTTGGCAAATCTGGGGTCATCTGCAACTTTTTTTGCCCATGCCAGCTGCTCTTTCGTCGGAGCAAACTGCAGCACGATCACCAGAAATTTACGTCCGTCAGGAGCAGGAGCGGTGAACTCATACGCCGCATTTTCCAGATTTTTTATTCCGAAAGCATTTTTTCCGCACGTCACCAGCTGCTCTCTTGTGAGACGGTTGCGGTCGGTCGGAAAATACTTGTTGAAGCTGGTGAGGCGGTTTTCACCGCTTCTTTCGCCGTAGTCATGGTTTCCGGTGCAGAGGATATAAGGAATATATCCGTCAAATATTTCCATCAGTCCGGATACCGCTTTCCACTGCTCCTCGGCGACGAGATCGACGATGTCAGGGCGAACGTCACCGTTGTTGTTGTGGTTGACGATATCCCCCGTGTACAGCAGTTGTCGGATATTGAGCTGTTTTTTGTTGACCGCTATCCACGAATGCATTATTTCGAGGATTCCGTGGTTGTTGATGCGTTTGATATATCCCTGAATATCGGGAACGACCACCATCGTCCACGATTGAGGATTTTCCAGTGCCGGAGTTTTGACCTTGTTTGTTTGAGCTTTTTCCGCAGCGCAGAGAATGAACGAGGCGGATAACAGAAGAGTGAAAGTTATCTTTTTCAACATGATATATATTCCTGATTATTCGAGAGTGAAAGTAAATTCATTTCTGGCATCGGTTTTCCATGCGAGATGACAGGTTGACGGAGATGCGGCGAACATCGGCGAGAAAGTTCTTGCTTTGATGGTCTTTCCATCCGGCATGAACTCAAGGAGTCTGAGCCAGCCGTCGCCTCCGCTGCCGTAGAAGCCTCCGCCGATCGCCTGGGTGTTGAACAGCATCTGAGCGACCTTTTTGCCTGCACCGTTGACGGTTTCAGAGTAACCTACGCTTTTATCCCATCTGTCAGGTGCTGCCATATGTCCGCAGACGACCATGCGGATGTTTTTGGACTTCTTGACTACATGTTGATAAATAACTTCACCGGGAGCTCCGCCCTCTTTACTGAGTTTGTATTTTTCCTTTTTGATGCGCTCGCCGTTTCCGTACATATAGGAGTGGGTGAGAATGATTCCGAAGTGGTCGGCAAAACGCGGGTCGTCGGCAATTCTCAGAGTCCATGCCAGCTGCTGTTTCGTCGGAGCAAACGGAACGGTTATGACCAGAAATTTACGTCCGTCAGGGTAGGGAGCAGTAAATTCAAAAGCCGCATTTTCCATAGTTTTCATATTGAATGTGTTTTTGTTGCATTCGATAAGCTGCTCTCTGGTAAGTGGATTGCGGTTGCTCTTAAAGTAATCATTGAAGAAGGTGTGACGGTTTTCGGCAGCGCTGATACCGTAATCGTGATTTCCGGTGCAGAGAATGTAAGGCAGTCTGCCGTCAAGACGTGAAATAAGTCTGGAAACTGCCTGCCACTGCTCTTCGCAGACCAAATCCTGTTTGTCGTGGCGCACTTTGCCGATATTATTGTGATATACCAGATCTCCGGTAAAGAGAACCTGACGTATGTTGAGAATTTGCTTGTTGTAAACCATCCATGCGCACATCATGTTAAGGATGCCATGGTTTGCCCGCTTGCAGACGTACGCCTGGGTGTCGGGAACCACGACCATCGTCCACGACTGCGGGTTTTCCAACGCAGGCTTTTTCAGATTGGGAAAGTAGTTGATTTTTTTCTTTTGAGCAGGTGCGGACTTCGCAATTTTCTGCTCCTTTTCTTTCAGTGCAGCTTTCTGTTCTGCTCCGGTCAGGATAAAAGCAGAAAGTGCCAGCAACAACAAAATTCTTTTCATGTTTGAGACTCCCGAAAGTTGATGTAAATAAACAGGATACCATAATATACATCCAAAACAACAAATTACAAGCAATATATTTCGGGAAACATGACTAATTTTCCGGAAATAAAAAACGGCACGGAGTTGTTATTCTCCATGCCGTTTGAAGTCAGAACGACTTATTATGCCAGACGCTCTTTGAGAGCGGCGAGCTGAGCTTTGAGCTCGGCGGGCAGCTTGTCGCCGAATTTGGCGTAGTGCTCGTCGATCATGGCAAGCTCGGCTTTCCAGCCGTCAACATCGACCTTGAGCAGCTCGGCGAGATCGGCTGCGCTGACCTCGTCCTCGATACCGGTGCGGTCAATGGCATCCTCGGTGGGCAGGTAACCGATAGCGGTTTCCTTGGCGTCGGCGGTGCCTTCGCAGCGTCCGAAGACCCAAGCCAGAGGACGGCTGTTGTCGCCAAATCCCGGCCACATGAATTTGCCTTCGGCATTGCGGCGGAACCAGTTGACGCAGAAAATCTTGGGCAGGTTGCCTTTGGCTTCGCCTGCTTTGCCGATCTTCAGCCAGTGGGCGAAGTAGTCAGCCATGTGATATCCGCAGAAGGGCAGCATGGCGAAGGGGTCGCGGCGGACAGTTCCGGCCTTGACGTCGAGAGCAGCAGCGGTGACTTCGCTGCCGACGGTTGAACCGATGAACACACCGTGCTCCCAGCTCTTTGACTGATAGATGAGGGGCAGGGTGCTGGGACGGCGTCCGCCGAACAGGAAGGCAGAAATCGGAACTCCGGCGGGATCTTCCCACTCAGGAGCGATAGCCGGGCAGTTGTTGGCGCGGGCAGTGAAACGGGCGTTGGGATGGGCGGCCTTGACAGCGTTGCCATCGGCATCGACCTGACCGGGTTTCCAGTCATTGCCCTTCCAGTCGATCAGGTGGTCGGGAGCATCATAGCCGATGCCTTCCCACCAGACATCACCGTCATCGGTAAGAGCGACGTTGGTGAAGATGGTATCCTTGGCGCATGAGAGCATGGCGTTGGGGTTGGATTTCATGCTGGTACCGGGAGCAACACCGAAGAAACCTGCCTCGGGGTTGATGGCACGCAGATAGCCGTTGTCGTCGAACTTCATCCAGCTGATATCGTCACCGACGGTCTCGACTTTCCAGCCGGGGAGGGTCGGGATGAGCATGGCGAGGTTGGTCTTTCCGCAGGCTGAGGGGAATGCACCGGTGACATACTTGACTTTGCCTTCCGGATTGGTCAGCTTGAGGATGAGCATGTGCTCAGCCAGCCAGCCCTCGTCGCGGGCCTGAACGGTGGCGATACGCAGAGCAAGGCATTTTTTGCCGAGCAGGGCGTTGCCGCCGTAACCGGAACCGTAACTCCAGATCTCACGGGTCTCGGGGAAGTGAGCGATGTATTTCTGATCCATCGGAGCGCAGGGCCAGATGCCGTTGTCGCTCTCGCCCTCGGCGAGCGGTTTACCGACGGAGTGGATGCAGGGAACGAACTCACCGGCACCGAGAACCTCGAGAACTTTGGTTCCGATGCGGGTCATGATCGCCATGTTGAGCACAACGTAGGCTGAGTCAGTGAGCTCGACACCGATCTTGGCGATCGGGGAACCGACAGGACCCATTGAGAACGGAATGACGTACATGATACGGCCGTTCATACAGTTGCGATAGAGATCGGTCATGGTCTTTTTGAGTTCAACGGGGTCGATCCAGTTGTTGGTCGGACCGGCATCTTCCTGCTTGACGGAGGCGATGAAGGTACGTTTCTCGACACGGGCAACGTCAGACGGATCTGAGCGGAACAGCAAGCTGTTCGGACGTTTCTCGGGGTTGAGACGGATAGCGAGTCCGGACTGGACACACTCTTCAGCCAGACGATCGTATTCCTCTTTGGAACCGTCGCACCAGTAGATTGCATTCGGCTGGCAAAGCTCAGCCCACTCCTGAACCCACTTAATCAAAGCGGGGTTGCCCTGCGGGGCAGCGTTCAGCATTTTGACCACTTTTGTTTTCTCCTTTTTGGATTATTATGGGATGAATCCCGTTAAAAAATTACTTTTTTATATCCTCGACCAGACGCATGAAACGTCTGCCGTACTCGACATAGTTCTGATAGCACGCCTCTTCACTGCCGGATTCTCCGTGGAACACCGTGACCATGTGAGGCTCGATGGAAAATCCTCCGTCATAACCTGAGGCAAGCAAATCGGCAACGATCTCCTTTACTCTGCCTTCACCCTCACCGGGGAAGAGGAAGTCTGCCTGCATAAATCCGTTGGCGTCGGTTCCTCCGGTGGCTCTGCCGTCTTTGATGTGCACATAGCTGATGAACTCTTTGACGTTGCTGTAAAAAACGAAAGAATCCTGCAAAGTGCCGAGCTCATCACCCTGACTGCGGTCGTAGTTGAGCACGGGATTGCCGGTGTCAAAGACCAGACGGAAGTTGGGGGAGTCGATATTTTCGATAAGTTTGAGCGTGTGTTTGTAAGACATGCCGCCGTAGTTGTTGCAGTTTTCGTGCAGATAGAGCACGCCTGCATCCTCGCACATTTTTGCAAGA
Organism: Lentisphaeria bacterium; assembly: GCA_017508385.1. GTDB lineage: Bacteria > Verrucomicrobiota > Lentisphaeria > Victivallales > Victivallaceae > UBA1784. The sequence goes on along the minus strand of JAFVZB010000010.1, from coordinate 39,760 downwards.
TGACGGACTTTCGGGAAGATGATGCTCTCAACTTCGCTATCCCATGCGGGACGCTTCCACTGAGCTTTGAAACTCATTCCCCGAATCATCTTGCAGTTGAGTTTCTGCATCCGCACAAGAGCACGGGCGAGCTGAGCTTTGGAACGTTCAAAATCCTCATCTTTGAAGGGGTCGCATGACCAGTTTGCCACGGCGCTGCCGAAGCAGTTGATGGAAACTCCTGCATCGGCAAGTTTGCCGCAAACCTCTTCGAATTTATCTTCGGGCAGGTCGTGGATATTGACTTTGTCGATGTTGCGGGATTCAATACAGCTCCAACCCAGCTCTCTGGTCGCCTTGATCTGACCGTCGATGCCGGAGGCGGCTTCGTCTGCAAAACCGGTAAAATACATTTTGTTTTCTCCCTCAAAAAAGAGTTATACCATATAACACCGCTATAATATAGCTCATCAATTGGTCAATGTAAAGTCAAAAAACAGCTATTTTTTCTGATATTTTGGCACTTTTGACGGCAACGGAGTCTATTTCAGAAGGAAGTAGTTTGCCAGAAAGAGTGCAGTGAGTATCAGCATGAGCGGAGAGAGTCTCTTCCACTTGCCTATCAGAGCGTTGAGCAGAGTCCATGTTATGATTCCGATGCTTATTCCGTCGGTGATGCTGTAAGCAAACGGCATGACGATGATGGTGAGGTACGCAGGGATGGCTTCGCCGATGTCGCTGAAATCGAGCTCTCTAATCGGAGTTATCATGTAAAATCCGACGATCACCAGTGCCGGAGCTGTGGCAAATGAGGGCACTGCCAGCAGCAGCGGAGCGAAGAATATCGACAGCAGAAAGAGAAACGCCGTGGTGATGGCGGTAAATCCGGTCTTTCCGCCCTCGACAACGCCGGTGGCTGACTCCACATAGGTGGTGGTGGTGGATGTTCCGAAAACCGCTCCGATAGAGGTGGCAAGACTGTCTGCCATGAATGCTCCCTTGATTTTCGGAAGTTTGCCGTTTTCATCGAGCAGACCTGCCTGAGATGCCACACCGGTGAAAGTGCCGATGGCACTGAAGAGATCGACGAAGAGAAATGCGAGGATGACGGTGACGAAATTCATCGAAAACAGCATCGCAAAGCCGCTCTCTTTTGCGCCGGTTTTGCTCCATTGGGTGTACTCGAATGCGCTTGAAAAGAGGTTTTTGAACTCAGAAAACGCTTTGGAAATCCCTCCCGTTGAGAGGTCGGGTATGAGAGAGGCGAATCCCGGTTCTTTTGAGATGTGATATACTCCGGCAAGTTCGCAGGCGATTCCGAGGAACCAGGTTATGAGAATGCCGAAGAGGATGGCTCCTTTGACTTTTTTGGTTATCATCCATGCGGTGAAAAGAATTCCGCTGATGGCGAGAATGGCTGCGATACCCTTGGTGTGGAACTCGTCATCGACAAGTTTCTGGAATGTTACGAGCGTGGTGTCGTTTCCCTCGATGATGTGGGCGTTCTGGAAAGCGATAAAGGCAATAAAAAGTCCGATACCGATTCCGGATGCCTTTTTGAGCGGCAGGGGAATAGCGTTGAAAATCATCTCACGCACGCTGGTAAGCGAGAGCAGCAGAAAGATGAATCCCTCGATGAATACGGCGAAAAGTGCCACCTGATACGAGTAGCCCATCGACTTGACCACGGTGTAGGCGAAGTAGGCGTTGAGTCCCATCGACGGAGCGAGGGCAAACGGGTAATTTGCGAGCAGAGCCATGAAAATCGTGCCGAAGAAAGCGGCGAGGGCGGTTGCGATGAGAACTCCGCCCCTTTCCATTCCGGCGGCGGAAAGGATGGCAGGGTTCACGGCAAGAATGTACGCCATGGATAAAAAGGTGGTGACTCCGGCAAGAATCTCGATTTTCAAAGAGGAGTTGTTTTCTTTGACTTTGAACAGTTTTTCAATGAAGTTTCTCATTTGACTTCCCGTTGCAGTTTCAATATGTTGACTATTGCATTTGACATTCTGATAAGATTTTTTTCGCAGTCGCCGATAGCCTGTTCAAGAGAGCAGGGAGCACTCGAAAGTGAAAGAACCGCACAAAAGAGCGGAGCAAGTTTTTCTGAACCTTTGCCCAGAGCTCCTGAAAGCAGTATCACCGGAACGTTTTTTCTGCGGGCGTGTTCGGCAACCACAGCCGGAAGTTTGCCGAGGGCGGTTTGCCGGTCGGAACACCCCTCTCCGGTGATGACCAGAGCTGCATCTGAGATGGTATTGTCAAAATCCAGTAAATCCAACACCAGTTCCGCTCCGGAGGAGCTTTCGGCGTGAAGATAGTTCCGCAGAGCAAATCCCAAGCCTCCGGCGGCTCCGTCGCCGGGAGCGTTGAAGTTGTCGGCAATGCCTGATGTGACAGAGAGGGTGCCGAAGTTTTTCAGATTGTTTTCGAGCTGTTCGACCATACTGGCATTTGCTCCTTTTTGCGGAGCAAATACCTGCGCCGCTCCATTGCTGCCGCACAGCGGATTGGTGACGTCAGAGGCGATTTTTATCCGGCACTGTGCCAACTCAGGCAGCACCTTGTCAACGCTTATTTTTCTGATTTCGGCAATGTCATATCCGCTCGCCGGAGCAGGCAGGAGTCTGCCGTTTTCATCAAAGAACTCAGCTCCGAGAGCCTGAAGCATACCGATTCCGCCGTCAACGGTTGCACTGCCGCCGATACCGATGGTGAGCCGGGAACACTTTTCATTGGTGACGATGTGTCTGATAAGTTCGCCGGTTCCGTAAGTGGTGGCTGACATGGGGTTGCGTTCATCAGCTGAAATAAGTTCTATTCCGCTTGCGGATGCCATTTCAAAAACGGCGGAGTTGTCGGGGAGTATTCCGTATTGCGCAGTGACAGGTTTTGATAAAGGACCGCACACAGTGAGCTCTTTCATCACGCCTCCGGAAGCAGATGCGATAGCCTGAGCTGTTCCCTCTCCGCCGTCGCCGAGCGGCATGGAAACAACCTGCCAGTCAGGAGCGTTTCTGATGATTTCACTCCTGATTATCCGGCATATTTCCGGACTTGAAAGACAATTTTTATACGAGTCGAATGCGAGGACTATTTTCACTTATCCACCCCCCGTGCAAATACTGCACTGCAAAAGAGAAAATCAAATGCTGCGGTTATTCAAAAAGCCAGCTTGAGAGATAACGCTCTCCTGAATCAGGAATAAGTACGCAGATATTTCTACCGGCAAACTCATCACGTTTGGCGATTTCAAGAGCCGCAAAGAGAGCTGCTCCGCCGGAAATTCCGATAAGCATACCCTCCAGCGTTGCGGCGGAGCGGGCGGTTTTTCCGGCATCTTCGCTTGAAACAGTAAAAATTTCATCGTAAACAGTGCGGTCGAGAGCTTCGGGAATGAAGTTCGCTCCGATACCCTGGATTTTGTGCGGAGCGGCAACTCCCTTTGAGAGCAGGGGGGAGTCGGCGGGTTCGACTGCGATTATTTTGATTTGCGGATTTTGCTCTTTAAGATATTTCCCTGTTCCAGAAAGAGTGCCTCCTGTGCCGACACCGGCGATGAAGGCATCGATTTTTCCATCGGTATCACGCCAGATCTCCACTCCGGTGGTGCGGTAGTGGCATGCCGGATTGGCAGGGTTGTCGAACTGCCCGGGCATGAAAGAACCGGGATTTGAGTTGATGATTTCCTGAGCTTTTCTGACTGAACCTGTCATTCCCTCACTGCCGGGAGTCAGAACGATTTGAGCACCGTAGGCGGCAAGCAGCTTTCTGCGCTCGATACTCATGGTGTCGGGCATGGTGAGGATGAGTTTGTAGCCTCTCACGGCGGCAACAAGCGCAAGTCCGATACCGGTGTTTCCGCTTGTGGGTTCAACGATGAGAGCTCCGGGAGCGAGCACTCCACGCTTTTCGGCATCGTCGATCATGGCTATCGCTATGCGGTCTTTGGCTGAGCCCGCAGGATTGGCGGATTCGAGTTTGACAAAGACGTTTGCCCTGCCATCGTTAAGTTTGTTTATCTTCACCAGCGGAGTGTTTCCCGCAAGTTCCAGCATGTTTTCGTGAATGTTTGCCATTTTTATTCTATCCGTTATCATGGTTTGTAATAATCGTCGTGGTTCGGAATAACACTGGGCAGGCTGAGAAGCATAACTCCGCAGATGAGTATTCCTCCGAAAGAGAGGAGAAAGAGCGATTGGAAATCGGTTATGACAAAATCATGCCATTTCCAGGTGACGGCAAGCAGACCGTTGCCGAGCAGAATACTTCCTGCGGTGCGTCCGATGGCGTTCCCTATACTATTGTAGGTGCTGGCAAGGGCGGATGCCATGGCGTTGTTGCCGGGGCGTGACAGAGCCAGACACTCCTGACTGAAACAGCAGTTGAACCATGCAAGTGCGAGTGATGAGAGAAAGAGCAGAGTTCCTGAGAGCGGCAAAAGCAGCGGCATACCTTTGAAACAGCAGAAAAATCCTGCGGCGACAGCCAGCCAGAGTGCGTGTACAGTTATCTGCAAGTTTCTCATGCCCAGTTTTTTCTGGATCCAGCCGTACATCAGAAATCCGACTACACTGCCTGCAATGCCCATGCTTGAAAGTTTCTGCACGGTGTCGGCATCGTAGCCGAGGGATTGTTTCATATAGAGCATGCCCAGCGGAATTATTGCCGAAGAAGCCAGACTGAAGAAGCAGCAGTAAATTGAAAAACTTACCAGCGGTGAGTTGTGGATGCTTATAGAAAATGCTTTTTTAAGTTCCGGTCTATCCTGTTTCTGACCTGAAAGTTTTATTTTGTTTATGCAGAAAAATCTTCCGAGGGCGAGCAGACCGGTTATCGCCGTTGCGATTTGCAAATACCATACCGGAGGATTTTTGCCCATAAATTGACCGACAAAATAAAATACAGTTCCGGTGAGGACGTAGTAAGAGAAACGCATCCTGCCGAAAAAGTTGCCCCGCTCTTCGGGCAGCAGAATGTCTCCGAGTATCGGATACCACGAGGTTGCCCATATCGGACGTGAGAGACAGAAAATGAAAACTCCGAGCAGAACGATATATTGAGCGGCACTTCCGGCAAAGGGAGCAACTGACATCAACAGATATCCTGCGCAGGATAAGGAGCACGATACCGCCACCATGCGCTTGACTCCGAAACGATCGACCAGTGCCGAAACCGGAATGAGAAGCGGAATTTGAACGATTCCGGTAAGTGCCGTTGAAAACATGATGAGCGAGTTGCCGGCATTGAGTAAAACAAAGTAGATCATGATGATAGCGGTGCTATCCATCATCACATCGGCGAAACAGCCGAACCAGGTGGAAACGTAAGCGTATCCGATGTACCGTTTACGCTCCCCGACCGGGAGCGTTTCAGCATAAGAAGGCATCTGAAAAAATCCTTTGTGTTGTAAGTTTCATGCAGTTTGATAATATAGTATAAAACAGAATTTTTTCAACCGTTTTACGGGGAACAGTGCCGTAAAATCATCATGAAAGTCCGGAATGCCGTCAACCGGTAAAAGAGCGCAGGACGCAGTTGAAACCGAAACAGATTCCCTGTTTGCCAACCGAAAATGGAGAAAATTGAGAAAAAAACGCAAAAAAAGTAAAAATCAGCTTGAAAAGTTGAAACGCAGGGGTATATTATATGTACACAACGCAGACCTGTGGTGTAACGGTAGCACAAGTGATTCTGGTTCATTTTGTTGAGGTTCGAATCCTTACAGGTCTGCCATTTTTTTTGCCATTTTCATGGCAAAAAAACATAAAGACGAAGTCTTTGCTTCATATATTTTGAGCTTGATGAGCGTAGCTTACAAGCTCAAAATATGCTTCATGCACCGAAGGTGCGCTTCATATTTTGCGGCGTGCCGCAAAATGCTTCATCATCTCCACCGGTCACGCCTTTTCAGACTTGACACGATGCCGCAAAATGCTTCATCATCTCCACCGGTCACGCCTTTTCAGACTTGACACGATGCCGCAAAATGCTTCATCATCTCCACCAGTCACGCCTTTTCAAACTTGTCACGATGCCGCAAAATGCTTCATAATCTCCACCGGTTTCGCCTTTTCAAACTTGGCACGATGCCGCAAAGCGAATGCGGCAGAAGTGTGGTTTCAGTATTCATTTCATAAAGCAGCTTGAGCTCCGCAAACTCCTTTTGACGGAAACTTGACTTTTCAAAAATTGGCGGTATATCATGGTGTCTTTCTGAGTGTGAGCGTAACCACACGATTGTGGGCCTGCAGAAAGACCTTTTTTTTGTCTCTTTGCCGGAACTGGCGGCATCGGTGGTAATCTTTATCTTTTTCATTGAGCTCACTAACTTCTTTTTTCAATCGGCAAAAAAGAATTGGCATAACAACCTGATTTTTCTGTCGGTACATATTATATTTGTTCCAAACAGGCAGTGCACAATGTCTTCGGGGAAACTTTTTTATTTCCCTTTACCTGCCCGTGTCGGGAACAGAGCCTTATCAAAAAAATCAAAAAATGGCTTGTATTTGAACTTTTACCGTGTATATTATTGTGGACTAGGTTACAGGATGTGTTTTAAGCTCCTGAGTTGTAAACGCAATTTTTCTTTGCCGGAAGGAGGCATGCTTATGGTGAATTTATTCGCATTTCCGGGGAAAATATGTTTGATTTTCTCTCTTTTTGCAGTATCGGCGGCGGCATCCGCTTCTGAAATATTTGTTTCTGCATCGGGAAACGATAACAACTCAGGAACCAAAGATTCACCGTTCCTGACCCTGCAGAAAGCGGTTGATAAAGCCGACGCCGGAGATACTGTCAGGATACTTCCCGGAATCTACCGCAACAACACCGTTATCACCACCAAAGCTGCCGCCGCAAAGCCGCTGAAAATCATCGGAACACGCTCCAAAGACGGAAAATATCTCACTGTTCTCGAGGCTGAAAGCAAAGTGTTGACTGATTGGAGTCCTGCTCCGGAGATCGGAAAAAATGTCTGGAAAATCAAACTTGCCAAGCGTCCTGATATTGTGATGCTCGACGGAAAAATGATTGCTCAGATCAACAAGTTCAATATGAAGATGCGCCGCAGAAAGCCGATTCCTGCGACACTTACGGATGCTCACTTTTCAGGAAGCTATTCCCCGCGAAACGGCACGCGTATCCCCGGATTCGACCTTCTGGCATCAGGAAACGCTCTGACCGTTGACCACAATTTTTTCAAAATAAAAGCAGCTCCTTTCTGGGACGTTGTCGGATATGTTATTTGCGGCTGGTCAAAGGGCAATCTCTACCTCAGATTTGCCAATGACAGCAAGCCGGATGCTCACACTATAACTGCCTCTTACGGTGATGGCGTTACTCTGAAAAATGCCTCCCACGTCATTTTGAGTGATCTGTATATCCGCGGAAGTAAAAACTCCGTGAACATCATTGGAAAAAGCAGTAACATCACGGTCGAAAACTCTCTTTTTATGCATGGAAAGTGCCGGGTCAACGTTGAAAAAGAGTCGTCCGATATAACCATACGCAACAATATCCTCACTCTGGGATTTATCTGTGAAAAACGCAGCAGATTGACCTACCTCGTGTTCAAGTATATCATCGGAGTCGCAAAATCAGACGACTCGGCAGTTACTCTTGACGGCAGCAACTGCCGTGTTTACGGCAATATGTTTGTCAACGGTCTTGTGGGAGTCCGTGCACACGGTCCCGGAGCAGAGGTTTACGGTAACTGCATCAAAAAAATGTCCAGCTGCGGAATAGTTACCGGAAGTTTTTCCAGCGGCAGATTCTATGAAAATGTTATTATGGAGTGCGGCCTCAACCTGAGGATCCACGACTGGCGCCACGAGCGATTTTACCGTACCGAGTACCACTACCGCAATCTCTTTTTGAATCCCACTTCAAAACAACTGCATATTTACGGCATTTCACACAAAAAGGAACATGATAAGGACAATTTTGACTCAAGAGGAATATATAAAGCCAACCCTCCGGCTCCGTTCGACCCCGGCAGAATATTTGTTTACAACAACACTTTCTGCGGAGGCTCCGCCGGTGCGTGGCCGATAAAAAATTTATATATCCGTTTCCGTAAACAGCCACTCCCGTTCTACTTTATGAACAATATCTTAAAATCAAACAGTTCGTGGGAAATGAAGCATCACCACGTCTTTGCCGGAAATCTGATGTATGTTGCGGCGGGGCACAGGAACTCTGTTCCTGCTGAGGGAGTTGACAAGTTCAATAAAACAGTCAGCCTGAATAAAAACAACACGATATGCGTTGACCTCTTCAATAAAAAATTTCCTGATATAAGATTGAAGAAAAATTCTCCGGCAGCCGAGTGCGCCATAGATGTTTCAAAGCCCTTTGAATTCAACGGTTTGACTGTTCCGGCACTTCCCGGATACAAGCCTGGGTATTACTCGGGGAAAGCTCCGTCGGCAGGAGCAATACAAGCAGGAGACGATCAGCTCATGGAGCGTTTCACAGCTCTCTACAACAAAATGGTTGAAACAGAAAAGATGCTGGGAATTCCAGACTGATAAACGTTTCAGAGAGGCAGCGTTCTCCCGCTGCGTAAAGAGTCTCGGCGTGAGAAGCAAAAAGGTCGGCACAAGTGCTGACTGCACCAGTCTATTTTAAATTAAAAGAGAAGAAAAATACACATTTTTCTCAACTTAACACTTGAAAAGTACTGCTATAGAGATATATTATAATTGAACTGTAACTCTATGGGAGTATAAAATGAGTGTTGCAAAACTTTATCACGGTTCGCCTGAGCGAGTTGAAAAGCCCCTTCTTGCCAAAGGTAAATCTACCAATGATTATGGTCAGGGGTTCTATTGTACCGAAAATATAGAATTGGCGAAAGAATGGGCTTCCGCAGGAAATAATAACGGCGTGGCAAACTGCTATGAACTTGAAACAGATGGTCTTGCTATCTTAAATTTGTCCGAGCCGCAGTATACCATTTTGCACTGGCTTGCCCTGTTGATGAAGTACCGCACGGTTCGCTTATACACGCCGATCATGAGGCAGGCACACTCTTATTTGATGGAGCATTTCCTGCTTGATATAAATCAATACGATGTAATTATCGGCTACCGGGCTGATGATTCCTATTTTTCATTTGCCAGAGCCTTTGTCAGCAATGAAATATCTCTGCATCAGTTGAGCCGTGCGATGAAGCTGGGCGAACTTGGTGAGCAATTTGTGCTGAAAAGTCAAAAGGCTTTTGATAAAATCCGGTTTATCTGCGGTATTGAAGTACCCAAAGCGGTTTATTCACCGTTGCGGCAACAGCGTGATGACAATGCCAGAGCCGCCTACCGTGCAGAATTGGATGCCGAAGAGCTTTCAGGAGTGTTTATCCGTGACATAATCAAAGAGGGAATGAAGCCTGATGATCCACGCATACAGTGAAAATTATCTTGATGATGCTATGCAAAATCTCGGCGAAGCCTTTGATTTTGCGTATGCCGTCTGCCATCTGGATTTGGACAACTTTTTTGCGATGTTCATCAATTCCGGTGTTGCAGAACTTTTTGGCAGCGGTCATCCGAAATATGTCGCCGGGCTCTCAGGAACAGAACTTGCCATGGAAGTTATGCGCAAATCAGGGCTGGCTGTGGATGATTTGCAAGCTCAAATTGAATACGATTGTTCTCCTGAATATTGGAGCGGCTGGGCGTTGGCGTATTTTCAATGGTTCACAAAACGTCCTTTCAAAAACATTGCAGAATGTATAACGATTTCCGAAATATTGGAGCTTTATCCCGCGCTTCACGAGGCGTCGGAAGAAAAGTTTGTGGAAACTCTCAACCGGATGATCCGCAACAAAAATCTTCCCACCCGTTTGCAGAAACGCCGTAAAGATGCCCGGCTTACGCAGAAAGAACTTGCCGCACGTTCAGGAGTAAAACTGCGGACGATCCAGCAATATGAAATGCGAGCCAAAAACATCAACAAAGCCGCCGCCGAAACCTTACAACAACTCGCCCAAGTCCTGTTATGCAGCATCGAAGAGTTGCTTGAATACGACTGCTGAAATAAAACTCAGGTCATGATATGTGTTGCACGTTGTTGACGGTGTTTTTTGCTTTTTCCTGATGTAAAGTAAATTGAGTCTTCTTTGGTTATTGCTTGTTTTCTTTTGAAAATTGCCTTGAAAAAATCGGGATTGGAGCTATTTTAAATCGATATAGTTTTTTTATCGGTTTTGTTAAATCAGGAGTTTTTATGGATCTTATCGACTTGCCTTCCGGTATTGAAACAAAGGCTTTCGCTATGGGCGAACATGCTATTGATGATCTGCCTGAGGTGCTGGAAAAGTTTTTTCCGGGTAAAAGTCCTCTGCTCGTCGCTGATGAAAATACCTGGGCTGCCGCAGGAAAAAGGGCGCAGGAGGTGTTGGAAAAGTCCGGTGCGGTCATTCGGGATACGGTTATTTATGATGGCAAAAAAAGACTCCATCCCGATACCGCTATCTCTGATGTTTTGAGCGAGTCTTTCGATGATACCGTCGTTCCTGTTGCCGTCGGCTCAGGAGTTATAAATGATATTGTCAAGTGTGCCGCAGGCAAGGCCGGCGTTCCCTACTGTTGCGTTCCCACTGCCGCCAGTGTCGATGGATATACTGCCAGCGGTGCGGCGATGTCGGTCAAAGGATTCAAAATGACCGTGCCGTGTCCGGCTCCGCTGGCGATCGTAACTGAGATATCTGTTTTGCGTGATGCTCCAACTTGGATGCTTTCAAGCGGGTACGCCGACCTTATGACCAAAGTTCCCGCCGGGGCTGACTGGATCATTGCCGATATCATGGGCGAGGAAAAAATTGATCCTGAAGTCTGGGATCTTGTTCAGAAAAACATCCGCAAATATGTTTCCGACCCATCCGATCTCGGCAATGTCTTTGCCGGACTTGCCGCCACCGGGTATGCCATGCAGCTCTACGGAACCAGCCGTCCGGCATCCGGTTTCGAGCACCTTTGCAGTCATGTCTGGGAGATGGAAAAACTCAGTCTCGACGGCGAAGAGATTTCCCACGGATTCAAAGCCGGGTTCGGAAGTCTGATTTCCACTTTGCTCATGCAGTATCTGCTCGACCACTCCGCCGGGGAGATAGCTCAAATCGCCCGTCCTGCCGAGAGCGAAGAGGAGCGCAAAAAAAATATTGAACGTCTCCTTGCCAAAGGGTGTTACGGTGACAAAGTGTTTTCCACTGCCATGAGCAAGTTCAAGCAGGGTGAGGATATGGCTGCAAGACGGCGGGAGATACTGGAAAAATGGGAGTCATTCAAGGCTCCGGTGCGTGAGCGTATAATTCCGTTCCCCGAGCTGCGTGAGATGCTCAAAAAGGCAGGATGTCCATACAAGGCTCAGATGATCGGACTCGATAAAGAGCAGTTGACCGACGGAGTCCGCCGTGCCCAGCTTATCAGAGTCCGCTACAACGTTGCCGATTTGCTTTACGAATCAGGCGTTCTCGATGATGCAATAAAGACACTTGATGTGTTGTTTGAGTAATGACAGCAAAAAAGGAGATTTTGTCATGCTTATTGATATGCCGTTGGAAAAACTCAAGACTTACACCGGAATCAACCCCCGTCCTGCTGATTTCGATGAGTTCTGGAGCCGTTCCGTAAATGAGATGCTCGCTCTTGATGCCGATGTTGAGCTGATACCGTCAAAGTTTCAGGTCGATTTTGCCGAGTGCTTCGACCTCTTTTATACCGGAGTCGGCGGTTCACGCATCCATGCCAAACTGCTCCGTCCGAAAAAGGCATCTGACGTCAAAGGTCCTGCCGTGGTGCAGTATCACGGTTACTCAGGTGATGCCGGAGACTGGCAGAGCAAGCTCGGCTATGTCGCAGCCGGATTTGTTGTCGCCGCACTCGACTGCCGCGGGCAGGGCGGACGCTCTCAGGATTTGACTCCGGTCTGCGGAAATACCCTGCACGGTCACATCATCCGCGGACTCGATGAGGAGTCACCTGAAAAGCTGCTTTTCCGTGAAATTTTCCTCGATTGCGCTCAGCTGGTTCACATCGTGGCTGCCATGCCGGGAGTTGACCGTGACCGCATCGGACTCATGGGCGGCAGTCAGGGCGGCGGTCTCACCCTTGCCGCAGGCTCGCTGGTTCCGTTCGTCAACCGCCTTGCTCCGCTCTTCCCGTTCCTTTCCGACTACCGCCGGGTGTGGGAAATGGATTTGGCGAAAGATGCCTATGTCGAACTCAAGGAGTATTTCCGCCGCTTCGACCCCCGCCACGAGCGTGAAGATGAGGTATTCACCCGTCTGGGCTACATTGATATCCACCACATGACCAACCGTATTCAGGGCAGGGTGAAGATGTTTACCGGACTCATGGATACCATCTGTCCGCCATCGACCCAGTTCGCCGCTTACAATGCCATAACTGCTCCGAAAGAGGTTGTGATTTATCCTGATTTCGGCCACGAAAATCTGCCCGACAGTCAGGATATAACCATGCAGTATATGCTTGAAATGCTCTGAAAAAGCACTTTTCAAACGAAAAAACCGTTTTTTTATCTGAAAGCAGGTTGATATTTCAGATAATCCATGATATATTTTATACATTGTGTTTTGCAATCAAACCAAATCAACAGGAGTTTAATATGGGTCAGCAGCATAACAAGATCGAGAAACGCCGTCGTCGCAAGGCTTATCTTGAGCGCGTTCACGAGCGTGCCATGGCAAACAAGAAGAAATAATCGATTTCGACTTGCAAAATTCCCGATGCGAAGTTATCTTTGTATCGGGTTTTTTTGTTTGGCTCTGTTCCCGACACGGGTAGGTAAAAGTAAATAAAAAAGTTTCCCCGCTTTTCTTGAAAGGGAGAGATCCGCCGTCGCCAAGGCTATGGCGGGACAGGGAGGAAAAGAATAACGAAGCCGACGTTCGGCTTCTTTTCTCGTGAAAAGAAGTTTTCACGCTTTCCCCGCATCATCTCCCCATATCGGGAACAAAGCTTTTTGTTTGATTGTGAAAAAGGAGTGACAATGCGTAAAATACTTGAAAGTTCATCGGCACTTTTTATGAAGCTGTTGTTTGGAAACACTCTGCGTTATGCTGTGTTCCGCATCGCCTTTGCGTTCATACTGGCGTTTCTGGTGGTGTTTGATCCGTTCTGTGCGGCGTTGTGGTTCAGGATTTTCCTTTGTTTCTTCTGTGCCGGAGCTCTTCTGATGGTGTTGTGCCACTTCAAGTTTGAGCGCAAATACACGCTGTTGTCGCTTCCGGTTTTTGCCATCGGATTGTTTTTTCTCCACACCGGAAGAGGCGATGCCGTGAGCGGAACCGGTGTCGCACTGTTGTGTGCTGTCACCGGAGCGGCTTTGTTCTTTTCCGATTCAGGCAGACCCGGCAGATACGAACTTCCCGTCAGGGTGATTTGCGGAATATGTGCGTTTTTCGTGAGTCTGGTCATCATCACCCGCTGCGGTCAGCTCGGGATACGTTATCTCGACCAGCTTCACTCGTACGCTCTTGCTCTTGCAGGATGCGGTTTTGCCAATATAATGCTGATAAAAAGAGGTGATTTATGATGCGTATCGGTTCGGGATATGATGTCCACCGTTTTGCCGCCGACCGCAAGCTGATTCTTTGCGGAGTCGAAGTGCCGTCCGAACTCGGACTTGCCGGACACAGTGATGCCGATGTGGCAGTTCACGCCCTGATGGATTCCCTTCTCGGAGCATTGGCTCTCGGAGATATCGGAATGCACTTCCCCGACAACGACGAAAAGTACCGGGGTGCCGACAGTATGGAGCTTTTGAAGCATGTTATTTCGCTCAAAGAGTTTGCTCCGTGGAGCATCTGCAATATCGACATCACGATAATAGCGCAGGCTCCGAAGCTCTCTCCGTACCGTGATGCCATGCGTTCCGCTCTTGCAGGAGTGCTCGGTATCGGCATCGACCGGGTCTCAGTCAAGTTTACCACCACCGAAAAACTCGGTTTTACCGGCAGAAAAGAGGGTATCGCCTCTTCAGCATCCGTTTTGTTGTGCCGCAGGCAGGAAAGTTGAGCTTTTTTGTTGCACTTTGGGTTCTGACGTGTTATATTATAATGATGTATTTTATTCATTAGTAAACGCGGGAACAATTTATGCAGAAAAAAGAGGGATTTACCAGTAAAATCGGATTTGTCCTTGCGGCTGCCGGCTCGGCTGTCGGACTGGGCAACATTTGGCGTTTCCCCTACCTGACGGCTAAGTACGGAGGCGGAATTTTTCTTCTCACCTATCTCGTTCTGGTGCTGACTTTCGGCTACGCTCTTCTGGTCGCCGAAAATGCCATCGGCAGAATGACCGGCAAGGGACCCATCGGAGCTTTCCGTGAGTTCTGTGCGGGCAAAAAGTCGTTCCTCGGCAGTGTGCGTATCGGCGGATGGATAAACTCCATCGTTCCGATGATAATCGTGCCGTACTACTGCGTTATCGGCGGATGGGTGACCAAGTATGTCTTTGCCATGATGTGCAATCCGGTCGCCCGTTTCAGCAAGGATGCGGTCGAGAAGTTTGCAGGTACTGAAATGGCGGCTTCGACGGCGTATTTCCAGAATTTCGTGACCTCCACCTGGGAGCCGATAGGATTTTTCCTGCTGTTCATGCTCATCAATGTCATCGTTGCCGCTTTCGGAGTCGAAAAAGGAGTTGAGCGTTTCAACAAAATACTCATGCCGATACTGATTTTGCTCATCATCGCCATTTGTATTTACTGCGGATTTCTTCCCAATGCCGGAGCCGGTTTCCGCTATTATCTCATGCCCGACCCCGCCAAGTTCAGCTACATGACCGTGGTCGCCGCCATGGGACAGCTCTTTTTCTCGCTTTCCATTGCCATGGGCATTATGATCACTTACGGAGCTTACATGCGAAAAGAGGATGATCTGGTATCCAGTGTCAATCAGATAGAGATATTTGACACCGGCGTGGCGTTTCTTGCCGGACTTATGATAATTCCGTGCGTGGTCGCTTTCGGAGGCGAAAAAGCCGCCGAGTCCGCCGGAGTCGGTCTGGTGTTCATCACCATGCCGCAGGTGTTCGCCAGTTTCCCCGGAGGTCAGTTCGTCGGTGTTGCATTTTTTATCCTCGTGCTTTTCGCCGCCGCAACCAGTGCGATATCACTGCTCGAAACCAACGTGCACACCATCTGTCAGGAGTTGAAGATAAGCCGTGCCAAAGCGATTTTCCTCAATGTGATGGAAATTATCGTTATCGGCGCAGTTACCGTTCTCGGTTACAGTGTGCTCTCTTTCGTGAAACCGCTGAAATTCATTCCGAAGTACAGCGGTATGGATATTCTTGATACCCTCGACTTTATCAGCAACAGTGTGCTTATGCCCATCGGAGCGATTTTTACCACCGTTCTCGTGGTGGCAGTCATCGGAATCGAGCGCATCAGCAGAGAGATAAGGGGGGATAAAAAGTGGTATCGGGAATGGGTTTTTCAATTTTGTATGTGTGTCATCGTTGTTCCCTGCCTGCTGGTGGTGTTGTTGAATGCTACCGGACTTCTCGGTTAAAGCGGAACAAACATCACTGTTTGTGGTGCTGAACAGCTTGACATTTTTTATAAATGCGATTATATTGTGAAAAGATGAGTCTTTAATATAAGGAAATACTGAAAATATGGCTGAATACGACATTGCCTCCCTCTTTAAAAGACTGCTTTCTGCTTCAGGAGTTCTGCGTGACGATCAGGGGCAGCAGAGTGAAGAGCGTCAGCTTTTCAAACTTACTCTCAACCAGCTCCGGATGGTGAAGAATGTTCACGGTCTGGTGGGCGAAAGCGGCTCAGGAGTTAAACTCAAAGCCCTTGCCGAGTCTCTTGATATCACTCCGGCTGCGGCGAGCGAAATGGTGGAAACTCTGGTCGGCAAAGGAGTCCTGACCCGGGTATCCAGTGCTCTTGACCGCCGTTCCGTATCGATCAAGCTGGGCGACAAGCTGCAGAAGCGCATCCGCAACCGTGAGGAGTCTTTCGACCGCCTCGCTCTGGAGTATATTGCAAGTCTGCCTCAGGAAGACAGCGAAAAGTTCCTCTCGATCCTCGAAGGCTTTGTCGCCCATCTTGAGCAGGCGGTCGCCGCCAAAGAGACGGAGAAAAAGTAATGATAAAATTCAGCGTTTCACGTCTGGATAAAGAGCCGATTGAACTTAAAGGCACTGAGGATAAAGAGTTTATCGCTCTGCCTGAAAATGATGCTTACACAGTGGTTGCTCCGCTCGAATACGCTTTGACTGCGGTGAAAATATCCGGCGGAGCTCTGATAACCGGCAGCTGCCGCACGGTGATTTCCGGAGTTTGCGGCAGGTGTCTCGAAGAGCTGGAACAGGAAATATCTGCAGATGATATCGAACTCTTCATCGACCTCGAAGATGCTCCTGAAGAGATAGATATATCCGACGACATCCGTGAGGAGCTTCTGATAAATCTGCCGATGAATCTGCTCTGCGACGAGGATTGCGCCGGTTTGTGCAGTGAGTGCGGAAATAATCTCAACAAAAAAAGCTGCTCATGCGGCGGAAAAAGCTCAGGCTCGCTTGCGTGGAGCGCACTTGATGATCTCAATATCTGAATTGGAGTATTTGCAAATGTATGAAATCGAAATCCGCCGCACCTTTTCGGCGGCACATCAATTAAAAGGTTATGACGGCGACTGCAAAAATCTTCACGGACACAATTACAGTGTCGTGGTGACTGTGAAGAGTCCTGAGCTTGACTCCATCGGTATCGCTATGGATTTCAAGGTGCTCAAGAGCGAAGTAGATAATCTGCTCAAGGGTTACGACCACAAAAATCTCTCTGAGCTGCCCGACTTCGCCGACATCAATCCGACCAGCGAGGTGCTGGCACGCACGGTTTACCGCAAGCTGAGCGAAAGACTCAACAACGGACTCCTGAAAGTTTACAAGGTGCGCATCGGGGAATCAGAAAACTCGGCGATCACCTACTACGAGGATTGAAGATTGCCGAAAGTCGTAGAGTGTTTTTCCAGTTTGCAGGGTGAGTCAACTCAGGCGGGCAGACGTTGTTTCTTCATCCGCCTCGAGGGATGCAACCTCGATTGCAGTTACTGTGACACGGTTTATGCCAGAAGCGGCGGAGTTGATAAGAGTGTCGATGAACTGGTCACTCTTGCCGTCGAGTCAGGAGTTCCGCTGGTGGAAATCACAGGCGGCGAACCTCTGCTTGAAGTTGAACTGCCTCTGCTTTGCAGTAAACTGCTTGCCGCAGGTTTGGAAGTGATGGTCGAGACCAACGGCTCACTCGATGTGTCGGTGCTTCCCCGTCAGGTGCGCAGGATAATCGACTGCAAACTGCCTGATTCCGGCATGGAAAAGTACAATCTGCGTTCAAATTTCAAAGATTTGACTGAACTTGATGAAGTGAAATTCGTGGTCTCATCCAGGCGGGATTTTGACTATGCCATGAAGTTTATCGAAGAGTGTCAGCTTGAATCCTCTCCGGCGGCACTGCTTGCCTCTCCTGTCTGGGGAAAGGTCTCTTTTGAGGAGCTTGCAAGCTGGGTCATCGGAGCCGGGAGCCGTCTGCGTATGCAGCTTCAGATGCACAAACTCATCTGGGGCGACAAAAAAGGAGTTTGAAATTGGGTAAAAAAGCGGTCGTGTTATTGAGCGGCGGACTTGACTCCGCAACCTGCCTTGCCGCGGCAAAAGCCGACGGTTTCGAGGTGTACGCCATGAGTTTTGATTACGGTCAGCGTCACCGGAGCGAGCTTGAAGCGGCACGCAGAGTCGCCGCTTCATTCGGAGTCAGAGAGCACCGTATTTTTGATTTGAATTTGCGCCAGTGGGGAGGCTCTGCCCTGACTGAAGATATAGACGTTCCGAGAGAAGAGGCTCAGGGAATACCCGTCACCTACGTTCCCGCCCGCAATCTGGTGTTTCTCTCGCTTGCCGCGGCGTGGGCGGAAACTCTCGGATGCTGTGATATTTACATCGGAGTCAACAGCGTGGATTACTCCAACTATCCCGACTGCCGCAGTGAATTTATTTCGGCGTTCACTCAGGCGGTGGATCTGGGAACCAAAGCCGCTGATGAGGATTGGAAATGGAATATCCATACTCCGCTGCAAAACCTCAGCAAAGCCGATATCATCCGGCTCGGAGTCTCTCTCGGAGTTGATTATTCCAAAACCATATCCTGTTATCAGGCTGATGATGACGGCAGGTCATGCGGCGAGTGTGCCAGCTGCCGGTTGAGAAAAGACGGTTTTGCGGCGGCAGGCATTGCCGACCCGACGAGGTATATCTGACGTGAAAATAGTTGCTGATGACAAAATTCCTTTTCTGCGCGGAGTCTTTGAAAAGGCTCAGTGTGAGGTCGTCTATCTGCCGGGAAAGAGTATTCTGGCGGCAGATGTTGCCGACGCCGATGCTGTCATCACCAGAACCAGAACCCGCTGCTGCCGCTCTCTTCTCGCAGGCAGTCGGGTGAAGATCGCCGCCACTGCCACCATCGGACTCGACCACTTCAATACCGTTGAGCTCGACGAAATGGGCATATCGTGGTGCAATGCTCCGGGGTGCAACTCATCAAGTGTCGCCCAGTATATTACAGCAGTGATTACCCGTTTCGGCAATTACTCCGGCAAAACGCTCGGAGTCGTCGGAGCAGGCAATGTAGGCAGTAAAGTTGTGCGCTGTGCCGGGGCACTCGGTATGAAAGTGCTGGTCAACGACCCTCCGAGAGCTGAACGTGAAGGAAGTGAGAATTTTGCGACCCTCGAAGAGATAAAAGCCGAAGCGGACTTCATTACCATGCACGTTCCGCTGGAAAAGGATGGCAGGTATCCGACTTTCCATCTGTGTGATGACGGATTTTTTTCCTCACTCGGCAAAAAAGCCGTGTTCATCAACTCGTCGAGGGGGGAAGTGGTTGATACTGAGGCGTTGAAGCGTGCGCTCGAAAGCGGAAGAATATCCCGTGCCGCCATCGACGTGTGGGAAAATGAGCCGGAAATAGATACCTCTCTGCTTGAACGTGCCGATATCGCAACTCCGCATATCGCAGGTTACTCCCTTGACGGCAAAGCGAACGGAACGACCGCTGTGGTGCGTGCCGTGGCGGAAAAACTCGGCATCGACGAGCTCAAAAACTGGAGCTGTCAAGAGATTATTCCCGCTCCGCCGGGAGGATGCGATATCGTTATTCCGGCAGGAGTTTCAGGCTTGGATGCCGTAAGATACGCCGTTCAATCAAGTTATGACGTCATGCGTGACACGGCGGCACTCAAAGAGTGTGCCGGCAAATTTGAAGAGCTGCGGGGCAGTTATTATATCAGGCGGGAGTTTCCGGCGTTTACGGTGAAAAACTGCGATGCCGCCGCCGCTCAAATTTTGAAAACCCTTGGATTTGTTACCATATAAAGCTGAAAAAAGAGGAGAAACATTAAATCATGTCTATAAAATCGACCATCAGACGCTGGTGGCTGAAGTTATATACCAAAATGGTGGGTGAAAAGGCAACTCCGGAATACATCGCCCGCGGCTGGGCTATCGGAATGTTTTACGGCTGTCTGATTCCGTTCGGATTTCAGCTGATGTTGTCTATCCCGACCTCCTTCGCCCTCAAAGGCAGCAAAATCGGAGCAACTCTCGGTACTTTGATTACCAATCACTTTACCATTTTTATCATCTACCCTGTGCAGTGTTACGTCGGCAACAAAATCATCGGCGGCAGTCTGAGTTACGCTGAGGTGCAGAACGCCATGGCGGCGGTGCTGAAAAATCAGGACTACTCAACGCTCCTTGCCATGAGTGTTGATTTGATAGTGTCGTTTTTTGTCGGCGGAGCTCTGTTTACTGTGGTGATGACTCCGATCACCTATTTCGGAGTCAAGGCGATGGTCACCGCCAGGCAGAAACGTAAAAAAGCATCCGCCAAGTGAGGTGAAAATGAAGAAAGTCACAATTTTTCTGCTCTTTTTTGCGGCAGCTCTGCTCTTTGCCGAAGCCGCTCCGTGGGATGGTGAAGCGTTTGATTGGAACACTGTTCCCGAGCAGTACCCGGGGATACGCCACACTTCGTTCACGGCGAAAGTACCCCGTCCCAACCGGATAAACATTGCCCGCATCGACCTTGCCACTCCCGGACTCGACTTTGCCGTGACTCCGAGAGGTGACAACTACGGCAAGCCCATGCCCGATGCTCCCAAATACAACATCGCCACCCGGCGTGAGCGTACCCGTGATTTTCTTCTCAATCACCGCAAGGCGGGCAGAAACATGGTGTTTGCGGTAAACACTGCTCCGTGGGCTCCGTGGTGTCCGCCGTGGACTCACACCTATGCCGCCAAGATGGGACTTTTGATTTCCGAGGGCGTTCAGGTTGACTGTATCAACGCCAAAAATTACCGTCCGGTATTTTACCAGACCAAAGAGGGCAAGTTCGGAATGAAGATATTCAATCCCGGTGAGGACTTTTCCCACCTGCGCAATGCTGTTTCAGGCTTCTATTTCAACCTCGAAAAGGGGGTCGTTACCGACCGTGTGCACCGCTCCCTCATGCCCTGCTGCGGTTTCGGACTCGACAAGGAGTGCCGTTATCTCTACATCGTTATCATCGACGGGCGGCAAAAAGGTATCAGCGAGGGTGCTCAAATCGCCGAAGTCGGCAGGCTTCTCAAAAAACTCGGAGCTTACAACGGAATCCACATGGATGGCGGCGGTTCTGCCACTGTGACCGCATGGGACCCCGACGGTAAAAAGTTCAAGGGCTTCAAGGCTCCTCACAAAAGCGGAACGCATACTTTGAATCATCAGCCCAAAGCGTATGAGCGTCTGGTCGGCTGCAACGCAGGCTTCTACTATCATGGAATTTCAGCAAACACAAAATAAAGAGCCCATCTGGAGTGTTTCAGACGTCAACCGTGCCATGCGTGAGATGGTCGAAAACGGCTTCCGCAGTTTCTGGATAACCGGAGAGGTGAGCTCACTTGTGCTCCACCGCTCAGGTCACGCCTATTTTTCGCTCAAAGATGACCGCTCCCAAATCCGTGCCTGCTGGTTCGGCGGAGTCAACGCCATGCGCAATCTCGGCATCGGCAACGGTTCGAAAATCGAGGCTCGGGGCAATCTCGGAGTTTATGAGCCGCGCGGGGAGTATCAGTTCAACTGCCGTGAGGCGAGGGTGGCGGGCGTAGGAGATCTCTACCGCAAGTTTGAAGAGCTTGCCAAACGGCTTGCCGCAGAGGGATTGTTTGCTCCTGAGCGCAAAAAGCCGATTCCGTCAATGCCCAACAACATCGGTGTCGTCACCAGTGCCAGCGGAGCGGCGATAAGAGATTTTCTCAATATCACTTCAAGGCGTTTTTCGGGCTTGAACATCAAAATATATCCGTGTCAGGTGCAGGGTGCGGCGGCGGCAGAAAGTGTCGCCCGGGGAGTTGAGTTCTTCAACCGTGCCTCCAACGTCGATGTGATTGTCGTTACCCGCGGAGGAGGCAGCATGGAAGACCTCTGGTGTTTCAACGAAGAGCGGGTGGCAAGAGCGGTTGCGGCGAGCCGTATTCCGGTCATCAGTGCCGTCGGGCACGAGATAGATACCACCATCTGCGACTTTGCCGCTGATTTGCGGGTTCCGACTCCCAGTGCGGCGGCGGAGCTGGTGACATCCGACCGTGAAAACGTGGTGCGCCATCTCGGACAGCTTGAAAACAGTATCAGGCGTTGTGTTGATTTCCGGATTTCCAACAGCACAGCGGCATTGAATAATATCCTTTACCGTCTGCGTGAGCCTGAGCGCAGGCTTGCCAATTTCAGGCAGCGTGTCGATGAGCTCGACTCGGCGATATCGCACAGAGCGGCTGTTTTTCTCCACCACGGAAAACTTGCCGTTGAAAAGGCGGCGGTCAAACTCGATGCGCTCGACCCACGCAGGATGTTGAACAACGGTTATGTTTTTGTTTCAGAAACATCCACCGGCAAACCGGTAAAAAGCAGCCGCAAAGCTCCGGGAACCCGGCTCGATCTTACTTTTGCCGACGGCGTTATGCAGGTCAAAGTTGAAAATAAAAATCCGGTCAATAATGATGCCGGAGAGGGGGAGTTGTTTTGATGGAAAAGTTTTCAGTTCCGTTTGAAGTGATAGATTGTCATATCCATCCTCATTACTATACAAATTGCTTCGGAGTGGTGAATGACGAAGAGACCTTCTTCGACGATTTGCGCCGTGCCGGAGTCAGCCGTGCCTGCGGCTCGGTGATAAAGAAAGTTGAGTTCGAGTCCGATTGGAGCGATATTGAGTATTGCAATAATACCGCAATGGATTACTTCAAACGCTATCCGGATTTTTATATTCCGGGAATACAAGTCCATGCAAGCTACGTTGAGGAGTCATGCCGGGAAATAGAAAAACGCCACGCTCAGGGAGTCCGCTGGGTGGGTGAACTGGTAAATTACTGCATGAGAACCGGCAGATACGCCTCACGGGGCATGATGCAGATATTTGAGCTCTGCCGTGACCTCGGTATGACCATAGATCTGCACAACGACAAGGATATCAGTGAGATAGAGCCGGTTCTGAAAGCATTTCCGACTCTGAACGTGGTGGTTGCCCATCCGCACGATTTTGACGGAGCCAAGAGCCGTTTTGAGTATGTTTCAAAGTTCCCCAACGCCTACATGGATATTGCCGGAAACGGACTTCAGCGTTACGGAATGCTCCGCTGGGCGGTCGATTGCTGCGGCCAGGATAAAATCCTTTTCGGTTCTGATTATCCCCTCACCAACGTTTCCATGTATATTCAGGGAGTGATGTACGAGCGGCTCACCGACGATGAGCGCAGAGCGATTTTTTCAGAAAACTTCCTGCGGCTCACAGGATTGAACAAGTAGTATTTTATGGAACACTTCAGACTGAAAAATCTGGTATATCCGGCAGACCGCACGGTGATCGTGACGGCGTTCTGTTCCGACACTTCTCTGCTCAAAAACATCGAGGCGGGCTACATATCGGGCAACGGCTGTCATCAGGATGGTTCGATGCCTGACTCCTTGCGCAAGTTTGAGCCGATACCGTTTGATGTCTGCGGAAATATCCTCGAGTTCAAGCTCTTCCTTGCAGGGGAGGGGTGGCACTCTATCAAGCTCAGGTACTCCGTTGACGGCGAGAGCACCTACGGATATCTTGAGTTTTACACTCTGTACGACGACCTCTTTAAGCTCATGCCGTACAAGGGCAATTTTCACTGTCATACCACCGATTCAGACGGCTTGAATACTCCGCAGAACGCCCTTTGCGTCGCGCGGGAGGCGGGATTTGATTTTACAGCGTTTTCAGAGCACCGTCTTTACACCGACCACACGCAGGATTGTGACGGTTTGCTGAACAAGCTCGGAATAAAACTTTTTCACGCCGAAGAGGTACACTCTCTGCCCAGATGGGTCTGCCACATCATGAGTCTCGGAGCATCTTCCGGAGTCTCTCGGCGTCAGGATGATTTACAGTATAAAGCCGATGTCGAGGAGGCTGAAAAACATTATCCTGAGCTCGCTCCTGAGCTGCGCAGCTATGCCGCCCAGAGCGAGGTGATACTGCGTTACATCTCGGAAGCGGGCGGACTCGGAGTGATGTGTCATCCCTACTGGAGACAGGCGGGCAGGTTCAATGTTCCGGAAGCGTTGAACAACGTGCTGTTTGAGCGGCTTGCCTTTGAGGCGGTCGAACTGGTCACAGCCGACAATGTCAATACCAGTCTGGTCAATGCGAAATATCTTGAACTAGCCCGCAAAAGAGAGCCGCTTCCCGTGCTTGCGGGAAGCGACTGGCACGGTCAGCAGGGCGAGCGCATGGAGTGTGCCTGCAACATCATTTTTGCCTCAGAATGTGACGAAAAGAGCATAGTCGAAGCGATCAGAGCAGGAAGAAGTGTGGCGGTGTCAGGTGAGATTTCCCCCGTGGTGTTCGGTGATTTCCGTCTGGTGAATTACGTGCACTTTCTGCTGAGAAATTTCTATACGCAACGTGACCCGTTATGCGAGCGTCTCGGTCTGCTTGTGCTCTGCGCTTTGAGCGGAGATGATTCGATGAGTGATGAAATTGCCCGGCTGCGTGCCGCCATCGACTTGCAGAATATGATGCTCAAAACTCAGGTCAGCATTTGACTTTGAGCAGCTGTTCCCAGTTGGTAGTGTAGCTTTGAGAGAGCATGTCACGCTTCATTTTCCACGGCTTTTTCACCCCCTCACCGAGAGAGAAGATGGTTCCCTTGCCGTATTTTGAGTTGAGTTCATCAATGATACGGTAGAGTTCGGAGTTATCCTTTGCCGGAGCGTCGAATAAATCAAGCTGGCAATTGGCTTTGCTTTCGAGTCCGAAAAACATCATTCCGCTCTTTTTGTAACGTCTGCCCTGATGGAAAATGCTCTTCAACAGCGGTCGGATGGCTTTCATCATTTCCGCCGTTTCATCCGTCGGAGCCGGAAAAATCACCGAGACCTGATTTACCGCTCCCGGCATGGGTGAGAGAGCATTGTGCTCAGGGTACATGACAAAGTAGGCACTCATTCCCTGTGCGGTCTGATTTTCTTTTCTCAGCTTTTCGGCGGCGGTCGCAGTGTAGGACGCGATGGATTCTGCCAGATCGTCGAACTCAGTTACCGGAGAACCGAAACAGCGGGAACAGCTGATACTTTGCGAGAGCTCTTCGGGGTCACGCTCATCGAGGGCGTTTATTCCCCTCAGTTCGAGGATGGTTTTGCCCAGCAGTATCGAGTGCTTTTTGCTCATTGCCGAGACATCCTGACAGGCGAGCTGCCATGCGTTGCGGATTCCTGATGAGTTCAGTTTGGGAGCAAGTTTTCTGCCTACACCCCAGACCTCTTCCACCGGAGTGTTTTCGAGTATGCTCCGGCTCTCCTGCGGCATGACAAAGACTCCCTGCGGACTCTTTTTGCCGATGTGGTTGGCGATTTTTGCAAGCGTTCTTGTCGGAGCAAATCCCACACCGCAGGGAACACCTATCCACTTCAAAATGGTGCTGCGCAAATCGGTTCCGAACTTGAAATAGTCACTGCCCGACGGCAGCTCAAGGTGGATGAACGCTTCGTCGATGGAGTACTGTTCAACGTCAGGAGAAAACCGGTGCAGAAGTGATATTATTCTGTGTGATATATCGCTGTAAAGCTCGTAGTTGCTCGATCTTAAAACAAGTCCGTAACGGGATATGAGCGGTCGCAGCTGGAAGTATGGAGTTCCCATGGCAATGCCGAGAGCTTTGAACTCATTTGAGCGGCTGATACAGCATCCGTCATTGTTGGAAAGCACGGCGACAGGTCTGTTTTCAAGTGTCGGGTCGAATATCCGCTCGCAGGATACAAAAAAGTTGTTGCCGTCAATAAGTCCGATCATCGTCAGAAACAGTGTATGCAGCTGGTGACTACTCCGAAGATGCGCAGTTCCATTCCGTCTGACAGGATTATCGGCGGATAGTCGCTGTTTGCCGCTTCGAGCATGATGTTTCCTGCGTTGCGCCGCAGGATTTTTACGGTGAATTCGTTGTCAACGCAGGCGATGACGATGCTGCCGTCAACGGGTTCGAGTGAGCGGTCAACGGTGAGGATGTCTCCCGAACGGATACCTGCTCCGGTCATCGAGTCGCCGACGGCACGCACGAAAAAGGTGGCTTCGGGATTTTTTACCAGATAGCTGTTGAGGTCGAGCGAGCCCTGAGTGTACTGTTCCGCCGGAGAGGGGAAACCGCATGACGCACCCGATTCCATCAGGGGCGGCTGTTCACTCATTTTTTTGCCTCCGGAGCGGAAATCACCGCCTCGTACGGCACGGGAGCAGGACGGGGTCTCTTTACCAATCCTCTTCTTGCCAGATAGTCACGGCTTCTGATTCCGAGCAGAACGGCGATGATGCGCTCTCTTCCGGTGATGATGGTAACTTCACAGCCTGAACCGAACCTCAGCGGCATCTTTTCATCGGTCAGCAGTATCTTGACCGGATAATAGTTGTTTTTATTGATCTCAACAGGCAGCTGATAGACGACATCGACTT
Source organism: Lentisphaeria bacterium (assembly GCA_017508385.1). Classification (GTDB taxonomy): domain Bacteria; phylum Verrucomicrobiota; class Lentisphaeria; order Victivallales; family Victivallaceae; genus UBA1784. Next base: position 13,735 of record JAFVZB010000010.1, on the reverse strand, counting down.
TTCCCGTGAAGTATCCGTAGTCGAGGTAGTTGTACTGTTTTGCCTCGATTCTGACCGGCTGACCGGGTTCGACCTTGTAAATCTGGCTTTCGTGAATGAGTCCGATGACCTTTTTGTTCTGGTTGGCGGCGAACTTGGCGGCGACATCCCCCTTGGTGTAGTAGTTGCCCGGACGGGGCGGAATTTCGGTGATGATTCCGGCATCGGGAGCACGGATGATGTAGTCCTCGAGGTGGCGGATAGCCATTTTGAGCTCGTCTTTTTTGGAAGAGAGTTTCTGCTGCATCAACTTGAGCTCATCCTTTGCCCGGTCGATGATCTGCTGAGCCATTCCATCCTCGAGCCGCTTGATATCCCGCTCGAGCCGCTGGACTGTCATGCGGTTTGAAAGCAGACTCAGCTCGACTTGCAGAAACTCTTTTCTGGTCACGGTTTTGCGTTTGTAAAGGTCGGAATAGACCTCGTATTCCTTTTCTGAGAGCTTGAGTTTCTCTCTTGCCGTGCCAAGCTCGAGCTCGGTGTTGCGGTAGTATTCGGGCAGGGGGTCACGCTTGAGCAGGGTGAGAGCTTTCTCTTTGGCGGCGACTTCGCTTTCGAGGAATTTCACCTCATGCTTGAGCAGAGTTATCTTATCCTCCTGATTGCGGGAGTCAAGCTGCATGAGCGGCTCGCCTCTTTTTACCTCCTCACCCTCGTGGCGGAGTATTTTCACGCTCTGGGCGTTGACCAGCACTTTGAGGTCGTACTCTCTGATGCCTGCGACTGTTCCCTGACCAGTGACTTCATCATCCATCGAACCGAAGAGCACGACTCCGAAGAGTCCGCCGAGCAGGATGATGATGGTCACTCCGACTCTGCGGAACACTTTGAGCTGTTTCTGGAAGTTGATTTTTTCGACTTGCTGTGCCATTTTTTCAACTCCTCTTATTTAGTCGCCATGCGGCGTTGGGTCTGGTAAAGTTCACGGTAGATGCCGGGCTGCTCCATGAGCTCATCGTGAGTACCCTTCTGGGCGACTCTGCCCCGGTCGAGCACGATGATTTTATCGGCGTTGCGAACGGTCGAGAGCCGGTGGGCGATGATGACGGTGGTCTTGCCGATCATCAGGCGGTCGAGAGCCTCCTGCACCACGGTTTCGGATACGGTGTCGAGAGCACTTGTCGCCTCGTCGAGAATGAGTATCGAGGGATTCATCAGCACGGCACGGGCGATGGCAAGACGCTGTTTCTGACCTCCGGAAAGACTTGCTCCGTTCTCTCCGACCACGGTATCGTAGCCGTCGGGGAGTCCTTTGATGAACTCTGCGATGTTCGCCATCTCAGCCGCCTTCTCGATCTCTTCGGCAGTGGCATCCTCTTTGGCGTAGGCGATGTTGTCACGGATAGTTCCTGAAAAGAGGAACGGCTCCTGCAACACGACTCCGATATTTTTGCGGTAGGCTTCAAAACCGAGCCGCCTGACATCGTAGCCATCGACGAGGATAGCTCCGCCGGTGACATCATAGAAACGCAGCAGCAGGTTGCTGAGAGTGGATTTTCCCGAACCTGATGGTCCCACGAGGGCGACCTTTTCTCCCGGCTGTATCTCGAGGGTGAAGTCGTTGATGACCGGAGCTTTGTCTTCATCGTAACTGAATACGACGTGCTGAAACTCGATGTGTCCGGTGAGCCGCTCAGGGTGGATGGGGTTGGCGCACTCCTTGATTTCAGGAATGGTGTTGAGCAGTTTCACCACACGGCTTGCTCCGACCATTCCCTGAGCAAGAGTCACCACCTGAGTCGAGAGAGACTGAATGGGACCGATGAGCATTCCGACATAGGTGTAGAACGCCACAAACTCACCGATGGTGACTTTTCCGCTCTGAACGTGCATGATGCCCATTCCGATGGTGGCGAGATAGGTGAAGAGAGTCACCATGTCAAAGACGCTCCAGAGTCCGATGTTGTCGAGAGTTATCTTCATCTGCATGGCGACTGTCGGACGCAGGTTCTGGAAAAATCTGCGGCACTCAGTCTGCTCTTTGGCAAAGGATTTGATGACTTTGGCTCCTGTGAGGGTTTCGGAAAGGTTGGCGGAAATTTCCGAAATTTTTTCCTGCATCACCATCGAATCCGCCCTCAAAGCCTTGCGGGCGAAGTAGAAGTTGCAGAAGTGTACCGGCAGACTCAGCAGCACCACCAGTGCCATCTGCCAATTCAATATAAGTAAGAGGAATATGATGAGGAGAAGCTGGAATAACTGTTCTCCGAGCGCAGTTGTAATGCGCATCATCATATTGAGCAGAGCCACATCGCTGATGACGTTGCTGATGAGTTTTCCGGTGCGGTACGCCTCGTAGAAGCGCAGCGAGAGGCTTTGCAGATGCTTGAACACCTTTTGACGGATATCGACGATGAGGCGGATTCCGGTGTAGTCAACCGTGTAGCTGGCAAGATAGCGCAGCAGACACCTTGTGAGATACACGATAGTCATGGCGAAGCAGAGCACCCAGAAGAGCAGATAGTCTGCGTTGGGCAGAACCCGGTCGATGGCGATTTTGAGCATCCACGGCAGGGTGAGACCCACCATGTTGAGCGATACCATCAGTGCGAATGATGCAATCAGCATCTTGCGGTAGGGTTTGAAGAGCGCATAGATTTTTCCGAGAGGCTGCCGCTCGTAACTGGCGAGCAGAGCTTTGCGGTCGATTTCCTGCGGCCGTCTCATCTTCATTTTTTGTAGGACTCCTTGAAGACAGTTTGCAAAGTTACTTTGAGTGACAAAAATATGGTCACTGATAAAACGTATCTCAGCTATATGAAGATTGCAAGTCGGGAAATAAATAAAAACAGCTTTTTTTATAAAAAACATTTTTGAGGTTGCAATACGCTCTTGGGTGAGCTATATTTATACGGGACATTTTTTTTCATTACCAAAAGGAGTTTTTCTATGAACCGCAGTTCTTTTTTCAACCGGCAGAAAGTTGCAGTGACCGCACTTTTAAGTGAACAGAGCGTAAGTGATTTCATCGTGCAGATAAGAGCATCAGAGTTTGATGGAGCCGATGCTTTCGCCGCCGAGCTGAAACATCTGCCGCTCGAGGAGAGAACTGAAGAGCATTTCAAGGCAATGATAAATGCCACCCAGCTGCCGGCGATGTTCCTGAGTTACCGCAACGACAAGTTTCTCGGAGCGGATGATGAGGCACGTCAGAAGTATCTGCTTCTGGCGGCTCAGTGCGGAGCTGAGGTCATCGACGTGATGGGCGACCTTTACGACCCGTCGGAGTTCGAGTTGACCCGTGATGCGGTTGCGATAAAGAAGCAGATGAAACTCATCGACGAGATACACTCCATCGGAAGCAAGGTGATAATGTCATCCCACATGCCGGTGTTCAGAACCAAAGATGAGGTGCTCGAACACATGCTGCGCCAGAGCGAGCGCGGAGCTGATATCTGCAAACTTGTTCAGGGTGTCAATACTCCGCAGGAGCTTGCTCTTGCCGTTGAAACTACCATGTATCTCAATGAAAAACTCGATAAGCCTTTCGTCCACCTCTGCGGCGGAAAATATGCCCGTCCGCACCGTTTCATGAGTGCCGCTCTCGGCAACTCGATAGTCTTCGCCATCCACGAGTACCGTGCCCATCAGATCTTGGGCGGACAGCCTCCCATCAGGAACTACCGTGCCGTCATCGACAACTTCGGCTGGAGCATAAATAACGTCAAGTGACGTTTTTTTCCATTCACAATGCGTTATTTATTTGTATTTCCGCATTTGCATTTTTTGTTATGGTGTGCTATTGTATAAGGAAGTCCGAATAAATATAAGTAAGGAAAGGGATTTTTAATGTCGATTATTGACTGGTTGATCGTGATTTTGCCGGTTACCCTGGTTTTGTACATGGGCTGGAAAGCGGGGCAGTATGTCCGCGGAGTCTCAGACTATCTCGTGGCAGGACGTATCTGCGGCCGCTATGTGTTGAGTGTCGCCGACGTGGCTAACGGACTTGCCGTTATCACTCTGGTGTCGTACACCGAGCTGCACTACAAAACCGGCTTCGCCATGAGCTTCTGGAGCAACATCATTCTGCCGATGAGCATGATGTTCGCCCTCGTCGGTTACTGCACCTACCGTTTCCGTGAGACCCGGTCGATGTCGCTGGGGCAGTTCCTCGAAATTCGCTACTGCAAGGCTCTGCGAATTTTTGCTTCCGGCTTGCGCACGACCAGCGAGATGCTCGCCAATATGATCTGCCCCGCTATTGCGGCACGTTTCTTTATCTATATGTTGGGACTCCCACACCGTCTCGATATTTTCGGAGTGCAGGTTCCCACCTTCGGACTCGTGATCGTTTTCGTGCTGACCCTCTCTATAAGTATCATCTGGATGGGTGGAACTCTCGCTCTGGTCATCACCGATACCATTCAGGGACTCATCTGTTATCCGGCACTGGTGGTGTTCGTGATATTCGTTCTCACTGAGTTTTCATGGTCAGATCAGATAGCTCCCGTGATGCTTGACCGTGCAGCGGGTGAAAGTTTCCTCAACCCCTACGATGTCAAGGGATTGCGTGATTTCAACGTGTTCGCTCTGGTCGTGACCGTTACCGCATCCATTTTGAACAAAGCCAGCTGGATCGGAGCAGGAAACTCCTCGGCTGCCCGCAACCCTCACGAGCAGAAGATGGCGGGTATCCTCGGAACCTGGAGAACCGGATTTTCAGCTATTTTCTATCTGCTCATGGCGTGTATGCTCATCGCTCTGCTCAACCATGTCGATTTCAACGGCAGAGCCGATAAGATACGCACTGCCGCCACTGCCAGAATTGCCGATGAGATCATCGAAGATAAAGTGCTTTGCAAGCGGCTTGAAGTTGCGGCAAAAAATATCAAACCCCACAATCATGTGATCGGCCAAGATGCTCCGCTCAGTCAGACCAAAAACCTTGATACTCCTTACCTCGATTCGGCTCTCAAAGAGCTCCGTGCAAGAGGCGTTGAAAAGGTCGATCCCAAGTTGACCGGAGATGCCCGCAAAGAGGCGGTCGATGATGCGATAGCCAAAGCCAACGCCAAGTTCCAGGAGTTCAGAACTCTCTTCCATCAGATGCAGCTTGCCATCTCAAGTAAAGAGCTGTTCCCGACCGGATTGCTCGGCTTGTTTGTGCTGTTGCTGGTGGTGATGATGATTTCAACCGATGACTCACGCATCTTCAGCTCGGCGTTGACTCTCAGTCAGGATGTGGTGCTGCCGTTCATCAAGAAAAAGATGACTTCCCGGCAGCATATAAACATGGTTCGTGCGGTCACGGTTTTTGTCGGAATTTTCTTCTTCTGCGGCAGTTTCTTCATGTCACAGCTCGATTACATCGACCTCTTTATGACCATCACCACCAGTATCTGGCTGGGCGGTGCAGGTCCTATCATGATTTTCGGACTTTACAGCCGCCGGGGTACTTCCGCCGGAGCTTTCGCCTCACTCTTCACCGGTATGTTTGTCACCGTCGGCGGAATCATGATTCAGCGCAACTGGGCTGACCATGTTTACCCCTTCCTGCAGAGACTTGAGCTGGTCGAGCCGCTGGGCAAATTCCTCGAGACGGTTTCAAGACCGCTCAATCCGTGGGTGGTCTGGACTATGGACCCCATCAAGTTCCCGATCAACTCCAAAGAGATCTACTTTTTGGCGATGATGCTGAGTCTTACGATGTACTGGGTGGTGTCACTGCTCACCTGCCGCAAGCCGTTCAACCTCGATAAGATGCTCCATCGCGGAGAGTACGCCGATGAGAAATCGCTCAAGCCGCCGGCTGTCAAACGCAGCATCTTCTCACGCATCATCGGAATCACTCCCGAGTACACCAAAGGTGACCGCATCATCGCTTACAGTGTGTTCTCTTACACATTCATCTACCGTTTCTGCTGCACCTTTATTCTGGTGATCATCTGGAACACTGTGTCTCCGTGGAAACCCTCATGGTGGGATAAATACTTCCTCATCACCAGTCTTATCGTTCCCGGAATCGTTGCCGCCATCAGCAGCGTGTGGTTCCTCATCGGCGGACTCTTCGACCTCAGACGACTCTTCAGGGACCTCGCCGTCCGCGGAGAGATCGACGAGAACGACAACGGTGTGGTCGAGAAAAAAGAGAGCTGATAACTCAGTGCTGAGCAGGACGGTTTCTGATATGTTCCGGAGCCGTCCTTTTTTTGTGCCCGCAGACCGGGCAGGGGAGTTTTGATTTTCTTTGATTTTTCCGCTTGTAAAAAGTATGCAGAGGTGGTATATTATACCAATTTAGACTGATTATTTTCTTATCAAATATCGGAAGGGTAATTTTTATGGCTACGCGCGAAGACATCAAGAAGGTGTTGATCATCGGTTCCGGACCTATTATTATCGGTCAGGCTTGTGAATTTGACTACTCAGGAACGCAGGCTTGCAAAGCTCTGCGTGAGAGCGGATATACCGTCATCCTGGCGAACTCCAACCCGGCGACCATCATGACCGACCCGGATATGGCTGATGCAACTTACATCGAACCGCTCACCGTTGACAGTGTTGAGCGCATCATTGCCAAAGAGCGTCCCGATGCCCTGCTGCCCAACCTCGGCGGACAGACTGCTCTCAACCTCGCTATTTCTCTGCAGGAGGCCGGTATCCTCGATAAATACAACGTGGCGGTCATCGGCGTTGACCTCGATGCCATCAAACGCGGTGAGGACCGTATCGAATTCAAAGCCACCATGGAGCGTCTCGGAGTTCCGATGGCAAAATCAGAGCCCAGTTACAGTGTCGAAGAGGCTGAGAAGATCGCTTCTGAGCTGGGATATCCCGTTGTTCTGCGTCCTGCCTACACCATGGGCGGAACCGGCGGCGGAATCGTTTACAACGTCGAGGAGCTGCGTGCTGTTGTTGCCCGCGGACTCGCCGCAAGTCTCATCGGTCAGGTTCTGGTCGAAGAGTGCGCCCTCGGCTGGGAAGAGCTCGAACTTGAGGTCGTCCGTGACGCCAAAGGTCAGAAGATCACCGTCTGCTTCATCGAAAACGTTGACCCCATGGGTGTCCATACCGGAGACAGCTTCTGCGTCGCTCCCATGCTGACCGTTCCTCAGGAGGTTCAGGATCAGCTTCAGGACTATGCCTACCGCATCGTCGATGCCATCGGCGTTACCGGCGGTACCAACGTCCAATTCGCCCACAACCGTGAGGATGGACGCATCATCGTTATCGAAATCAACCCCCGTACCAGCCGTTCCAGCGCACTTGCCAGTAAGGCTACCGGTTTCCCGATCGCCAAAATTTCCACCAAGCTCGCCGCAGGAATGACTCTCGATGAGATCCCCTACTGGAAGGGCGGAACCCTTGATAAATACGTTCCCTCCGGCGATTACGTCGTCGCCAAGTTCGCCCGCTGGGCATTTGAGAAGTTCCCGCAGGCGAAAGACCAGCTCGGCACTCAGATGAAGGCCGTGGGCGAAGTCATGAGCATCGGAGCGGATTTCAAAGAGGCTTTCCAGAAAGCCATCCGCAGTCTCGAGATCGGCAGAAGCGGTCCCGGACTCGACAAGAAGATGGAAAAACTCACCCTCGAAGAGCTCAAACCGCTCGCCGCCAAACCCGCCAGTCAGCGTTTCTTCTATCTCTATGAGGCATTCAAAAAGGGTCTGACCGTTGCCGAGGCATGCAAACTTACCAAAATCACCGAGTTCTTCCTGAGCGAGATCAAATTCCTCGCCGACTTCGAGCTTCGTCTTGCCCAGCACAACTGGATGAACCTCTCTGCCGGGATGCTCAAAGATGCCAAGAAGTACGGTTTCAGCGACAAGTATCTGGCAAAACTCTTCAGCGTTTCAGAGCGCATCGTCCGTGAGAAGCGTGAGGAGCTTGACTGCAACGCCACTTTCTGCCGTGTTCCGGTGAGCGGCGTGGATAATGCCGATTACTACTATTCAACTTACTCCGGACGTCCTGATGAGGTTCCGGTTTCATCAAACCGCAAAATCATGGTGCTCGGCGGCGGTCCCAACCGTATCGGTCAGGGAATCGAGTTCGACTACACCTGCGTGCACGCCGCTCTGAGCCTGCGCAAGTCAGGTTACGAGTCAGTGCTCATCAACTGCAACCCCGAAACCGTTTCAACCGACTACGACACCAGTGACAAACTCTATTTTGAGCCGCTCACCACTGAGGACGTGCTCGCCATCTACCGCAAAGAGAAACCCGAGGGTGCGATCGTTCAGTTCGGAGGTCAGACTCCGCTCAATATCGCTCAGGAGCTCAAAGATGCGGGAGTCCGTATCGTCGGAACCCAGCCCGAGGGAATCCGTCTTGCCGAAGACAGAGAGTATTTCCGTGAGCGTATGCTCGCACTCAATATCCGCCAGCCCGAAAGCGGAACCGCCCGCAGTCTCGATGAGGCAGTCGCCCTCGGACGCAAGATCGGTTATCCCGTGATGGTGCGTCCGAGCTTCGTTCTCGGCGGTCGCGGTATGGCTGTTCTCTATGAGGAGGAGATGCTCAAACGTTACGCCGTTGAGGCGATCCAGGTGAGTCCGGAGTACCCGATGCTCATCGACCGTTTCCTCGACAACGCCATCGAGTGCGAAGTCGATGCCATCAGCGACGGTGAGAACGTCTATGTGGCATCGGTGATGGAGCACATCGAGCTTGCCGGAATCCACTCAGGAGACTCCGCCTGCGCCATTCCTCCGACCACCCTTTCCAAAGAGATACTTGAGAAGATCAACCGTCACGCCGAGGCTATCGCCCGTGACTTCAGAGTTGTGGGTATCCTCAATGTCCAGTTCGCCGTCTGCAACGACGAGGTCTGGATCATCGAAGCCAACCCCAGAGCCTCCCGTACCGTTCCGATCGTCTCCAAGGTCACCGGAGTTCCGCTCGCCCGCATCGCCACCGGACTTATGCTCGGTGAGAAGCTCGACAGCTTCAAACATCTGCTCAAAGAGCCTCCGAAAAACTACGTCGGAGTCAAAGAGGCGGTGTTCCCGTTCAATATGTTCCCCGAGGTCGATCCGATCCTCGGCCCTGAGATGCGTGCCACCGGTGAGGTCATGGGACTTGCCGATACCTTCGGTATGGCGTACTTCAAGGCTCAGGAGGCTGCCGGCTCAAGTCTGCCGCTTTCAGGCAAGGTGCTGGTCTCGGTCATGGAGCGCGACCGCAAATATCTTCTGCCCATCGTCAAGACTTTCGTCGAGCTCGGATTTGAGCTTTACGCCACCGAGGGAACTGCCCGTTTCCTGGCTGAAAACAACATCGCTCACAAGACGGTCTGCAAGCTCAATGAGGGACGTCCTGATATATCAGACCTCATCCGCAACCGTGAGATAGCGTTGATCATCAATACTCCGCTCGGCAAACTCAGCAAGATCGACGACAGCTATATCCGTATGCTCGCCATCCAGTACAAGATCCCGTACATGACGACCATCGCAGCTGCAAATGCGACCGCCGAGGGAATCCGTGATGCCAAGCGCGGCGACTCTCCTCTGCGTTCACTGCAGGAGTATCTTGCCAGCGCAAAACAGTAATAACTGCGGAGTGTTTCTGCCATGTTGATGGTAGCTGCTGCCAACGCCGGGGTGAGTGTCAACAGTATGCTCCCCCAGTTCGGACTCGCTTTCGGAGCGGCCCTTGTCGTGCTGCTCTTCACCGTGCCCGTCGCACTGCGGCGGATACGGCGTTTGCAGTCCGACCTCGACCGTGCCTCTGCCGAGCTCAGGGAAACCACAGGTTTTCTCACCCGTTTTTCCAACGGTATCTGGCAGCGTGACGGAGTCGATGGCGTTATGCACGCAGCAGCTCTCAACGTCGCAGAAAAGGTGGATGCAGAGTCGGTCGGAATTTACGAGTTCGTCGATGGCAAACTGAGAGGCGTCGGTGTGAGCGGTCCGTATCCGCTGGTAAGAAGCATAGATAAGCCGCTGCTTACCCCCTACGAGGAGCTCCTCCGTGCCATGCACCGTGAGCTCTGGGATCAGGAAGAGGGCGTTTTCTGCAAACTGCTCGAAAACCGCCAGCGTGAAATAATTCCCGACGCCTCGGTTGACAGCCGCTTTTCGATGCTGCCCAACGCTGGAACTCTGAGAAGTGTGATGATAGCTCCGCTTCTGGTTGACGGAGTTCTCACCGGAGCAGTTTGTGCGGTCAACAACAAAACCGTACCCGGCAGACCGTTCTCTCCTGAGCAGATGGAGTGTCTCTCTCAATTGAGAAATGAGATCATCATGATTCAGGATCTGGTGAGGGTTTACAGCGAAATGAGCCGCCGTGACCGCATCGATCAGGAGCTCTCTTTTGCCAGAACTTTGCAGTTGTCTCTGCTTCCATCGGATTCTCCGGAGTGGGGAGATTTCTATATCGAGGCAAGAACCTGTCCTGCCAAAGAGGTCAACGGCGATTTTTACGATTTCATCCGCATCGACGACGACCGGATGCTGGTTCTGCTCGGTGATGCCTGCGGCAAAGGTATTCCCGCCTGTATGCTCAGTGCCATGACCAGAAGTTTTGCCCGCAGTATGGTGGGCACATTCACCACTCTCAACAAATTTATGCGTGATATAAACGAGAAACTCAACCGTGATACCGATGTTGACCGTTTTGTCACCCTCGGATGCTGTCTGCTCGACCGCAAAAATAATCTGCTCGAGTTCGGCAGGGCAGGGCACACAGATCTGGTTGGTTTCATCCACCGCCACATAAGAGTGATCTCGCCGGATGGTGTTGCCCTCGGTATGCTTCCGGATGATCTGGTCTCATTTGATACAATTTGTATATCCGTTGACCCCGAATCGACCTTTATGATGTATTCCGACGGAATGACCGAAGCCGTCGATAAGGAGAAAGTCGAGTTCGGGCAGGCAAGGTTGAGCGAAGTATTCAGCGATTCATGTGCGAAACATGATGAAACATCTCCGGTGATCGACGAGGTGATGCAGCGTGTTTCAGAGTACGAAGCCGACCAGAGCGACGACCGTACCGTGGTACTGATTCGCCGCGGCGGACACTATGCAGGTAAAATATAAACAATTAAAGCAGGAAAAATTATGGCTGTCGAAGTATCTTACGTTATCATCACTCCGTACACTCTTCTGAAATCAAGAACCGGAGGCATCGTTGCCCGTCTCATGTCGAGAACCGACCTCGAGTTCATCGGAGCTCAGGTGTTGGCATTCACTCCCGGGTTTGCCGATGCTTATGCCTCAAACCTCGAGGAAATGAAAAAGAACACTCCCTTTGCCAAGACCGGCAAACTGCTGGCGGATTACGTCAGAGAGAACTTTGTTCCCGGTGAGGATGGCAAAGCCGAGCGTTCAATGATTTTGCTCTTCAAGGGCGAGGATGCCTGCGCCAAACTTACATCCATCGTCGGCAGACTCACCAGTCACGATGATGTCATCGTCGATCGCGGAGAGACTCTGCGTGACACCTACGCCGATCTGGTCGAAGATAAAGAGAACCCGGGCAAACTGCGTTACTTTGAACCGGCAGTGTTGACTCCTCCGGATATGAACGAGGCGATTCCCAAGCTCAAACTCTTCCAAAAGTTTGCCTCGGAGTCTGCCAACATCATCGACAACTCTGTGGGCAGCAGCAGTGAAGATGAGCGCACTCTTGTCATCATCAAGCCGGATAACTGGCGTCATCCCTCAAGCCGCCCGGGAAATATCATCGATATGCTCAGCCGCACCGGGTTGCGCATCGTGGGATGCAAAGTACACCGCATGAGCATCGACGATGCGCTCGAGTTCTACGGGCCGGTGCAGGGAGCCCTGCGCAGCAAACTTGCTCCGAAAATCGGCAGCAAGGCGAAAGATATGCTCGAGGAAAACTTCGGAGTCACTCTTCCCGATGATGCCGTCGAACATCTTACTCAGGCGGTCGGAATTCCGTTCGCCGACGACCAGTTCAGCCAGATCATCGAGTTCATGTCGGGCAGGAGACCCGAGGGAACCACTCCTGAGGAGCGCAAGGCTCAGAACAATGAAGCCAAGTGTCTGGTGCTCATCTATGAGGGACCCAATGCCATAAGCAAGATACGTGACGTGCTCGGCCCCACCGACCCATCGAAGGCTCCCGGAGGAACCGTTCGCCGCGACTACGGCAGGGATGTCATGGTCAACACCGCCCACGCTTCTGATTCCGCCGCCAGTGTCGAGCGTGAGATGCGCATTATCCGCATCAATCAGAACTCAATGTCAGAGCGCATTGCCGAGTTTCTCGAAGGTAAATAAGCTCAAAATATGTCCGGAACGGTGAAGAAAAACTTTTCATTCTGCTGTGCGCTCTTTATCGGTGCACTGCTTCGTTCCGGCATTGCCGCGGCGGCTTTTGCCGATATCAGCCGTTTCCACCGTCCTGACACCGCAGGATATCTGGAAATGGCTTTTTCACTGGTGAAAAACGGGGATTTCGGCTCTCTCACCGGCAGAGTCCCGCTGTTTCCGCTGGTGTGTTCGGCTTTCATGTTCCTGTTCGGAAACTGCTGGCAGGGAGCTCTTGTTGCCTTTCTTGTGCTGGTATCGGTTGTCACCATCCTGCTTGTGCGCATCTGCGCAAAGGAGTTCAAGCCCGGGTGTGAAAACGCCGCCGTCTGGCTCTTTGCCTTGAATATCACCGCCATTGCCAACGCTCCGATGCTGTTGACCGACACCCTTTTCGGAGCGGTCGCCGCACTGGAAACGCTTTTCATGTTCAAGTTCATCAACTCAAAGCGGAGCGGATATTTCATATCATCTGTGGCAGTTTCTTCGGTCGGCACTCTGTTGAGACCGATAAATCTGCTCTTTCCATTGTGCGCACTTGCGCTGCTTTTTCCGGTGGAAATATCGTGGAAAAAGCGCATTTACACCGCTCTCGGAGCAGTTGTGGCGGCGTGTGTGATAGTTTTGCCGTGGATGTTCCGCAATGTTTCCTGCCAAGCCGGGTTCACCATCGACACCAATACCGGAGCGATGTATCACCAGAATGGAGCCATGCTGCTTGCCGAAGTCAACAAAAGCGATTACGAGAGCGAAAAAGCCAGGCTGATAAGCTCCATGAAAAAGGAGTTTTCAGACGTGAAGCGTTATCCCGATGAGCGGAGCCGTGAAGAGTATCGGGTGAAAAATTACCGCAAACTTATTTCGGAGCACCCCTTTATCTGGCTGAAACAGCAGTTGAATTTTGCCACGCTTCTGCCTGATGCTCCGACCTTCCTCGAGCTTGCCGGAGCAACGACTCCCAACCGGGGGACGATGGGTGTTCTCGCCAGAGACGGAGTTTTTGCCGCAGTAAAACACTATTTCGGTGACAAGCTCTATCTGATACTCCTGCTGATTCCCCTGCTTGCCGCCTCTTTGCTGACCATTCTGGGCACGGTGTATTTCATGGCGGAAAAAATCCGCAGGTTCGACCGTGAGTCACTGGTAGTTTTTCTGCTTTTCTCTCTCTTTATCTGGTACTACCTCTTTCTTCCCGGAGCGATATCTGCTCCGCGCTACCACATTCCCGTTCTGCCCTGCGCCTGCGCCTTTGCGGGATGTGCGTGGCAGAGTTTCGCTGATATTTTGAAAGGCTCTGTTCACGACAAGGGTAGGTAAAGGTAAATAAAATTATTGTCCCATTTGTTGTGAAGAAAAATTTCCGGCGTCCGGCTTCGTTTCACTACGCCGCGACAAGGCGGCGCAAAACACTTTCCTTGACTCACACTGCATCCACCGATGCTAATAAGCCGTTTTGCGTTTTGCCG
>JAFVZB010000089.1 GCA_017508385.1 Lentisphaeria bacterium | reverse complement strand
TCAAATAAAAAAGTTTCCCCGCTTTTCTTGAAAGGGTGAGGGGGGCGCGGGGGGAGCGGGAAAACTTCTTTTCCCGTTGAAAAGAAGTTTTCCCGCTCCCCCCGCTTCCCATTACCATATCAGGAACGGAGTTATTTTTTCTTTTCAAAACGGTTTTCAGTACCGGCAATCAGGCGTTGGATATTTGATTTGTGACGCACCACCGCCAGAACTGCGATGACGATGAAAAAAACAAGAGTCTGATTTGATTTAGCTACTGTTGAGCCGATGTTGAGCAGTCTGAACACGAAAGCTGAGACCGGAAGCATGACAGCGGCGATGATGCTGGCAAGTGAGACGTAACGTGAGGCGTAAAAGGCGGCGACCCAGATGACCAGAGCGGAGAGCAGAGGCAATGGAGCAAGTGCCACAGCGACTCCGGCGGCGGTTGAGATGCCCTTGCCTCCTTTGAATTTGAGATAGACGGGGAACATGTGACCGAGCACCGAAGCAAGTCCGCAGATGATGGCGGCAAGCGGATGGACGATGATGAACTGAACGGCTATTGCCGGAAGAGCTCCTTTGAGGAAGTCGCAGAAGAAACAGATTTTACCCGCAAGCGGACTCACTGACCTTGTGACATTGGTAGCTCCGATATTGCCGCTGCCGACCTTTCTGATGTCGATGCCTTTGGCAAAACCGATGAGAAGTCCGCAGGGGATCGCTCCGAAGAGATAAGCGGGAATGGCGGCGATGAGCATTTGCAGATAGATATTCATTTTTCCTCCAAAAAAGTAAAAAACAGTTTGCTTCATCAAGCGAGTTACGCTATATTTTGTGTATGTGATATAATATGCCCCGTCAAAGCGGTTATTTCAAGGAGAAAATGTGATGTTGAGATTAGGAAAATTGATGATTTCTTCAGGAGAGACCAACTCCGATATGCGTTACGCCTGCGGAGTTTCGACTCCGGACGATATAATCTGGTTCTCTGCCGATGCGGTGAAAGCGATAGTCGCCTCAGCTCTCGAGTACGACCGGGTCAAATCCGAACGGCGCAGCGATACCGCTGTTTTCAGCGACTCCGAGTTCGGAGGTCCCAAACACCTTGATATAGTCCGAAACATCGCACTGCGTTACCGCCTCGACGGATTTACCGTTCCGGGTGATTTCCCCTTGCTCACCGCCGAAAAACTGCGTGAGTCAGGCTTGGTGATCGAGCCGCAGGAGGGTGATTTTTTCCCTGAGCGTGAGTTCAAGGAGCTTGATGAGGTCGAAAAAATAACCCGCTCATTGAGGATAGCCGAAGCCGGATGCCGCCGTGCTTTCGAGGTACTGCGTGAGAGTGATATTTCCAAAGAGGGAACTCTCATCTGGCAGAGTGCAGTTCTCACCAGCGAGATACTGCGCAGTGAAATCGACTGCACCATGCTCAAACTCGGTTGTCTGCCGACGGGAACCATCTGCGCCGGAGCAGTTCAGGGCTCCCAGCCGCACAATCAGGGCAGCGGAGCTCTTTACGCCAACACTCCGATAGTGATGGATATTTTTCCCCGTTCGGCAACGACCGGCTACTGGGGAGACCTCACCCGCACCGTGGTCAGGGGCAGGGCAGGCGACATCGTAAAAAAGGCATACGATGCCGTTTTTGAGGCAAGAGAGCTTGCCAAAGAGCAGCTTTGCGCCGGAGCGAACCCATCCGAGATACACAACCTTGCCGCAAGTTCAATGGAGTCAAAAGGTTTTTATACCGGTTTCGGAGACAGCGGCAACTTCGGTTTCTTCCACAGCCTCGGACACGGAGTCGGACTTGATATCCACGAAAACCCCCGCCTCTCACCCCGTAATCCGGAGCCGCTCAAAGGCGGAGAGGTCGTGACCATCGAACCCGGCTTGTACTACGCCGAATGGGGAGGAATACGCCTCGAAGATATGGCGTACATACCAGAAAAAGGCAAAGCAGTGATACTGACGGAGATAGAGACGTTTCTCGAACTTTGAAAACAGTTTTATGCCATCGGAGGACGGACGAACATTACCCTGCCTTTGCCGCTGATGTTGAGCTGTTTTACGGAAAATGGCAAAAAGAAATTTCCTCCTGAGTTCACTTCCACGTCGTCAAAGCGCAGTGAGCCCTCAACAACTATGCCGATTCCGAACGAGTCGGGATTGTCAAACTGCCACGAACCGTTGACGGTCAACTCTTCCACAGAAAAGAGTTCGCAATCCTGAGGAGAAATCAGATGCCGCCAAGTACCGTTGGCTGTCTCTTTCAAAACCTGCGGGCAGGTAAAATACTTTCTGCGTATCTCTGCTGGTGAGTTGGCAGTGAAATCAGCCATCAGCATGGCAGTTTCAGGCTCAATACCCATGAAACGCTGCTTCTCATTGAGCTCAACTCCGCAACAGAATTTTTCCGGAATGATAACATGGTCGCTCGGCTCCATGACTTCGACCATCGTAATGCCGGGACCGATGGCGTGAGGCACACCTCCTCGGATGATTACCACATCCCCCGGAGCGACCTCGATTTTGTTGAGCATTTCATTGGATTTATCGAAACAGCCATCCAGAGACTCTTTCGTGAAAATCTGCGGGTCAAGTTTTTCGTTGAAACCGACGAGCAGATAAGGTTTTTCACCGTTGACCTCTCGGGTTCCCAAGACCAGCCACGCCTCGGTTTTTCCGTAGTCCGAGTTGAGATATTTCTTTGCATCCTGTTTGGTCGGATGGATTTGCAGCGGCAGTTGTTCGGCAGAGTCGAGCAGTTTCACCAGCACAGCGGGAATTGCTCCGTACTTGCTGAGATGTTTTTCCCCGAGCAATTCCCTGCCGTATTTTTCCAGCAGCTCAGGGAAAGAAAACAAAACCCCCTGAAACAGCACCTTGCTGATGCCGTGTCCGGGGGAGTGGTAAGCTCTGCCGTTTCCCTCTATACATGAACCGATCCAGTTTTCAGGAAAACGGTTGTCTGTGGGCGGCTCGACTCCGCAGAGCCGATCTATTCCTGCGCCGCCCAGATAGAGACGCAACACCCGGTTGGGTGCAAACGGCAGAATATTAAGTGTTGTCAACATTCGACCAAAAAACTGTTTCCACTTAAAGTGCAATCAGTTGATGGGAGCACGCTCAGGTTCGGTGGTGGCGAGCTTCTGAACCCACTCAACGTTGGGGAAGTAGTCGATGTAGAATGAGCGGATGAGGGTCTCCAAACCCTTGATTCCGTATTCCCAGTCAAGAATACCATCGCCGAGATCGCGGCGGACATTGCTCTGGTCGAAGATGATATCGCTTGAGAAGTAGGGGAAGAGGTCACCGACGAAACGTGCCATCATCTTGCTGTCTTTGCCGTCATCGAGGTCTTTGCCGACTGAAACTCCGTCGAGACGCATGACACGGCAGATAGCCTCTCTGATCTGCTGGGTGGTCACGGGGCTGTCACCGGTGATGTGGTAAGCCTGATTGTTGACCGGAACCTGGAAGAGAGCAGTGATAGCCTCCTGAACGTAGTCGATCGGAACAAAGTAAACGTGCTCACTGGGAACAGTGCAGAAGTTCATCTGCATATCAAGCCAGTTCTCGGGGCTGATTCCGAGCTTGGAGCACTGGTGGCTCTTGAGCTTGCCGAGGAATTCAAGAATACGGTAGAAGGCAAGCGGCTTGCGGATACGACCGTCGGAACGGCGTCCGGTGACGATGGCAGGACGGTAAACTGAGAACGGAATACCCGACTCTCTCACCAGCCACTCAGCCTTGAATTTGCTCTCTTCGTAGGGGTTGTTGAAACCGCTGTCGATGGGGTTGTTCTCGATGGCGGTGCCGACGAGCTTACCTGCGATGTATGCGGTTCCGACATAGTGGAACTCTTTGGCGTTGATAAGTTTAGCGAGGGCGACCATGTTTTTGGTACCCTCGTAGTTGATTTTGAAAGTTTTTCCGGTGGGATCCTTGCCGAGATTGACATCAGCGGCGCAGTGGAAAATCTTGGTGACACCCTGCATGGCGGGGTCTTTGGCAACAGCTTCGGGATCCATGGTGACCACGTCTCCGTCGATGACAGAAACTCTTGAAAGCACATCATCGGCGATTTCGGGGCAGCCATCGAAAGCACACTCGTCACGGATGATCTTCTGAGTACGCTCGAGAGCACTGGTGTTACCGAATTTGCGGGCGAGACACACAAACTCACAATCTTTGCGTTCACGGCTGAGAGCGACGACGAATGCGCTGCCCACCAAACCGGTGATACCGGTCATAAAAATCTTTTCCATAGGATCTTTCCTGAAACTTTTTAGTTTACAACTCTAAAATAATTTTACCTGATTGTAATATACACCCAGTTGTTTATAAATGCAAACTAAAAGTTTTTTTCAGACCGAAAATAAAGCGTTCTGAGCTTGGATTTTCAATCAGATCATG
Organism: Lentisphaeria bacterium; assembly: GCA_017508385.1. Classification (GTDB taxonomy): domain Bacteria; phylum Verrucomicrobiota; class Lentisphaeria; order Victivallales; family Victivallaceae; genus UBA1784. The sequence goes on along the minus strand of JAFVZB010000089.1, from coordinate 18,857 downwards.
GAACTCTCACCCTGAATATGTATGTGACCGCCGCCGCAAGGATGATGAGCGCAAGTGAAACTCCGGCGATAACCGGAGCATACTCTTTGTACTCAACATATCTCGGCTGCTCTATGCTGGTCTTTTCGAGCTGATTTATTTCCTGCATGACACGCTTCATTCCTTCGGCATCGGCGGCGTGGAAATAGCTGCCTCCGGTCTTTTGGGCGAGCGTGCGCAGCAGTTTTTCATCGAAACTGTCTCCGACCGGAATAAACCTCGAACCGAAACTCTCATCGAGCACATAGGCGTTGCGGCTGCCGATTCCGACGGTGTGTATGATGATATTGAAATCCTTTGCGAGCATGGCTGCCTGTTCGGGAGTGATACGGTTTTCAGCGGTGTTGGCTCCGTCGGTAAAGAGCACCAGCACTCTTCTCGGAGCCTTTGACTCCTTGAGCCGTGATACCGCCGAGGCGATGGGCGAGGCGATTCCGGTGGCATCGCCGATCATTCCCGGCTGGAGCTGTTCAAGTCGGGCAATAAGCCACTTGTGGTCGAGCGTGGGAGCCGAAAAACTGTAAGCCAAATCGGCGAATCCGAGCAGTCCTATACGGTCATTCGGTCTTTGCTTTATAAAGCGTTCTATCTCTTCTTTGGCGACATCGAGACGGTTTTTGACCTCCCGTTTTCTGATGGCTTCAAAGAGTGCCGAAGAGGTCTTGATGTTTTGCGGAACATCCATAGCCATCATACTGCCTGACATATCAATGGCGATGATGATATCTATTCCGTTGGCTCTCACAATGACCCGCTCATCGCCTTTTCTCGGGCGTGCCAGAGCAAAGATGAGCAGAGTTCCTGCGGCAAGCAGCAGCCACACCGCAAGCGGAGTTCTGGCAAGAAGAGAGCGTCTCTTTCCTGCAAACGGAGCTGTCGAAGCAACTTTAAGTGACGGTTCACGCCTGAGTTTCACTGTGTAAAACCAGAGAAGCGGAATGAGCAGCAGTAAAAAAAGCATTGACGGGTAGGCGAAATCAAACATTTATTTTTCCTCCTCCGCTTGAGGTCTGGTGGCATCGTAGAGAGCCCCGGCATCATCCGCCGCTTTGATGATGGACTCCTTTTCCGCCCGGGCGAGGGCGAACTTGACCTGATCGGCGGCAGCCAGAAAGTTTCTGAGGAAAGGTTTTTGAGCTTCGGGCAGAAAGTTGCCGTTGCGGGATATATCCTCGATAAATTCCTGAGTTGTGTGTCTGGTGGCAGGCAGTCCGAACCGCCTTTCAAGATAACTGCGCACCAAATCGGTGAGTCGGATAAATCCCTTTTCCGGAGTGATACGCTCATCGGTGATATCGGCACGCAGACGTGAGAGCTCCTCCCGTGCTCTTTGCCACTCGCTTGCCGGAGTTTCCCGCTTTTTGAATTTCCATACGTATAATATAGTGAGCAGCAGAGCCGCCGCAAGAAGTGCGGTGATGATGATGACGGAGTTTCTCAGAAGAGTTCCCTGAGCTTTTATTTCCTCTTTGCCGGCAAGTTGCAGAGTCTTTACTTCGGTGACACCCGGCTCGGATACGGTGATATCGGGCAGTTTCACCCGGGCGGGAAAAGTTTTCCCTCCGATATTGACGGAAAACTCCACCGAAGAGTCAGTGTTTTTACCGGGAGAGATGGCGGTAAGATAAACCGATATCCGCTTTCGGCAGGTAAAGAGGGCTGCTTTTTCAGTAGAGATGTCTGCGTTTCCTGCGGATACACAGTGCGTTCCTGAGTTGACGGTCAAATCACCGAACTGCGCTCCCCACGGAACGGAAAAGGTGAAGTGGAACGGTACTTTGGTTCCGATCGGCACCGTGGAACTCTCAGGAGTTGAAGCCATTTCCGGGATTTCCGGAGCAGACGGAGTGCGCAGATAAAGAAAATATCCGGCACCTCCCCACGAGATAACGGCAAGAAAAACTATGCCGAAAGTGATGAATAAAAACTTTTTCATGTTCAACTCCTGTGCGTGAGCCTGCGTTTTCTCCGGTTGAAAAAGGATACGACCGGCTTGATGATATCACCGCCGCTCTCAATTTCGATGAGATCGACTCTTGCCCGGCGGCACATATCACGGTGCTTTTCGTGGAGCTGACTCATATTGAGGTTGACACTGTTGAGCTGCTCAACCGAACCGTCAAAAGTGACAAGCTCACCCGTCTCGGCATCCTCGAGCATGACCGGGAGTTTTATCTGCCACGACTTTTCCACCGGGTCAGAGAGCTTCACCGCAATGAGATCCTGCCTGCGGTTGAGCATTTTGAGCTCAAGTTCAGGAGACTCCTCTGAGAGCAGGTCACTGAGCAGAAAGATAATGCCTCTCTTCTTCATCAGATTTGCCGCTTCACGCAATGCGAGCCTGATATCTGTTCCCGGTGATGATGGTTCAAACGCCATCATCTCACGGATGAGCCTCATCGAGTGTATTCTGCCGGACTTCGGAGGCAGATAGAGCTCGATTTTGTCGCTGAACATCATCAATCCGACCTTGTCGCCGTTTTTACCGGCACTGAAAGCGATGAGGGCGGCAAGCTCAGAGGCGGTGCGCCGTTTGGTCTTTTCGGCTGCTCCGAAAGCTCCGGAAGCCGAGACATCGACCATCAGCAGAACCGAGAGTTCACGCTCTTCGACATACTTTTTGACGTACGGAGCGTTCATTCTGGCGGAAACATTCCAGTCAATGCCCCGCACATCATCCTCGAGCGTGTATTCACGCACCTCGTCGAATTCGATACCTCTGCCCTTGAAAACACTGCGGTAAGCTCCGGCGGATATCTCTTCAACTATCCTGTCGGTGCGCAGTTCAAGCAGTCTCAACTGTCTGGATAATTCCGTGTCAAGCATTTGATTTTCTCTTTTACGGTGTGCGCAGCTGGGAAACAAGACGGTTGATAACGGCGTCGGAGTCGATATTTTCCGCCTCAGCCTCGTAGGAAATAACTATTCTGTGGCGCAGAACATCGCAGGCGACACTCTTGATATCCTGAGGCAGAACATAGCTTCTGCCCTGTAAAAGAGCCATGCCTTTTCCGGCGAGGGCGAGGGCTATCGAGGCTCTCGGACTTGCTCCGAAACTGATAAGTCCGTCGATGCCGGTGAAGTCGGCGGCACTCTGGCGTGAAGAGAGCGAGCTGCGCTTGCCGGGACGGGTGGCTATCACGATATCGAGGATGTACTCGATGATCTTCTCATCGATGTAGATTTTATCCACGAGAGCCCGGGCATTCATGATATCATCGAGCGAGGCGACAGCGGCGGCTGATATCTGATTGGCGGCATCGGGATGAGCCATTCTTTCGATGACACTGCGCTCCTCGGAACGCTCGGGATAATCTATTTTGAGCTTGAACATGAAGCGGTCAAGCTGTGCTTCGGGCAGGGGATAGGTACCCTCCTGCTCGATGGGGTTCTGGGTGGCGAGCACGAGGAAGGGTTCGGGCAGGGCAAAGCGTTCTCCTCCGATAGTGACCTGTTTTTCCTGCATGGCTTCGAGCAGTGCACTCTGAACTTTTGCCGGAGCACGGTTGATCTCATCAGCCAGCACGATATTGGCGAACACCGGACCGGTTTTAGTTGAAAAATCCGCCGTGGCAGCGTTGTAGATGCGGGTTCCGATGACGTCCGCAGGGAGCAGGTCAGGAGTGAACTGCAAACGTGAAAACGAGCCGTTGAGAGTCTGAGCAAGGGTTTTCACCGCAAGTGTTTTCGCCAGACCGGGCACACCCTCGAGCAGAACGTGGCCATCCGAAATCAGGGCGAGCAGAAGTCTTTCGATGAGGGACTCCTGACCGGAAATTATCCTGCCCATTTCGGCTTTGATAAGTTGGAGCGGAGCCGCCGCCCTTTCGACCTGCTGCTGAAGCTGCTGTATGTCTTGCTGTTCCATAAAAATCATCCTTGTTTTGATAAAAATTCAGAAATATCATATCTCCTAAATCAATCTAATACAATTTTTCGAGATTGCAAGTGCGATTTTTGTGTTTTTCAGGCAAAAAACAAAAAAAATTCACTGGAATAAAACGCAAGTGCGTATTATATTATAAAGTAATATTGATACTCTTCAGAAAAGGAAAAATACCATGAAGATACCTGGATTAAGCTGTTGTCTTGGCATGATAATCGGCATGCTTCTGGCGATATTTCTGCTTTGCGCCGCAGGATACGGCATCTACTGCTGGATAAATCCCGAAGCCCGCAACTCGGCTGTCGGAGCTGTTGAAGAGAAGTGGAACAAGGTGAAAAGCGGCGGAGACACTATAATCGAGAAAGCCAAAAATGTGCCTCCTCCGCAGGAAATGATAAAGGAACCGCAAATATGATGGAAACTCTCAAATATGTTCTGCTTGCCGTGATTCAGGGGTTGACCGAGTTTCTGCCCGTGAGTTCTTCGGGCCACCTCGTTCTGCTCGGTTCGGCATTCGGTTTTGACGGCGAGGCAAATCTTGCCCTCGGAGTCCTGCTCCACGCAGGAAGTCTGGCGGCGATCATCGTATTTTATTTTGATACGCTCATCGGATTTTTCCGCCGTGACCAGCTCCACCTCATGCTGATGGTGATTCTCGGCTCGGTTCCTGCGGGAATCGCAGGAGTCGCTCTTGAGCTTACCGGAGTCAACACCTCTCTCTTCGATAATCCGGCGGCAGTGGGTATCGCTTTCTGGATCACAGCCACCTTGCTGAGAATGACTGCCAAGCCCAAGCTCTGCGCCAAGTGTGAGCCGGTCGAGCTCAAAAAGATAACCGTCAGGCAGACGTTGATAATCGGTTTTACTCAGGCGTTCGCCATCCTGCCGGGAATTTCCCGTTCAGGCAGCACGATTTCAGCCGCCGTTATGAGCGGAGTAAAGCGTGAGGATGCCGCCACATTTTCGTTCCTGCTCGCCACTCCCGCCATCTGCGGAGCGATTCTGCTTGAGATACTCAAAATGTTCAAGCAGGGAGCAGTCATTCAGGGAAATGCTGCCGGTTTGATTATCGCCGTACTGGTCTCAGCCGCCGTGAGTTACGGAGCTTTGAAGCTGCTGGTCAACATCGTCAAACGGGGCAAACTCGTCTGGTTTTCATGGTATTTGTATATAGCCGGAGCAGTCACCTGTCTGCTTGCCTTAAAAGGTGTGTTCCGTTAAGAGAAGGAGTGTGTATTATGAAAGAGCTGTTTTTTATCGGAGCCGGTAAAATGGCATCCGCAATAGCCGGCGGAGTGGTCAAATCCGGAGTTTTGAGTTCAGATAAACTTGCCGCATACGATGTGCTCGCTCAGGCGTGTTCAGATTTTACAGAGCGTACCACCGTTGAGTGTTGTGCAAGTGCCGCTGAAGGGGTGAAATCAGCAGAGCGTATTCTCATTGCGGTCAAGCCCCAGATGCTCGAAACCGCACTTGCTCCGCTGGCAGGTTTGCTCAAAGACAAACTTGTTATATCCATAGCCGCCGGAGTGAGTATTGAGCGTCTGCACGCACTCACCGGAAGTCAGCGTATAATCAGAGTCATGCCCAACACTCCCGCCATGGTGGGTGCCGGAGCCGCCGCCTTTGCCGCCGCACCGGGAGCTGCTGCCGCCGACCGCAAGTTCGTGAAAAATCTGCTCGGAGCCGTGGGCACAGTGACCGAAGTGAGCGAAAATCTCATGGATGCGGTCACTGGATTATCCGGCAGCGGTCCGGCATACGTCTTTACCTTCATTCAGGCACTCGCCGACGGCGGAGTAGCCGAGGGGCTGAGCCGCAGTGCCGCTCTGGAGCTCGCCGTGCAGACTGTGCTCGGAGCAGCTCAGATGGTGAAGGAGAGCCAACTTCATCCGATGGAACTCTGCGATCAGGTGACCAGTCCTGCCGGAACCACCAGCCGCGCATTGCAGGTGCTTGCCGAAGATGGATTTTCCGGAACAGTTATCAAATCAGTCCGTGCCGCCGCAGAGCGTTCACGGGAGCTCGGGAGAAAGTAAATGATGAACGATACCGCCAATACCTGTGAGTCAGCCGGAGTCCTTTCTGTGGTGATGCCCGCCTACAACGAAGAGAACAGCATCATCAAAATCATCGACACCGTTCTCGCCCGTCCGGAGGTGGGGGAGCTCATCGTGGTCAACGATGCCTCGACTGACGGCACCTGGGAAAAATTGCAGACTTTCAAAGACAACAGCGTGGTCAAACTGATAAACGTCGAGAAAAATCAGGGCAAGGGAGCGGCACTCATCCGCGGCTTCAAAGAGGCGACCAAAAAGTATGTGCTGGTGCAGGATGCCGACTTTGAGTATTCTCCTGAGGACTACCCTGTGGTGCTCGCACCGCTTCTGGCAGGCAAAGCCGATGTGGTGTACGGTTCACGCTTCATGTCAACTCCCGGGCAGGTGAGATACTTCGGTCACGAGATGGGCAACAAGGTTCTGACCTTCTTTTCCAACGTCTTTTCGGATATCCACCTCAGCGACATGGAAACCTGCTACAAGTGTTTCCGCCGTGAGGTGATACAGAATCTCAAACTCAACTCCTGCCGCTTCGGAATCGAGGTCGAGATGACCGCCAAGCTGGCAAAATCCCGCCGTCTGCGCATCTGGGATGTTCCGATTTCCTACGCTCCCCGCCGTTACGACGAGGGCAAAAAAATCGGCTGGAAAGACGGAGTTGCGGCATTTTTCCACATCGTGAGATACAATATGTTCACCAGTGAAGCAAACTCTTTTGTCAAGCCGTGGGATGAGGTGTTGTAAGTTATGGAACTGTCAATGTATAACTGCGTCATCTGCCGCTACCACGAGATAGCGACCAAAGGCAACAACCGCAATATGTTCGAGCGTTGTCTCTGCGGAAACATCAAACACCTGCTTGCGGATATCCCCGATATTCAGGTGAGACGGGTGCGGGGCAGGGTGTGGGTCGAGCGCAGCGACAAGGGAGTTTTCCCGTCAGAGACGCTCGAGCGCATCAAAGTCGCCCTGCGCAGAGCGTTCGGCTTGGAAAGTTTTTCTCCGGCGATACTGCTTGCTCCCGACATGGATGTTATCCGTGAAACAGTAGTGAGCAATGCCCAAAAGATATTTGAGGGTTACTCAAGCGGAGTCAAATTCCGTGTCAGAGCCCGCCGCAGCAACAAGCGTTTTCCCTTGACCAGTAAGGATATAGAGATAGATTTAGTTTCCGCCGTGGCGCAGGTGGTGGGCAGTGATTTGTTCATCATCGACCTCGACAACGCCGATATCACCCTCGGAGTCGAGGTGCGTGACGAGTTTTCACTCATCTACTTCGACACCTATTCCGCTCCCGGAGGTCTGCCGGTCGGCAGTAATCCGAGAGTGCTCACGTTGCTTTCAGGAGGCATCGACTCGCCCGTGGCGGCGTATATGATAATGAAGAGAGGTTCTGCTACCGACTATGTGACGTTCCACAGCTCTCCCTACACTCCGCAGGAAACTGTTGACAAAGTCGAGGCGATAGCGGCACTGCTCAACACCTTCCAGACCAAAGGCACGCTTCATGTGGTGAATCTGCTGCCATTCCAGAAGCTGGTGCGTGACTGCTGCAGCGAGCGTATGCGTACCGTGCTCTACCGCAGGGCGATGTTCCGTATAGCCGAAAAGATAGCTCACAAAACCAACTGCCGTGCGCTGGTCACAGGCGAAGCTCTCGGGCAGGTGGCAAGTCAGACCGTGGTCAATCTCGACACTATCAACCGTGCCACGGATATGCTGGTGTTGAGACCGCTTATCGGTGAGGATAAGCTCGATACCATCGCCATCGCTGAGAAGATAGGCTCAATGGAGCTCTCAAGCGTACAGGTTCCCGACAGCTGCACAGTGTTCTCACCGTCGAGTCCCTCGACCTCAGTTCCGGCAGGACTGGCTGAAAAAGAGGAAGAGAAAATTCCTGAGTACGCAAAGGTAATAGACGATATTGTTTCCGCCGCCGTGGCAATTACGCCTCAGGATGGCTGGAACATCAAATAATTAAGGAGAATTACAAAATGTCAGAAAAAATCGTCAAAATAATGCCCTGTCTTGATATGCAGAACGGCAGAGTTGTCAAAGGAGTTCACTTTGTGGATATCGCCGATGCAGGCGACCCCGTGGAATGCGCCAAGGCCTATTGCGCAGCCGGAGCCGACGAATTGGCGATGCTCGACATTACCGCTACCGTGGAAAACCGCGGCACTATGCTCGAAGTGGTGAAAAAAGTTGCCGAAGTGTGCACCGTTCCCTTCACCGTGGGCGGAGGAATCAGTGATGCCGCCACCGCCGGAGCCGTACTGAAAGCCGGAGCCGACAAGGTATCCGTGAGCAGTGCGGCGTTCCGCAATCCTGAAATCATCACCGACATCATCCGGGAGTACGGAGTTGATGCGCTCACCGTGGCGATCGATGTCGATGTCAATCCTGCCATGCCCTCAGGCTACGAGGTCTATATCGACGGAGGACGCACCGCTACCGGATTTGATGCCGTCGAGTGGGCGAAAAAGGTCGATGCCCTCGGTGTCAAAGTCATCCTGCCGACCAGCAAGGCGGGCGACGGAGCCAAAACCGGATACGATCTGCCCGTGATCGAGGCGATGCACAAGGCTTGTTCAGCCGAAATCGTGGCTTCAGGCGGAGCCGGTAAGCTCGAGGATTTTCTCGAAGCCGCCAATGCCGGAGCAACTGTTCTGCTTGCGGCATCAGTTTTCCACTTCAAGACGATCGCTATTCCCGAGTTGAAGAGCTACCTTGCATCCAACGGCATCAAGGTTCAGCAATAAAGAGGTGATATGGAACCGTTGCAGTTTCTGAAAGAGAAAGATGCCGATATCAGTGTGCTTTCCGGCAAGTGTGTCGCCGTGCTCGGTTACGGAAATCAGGGCAGGGCGCAGGCGCAGAACTTGCGCGACTCCGGAGTGCACACCATAGTCGGCGGCAGACCGGGGCGGTCAGCCGAACTCGCACGGCAGGAGGGATTTGAAGTTCTGAGTGTCGCTGATGCTGTAAAGCAAGCAGATATCATCCACATACTTCTGCCCGATGAGCGGCAGGGCGAAATATACCGTGCAGAGATAGCTCCCAACCTCGAGGCGGGCAAAACGCTCTGTGTATCTCACGGATTTGCCTTTGTGTTCGGCGAAATAGTCGCTCCCGGGGGAGTTGATGCGATCATGGTCTCTCCGAAAGGTCCGGGAGCCGATGTGCGCAGCCACTACCTTGCCGGAAGCGGACTTGCCGGACTCATCGCCGTGAAGCAGGATGCCTCAGGCAAAGCCCGTGACACCGCTCTTGCTCTTGCCTGCGCCAACGGTTTCACCCGCACCGGAGTCCTCGAAGTCACCATGGAGCAGGAAACGCACGGCGACCTCTTCGGTGAGCAGAACGTGCTCTGCGGAGGTCTGGTCGATCTGGTGCGCTGTGCCTACGAGGTTTTGACCGAAGAGGGATATCCTCCTGAAATCGCCTATTTTGAGTGTTATCACGAGGTGAAGCTGCTCGCCGATTTGATGCACTACCGCGGTATAGCCGCCACCAACGCCGCCATATCAAACACGGCGGAGTGGGGCGAGTACGTCAACGGTCCCTATATCATAGATGCTGATGTCAAAGAGCGCATGAGGGAGTCGCTCAGAAATATCCGCAGCGGAAAATTTGCCGAACTCTGGCTCAAGGAGGCAGAAAAGGGTCTGCCTACTCTGCTTGCCAAACGTGCACAATGCGCCGCTCATCCGATAGAGGAAGTGGGCGCAAGGATCCGTCAACTTTTTGTTAAACCCAATCCATGAGGAAGTTAAAAGCATGAAAAAGAGTCTGTTTTTCATCATTGCCGCCTTTGCTGCTGTTCTGCTGGGAACCGGCTGTTCAGAACCGGTCGTCTTTTCAGAAGTGTTCCAGCAGGGCGAAAACGAGAAGCTCTACACCGCCTACAACATCTGGTACACTGATCCGGAGGATATCAGCTGTCTCAACATCCAGCAGGGAACATTCATTCCTGTCGGAACCGAGATAGAGCCGGTTGAGACAAGTGTCTGCTGCAACTTCCTCGGCTTGGATGGTTTTAACCAGACCATCACATTCCGTGACAAGGCGGGCAAAGTTTATACCATCAAATTCAACGATGGCTACCGTCTCTGCTCGATGCGTGACTACATCTTCTACACCTTCACCAAAAAGAGCCGCAATGAGCTGCTGAAAGATGTCTCTCCTCAGGTGCAGAAGCATATCATGCGGGGTGAGGTCGTCCCCGGAATGACCGAAGCCGAGGTAAAACTCTGCTACGGACCGCCTCCGGCAATACGCACTCCCGACCTGCGCAACGAGACCTGGTCGTACTGGCTGACTGAAAATGAGACACTGCATCTGGTGTTCCGCAGCGGAAAAGTCCGCAATCTTCTCAACTACACCAAGCGGTGAACGGTCGAATGGATGCCGAAACCCTTGCAGTTTACTGTGGCGGATACTGGGTCAACAAGCCTGATAACAGTATATCCGGTGTAGAGACCGACACCCGCAAAGAGCTTGAAAACCGACTCTTTGTCGCACTCAAAGGCGAGAGATTTGATGCCCACGACTTTCTCGGTGATGCGTTCAAAAAGGGAGCGTATCTCTGCGTGAACAAATCCCGTTTGTGCGACGTTCCCGCCGGAGCGTGCGCCCTTGTTGTGGATGATACGCTTGAAGCCTACCAGATGATTGCCTCAGGTCACCGCAAGTCGCTGGCTGACTTGCAGCTTATCGGAGTTACCGGAAGCGTGGGCAAGACCAGCGTCAAAGAGATGTTGAAAGCCATCATGTGCGAACACGCAGGTGCGGAACACGTCGTTTCCACCGCGGGCAATACCAACAACCATATCGGAGTACCTCAAAATCTCCTGCGTCTGACCTCAGAAACCCGCTGTGCGGTCATCGAGATGGGCACGAGTTCATTCGGTGAGATAGCTCTCCTCAGCCGCCTTGCCGAGCCCGATGTGGCACTGGTAAACTCCATAGCTCCGTGCCACCTTGAAAATCTCAGAGACCTCGAGGGAGTGGCAACTGAAAAGGGCGACATCTACAAGTTTCTGAAAGCAGGCGGTACGGCAGTGCTTCCCTGTGACATCGCCGAGAGCGGAATACTGAAAAACTCCGCAGGCAGTAACCAAATCATAACTTTCGGAGAGTCGGGAACTCATGCCGACGTCACTTCAAAGTTTATTTCAGGCGACCTGAAAAGCAGCACCTTCGAGTTGACCATCAACCATGAGAGTTTCATCATATCCTGGCAGCTTACCGGAGCCCACCAGAGCCGCAACGCTTCCGCCGCCGCCGCCGCCGCATTGGCTGCCGGAGTTCCGGCAGAAACCATAGCACGCGGCTTGCAGAATACTGCTCTTCCCGGAATGAGGGGCAAGATACTCAGCTTCAACGGAGCGGATATTTTCAACGATGCCTACAACGCAAGTCCTGCGAGTATGGCGGCAGTGTTGAAGATGTTTGCCGAATCAACGAAAGGTAAACAGATCACGCTTCTGCTGGGAACCATGCTTGAGCTGGGAGAAAACTCCAGAAGTGAGCACCGCAGGATACTTGAATTGGCACGGGAGCTCATGCCTGAAGCAGCGATAATCACCGTCGGCAGCGGATTCGAGTCGCTTGACGGAGCTGATATCCACTTTGCCCGGAGCAGTGAGGCGGCAGAGACGGTAAGAGAAAAGTGCGTTCCCGATTCCGTGATGCTGGTCAAAGGTTCACGGGGAACGGCACTTGAAAAGGCACTTCCTCAGGAGGTACAGCAGTGATGCGGTTTGATTTTGATGAAATACTTTCAACTCTGGTACTCCGCACTCAGGGCGGAGCGAATGGCGAATATACCCGGGTTACCCGGGATTCCCGCAATATTTCCGGCGGAGATATCTTCGTTGCGGTCAAAGGAGTGAATTTTGACGGTCACGACTTCATCGACCAGGCGATACTCTCAGGAGCCAAAGCCATCGTAGCCGACCGCCTGCCTGCCGGAGCAACAGGTGTTGAAGTCAGCGATACCGCCGCCGCCGATGCGCTGCTGCAGAGGCACTTTTACGGAACTCCCGACCGTGACTTGACTCTTTTCGGAGTCACGGGAACCAACGGCAAGACCACGAGCGTTTACTTGCTCGAACATATTTTTAACTCCTGCGGAACAGCCTGCGGAATGTTGTCAACAGTAGAGTGGCATTTGGGAGCAGATGAGAGTGTTCAATCCAACTCGACTACTCCTGATGCCGCAACATTTTACCGCAACCTTGACACGATGCGGCAGAACCGTCTTAAAGCCGCCGCATTCGAGCTGTCGAGCCACGCACTCCACCAGAAGCGCATTTTCGGAATAAAACTGCGCGGAGCCATCCTCACCAACGTCACCCGGGACCACCTCGACTATCACGGTACAGCCGAAAATTATTTTCAGGCGAAAAAGCTCTGCTTCACCAAGTACCTCGACCCCGACAACGGAGTTGCCGTCATAAACGTCGATGACTCCGGCGGCGAGCGCATGGCAAGGGAGCTTGCCGGATTTTGCCGGGTGATAAGTTTCGGCAGCACTCCGCAGGCTGAGTGGATGATAAGCGATTTCACCAACACTGCCGATGGATTGAGTTTCACGTTGAAAAACTACTGCACGACCTATCAGGTGAACTCACGCTTGAGCGGCAGATACAACGCTGAAAACCTCGCCGGAGCGATTTTGCTCGCTCTCGATTACGGACTTGATGCCCGTGATGTGCTCAATGCCGTGGCGGGCTATATCAGAATTCCGGGGCGTCTCGAGCGTTACACCGACTCCGAGGGGATAAATTACTTTGTTGACTACGCCCACACTCCCGATGCCCTCGAGCGGGTGCTGTCGATGCTCAAAAAGACGGTCACAGGCAAAATTATTTCCGTTTTCGGAGCAGGCGGAGACCGTGACCACGGCAAGCGCAGCCAGATGGGCAGAACCGTCTCGAAGTACGCAGGTGAAATAATCGTGACCAGCGACAATCCTCGCAGTGAGGAGCCCGAGCGCATCATAGATGATATCGTTTCCGGAATACCCGAATACTGTGTGTACCACCGCATCCCCGACCGCCGCGAGGCGATAAGAGAGGCTGTCAAACTCGCCCGTCCCGGCGATTGCGTGCTGATATCGGGCAAGGGGCACGAGGATTATCAGGAAATATCAGGCGTGCGCCACTACTTTTCCGACGCCGTGGAACTCGGCAAAGCATTGGAGGAATTGAAATGAATACGACCACGCTCCTGAAAGAATTTTTGTACTCCCGCTACGATGTGAGCGAATTTCCCGCCCTCGACGACCAGATAACCTGCTGGCAGAAGAGTGCTCCGTTGTCAGGAGTGAAGATACTCGATGCCACTCCGGTGTTTTTCAATACCGGCTTGAAGTATCTCGCCCTGCTTGCGGCAGGAGCCGAATTGACAGTAAGTGCCCATCCCGAACTGCCGAGCGATGAAAATGCGGTAAAGTTTTTCCGTGAGTGCGGAATAAACGTGGTGACGACAGGCGTTTTCGATGAAGAGTTTGACTGCATCTGCGACTGCGCAGGAATGCACAAAAGTGTGCCCTCACGCCACGGTATCGTCGAACTCACCGGCAGCGGAGCTCACGCCTATTTGAATTGGAGTGCTCCGGTGTTTCTCGCCGACGGCGGCAGAGTGAAAGTCCTTGAGACCGGACTCGGCACTGGAAACGGATTGTTGAGAGCTCTTGAAAAACTCCAATATCCCGCTCTCACCGACCGCAATGTGCTCATTTTCGGCGGAGGCAAAGTCGGCAGCGGAGTCGCTCTTGCCCTCGGCGGAGCAGGGGCGGCGTGTACCATCGTTGACCACCCCAACTCCGTGAGATGCAAAAGTAAAAGTGTTTCCGTGACCGACATAAATGACACCGATACCATCCGCAAAAATATATCAGAATCCTGGGCGGTGGTCACTGCAACCGGAGTCAAAAACGCCGTGGCATCTTTTCACAATGAGCTCAAAAACAGCTCAGCTATACTGATAAATATCGGAGTCGAAGACGAGTACGGCAGCGATGTTCCCGCCACCCGGGTGCTCAACGCCAAACAGCCGCTCAACTTCATCCTTGACGAGCCGACTCTTCTGCGCTACATCGACCCCACGATGGCACTGAGCAACCTCGGAGTCATCGAGCTGCTGAATAAAAAATGTGCCAACGGTCTCAACTATCCTCCTGAGGAGCTTGAAAACCGTCTGCTTGAATTGGTAAAAAGCGGAGCCGCCGCACCCGATATCCCCAAACTTGAGGAGTTTTACTATGATTGATATTCTGCTTTCCAACGTTGTTCTCGATGGAGCTGTCTGTGATGTTGCCATCGAAAACGGTCTCTTTTCATCCGTTGCCGGCAAGATAACTGCTCCTGCCGCCAAAGTCATCGACTGCAAGGGCAGATACGCAATAACTCCTGCGTTCTACAACACCCACACCCACCACGCCATGACTCTGCTGAGGGGCTACGCCGACGATTTGGAGCTCTTCGACTGGCTCAACAACCATATCTGGCCCGCCGAGGCGCTGCTGACCGAAGAGGATGTTTACGCCGGAGCACGCCTTGCCATACTCGAAATGATAAAGAGCGGAACCGTTTTCTTCAACGACTCCTACTGGCACCCGAGAGCGACCGCCAAAGCCGCCGTCGAGATGGGAGTCAAAGCCGAGATAGGACTTCTCTATCTGAGCATCGCCGACGGCTCGACTTTGAAGAACGAGCAGAACGAAGCCCTGCTTGATATGGCGGATGAACTGCCTGCAAGAGTGAGGATATCCCACTCTCCGCACGCCATCTACACCGTGAGCACCGAACGTCTGCGCCGTGCGGCTGAGGATGCCGCAAGTGACGGCAGACGCATACATATCCATGCGGCAGAGACTTCAAAAGAGTTCGAGGACTGCATGAAAGAGCACAACGCTACTCCGATAGCCTACCTCAACTTGCTCGGAGTCCTCACTCCGAAAACCATCCTTGCCCACTGCGTTCACCTGACCGACGACGACCGCCGCATCATAGCAGAAACCGGAGCCGTGATAGCCCACAATCCCGTCTCGAACCAGAAGCTTTGCAGCGGCATTTTCGATTGGAAACGTGCCTCCGAAGCCGGATGCTGCATCACCATCGGTACCGACGGCTGTTCCAGCAACAACAACCTCTCGATGTTCGATGAGATGAAGTGCGCAGCTCTCTCAGCCAAAGTTTCAAGCATGGATCCCAAGTGCGGAAAAGCCGAAGATATCCTGCGTGCCGCCACCGTGACCGCCGCCAACGCTTTCGGTTTCAAGTCAGGAGTGATTTCCGAAGGTTACGAAGCGGATGCGCTTTTGATCGACCTCGAGCGAGCCGATATGGTCGGTGACTACAATTTGATATCCAATCTGGTCTATTCCGCCTCAGGAGATGCCGTTGACAGTGTGATTTGCGGCGGCAGACTTCTGATGGAACACCGCATCGTTCCCGGAGAAGCCGAAATAATCGCCTCTGCCCGTGAGGTTTGCCGCAAGATATCACGGAGCGTGAAGCAATGAAAGAGAAAGTTGTCTGGCAGGGCAGCACCCAGCTTGCGCCCGTTCCCGTGGTGCTGGTGGGATGCGGCAATAATACCGATATTCCGTACAATCTCATAACCGTGGCATGGGCAGGCACAGTTTGCAGTGACCCCGCCATGCTCGGAATAGCGATACGTCCTGAGCGTCACTCATACGGCATCATCGAAAAATGCGGTGAGTTCACGGTAAATCTGCCATCACGCCGCCTTGCAAAGACGGTCGATTACTGCGGAGTGGTCTCGGGCAGGGATGTTGACAAGATAAAAAAGTGTTCACTCCATGCGTTCCCGGGCAAAAGCGTATCGGCTCCGGTGATAGAAGAGTGCCCGATAACCCTTGAGTGCAAGCTGCAAAACACCATTCCTCTCGGAAGTCACACCCTCTTTCTCGGAGTCATCGAGGCTATCCAGCTCGACCCCGAACTCATCGACCCGAGCGGCAGAATGGATATCGACCGTGCCGATTTGCTCGCCTACGCCCACGGCCACTACTACGGACTGGGTGAGTGCATCGGTCACTTCGGATATTCTGTACGCAAGAAACCCGGACCTGTGGTGAGAAAGTGAAAGAGCTGCTCAAACTCCTCGAAGCAAGCCGCAAGACCACCGTCTTTACCGGAGCCGGAGTCTCGACACTGTCAGGTATTCCCGATTTCCGTGGAGCTCACGGAGTTTACAACAAGCCGTGGAACGGTTACAATGTCGAGGATATTCTTTCGATAGAGTGTTTCCTGCAGAAGCCCGAGCTCTTCTATTCGTGGTCGAAGGACTTCGTTTACCGTGCCGATGATTTCCAGCCGTCAGAGGTGCACAAAACTCTCGCCCAATGGGAAGAGTGCGGCTTGATAGAGAGCGTTTACACCCAGAATATAGATGCGCTCCACCAGCGTGCAGGCAGTAAAAAAGTGTACGAGCTCCACGGAGGAGCGGCAAATCATCACTGTCTGAGGTGCGGCAAGTATTACAGCTACAATGATGTCTGGCAGACCGTCCTCGCCGACCGTGTTCCCCGTTGTGAGTGCGGAGGCATCGTGAAGCCCGATATCGTATTTTACGGAGAGTCTCTCGATGAAGAGCTGCTCGACCGGGGCTTTGCCGACTTCGGTTCCTCAGATCTGGTACTGGTGCTCGGGAGCAGTCTCACCGTCTATCCGGCGGCAGAGCTTCCCATGAGTGCCGCAAGAAGCGGAGTCGCAATCGCAGTCTGCAACGCTCAAATCACTCAAATCGACAGTTATGCAGTAAGAAAATACGACGACCTCAAGGCTCTATTCAGTTGAAACGCTCTCTTTTTTACAGATTTATGTTGCATAAAAGAGTAAAGAGTGTTATATTATAAAAATATCTATATAAAAATACTTAAATACAAAATATATCAAGGAGTGTCATCATGGCAAAAGAGTTTGACGATCAGCTTATGGATAAGCTGGTAAGTCTTTGCAAACGCAGAGGTTTTGTATTCCCGAGTTCCGAAATTTACGGAGGTTTCAACGGCTTCTGGGATTACGGTCCGTACGGTTCACGCATGAAGCGTGCCATCGAGAATTTGTGGTGGCACGAGATGGTCGAGACCCGTGATAACGTCGAAGGACTCGATTCAACCGTTATCGCCCATCCGATGATCTGGAAAGCCTCAGGTCACATCGACCAGTTCAGCGACCTTATGACCGACTGCAAAAAATGTAAATCACGCTACCGTGTTGACCAGATGGCAGACCCGACCACCTGTCCGAACTGCGGCTCAAAGGAGCTCACCGAGCCCAGAGAGTTCAACCTGATGATGAAGACCTTTGTCGGTCCCGTCTTCGATGATGAGCACGTCGCTTACCTGCGTGCCGAGACCTGCCAGCCGATTTTCGTTGATTTCCACAGCGTGCGTGTCGCCACCCGTCAGAAACTGCCGTTCGGAATCGCCCAGATCGGTAAGGCGTTCCGCAACGAGATCAACCCCCGCAACTTCACCTTCCGCAGCCGAGAGTTCACCCAGATGGAAATGGAGTTCTTCTGCGACGGAGAGCAGGGCATGGAGTGGTTCGAATACTGGAAAGAACAGCGTATCAAATACTACCGTGACAAACTCGGTTTTGAAGAGAGCTTCATGCGTATTTACGAGCACGAGAAGCTCGCCCACTACGCCAAAGCCGCAATCGATATCGAGGTGAAGTTCCCGTTCGGATGGGGAGAGCTCGAAGGAGTTCACCACCGCGGAACCTGGGACCTCTCTCAGCACAGCAAATTTTCAGGTCAGGATCTGCAGTACATCGACCACGACAACAAGACCAAAGTCATGCCGACCGTCATCGAGACAAGTGTCGGACTCGACCGCACCATGCTGGCTCTGCTCGCCCACGCCTACGATGAGGAAAAGGCAGCGACCCAGAAAGCCGATATGGAAGAGGATGTCCGTGTGGTTCTGCATCTGCCCGCAGTTGTTGCTCCGATCCAGGTTGCCGTTCTGCCGCAGTCCAAGAAACTCAAAGAGAACGCCTACAACCTCTACAAAGATATCGACCGCTTCTTCCGTTGCGAGTACGACGAGACCGGAAGCATCGGAAAACGCTATCGCCGTCAGGATGAGATCGGAACTCCGTTCTGTATCACCTTTGACTTCGATTCACTCAACGACAACGCCGTCACCGTCCGTGACCGCGACACCATGCAGCAGGAGCGTGTCAACATCACTCAGCTCCGTCGCTACATCGAAGACAAAATCTTTTAAGTATCGCGCTGACCTCGTTGGGTCGGCTTGCCGATTTGAAACGTTGGTTTGGTACAGGCTGTTTCAGCCGGTTGCCGGACCGACGTTTTTTTATTGCCGTGAAAGAGCGTGGAGAGGGTGGGGGGGCAGTTGTGGTTTATAAGACTTATAAGACCTATAAGACTTATGAGAATAGGTGAGAGGTAATTCTTCAGGTATGCGAGAAAGCGGGTGAACTGCACACCGGTCGTGTACCGTAGGTACAAAAAAGAAAGGCTCTGTTACCGACACGGAGAGGTAAAGGTAAATAAAAAAGTTTTCCCGCATCATCTCCCCATATTAGAAACAAAGCTAAAAGAAAAAAAGCCAACCACGCCAGAAAAATACCGCAAACAAAGGCGAGCAACATACAAAGGTAGGAGTGAGCCGATAAAAAAATCGGCTCGCGACGGGTACAGGGTGCAAACCCTGTCCGGGGTCAAGGGGGCGGAGCCTCCCTTGCGCATCGCACGGAGAGAGTGCCTGAGCGACCAAAAAAGGTCGCTCAGTGGCGGCTGCTATGCCGCCAGGAGCCGAACGCAGTGAAGAGGCGGACAAAGCCGGTACGGGTAATTCACAC
>JAFVZB010000088.1 GCA_017508385.1 Lentisphaeria bacterium | reverse complement strand
GGCAACAAAGCCAAACAGTATTTATCCTCTTTGATTTTCGGCAAACAAGTTTCTGTAAGGTTCAAAGAAATTGACCGTTACGGCAGAGTTTCAGGGGTTATTTACTGTGACGGTGCAGAAATCAATCTTGTAATGGTTCAAAATGGCTATGCGTGGCATTACAGTTATTACGATAAAACTCCTGCATACATTCAGGCTGAAAAACAAGCAAGGGCAGATAAAAAAGGTTTATGGGCAGACCCAAACCCTATAAATCCTTACCAATTCCGCAAATCACAGAAAAAACGCTGACTTTCTGAAAAAAACAACAATAGCTTTTTGTATCATAAGCGGTTGTGTTTGGGTACGGACGGGTATTTTATCGGGATTGGTCCGAACTCCCAGCCGGTGAGCTGCCCACGGAAAGCATCTATCAGTTTCCATGCGCTGTACGGCATGAGCTGTTGGCGTGATGGCAGCTCTTTGTTGTTCAAGGTCTCGATTATCCTCTCCGTGGCGTGGCGGTGGAAACGGTTGTGCACCGGGTCGCTGTTGTCGAATACGGTCGAGACACTCTGGCTCACGAGCACTGCGGCGAACAGTATCGGAATGGTATGTTTCCAGTTCAAATACTCCGACATCACCGCCATCAGAAATATCAGCACGGCGGCAAACGGCATGAAATAGACGGTGTGGCTGACTCTGTCAAGGATGAGAAGATTGTGGCGTGCCATCATCAGGTTTGCCATGGCCGAGAGGACTCCGATGGTGCAGACCAGCAGAGCCAGAGCCTCGTAACTCTTTTTGCGCCAGAGCAGCCAGATCATCCAGCCGAGGGCGACGAGCACGAGGACTCCTCCGTTATCAAAACCGAACAGCCAGAAGCCGATGTTGTCGAAGAGAAAATAAATCGTTCCCCGGAAATCGAACACGGCGAGCACAGACATCTGCTGGTACTCGAATGAGGGAGTATAGCCGTTGAGGTATTTTACGATGGCAGGAGTTATCAAGACGTTCATCACGGTGGAAATTGCAATACTGCCGACTCCGTAAAGCGAAGTTTTCATGAGCAGTTTTTTTCGGTTCTCTTCCTGACAGAACGCTCCGGCAAGGGTGGTAAATACTGTTGTCGAGGCGAGCAGGAACAATCCCTGACGGTCGAAGCACGGCAGCAGGAATATCGCCGACACCGCACAGATTTTCGCCGTCAGGCGCACTCTTTTATCCTCATTCACCCACAGCACCCGCAGGGAAAAGAGCAATAGCGTGATAAGCAGAGCAGTCACCGGCTTGCCGCAGCGGAAAAACTGGTGGAGAAAATTGCACGGTACAAACTGCCACATAGCAGAGAGAAAAACTCCGAGCCAGCAGTTCATGCGGGGAAATCCGTAGGCGAACCCGAGCTGCTGGACAACAAGTGTGAGTACCGCCGCCGCTATCGCCGACAAACTGTAAAAATGCGCCATCTCATGACGGATGCTCCAGCCGATAAAGCGGGCATCGAAACTGTCAACAAGGTAACTCAATTCGCGCGACTGATACAAGTTCCAGTCGGTGCGCAGGGGGTCGAAAATCGTTTTGAGCAGGTCGGGAGTGAAGTTGTAGAGTATGAGAAAACAGTTGCTTTCAACGTGGCTTTCTCCGCCCCGCTCGAGAATCAGCTGGAACAGAAGCATACCTCCGAGCAGGAGCACGCTTGCGGTGTAGAAAAAGCGGTTGCGCTGCAAAAAGAGCTCTTTCATCTGCCGTATCTCCACAAAATATAGCTGTTCCAAGCCTCCAAACCGTTGATATCGAAGTCACGCTCGAGCGCAAGACGCACGTTGTTCACGACCCGCTCATTGTATTGTTCATAGAGGATATCACTCCAGTTGCTCACCAGAATTATGGCGTTGAACGCACTGCCGCCGGGAGATGTTCCCCTGCCTCCGATGCGGGAGGGCAGAATGAGCAGAAATGCCGTGACCATGATGATCGACAATGAAATCACCACGTCACGCCTGCACGGTTTTCTGAACTTGAAATTACTCATCTTTTTTCAACCACAAAGTGTGTCCGCCCTGAGGAACAAAGCCGAGGGAGGAGTAAAATTTTTCTGTTCCGGGAACTCCGACCAGACCTATCCAGTCGATTCCCCGGTCGGCAAGCTCTGAGGCGAGCAGCTTCACCAGTTTTCCGCCTATCCCCCTGCCCCGGTAACTTTTGTCAACCGTGACATCCTGGATGTAGGCGTCAGAGACTCCGTCTGAGAGCGCACGGGCGATTCCGATGAGTTTGTCACCCTCGAACGCTCCTGCCACGGCACAGCTGCCGGGCAATGCCTTTTGGAGAAAACCGCCCTCTTCAACGCCTGAAATCCAGTCGGCTTCACAGTAGAGCACGGCGGCTTCCTGACAGAGCTTGTCGGGAAACTGCGTTATTATCTTTACTGTTACAGCCTCTTCAGGCGACCTCTTCGGCATGAGCAGCACCTTTGCTTTTGGCAATCTTACTGCGGGCAACGGCGGCGGTATCCATGTCGCCGAGCATGATGCGTATCTTGCGGATATTCTCTTTGCACTCGGGAATTTTCACCTTTTCAAAGAGATTTACCCGCTGGCTGGTGGTGCGCAGCTCTTCAGAGAGCAGACGGTACTGCTCCTCGATGATGCGGTAGGCTTCACGCAGAGAGACGGCACTTTTGAGCGCATTTATCGCATCGTCAACGTACCAGCCGGTCTCGAACAGGTTCCATGAACTCTCTTCAAACTCGACGTGGTCGAAGGTCGGAATATTTATTCCGGCAATGTTGGCGTAACCTGCCACCACTTTGGTGACCCTCACTTTGGAGGCGATGAACTCTGCCGCCTCATCGTTTCCGAAAAAGGCGATACAGCTCGCCAGCTCCTTTTCGAGCGTCTTCTGGGCAGCGAGATTGGCTTCGAGTGCCTCGATGCTCAACCGGACTTCCGCCTGGAGCTGCTGCTTTTTGAGCTGCAGCGTGGGCAGAAAACGCTGGAACTGCTTGAGCTGATCCTGCTGATTTTTCTGTTCAGTTTTGGTAAACTTGAGCTTTGCCATTATTCGCCTTTGCCCCAGTACTCATCAATCAACTCGGTCTTGATACCGACCTCGGTGCGGTCGAAGCAGTCGGCGAGGATTTTCCAGCCGAGATCGAGGGCGTCCTCGAGCGGAATATTCACGGCGAGCGACATCATCTCTTTCTCGAAGCGGCGTCCGTACTTGAGCAGCTTGTTATCCCAGCCGGACATCTTGAAACCCATTGACTGCTTTTCGAGCGTACTCTTGAACTCGGAGTAGAGCCGGATCATCGCATCCATGATCGCACGGTGGTCGCTTCTGGTTCTGCCGTTCACATTCTGCTTGAGTCGTGAGAGCGAACCGAAGGGCTCGATGCGTCCGTTGCGCAAATAGAACTGACCCTCGGTGATGTAACCGGTGTTGTCGGGAACCGGGTGGGTCACGTCATCACCCGGCATGGTGGTCACGGCGAGGATGGTGATGGAACCTGCTCCGTCGAAGTCAACGGCTTTCTCGTAGCGGGCGGCGAGCTGACTGTAAAGGTCGCCCGGATATCCGCGGTTCGCCGGGATCTGTTCCATGGTGATGGCGATCTCTTTGAGAGCGTTGGCGTAGTTGGTCATGTCGCTCAAAAGACAGAGCACCCGCTTTCCGGCAAGGGCGTAAGCCTCAGCCACGGCGAGCGACATATCGGGAACCATCAGACACTCCACCACCGGGTCGGCGGCGGTGTGGATGAACATAACGGTGCGAGAGAGAGCTCCCTGCTCGTCGAGGGTGCGTTTCAGAATGAGGTAGTCATCGTGTTTGAGTCCCATGCCTCCGAGGATGATGACATCGACCTCAGCCTGCAGAGCGATGCGGGCAAGCAGCTCGTTGTAGGGCTCTCCGGTGATGGAAAAAATCGGCAGCTTCTGAGACTCGACAAGGGTGTTGAACACGTCGATCATCGGAATGTTGGTGCGTATCATGTTTTTCGGAATGACTCGCTTTGCCGGATTCACTGACGGAGTTCCGATATCGGTCATCGAGTCGGTGATATCAGGCTTGTGGTCACGGGCGGCTCCTCTGCCGTTGAACACCCTGCCGAGGAGTGCAGGAGACTTGGATACCTGCATTTCACGCCCGAGAAAACGCACCTGATCCTGCGTGCTCACTCCGCGGCTTCCGGCAAAGACCTGCAGTGCGACCTTTCCCCGGTCGAGGCGGATGACCTGAGCAAGTGATGTTCCGCGGCTGCCGGTCACTTCGGCGAGCTCGTTGTAGGCGACATTGTCGGCTTCGACGGTGATGACGTTGCCGGCAATATGGATGATGTTGTGATATACTTTTCTCATGGTCATGCTCCGATAGCGCATTGTGAAATTTTGTCGGCGATCAGTTTTTCCTGCTCTTTGAACTCGCTGCTTTCCATTTTCATGTAGTTGGAATCAACGAAAAGCTGGCGCAGTTCGAGAAAATAACGGCGGGCAAAATCTTTATCTTCTTTGAACTCGAAGTCGGTTTTGAGCACATCGACCACCTTGTTGAACATATATTTCTGACGGTCGGCTCCGGTGGCTCCGTCAACCTCGTCAAAGGTGTTCTGCTGCAGGAAAACGTAGTCGAGGAACTCGCTCTTCAAGTAAGTCACGAAGTCTTCGATGGCTGTTCCTTCCTCACCGATGACCTTCATCATCTGGTTGACCTCGCTGCCGTGGCGCAGTATCTCACGGGCGCAGGCGAGCTGGTCGGCGGCTGCAAGACTCGGATACTTGCTCCAGCTGTCGAGCGGATGGATGGCGGGGTAACGGCGGGCATCGGAACGCTCTCTGGATAAGCCGAGGAACGCTCCCACCACCTTGAGGGTCGCCTGAGTCACCGGCTCTTCAAAGTTACCTCCGGCGGGAGAGACCGAGCCGCAGATGGTCACGGAACCGGTGTCTCCGCTGCGGAGCTCGACAAGTCCGGCACGCTCGTAAAATGAGGCGATAAGCGATTCGAGGTAGGCGGGGAATGCCTCTTCACCCGGAATTTCCTCGAGGCGTCCTGACATCTCACGCAGAGCCTGCGCCCAGCGTGAGGTGGAGTCGGCAAGCAGCAGAGTATTCAAACCCATCTGGCGGTAGTACTCGGCAAGAGTCACAGCGGTGTAAACCGAAGCCTCACGGGCGGCGACAGGCATACTGCTGGTGTTGCAGATGATTATTGAGCGATCCATAAGTGACCTGCCGGTGCGGGGGTCGATGAGCTCGGGGTACTCACGCAGGATCTCAACCACCTCTCCGGCACGCTCACCGCAGGCGGCGATCACCACCACATCGGCTTCGGCGTGGCGGCTGATGGCGTGCTGAAGAACGGTCTTGCCCGCTCCGAACGGTCCGGGAGTACAGAATGTGCCGCCGACTGCGACCGGGAAGAAGGTATCGATGGTGCGCTGGCTGGTCACCATAGTCTTTTCGGGCAGTATCTTTTCACGGTAGTCCGAAATCGGAATCTTCACCGGCCAGAACTGGGTCATCGTGACTTTGCGCTCTTCGCCACGGTCATTCACCGCAACAGCCATCACATCGTCGATGGTGTAGCTGCCCGCCGGAGTAACCGATTTGAGCTGCCATGTGCCCTGCCACGCAAACGGTATCATAATGTAGTGTTTAACTGTTCCCTCGGGAACAAATCCGATACGGTCGCCTGCCACGACTTCGGCTCCGGCTTCCGCCATCGGAGTAAAATCCCACTTCAATTCACGGTCGAGCGCACGCAGATAAATTCCGCGCTGCAGGAAAAATCCCGAGTGCTCGGCGAGCAGTTTGAGCGGGTTCTGCAATCCATCGTAAACCTGAGCCAGCAAGCCGGGTCCGAGCTCGATACTCAAAAGCTCGCCGGTGAACACCACTTCGTCACCCACTTTCAAGCCGTTGGTGCTCTCGAATACCTGCAAGTCGGCGTACTTGCCGCGCACACGGATGACTTCGCATTTCAGCTCGGCATCTCCGACCCGGGCAAAGGCGACTTCGTTCTGCATGATGCGTGAGTTGTACTCAACGGTGATCATGTTACCGTTGACTCCCACGATCTTCTCTACTTTTCTGGTTTCTTCTGCCATATCAAAAAAACTCCTGTTAAGGATTTACTGTTCACGTTTTCCGGCACTCAAAATCAGTTCGAGCGCCTTTTCAAAGCGGGGAGTTCCCTCCTCGGGAGTACGTCCTCGGTACGCCTCAAGAATCTGCAGTTTGAGGCGGTAGATACATATTCCCTCAAAGTCGAGCATGTGGTTCATCGTGAGCGCATCGAGGAAATCCCAGCGCACTTGGTCGATGATCTCTTCACGCTCAACGGGGTCGTCGCAGCTCATTGCTGAGTTGAGGACATAGTCTATTTCCGAAAAAAATCCCTCGGGGTCGGGAACTTTTATATCAAGCTCGAGCCGTTCGGCACGGATTCCGGCGATGCGCAGGCGCAAATAACGCTCGAACTCACGCACCAGTTTCCAGTGCTCCGTGGCGGGAATATACCCTTCGGCATCGTGCTCTGGAACGGGATAGGTGAGCTCAGAGAGCACCTTGCAGCACTTGGGTTTGAGATACTCCTGCGCCATCGAGTCGAACCCGGCAAGGGTCATCGGAGAGGGTTTGCCGAAAATCAGTTCGGGCAGTGAGGCGGCAAAAAACGCTACCATCTTGGTCACTTCTCCCTGATGATTTTTTCGACGAGCTTGCCTGCGTAGGCGGCAAAGAGGTCGTTGACGGCATCGGTGGTGAAGTCGATGCAGAAAGCTCCGTTCTGAAAAGTGAGTTCGACTCCGCCACGGATGTTTGCGTTGCCGAGTATTTCGGGATTTTTGGCAAGTGAATCGGCGAGTGCCGCTTTGAGGGCGTTGTCGAGGGCATCGACATCTTTGACGGCGCACTCAACGGTCAGCTCGTCGTCAGGAGAAGCCATGAATTTCTGAGCCGCTTCACGGATGAGTTCAGCCATAAATTCAGGAGCAAGTGCGGCGGCGGAAGCTCCGGCAACAGCATTGTTGATGCGTTTTTCAAGCTCTCCTTTGAGGGAAATTTTGATATCACGGGCGGCTTGGATGAGGGCGTTTTCGGCACGCTTTCTGCCCGCCTCGATTTCGGACTCAGCTTGTTTCTTCATTTCCGCAGCTTCGGCTTTGGCATCGGCAATGATTTTCGCCGCCTCTGCTTCTGCCTTGCTGATTATTTCCTTGCGCTGAGCATCGGCTTTCGCAATGCCATCCGCATTTATTCTATCGAGAATTCCCTGAAGTTCCTCAGCCATAACATACCTCTTTTCTGTTGTTTCCGGGAGTTTTACGGCAAACCGCAGTAAACAGCTTTTTTTACCGTAAAAAATCCGCATTAAATTACAATGATACAATGCTTAATATATCATCACGGACCATTTTTTACAACCGTTTTTCTCCCTGAAAAAGAGAGTTTGACACATCTTTTTATCTTTTAAGCAACTTTTATCGCAAAACGTGTTGAAAAATCGGAGATGTGATGTTATCTTATACCTCTGTCAACCCCGTGGTGTAACGGTAGCACAACTGGTTTTGGTCCAGTTAGTCTAGGTTCGAATCCTGGCGGGGTTGCCATTTTTTTGCCCCGAAAGGCAAAAAAATAACGAAGTCGAAGACTTCTCTTCACGATTTGCCAAGCAAATCTCTTCACTCAAAAGCCGGAGGCTTTTCTTCACATCTTCACCATTCCCATCAGACACGCCGCAAAAAGAGCCCAAATCAAAAATAACCGTGGTAAAAAATAACCGTGGTAGAGGCGGCAGACCGTGCAGTTCATAAGACTTATGAGTCTTATAAGTCATATAAGAGTCAGCAAGCGGCAGAATAAAAAAGTACTCCACTTTTTTTGAAAGGGAGAGGGGGGCAGAAATCAGCGTAAATGAGAATACTCTTTCAAGAAGAGCGCAATCTCTGCCTTGAGCATTTTACCACGGGCGACGTTTAAAACCATCCCGGTAAAAAGTTCGTCCGGAGCATCAAAATCAATACTGTTGATGTCCAGAAAAATCAATGTTGCCATTGCGCCGACACGCTTATTGCCATCTACGAAAGGGTGATTTTCGACAAGATGGTATAAATAAGCAGCCGCCATTTCATAAATTGTCGGGTGCAGGAATGCGCCGCCGAATGTGCTTTCCGGCATCCCTATTGCGGATTTCAGCAGCTCGATGTCACGCAGTCCACTTGCTCCACCGAAATTTTCTATCTGATATTCGTGGATTTCTATAATATCAGAAAAGGTCAGAAACTGAATTTCATTCACTTTGCAAGTTCCTCAAAAGACTTTGCATAACGTTTACCTATCCGATCAATGGATTTGCGGACTTTCACTGAATGAACAGAATCTTTGATTGGCGTGAGAATCAAAGCGTGACCATCAGTTACAACCTCAAAAGCAGTGTCAGCACTTGCTCCGAGCAGTTCCAAAATAGGACGCTCAATGACCAATGCCGCACTGTTTCCGTGTTTTGTCAGTGTTTTAATCACAGGAACCTCCTTCTTGTTACAACATTGTTACTACTAAAATACACCATCAAGCAAAAAAAGTCAAGGGCAAATGTAAAAACTTTTTACCGTAAGCAAGCGGCAGAGTAAAAAAGTACTCCGCTTTTTTTGAAAAAGGATGGGGGTCCGGGGGAACGGAAAAAACTTTTTTTCCCGTGAAAAAAAGTGTTTTCCTTCCCCCGGTCACAATCAGTTTTGAAATAAAACCGAATACTATTTTACCTCTTCCCTTTTGGGGATGGCGGTGCCGGCTCCCGGGCGGGAGCAGCAGATGGCGCTGGCTTTGGAGGCGGTGATGGCGGCGTTTTCGATGGAGTTTCCCTCGTTGAGTGAGGCGAGGAAGTAGCCGATGAAGGTATCTCCGGCGGCGGTGGTATCGACTACGTCGGCGGGGAAAGCGGGCAGAGAACCTTTGCCGTGAGGACCGCTCCAGGTGACTCCGTCAGCTCCGAGGGTGAGGATGACCTGAGTTGCGGGGTACTTTTTATTCAGGGTGTTCAAAATCTCTCCGGGGTCGGTACAGCCGGCTACTCCTGCGCCCTCGATTTCGTTTACGATGAGGTAATCGACGAGCTCGAGCGGAAGGGTTTCGGCTTTTTCTGCGTCGAACGGAGCGAAGTTGAAAGCGAGGGTGAGTCCGTTATCTTTGGCACGCTTCATGGCGGTGTCGAGCATGTTGGTCTCGTTCTGGAGCAGCAGGGTATCTCCGGGCTTGGCGGCGGCAAAGAGGCGGTCGAGCAGAGAGTCGGATATCATGGCGTTGGCTCCGTCGAAGAGCACGATGGAGTTGTTGCCCTCATCATTCACCATCACCACCGCCCTGCCCGTGGGAGCATCGAGGACTTCGAGAAGCGAGGTATCGGCTCCACTGGCTTCGAGGAGCTCTTTGAGCATTGCTCCGTCACTGCCGATACATCCGGCGTGAAAGACTTTCGCTCCGGCGAGAGCGCAGGCTATCGACTGGTTGCAGCCTTTGCCGCCTGCTCCGACCCGGAAGCTCCGGGCTGAGAGGGTCTCTCCGCTGGCCACATGGTGCGGAACGTGGTATATCTGGTCGAGGTTGAGCGAACCCAAGTTGTAAATAACTGACATAATTTGCTGTCTCCTTTTCAAGACTTCATAAACTCATATAATTCGGCGAACTTGGCGGCGAGCGTGTCGCGGTCAACGGTTTTCAACAAATCATCGGGAGTCTGGCTTTTGGCGAACTCACCGTCTATCATGCCGAGAAATCCCGACGGACGTGACGGGTGCATGACTCCGCGCACCATGCGCATACGGGTGCGCAGAAGATAGAGCTCCTCTTTGGCACGGGTGACGGCGACGTAAAAGAGACGCCTTTCCTCATCGGCTCCGCCCTCGTCGAGCGCACGCTCGTGGGGGAAAATTCCGTGTTCCATGGCGATGACAAAGACGATGGGGTACTCCAGACCTTTGGCAGCGTGGACTGTGGTGAGGGTCACGGCATCCTTTTCCTCATCTGCCTCATCCTCACGCTCGCTCTCTTCGAGCAGGGAACACGCTTCGAGATATTCGGTCAATGTGGCGGGCTCTCCGCGCTTGAGCTCGAACTGGGAGATGGCTGAGATGAACTCATCGACGTTGTCACGCCGCTTGACCGCATCGTCTATATCTTTGTATATCTTCTGCAAGCCGGGAATATAGCCTGTCTCTTTCAGAAACTCTGCGCACTTGCCTGATAATCCGCCCGGCTGCTCAAAGAGAGGCTTGAAGCGTGCGAAAACACTCATCAACTCTTCGGCTCCTTTGGCGGCAGGTCTTGAAAGTTTGGCTCTGAACTCCCCGCTGTTGAGGGCTTCAAACATGCTTCCCCTGCCCTCGAGACGGTAGGATTTGAGGTCGGATACCGCCTTGGCTCCGATGCCCCTCGGAGGAGACGAAAGCAGCCTCAGCAGACTCTGGTCATCGAGCGGATTGCTCATCAGCTTGAGATACGCCAGAGCATCTTTTATTTCCCTGCGCTGGAAGAACTGCTGACCTCCCACCATGCGGTAGGGAACATTGGCTCCCCGAAGCGTCTGTTCGAGCTGACGTGAGAGCTGGTTCGAGCGGTAGAGAATGGCGAAGTCGCTGTAAGAACAGTTGCGCTCACGCTTTCTCTGCTCGATGAGACGGGCGATGAAGTCGGCTTCGTCCTCACCGTTGTTGAGGGTGATTATTTCAGGAGTCCTGCCCTCCCCGAGTGCACTCCAGAGCTGCTTGGTGTGCCGTCTGGAGTCGCCTCCCTGAGAAATCACGGCGTTGGCGGCGTTCAAAATCGCATTGCACGAGCGGTAGTTCTGCTCGAGCTTCACCACCTTCGTGCCTTTGAATATCTTGGGAAAGTCGAGGATATTGCCCACATCGGCTCCCCGCCACGAGTAGATGCTCTGGTCGTCATCGCCCACCACGCAGAGATTGCATCGTTCACCAGCAAGCATTTTAACGAGGGTGAACTGAGCTCCGTTGGTATCCTGATACTCATCGACCATGAGATAGCGGTAACGCTCACGGTACTTTTCGAGGACTTCAGGGTACTCCTTGAAGATTCTCCAGGTGAGCATGAGCATATCATCAAAGTCAACAAGGTTCTGCAATTCAAGGAGTTCCTGATACTTCCCGTAAGCCGCACCCGCCATGACCTCGAACTGATTTCCAGCCATTTTGCGTGCCTTTTCCGGAGTTATCAGGCGGTTTTTCCAGCCGCTCATGATGTTGAATGCGGCGGAAAAAGGGAAGTCACTGCCGCATCCGGCTTCGCCTGCCGCCTGCTTGAAAATCCCGAGCTGGTCGGACTCATCGGCGATGGTGAAGTTGGGCAGATATCCGAGCTTTTTGATCTCACGGCGCAGGAGCTTGCCGCAGAAACTGTGGAACGTTCCCAGTGTCACCCGCTCGGCAAGTTTGGGGTCAACCAGCTGCGCCAGACGCTCTTTCATCTCACGGGCGGCTTTGTTGGTGAAGGTCATGCCGAGTATGGACTCAGCAGGAATCCCCCGGCTCAACATATATGCTATCCTGAACGTGATGACCCGGGTCTTGCCCGTGCCTGCTCCGGCGAGCACCAGCACCGGCCCCTCGGTGGTCGAGACCGCCTCGCCCTGCTCAGGATTAAGTTGTTTCAATATCTCTTGGCAAGTCATGATTTTTTCTCTTGGTAAATGCGGAAATTTTCAGCAAGCTCCGCAAGTTTGGAGCAGTAATACTCCCTGTTTTCGTCACGCTCCGTGCTCTCAGGAGTGTATAAACGGCAGTTATCCGACACAGACACCTTCTTCTTGTTTCCCGTGACGTAAAACCTCACCGTCTCACCAGCTTTGAGGTTGAGTCCGGAAGCGATGGCGGCTTCGTATGCGGCACTGCGCCTGCCCGTGCCTGATTCGAGCTTGCGCTTGTAGTTCGCTGTCGAGTCGCTCAGGACTTCGCTCTTGGTCAGGTCTCTCAGCGGAATGGTTCCGTCGGCTATCGAGCGGTGGAGCTCATCGTAGAGAAGTGCGATATTTTCCGGAGTTCCGGCAAGCAGTTCACGGCAGACTCCGGCAATGTACTTTCTCTGGAACGGCTCAAGCGCACGCGAGCGCAGGGCACTGCCGGTCAGTTTCACCTTGTTTTCGCCGTCAAGCAGGGCGTAGTTTTTACTCTTGTAGGAAAACATCGCCTGATAGTCGGAGTCGAACTCAAGAACTATCCATGCAGGCAGTTCGCTCCGCACCCGTCTTTCGAGCTCGTCAGAAGTGATATTTTGCGGCGGAACAAAATAAATTCCGTCGGTATCCATCTCGATGACCAGAGCACCCTCTTTTTCGAGGCGGTCTGCCATTTTGAGCAGGATCTCTTTGCCGGTCGCCGTCACCTTTTCAGCCAGCGTGTAGTCGTTGAATGAGCCCTGCGCAAAGCCGAGGTAGCCGTAAAATGAGTTCACCACGATTTTGCACGCCGACTGGAGCTGACTTGCGTGCCTGCGCTCAAGCTCTGTCGGAGCTGTGCGGCTCAACTCCTTGGCTTTGATGCGGAAATCGAGAAAATTCCTCAGCAGGGTCGGGAAAACCCGCTGTTCGTCGCTTTCAGGAGCAAGGTCGCATCCCGATATTATCGAGGGGTAGAGTGAACGCACGTCGCAGTGGCGCACGTTGCGGAAAACTCCGGTGCGGTCGGCTCTCGAAAGTGCTCCCGGGTAACTGCGTCCGGCTTGCGGAAACGGTATCGAAGCGTGACGTTTCAGGTACTCGGATATCATCAGCAGCTCAAGACTGCTGCCTGTGCCACGCAATACGCTATCCTGCAAGCTCATCGGCAGGAGCTTGGTACAATAAAAATACGACGGCTCCCACATATCGGCAAGCAGGCGGGTTATGTCGCAGGCACTGCCTGAAAATCCGTAGAACCCGGCGAGGTAGTCGAGCTCGTAAGAGTCAAGGTCACGGCTGCGTGAGTCGCTCATCACCGCAAGGTGCTCGGTGTCGATGAGATGGCGTCCGTCAACATCACAGCGGCGGAACGAGACCACCTTTTCGGCACTGCTGAAGCGGGAACTGCGGAACTCCGCCGCCCGTCCGCTCCTGCCGAACGCCAGAATGAGTTTGGCTCTCTTCGCCGCCTTTTCAAGTGCTGGAAGTGTCACAGAGTTGAGCTTGTGTCCCTCGATAACATCGGGGTCACGCAGGAGTGTCTGCGCCACAAAAAACTCAACCATCTGCTGCGGAGTGCCTGAACAGCTTTCCTCAGGGTACTCACCACTGCCTCCCGCCACAGCAAGCTCGACAGGAAGCCCCTTGTCATCGGTCACGCAGGATATCTGCATTCGGCGCAGGTCGGAAAACTCCATGCCTCCGAAGAGACGTATTCCCGCATCGAGGTACGCCATTTGGGTATAGTCACGGAAAAGACGCACTCCGTCGTGCTTTTTGAGCTCGTCAGCCGCAAGCTCGTAGCCCGCACAATCAGCAAACACCGCCTTGTAGCAGAGCGGATTGTTCCCGGTGAGCTTGCAGATCTCCTCAGCGTGCGGAACGTCGAAAAAGTCACTCAGCAGAAAGGGTTTTATTTCCAGCTCGACAACGTCGGACACCGCCCCCATTCTGCGGTAGCATTGCAGCCTGCCGCCCACCGCAGAGATGGAGTTTATATAGTTGTAGTCGCGCTCTGACGCCATGGAAAAGTTTTATTCCACAATGGTGGTGGCGATGTTGAAGCCCTCGTCATCAGCCATCGCAGCGGCACTGGTCACAGCGCACTCGAAGCCGGCAAAAACTCCGCCGTCAACGATGTACTGAGCGGCACAGTGTGAGCAGGCTCCGTCGAAGTCATTGTCGATGTTGCACTCGCACGGAGTGTTCTTCTCGTAGGTCGAGAGGTAGTAGGCAACTCCCGGAGTCAGCTTGAACTCACGCACCAGAATCGCATCCTTGCGGACGATTCCGAGAAAACCCACCGGCTCAGTGCGGTGCACCACCGCCACGATACGGGGAGTATCAAGTGAGTCATGCTCAAAGTCAAGCGCAAGCAGTCCGAGAGTGATGGCATCACGGACAGGCATTCCGGAAGCGATCTTTTCAGTGATGGGGTCAGTCTGGGAACCGTTGGTGGCAACAGCCCACTCACCCGCCATGCGCAGGCAGTTATAGCTGATATACGGATTTTTAGCCAGATCGCCCTCAGCTCCCGGACGGGGAACAACAGCGATTTTACCATCATTTTCCACCGCCATGCGGTTCGGGAATGATCTTGAAGAGACACGGTACATAGCCGCATTTTTACCGGCTTTAGTCTGACCGACAGCAACGATTCTGCCAATATACATAGTATTTTTCTCCTTAAATTAGATGTGAACAGTTGTCACTCTATAACATATTACCAAAACAACTTCAAATCAAGCGAATATCAAACAATCAGCCATTTTTTTGGAGGCGGAGGGTGTGTTTTTTTGTGTTGTGGGAGTTTAAGAGGCTGCTTGCCTCTTAAAAATCTCCCGGCAGGGTTTGCACCCTGCACCCCTGGCAGATTGATTTTGTTCCAAAATCAACCTGCCGATACCTTTGTTTTTTTTGATGGGTATGTTG
>JAFVZB010000087.1 GCA_017508385.1 Lentisphaeria bacterium | reverse complement strand
GAGGGAAAACTTCTTTTCACGAGAAAAGAAGTTTTCCCTCTCTCCCCGCGCCCCTCTCTCCCTTTCAAGAAAAGCGAGGAAACTTTTTTTACAATTGATGCGGCAGGAGACGGCACGTCTCTGTATGCAGAGTTGAATTTGATTTTGCTAGTTCAATCTTATGCTGTTTTGTGCGTTCCTGCGGTAAGAATGTACTCTTTTCCGTCAATTACGACTGTAAGAGTTTTTCCTGCGGTGCCTTCGATGGTGACACTGCTGCTGTCTGCTGAAACACTCCAGCCTCCGGGGAGTTTGACACCCTTGAAAGCGGCTTCTTTGCGCCACTTGGCAGGAATTCCGCGGAAGAGATAGACTTTGTCATGCTCATAACAGCAGAACATTTCTGTAAAGGCGGAGATATATCCGCCGACTCCGTCAAGCTGCATGATTTCGTGGTCACGTTTATCCAGAACCATATCATGTCTGCGGTGGCAGATTAAACCGCGGAAACGGGGCAGATAGACGATGCAATCGCTCTCGTTGACGAAGTGCTCTTTCCACAAGTTGAGCATGATCATCGGAACTTCAGAGAAGTTGAGACGGCTGTAAATCTGGATAGCCCACATCATGCACCACTCGCTCCACATTCCTGAGCCGAGAGAAATCCAGTGGTCGATAGAGTCATCGAGAATCTTCAACTCATCCTCAGTGTAAGGCTGCGGATCGGGGAAAGGATAGATGGTCGCAAGGTGCGAGTGGTGGCGGTGGCAATGCACCAGATCCTGATTTTCCCAGATGGCGATGTGCTGTTCAGGAGCCCGTGCGCCGTAACGGTCACGTCCTGTAATGGTGGAAAATTTGGGAACTTTATCGAGAATCTGCTGCCAGATGGGTTCAGGCTCGATTCCGAGGCGGATTGACCACTTGATGAGGGTATCTGCCAGATAACGCATACCGGCAAGCTGGTAAGATGGATTGCGTCCGGCAGGCAGAGAATCAGGATTGCTCGATGCGTACTCAGCAGAGATGGCAAGCGGGATATTCAAGTCCTTATCAAGCATGAGTTCAAAACCGCGCATGATTTTTCTGACGGCATTGTAAGCTCTGTTTTTGAGGAACTCTTCATCGCCGGTCATATCGACATAACCGATGTAAAGCATGGCAGTCCACGCTCCGCAAACGGGGTCGAGCACACTTCCGCAGCCGAGTCCGCCGATCTGCACTCCGCGGTCATCTACGGCGTGGGTGAAATACCAAGCCGAGTCATCGTTGAAGAGGATTTTTGAATTGTAGCGCAGCGTTGCCGTGAAAGCATCGGATTCGATCATATCAAAGAGCGGCATCAGAAGTTCGGGATGTCCGAGCTTGAGCGCACCGTCATAGACCATCTGAACGTTGACGTTGAAGTGGTAGTCTCCTCCCCACTGGGCGTTCTGGTACTCTTCTATCCACGGTCCCTGAAGACCTGCGGCGTAACCGGTCGGAGCGGTGGCGGCTGCAAGTTTCCAGGCGCAGAACTTGTAAAAATCGTTCCAGTTTTTTTCAGGAAGAGTGAATTCGGGGATCGAGGCAAAAAGGTCGCTCCAGAACTTTCTGGTCTGAGCGATTTTGCAATCCAGATCGGCAGGAACATCACAGCCGATGGTAAAGAAATATTTATCTTCCCTCTTTTCCCATGCGCAGGTAAGAGGTTTATCGTCGGGGCAGAGACACTTGACTATCCAGCCGTTGGCAAATTTTTCCGGAGCGGGAAATTTATGATCTTTCAGATAGTTGTTGGCTCTGGGAAACTCATCGTAAGGACGGCATTTGATTTCAGCAATCGTATTTTCAGAATCAACGACCTGCAAAAGGTCAGCTCCGAGCGGCAGTTCGAGAAGAAGAGTTTTGCCGTTGCTGAGTTTGACAGCAAGAATACCGGTGGTATAATCAAGCTCTCCGCTCTCAGGAACCGCTCCCTCTTTGAAAAAAACCTCAAATCGTCCGACGGGAAGCCGTTTGGGGTTGATCCACAAGCGATCAGGATCATAACACGCCATAAACATATCGCTCAGAGCTTTTCTGCTGTAATTGCTCTCTTCGGCGCACTTGATGAGTTGTTGATAAAAATTTTCACCCTTGAGAAAATCTCCGCCGAAGTGATCCCAGAAATCGGAGCGGTTGACAGTAAGATGCAAGGCATTGTCACCCCAGACAAGAACTCCGGCGTTGCCGTTTCCCATCGGAACTCCGCAATGGGTGCGTTCAAGCGGGAATCGATAAAATTTTTTCATGGCAAAAATCCTTTGTTTATATAGAAAAAAAGTTTTGATTATAATATACATCAAAGAAATCAAAATGCACTTGTTTCCAGAAAAAAATCAAAATTTTTTATTTTTTAGCTTTGTTTCTGATATGGGGAGATGATGCGGGGAGAGAGGGAAAACTTTTTTATTTACTTTTACCTGCCTTTGTCGGAAACAGAGCTTTTTTTTCGCAATATACCCTTGCGGAATGTTCAATTATGGTGTATAATATACATGAGTATATTTTTAACCTGTAACTGTGAAAGAAGAATGATGGTTTGCGATAAAAATACTTCAGTCAAAACGCTGGCTGCCTGGGAAGATATAAAGATCAGCCGCCGGGAGGATTTGCTGATTTTGGAAAACAGCCGTATCCGCCGCATCCTTGACCTGTCGATTGGTGCTCCACGGACGATCTCATTGCAGACCGCCGACGGCACGGAACTTGCTTCGGCAGAAAATCCTGTTTGCGATATCGGCTTTATCGGAATGCACGAAGCGGGTAAGACAGAAGTCCCCTGGCGGATAAAATCAGTCAGGTGCAGTAAAAAACAGCGTGACCTTTTTGAAATGCAGCGAGTGACTGTG
>JAFVZB010000086.1 GCA_017508385.1 Lentisphaeria bacterium | reverse complement strand
TCCCTGCGCTGCTCGGGCGCAAAACACGACCTTGACTCACACTGCATCCACCGATGCTAATAAGCCGTTTTGCGTTTTGCCGCAACCCCAATCTTTTACATATTTCACATAAATCAGGACTTTATCAAATAAAAAAGTTTCTCCGCTTTTCTTGAAAGGGAGAGAGGGGCGCGGGGAGAGAGGGAAAACTTCTTTTCCCGTTGAAAAGAAGTTTTCCCTCTCTCTTTCGCATCATCTCCCCGTATCAGGAACAAAACTAAAAAAAACGGGAGTGCTGCAAACTTTTGTTTGCTGCACTCCCGATTGCTTTTCGGAACTTACTGCTCGTCCATATCCTTGAGAGCGGCTTTGCGGCTCAGGCGGATTTTTCCGGCGTTGTCGATGTCGATGACTTTGACGGTCACGAAGTCACCCTCGTTGCAGATGTCAGTGACTTTGGCTACACGGTAATCTGCCATCTCGGAAATGTGGAGCAATCCATCCATTCCGGGGAGAATTTCAACGAATGCTCCGAAGTCACGGACGGTGACGACTTTTCCACGGTAGATTTTGCCGATCTCTGCCTCGGCGGTCGAGGCGATGACACGCTCTTTGGCGGCATTGAGCTGCTCAAGATTGGATGCCATGATTTTGACGGTTCCATCCTCTGCCACATCGATGGAGGCAAGTGTTTCCTCGGTGATGGCACGGATATTCTTTCCTCCGGGTCCGATGAGGGCTCCGATCTTCTCGGGGTTGATTTTGACAACTTCGAGGCGGGGAGCACGGGGGCTGATGTCGGCTCTGGGAGAAGCGATGCACGCTTCCATCACATCGAGGATCTTCAGGCGGGCGATGCGGTTGCGCTCCATCGCTTCGCAGAGCAGGTCGATCGGAATGCCGGGGAGCTTGAGGTCAAGCTGGAATCCGGTGATTCCGTCTCTGGTTCCGCAAACCTTGAAGTCCATATCGCCGAAGTGGTCCTCGGCACCGAGGATATCGGTGAGCAGAAGACGCTCGCCGTTGTTGCCGGTAACAAGTCCGCAGGAGATACCTGCGACCGGGGCGGAAATCGGAACTCCGGCATCCATCAGAGCAAGGGTTGCTCCGCAGACACTTGCCATTGAGGTTGAACCGTTGGAGCTCATGATCTCAGAGACGCAGCGCACAACGTAGGGGAAGTCCTCGGGAACGACTTTGGAAACTGAACGCTCTGCGAGGTTTCCGTGTCCGATCTCACGACGTCCGGGACCTGCGATCTTGCCGACTTCGCCGACACTGTAGTTCGGGAAGTTGTAGTGCAGGTAAAATCTCTTGGTGCTCAGACCGGTCTCGCTGGTGAGGTCGTCGGTTTCCTGAGCGTCTTTGTCATTGCCGAGGGTGGCGATGACCAGAGCCTGAGTCTCTCCGCGTGAGAAGAGTGCGCTGCCGTGAACCACGGGGAGCACTGAGACCTCGGCGGAAAGCGGACGGATATCGGTAGTTGAGCGTCCGTCGGGACGGAAATGTTTCTCAAGAATCAGCTTGCGGGTGATGTCACGCACATAGTCGTCGAAGCCTTTGGCGGTCTCAAGAGCGAAATCATTGTCGCTCATGTCGGCAAAATCCTCTCTCAGAGCGGCTCTGGCATCGGCGAGGATGGTATCAAGTGCGTTGATGCGGTTCTCTTTGCCCGGAGTGGTGCAGGCCTCTTCGATGTTGTGCCCGGCGCAGAATTTCTCAAGTGCGCTCTGAAGAGCCTCGGGAACGAGGTAGTAATGGTACTCTTTCTTGACTCTTCCAGCCTTTTTGGCGAGTTCGATCTGGGCATCGCACTGCTTTTTGATCGCCTCGTTGGCGGCGTACATGGCTTTGCGCATATCCTCTTCGCTCACGAAGTTGGCTTCACCCTCGATCATGATGACCTGATCGGGACGGCCTGAGTAGATGAGGTCAAGAGTGCTGCTCTTCATCTGCTCTCTGGTCGGGTTGATGATGAACTCATCACCGATTTTGCCGACGCGGACAGCTCCGACGGGGCCGTCGAAAGGCAGGTCTGAAAGCATCAGACTTGCGGAAGCTCCGACCATGGCGAGCACGTCAGCCTCGTTCTGACCATCGGCACTGAGAAGCAGGCACTGAACCTGGACTTCGTTGAAGAAGCCTTTGGGGAAGAGCGGACGGATCGGACGGTCGATCATGCGGCAGGTGAGGATCTCTTTGGTTGAGGGACGTCCCTCACGTTTGATGTATCCGCCGGGGAATTTACCTGCGGCGCTGTATTTCTCTCTGTAATCGACCTGCAGAGGGAAGAAGTCACTTCCCTCACGGGCGGCACCGCTGCAAGCGGCGGTGAGAACCATGGTGTCTCCCTGACGGACGATACAGCATCCGTTGGCGAGGTTACCCATTTTGCCGGTGGAAATTTCCATAGTCATTCCTTCGGCAAACTGAAAAACGATTTTTTCTTCAGCCATAATGTTTTTTCCTTGTTTTGTTTTTGGACTTTTCTTACAGCTGATATTCCGTTCAGGACGTCCGTCAGACTTTACAAGGTGAGCGGAATCCCGTTATCAATCCCCGGGCATCTCAGACATTCTCTCTCAAAGAGAATCTGACTTGCTTCTCGAGTCGGCTTTGGCTTCTCTCGAGTCGGCTTCCGCCGCCTCTCGAGTATTCGCCAGACTCCCCAAGAGTATGCCTTGCCCCCGGATGCTGATAACGATAATTCCACTCCGACAGAGGGCTTTTCAGGATATCAGCTGTTTTAACTATAATTATTATAATATACTATCGGGTGGAGGCAAATGCAAGCAAATATTTTCTATGCAAAACACTTTTCGATGAAATTTGCTATGCGTGCAGCATGTTTGCGCATGGAATACTCCTGAGCGGCGATGGCGGCGTTGCGGCTCATCTCTTCCCGGAGTGCGGCATCGAGATAAAGCTGCTCAAAGGCTTTGAGCCACTCTTTTGCTGAGGAGGCGAAAAATCCGGTTTTGTCCGGGATGAGCACGTTTTTGTTTTCCCCCACCGGACTTGCTATCGCAGGAATACCGGCTCCGAGATACTGGATGATTTTGTAGGCGGACTTTCCCCGCATGAAGTCGTTATCAGGCAGCGGCATGATGCCGATATGAGAGCGTTTGAGCAAATCGATTTCCGCCGCTTCGCTCCAATCGACACACATCATGTTGACTCCGGGAATAACAGGAACATCTTTTTTCGCAATCACAAGCAGCTCAAAATCAAATTTATCGGCTGCCGCTTTGAGGATACCCGCAAAGGGAAGCAGGCACTCAGTGTATGTCACCGGAGTTCCTATCCAGACCACAGTGAATACCGGAAACTTTTCGGCTTCGTGCTCCTGATAGCGTTCAAGGTCGATAGCGGTCGGCACTTTGAGGATATTTGCGTTGTACGGTCTGAGGTGTTCAGTCAACTCATCGTTGGCGGTGATGACTCCGTTTGCCGCGGCTGCCAGCTGTTCAAATTTACCCTCGAAACGGGTGTTGCGGTACTTTTCCCAGACGGCATCGTCAAATGAGAGGATATAGTTGTGCCCTCTGAGGATCGCCATCTCGGTTTCGAGCGGAACAAACGGCAGAAGTTCATACTCGATGAGCAAGTCGCGCTTCATAAACGGAATTTGCAAAAAGCGTTTCAGCATGGCGCAATAAGCGTGCATTTTCGCCGGTCGGTTTGAATAGAGCCGTTTCAGATAACCGTCTCCGAGGAGCGGGTGGATATCTGCGTGTATCGCATTTTCAGCCAGCAGTTTCCGGTAGCGGTAAAAACGCAGTCTGCTGGAGGCTCCCATGGATGTATAACGGGTGTAAACTGATATTTCTCTCATCTTTCTTCCCTGATAAAGCTGATGCAACTCTCAAAATATACCTCAACTTTGCTCAGAATACAAATGGACTCTTGAAATGAAGACAAAAGAGGGGTATATTAACATACATGTTAAAATAAAATCAAACTGCACTTGGATAATACCAAATGAAAATATCATCCTCATCGCTTCTTGCAGCATTGTGCGCTGCACTCGTTCTCTGCGGATGCGGAAAAGAAAATGAGCAGAATATCCCCGTTGCTTCGGCGGAACTCATGCTCAGGTTCTTCAACAGTATGCGCAACGGAGACCACGCTTCCGCCGTTCAGCAGGGAATAAAACTCTACACCGTTGACAACACTCAGGATTCAGTCATCCAGCTGGTGATGCTCGAACAGGCAAATTACTATGTCACTCAGGTACAGAAACATCTCAACTCAGGAGACCTCAACTCGGCTTTGCAGGTGCTCTCTGAGGGAATGAAACGCTATCCTGAAAACAAAAATCTCCCCCAGTACTATCGGCGTGTACGCCAGTTGCGCAACGTCAGGGCTCTGCTCGATGCCATGAATAAAGCCGACAACTCAGCTTCGATGGCTGCGGCTCTCACAGCCGCCCGTATCGGACTTGCCGCCAATATGACTCCGGCTCTCGAAAAACATTTTGCCGAGTATGAAAACAAAATAGCGGCAGTGCGCAGTACGGAAAAAAAGGTGGAAAAGACTCCCTCTCTGGTCGAACCCGAACCCGAAAAAAACAAGGTGAGCGTCAACTGAAAAGGTGATACCGATGAGGTATTTGAAAGCACTCTCTCTCTTTTTTCTTCTCGGTGCGGCAAGCGTGATTTTACCTGCCGACTCTGGAGTTTTGGCTGAGGTTGACGGCAGAGAGCTGCACTCAAACGAGCTCTGCAAAGAGGCGGCTGCACTGCTTCCTGATGCGGCACTTCCTGAAGATGTGAGGAGCGTGAAAATACAGGCAGCCGTTCAGCTTGAAGTTAAATTGAGAACAACTGAAAAACTCCTCTCACAAGCCGGTATAAAGGCAGACCGCAGTACGGCGGAGTGGTATATTTCAGAGCGGTGTGCAAAGTATGGCATGAGCGGGGATATCCTCAAACAAGGACTCGAAAAACTGGTCAACGACCGGGGATTCCAACTGAAAAGTGCCATTTACCGTTACATACAGTCAACGCAACCGGAAAAAACCGTCATCTCAAAGGAGGAAGCTGAATCCCACTACCGGCGCAACCAGATGAGTTTCAGAAAAAGCGTTCCGGGAACTTTTCTTGTTGCAAGTGTTCCGCAAGAGCTGCCTGAAGCGAAAGAGCGAATTTCAAGCCTCAGGGCAGCCTTGATGCAGGGTGAAAACATCTCAACTGCGGCGGAACGTCACAAAATCATCTGCCGCCCGGCTTCACCGGAATTTGCCGCCGGAATACCGCATAAAAATCTCAAGCTCTACCGCAACTGGGTATCTGCTCCGTTCGTACATGAAAAAAATTTGTGCATCGCCGTGTGCATCGAGCCGCCGTCGAAAGAGTTTATTCCGTTTGAAAAAATCTGCCCGCTCATCGAGGAGGAGTTGATCTCCCGCCGCACCGGAGCAGCTTTTGATATCATTTTGAAAAAACAGTTATCCCTTATAAAAATAAAATACCGGAGGTAAAAATGAACATCTGGGGAAATGCAGTTCAGGAACACTACGTCAGCAAGTATCGTAAAAACTTTGAACTGCGCCGGGAAAAAATCGCCAATCTCAAAACCAAAGAGGATGCCGAAAAGTATGTTGCAGATATCTGCAGCAAGATAAGAGGAGCTTTTACTTTTCCGGCTGAAAAGTGCGATCTGAATATCCGTGTCACTTCAAGAAAAGAGCTTGCCGACTGCAATCTCGAACTTATTCTTTTCGACAGCCGTCCGGGATACCCTGTCTCTGCGGCGGTCTATCTGCCGAAAAAAATCGAGGGCAAACACCCCGGAATCCTGCTGCTCTGCGGTCATGCGCTGGATGGCAAAAGTTGTGTCACTTATCAGACTGCCGGACGCAGCTTGGCTGCTCAGGGAGCTATCGTGATTTGTCCCGACCCTGTCGGTCAGGGTGAGCGTTTGCAGTATTATGCGCCCAAAATCAACAACGTCAACGAGCACAACGTCGTCAACCGCCGCCTGCTGCCCATGGGCGACCACACCGGAAACTGGCGTGCATGGGATGGTATCCGTGCCATCGATTACCTGCTTTCACGCAGTGATGTTGACCCTGAGCGGCTCGGCATCACCGGAAACTCCGGCGGCGGAACCATGACCAGCGTGGTCAACTCTCTCGATGACCGTCTCAGTGCCGCCTGCCCCAACTGCTACATCACCCGCTGGCACCGCAATGTCGAAAACGAGCTGCCCGTGGATGCCGAGCAGATCATTCCCGGAGCGGCTGCCGACGGCGGAGACATGGCTGATCTGCTGCTCGCTGTCGCTCCCCGTCCGATTTCCATCGGAGGTCAGGCAAATGACTTCTTCGATATCCGGGGAACCCGTGAGGTCTATGAGGAGGTCAAACACGTTTACACCCTGCTCGGATATCCTGACCGTGTCCGCCTCAACGTCGGTCCCGTCAGTCACGGATTAAGTCCGCACCTGCGTGAGGCTGCCTACAAATTTTTCCACGACACTTTCGGCACTGCCGGAGAGTTGACTGACACCAAAGAGCCGATGCTCTCTGAAACCGAAATGCGCTGTACTCCCAACGGCAGAACCATTGAGCTCCCGGGAACAGTGACCATCCACGACCTCATCCGTGAAGAGCTTGCCGCAACTGTCGCCAACCGCAAGCCGCTTACCAGAGATGAGGCGGTCAAAGTCGTCAGAGACATCCTGCACATCGGCGAAGTCAAGTGCCCGACCTACCGCCAGCTGCGTGACCACGGGCAGAAATACAACAACCGTTACTCTCGTTACGGAGTCGAGCTCGACCCGGCGATGGTGACCACCATGATCTGCGCCGCCGGTCAGACATATTACAAACTTGCTCCTGAAGAGTGTGTCGAGCTCTACGTTCCCCATCAGGCGGCTCTCGCCGAGCTGGATGTGCGCAAGGCTTCCGAAAAGCAGGAGCTCTTCGGTATCGACTACCGCGGAGTCGGTGAGTCAACTCCCAACGGATGTGACCAGGATGTAAGAGAGTTTTTTGCTCCTTACAGATACGACTACCACTTCGCCTCTATCGCCATGCTGATCGGTGAGAGCTATCTCGGTGACCGTGTCCGCGACGTACTGGGAGCCATCGAACTTCTGAGTGCGTACGGCGCAAAGAAAATCAAGCTGACCTGCTCGGGAATCGGACGCATCCCGGCACTCTTCGCTGCCTTGCTCACCGACAAAGATGTGCAGTACACTCCCGATGTGCCGCTGACCGGACTTTACAGCCAGGTCTGTGATGCCGCAGGAACCATTCCGCAGTCGATGATTCCCGAGGGCTTGCTCAAATATACCGACTTCCCCGAACTGGAAAAACTGGTGCGCTGAGTCAGGCAAAATTCAGAAAACGGCATCCGGAATACAATTTCCGGGTGCCGCTTTTTTTGCCGTGCCGTTGTCCGAAGGGTAAAATAAAACACGGGGTTATAAATACAGAGTTTAAAGTAACCCTATGAAATATAACAGGTGTTTCCGAAAGATAAAAACCCTCAATTTCCGTATCAAAAACCCTCAACGCCTGTTGCCCCCAAAATAATAATATAAATAATATATAAAAAAGACCTACCAAAAGAATGTATAATGTATGTGGAAATTACACATCGGTACACTGCGAACATTGTGTGTTCGCGCGGGTGGGATTTCGGATTATTTTTTTGATTTACACGGAACAACTGCGCATCTGCCTTTTCAGGGAGTGATCACACAGTAAAAACGTCAGAAGCGGCTTAATAAGAAAAAAAGAGCATTATTTACGGCGTGACACTTGAAAATTCCGCTTTTTATGATATTTTTATATTATAAACGCTTCATTTTTACGGTAAACACATGGATAATCACAGAGAAAATGCTTCCCGCAACAGCCGTGAGCGGTTCAAAAAGATGTGCCGGTTACTGGAAATTTCCAACCGGAACTTCTTTTCAAA
This sequence comes from Lentisphaeria bacterium, assembly GCA_017508385.1. Taxonomy (GTDB): domain Bacteria; phylum Verrucomicrobiota; class Lentisphaeria; order Victivallales; family Victivallaceae; genus UBA1784. The sequence goes on along the minus strand of JAFVZB010000086.1, from coordinate 23,477 downwards.
CGACTGGAAGAGGTACTCGAAACTGCTCACCCCGCAGCAGTACAACCATCTGATGCTCATTCGGCTCGCCCTGCCCTGCAATCTCTCGCACATCATGGCTCTCACCGGACTCACTTCAGCAGGTGCTTCGATCTTCACCGACAAGATGGTAAAGCTCGGTATCCTGCTCCGTGAGGAAGACCCCGTTGACCGCAGAAACGTCATCATCAGTTTTACTCCGCAGGCTCAGCAGGCGGTCGATGAGACTGAGGAGCTGCTCAATCAATCCATCACCCGCTTCTTCGACACCTGCTCAGCTGAGGAAATCGATATCATCAACCGGGCAAGCTCCCTTGTATGCACAAAACTTGCCTCACTCGACCGGTGAGCACTTGACTTTTACGCAATGGAGTGTTATATTTCGTTTGTTAAACATCTTGACAAAGAAGAGATTTTATGGCAAACGCAACTATCATCAGCACGCTTGAATATATTTTCCGCCGCCGTCAGGCTTCCCGGGTGGAAATCGCACGTCATCTCAATCTGAGCCGTGCGGCACTCACTGCTGCGGTAAACAACCTGATAGCCGAAAATCTGGTCAGAGAATCGGGCACGGGCAGTTCCTGCGGAGGGAAGCCTCCGGTGATGCTTGAAATAAAGGGCTCTGCGTTCACCGTGGCGGCGATCGACATCGGCAGCGGCAGAATGCTTCGGGGAACACTTTGCGACGCCTCAGGCACGTTTCTGAAGAAATCAGAGCGTATCTACTCTCAAGACCATTTCATTGATGACATCTGCGAACTTGCCTTGCAGCTGGTCGGCAGAAAACATATTTCCGCCATGGGCGTTTCGGTTTCAGGAATCGTTGATACCGGCAGAAACATCGTGCTCGAGAGTGCCAACTTCCCCCTCGCCCACAGCGGAATAGCCAAAATACTCTCGGAAAAACTGGGTATTCCGGTGCTTCTCGGCAACCGCTCAAGGCTTGCCGCAAGCTACGAGGGCATATACGGAACAGCCTGCGGCAGGGATGATTTTCTCTACGTCTCGCTCGGCAAAAGCATCGGCAGTGCGCTGTGTTCAAACGGAATCATACTCGAGGGCGTGAACCACGCCGCAGGCGAGATCAGGAATTTCAAATGCTCTTTTGAAAACCGCACGCTCACGCTCGAAACTCTGCTCAGTGAGAGTTTTCTTCTGGAGCAATTCAACTCCTCCACGCTTGAAGAGTTAGTAAAAATGTGGGAGTCCGACGACCACAAGACCGCAGAAAAGCTGAAATCAGTTATCTCATCGGTCGCTCAGGTGCTCGCCTATCTCATCGAGTTCACCGACACTGCTCTGCTCATTCCGGGAGGCAGATTCCGCCACTTCGGCAACAAATTCAGACAGCTCTTCACTTCTGAGCTCATCAGGTATTCAGGTAAAAACTCCTGCGAGATAATTTTTTCGGATGCAGGAGAAGATGCTCCGCTCTACGGAGCCGCCATTCTGGCGATAAGATACACGTTACAAAACCTTAAAACCAACAGAAAAGGATTGGAAAAATGAACAAAGTCACCATCTGTCCCGACAAGAACGAGCTCGGTCGTCAGGCTGCCGCCTGCGGAGCCGGGTACATCAGAAAAGCTCTCGCCGAAAAAGGCACCGCCAACGTCATCATCGCCACCGGAGCCAGCCAGTTCGAGATGCTCTCATGTCTCAAGGATGAGCCCGGCATCGACTGGAGCAAGGTCAACTTCTTCCACCTCGACGAGTACATCGGTCTGCCCGAAGACCACCCCGCAGGATTCCGCAAATATCTGCGTGAGCGTTTCATCAATCTTCTGCCGACTCCCCCCATGTCATTCACTCCCGTCAACGGCAGCGACCCCGACCCCGAAAAGGTCTGTGAGGAGCTCGGCAAACGCATCGCCCAGTTCCCCATTGACGTCGCTTTCATCGGTATCGGTGAGAACGGACACATCGCTTTCAACGATCCCCCGGCTGACTTCGAGACCGAAAAGGCCTATCTGGTCATCAATCTCGATGAGGCTTGCCGCAGACAGCAGCTCGGCGAGGGATGGTTCCCGACTTTCGACGACGTGCCCAAGCAGGCGATCTCCATGGGCGTAAAGCAGATACTCAAGAGCAAAGCCATCATCAACACCGTTCCCGACACCCGCAAGGCTAAGGCGGTCAAAGGAGCTCTCGAGGGTCCGCTCACCAACACCTGTCCCGCCTCGATTTTGCGCACCCACGCAGACTGCCACACCTTCCTCGATGAGAACGCCGCTTCTCTGCTCGAAAACCGCTGACACACGGCGCACACCATGAAAAAAGAGTACATAGACCTTCAGGTAAACGGCTTTGCCGGAGTGGATTTTTCCACCCTTGAGTTATCATACGACAGCTTCATGAAAGCCGCCGATGCAGTGTTTGCTTCGGGAACTGCGATCTTTCTGCCCACGATCGTCACCAGCGATGTTCCGCTCTACGAGCGCAATATCGGAATCATCCGTGATGCGGTCGAAAAGAACGGTCTGCAAAGAGCCGTTCCCGGAGTCCACCTCGAGGGTCCGTTCATATCCCGCCTGCCGGGAGCCGTCGGATGCCATAACCCCGACTTTGTCCGCGACTGCGACCCCGAATGGCTGCTCGAGCTGCTCGACAGAACCGGCAATTACGTCAAAATGATGACCATCGCCGCCGAACTTGATGGAGCTCCTGAACTCATCAAGTGCGCCAACAGCCGCAATATCACCGTGTCTCTCGGTCACCACCTTGCGACTTCGGCTGATATCAAACGCTGCGCCGATGCAGGAGCAAAAACCCTCACCCACCTCGCCAACGGTTGTCCGAACATGATGCACCGCCACGAAAACCCCGTCTGGGCAGGCCTCGCCGAGGATAGACTTACCGCTATGCTCATCACCGACGGTCACCACCTGCCAGGCGACCTTATCAAGTGCATGGCTCGCATCAAAACCGCCGATAAAATCATCGTCACCAGCGATGCCGCTCCGGTCGCAGGACTCCCTCCGGGAAGATACCACATGCTCAACAACGACGCCATCCTCGAGGAAAACGGTAAATTCCATAACCCCGAAAAAGGATGCCTCGTCGGCTCATCAGCCAGCATCGCCGATTGCGCAAAATTCCTCGAATCCCTGGAAATCTTCACCCCCGAAGAACTCCGTAAAGTCACCTGCCTCAACGCAGCCAAGCTCATCGGCATAAAATTATAAAATTGCATCCATTTTTTGAAAGGATGTGATGATGCGGGGGGGAGGGGAAAACTTCTTTTCACGGGAAAAGAATTTTTCCCCTTCCCCCCTGCACCCCCCAACCCTTTTCAAGAAAAGCGGAGTACTTTTTTATGATTCTGCTGATGTGTTTGGTGCGGTGGACTTTTGGTGATTTTTATTTTCGGTATGTTCCGGGTGTGATTCCGTATTTTTCTTTGAAGATTTTGGAAAAATAGCTTACCGTGGAAAATCCGCACGCTTTGGCGATTTCGCTTATGCTTTTGCGGCTCTTTTTCAGCAGCTCCGCAGCAACTTCCAGACGGCGGTTGCGGATATATATTCCGGGAGTCTCACCGAAAACTTTTTTCCAGCACCTGAAAAAGTTGCGGTTTGAGATGCCGTGCTCTCCGGCAAGTCGCGGCAAATCGTGCTCCCTGAGCGGAAATTCTTTGATTATCTCTGCTATCGCTTTGACAGCTGACACCGATTTATTTTTTTCAAACTCCTGTTTTTTCTGACTTACCACTGCCATTATCAGCTGCATACATACCTGATCGAGACGGTCGGCGGCTCCGGGAGAACCCAGCTGTTTGTAGCTCTGCCTGAACTCATTGAACAATCCGTTTATTTCAGGCGTCATTGTAAACTCTATTAACGGCTCATCAGAAATCAATCCTGCCCTGTCAAACCAATCAAAAGTTTCAGGCGGGTAAAGTACATAATAGGTCTGACGCCTGCCGTCGATATAGGTTTTCAAATGTGAGCCGGGAATTTTTATCAGCAGGTGCGGAAAGGCATATTGATACTGTTTCCCATTCACAATATCGCACGCAAGCTCTTCGGTCTCGGAGAAAATACGGAAACAGAACTCAAATTTCTGGTTGACGTCAAAATTCATTACCTTGCCTCCTGATATAAAAGCAAAACCGACACGCTTTACCTGCGGAAGTGTGTTGAAAAGCCGTTCCTCAGGTACAGTGGCTTCAAAGAGTCCTTTTCTCTGTACTTTTTGTCTCTTTTTCACTTTTCACGCCCTCCGTTCAAGCGGCAGTTGCGGCGGTATTCATTCGGAGTTTTTCCGTTATATTTTTTGAACATTCTGCTGAAATACCCCGCCGTGGAAAACCCGCTTTTTTCTGCTACGGTTGGCATATCCAAGTCACTGCACCGCAAATACCTTGCGGCAACTTCGAGACGGCGGCGGAGCTGATAGCTCACGGGTGACTCAGTGAACTCCTGCTGCCAGTATCTGAAAAAGGTGCGCAGGGATACTCCCAAAGAGGCGGCAGCCGCTTTGAGGTCGACCTCGGCAAGCGGGTCACGGTCGATGGCAAGGGCAAGAGTACGCACCGTCCCGCGGCGCAAGTCAAGCTCAGGAGCGTTCTGCATCACGATTTCGGTTATCAGCCGCAGGGCAATCATATCGGTTTTATCGGCAGTTCCGGGAGCGGAAATGTTTTTGCGGCAGCTCTTCAAATCATCGAGCAGCGGAAGTATCTGAGGAGTGATTTCAAACTCAGCACAGCAAGACTCCGGCATCAATCCTGATGAAACAAACCAGTCAAATGCGCTTGCCGGATACACCAGAAAAAAAACCTCAACACCGGCTCTGTTTACGCACGGCGCAACGCATTGCGGAGCTTTGACTGAAACGCTCCCGATGGAACACGCTTCACTCTTTACCGACGGAATGCAGAGAAAAAAGACGAGCTTTCCACTGCACTGCTCCGCAAATTTCTTCACGGAGTTTCCGCCGACTCTTCCGAACTTTTCAAGCGGAGCCGTGACATTGAAGATGCGTGTTTCCGGAAGTTCCGTTTCAAAGAAGATGTTTTTCGATTTTCTGACTGGATTACCCACAATATTTTACCGCCGCTCTCTGTTTTTGGTCAACCGATAGAATATACACCCGTTCCGGAATAATTCAAACTCCGGCAAATCAGATATTTTTTACAAAAATAACCCCGTTTTGATTTGCAAGCGAAAAAAAACAAGCTATATTACCCTTAGCACAGCAAAGCAAACAGAAAGGTATTTTTACAATGAAAAAATCGATCATTTCCGCCGCCGCAGCCGCCCTTGTCGCTTTCACCGGATGCACCACCGTTGAATCAACTCAGAAGTTCAATGCCGTTCAGCTCGGAACTCCGGATGAAAAGCACATCTGCCAGACTCATGTGGAAATCCCCGGATACTTTTTCCTCGGACTCCCCCTGGTGGTCGGCAGTGCCAAAGGCGATGGGCAGACAGCCTTTTTCAGATTCAATCTCACCACTGAAAACGCCATGTATCTGCTGACCCGTGAGGTCAAAAGCAAGGGAGCTTCACGTCTTATCAATGTTCATGTTCAGACCACCGAGCAGCCCATGCTCATTCCGTTCATGAGCTACCGCACCATTCAGGCTTCAGGAACCGGAGTCGGCAGCAGAAGAGCCGCTCTGCGCAACGCTGAATCAGCCTACGACGCACGGTGATCTGCCATGGATGACGCTTCTCTCATCAAGACTTTCGTGCTCGATACCAATGTGCTGCTGCACAGCTCGCAGAGTATTGAGTCTTTCAAAGATCACGACGTGGTCATTCCCATGGCGGTGATAGAGGAGCTCGACAAGTTCAAAAAGAACTCCGACGAACTCGGCAGAAACGCCAGAAGAGTCATCCGCGCCCTCGACCGCCTGAGGGAGCTTACTTCAGATGTTCCGGGAAGTCTCAGAAACGGAGTTGAACTCTCGCTGATAAATCCGTCAGCCAGCGGCAAACTCTTTGTTTTGAGTGCTCCAAATCTTCCTGCCGACGACCCGATACGGCAGAGCGTTGACAATGTTTTCGGCAGTGAGCTCGACTTGCAGAGTCCTGACAACCGCATCCTGCGCATTGCCGCCATGCTCAAAGATCAGGGCAGAAACGTGGTGTTTATTTCCAAAGACATCAATTTGCGCCTCAAAGCCGACGCCCTCGGATTAAAGGTCATGGACTACGAGCGGGGAAAGGTCAACAACGACTCACTCTACTCCGGCTTCACCTCGAAAACGGTGAGCGATGCCGAGATAAACAAGCTCTATCACGACCACTTTATCCCTGCTGCCGATGACTCAGGCTTGCTCGCCAATGAATTTGTGGTGGCGACTGCCGAAAACAACCCGAAACACTCCGCCCTCTGCCGTTTCCACGAGGACGACAGGACTTTACAGCTGGTATCCAACTATCAGGAGGGTGTCTGGAACATCCTGCCCCGCAACAAAGAGCAGAAGATGGCTTTCGATCTGCTGCTCGACCCTGAAATACAGCTGGTCACGCTCATCGGAGGAGCAGGAACCGGAAAGACTCTCATCGCCCTCGCCGCCGCTCTCGAGCAGGTCTTGCACAAGGGTATTTATGACCGGATTTCCGTATCTCGCCCCATCGTGCCGCTCGGCAACGACATCGGTTTTCTGCCCGGCAGCAAGGATGCCAAACTTTCCACCTGGATGCAGCCCATTTTCGACAACCTCGACCTGCTTTTAAGCAGTGAGCAGGAGCGCAAACCCAAGAGCAGTTCCCGCTACTCCGCCGAGAGTCTGCAAAACATGAACAAGCTCTCGCTCGAAGCTCTCACCTATATCCGCGGCCGCAGTATCCAGAGGCAGTTCGTCATCATCGACGAAGCCCAGAACCTCACTCCGCACGAGGTGAAAACCATCATCAGCCGCTGCGGAAACGACACCAAAATGATACTCACAGGAGACCCGCACCAGATAGACAACCCCTATCTCGATGCCTCGAGCAACGGCTTATGTTACACCGTCGAGAGGCTCAAGGGCGAGCGGATCTTCGGACACATCACGCTTTCAAAAAGTGAACGCGGCAAGCTCGCCGCCGTCGCCGCTGAAAAGCTCTGAACTTAAATACAACTCATTTTACATCAAAGGGGAACTCTATGAATCACACTCTTTACGGTGACGGTATCCACGATGATACAGCCGCCATTCAGGAAATGCTCGATACCGCAAACTGCGTTTACCTGCCTGCGGCAAAAAACTGCTATCTCATCAGCAAAACATTGCGTATCCACAGTCAAAACGAGCTCCATCTCGACCGCTTTACCGAGGTGAAACTTGCGGCAAAAAGCAACTGCCCCATGCTGACCAACGACGACCACGCCAACGGGAACAAACGCATCTGCATTACCGGAGGCATCTGGAACGGCAACAATACTGAGCAGGCTCCCAATCCGCAGATGCTCGCCGACAGTGACGGCAACGCACGAAACTCCGACGCCCACAAGAGGATGAGTATTCCCGCCGACTACCCCGCCGACCCGGTGACCGGAAAAGCCGAAGCGTGGAACCCCAACATCGCCTACCATCCCGACCGCTACTACGGAGTCATCTGGAGATTTGTCAACGTTGACGGTTTCGAAGTACAGAACATCACTTTGAAAAATCCCGTAAGCTACGCCGTACAGTGCGGAAATGTGCGCAACTTCACCATTGAGCACGTCACTTTTGACTACAATATGGGCAATCCCTCGCCCGACAACATGGATGGTCTGCACTTCGACGGCTTCTGCCGCAACGGATTTATCCGTGACCTCAAAGGAGCATGTTACGATGACCTGCTCGCTTTCAACGCAGAAGATGTTGCCGTTGACAGTCCGGGATTCGGTCCGATAGAAAACATTGTGGTCGATGGTATTTTCGCCGACCGCTGCCACTCGGCGGTGCGTCTGCTTTCGTGCGGAAGTATGGTGAGAAACATCACTATCCGCAACGTGTACGGCACATTCTACCGCTACGCCATCGGATTCACCCACTTCATGCGTGAACTGCCAAACGGCAAATTCGACAATATCACCCTCGAAAACCTGCACATCGGCAAGGCTCTGCCGTTTGAGGAAGATTGGAACCGCTGTCCTGACTGGGGTCTTATCTGGGTGCAGGAAAAAGCCGATGTGGGAGCTCTCAAAATATCAGGTTTCCACCGCATCGAGGAGACAACTGCCGTTGCCAATATCGAAATCGAGAAAGACTCCACAGTGGCACAGCTGACACTCGATGATATCTCGCTTGAAAATCACCTCATCCAGCCGTTGAGCGTGGTGCAGAACTCAGGATTTATCGGAACTCTGGTGTTCAACGGTGTCTGCCGCACCGTTACCGCTGAGGGAGCGAACCAAATCACCGTCATCGACAACCGCGGAGTCATCGAAAACCGTATCAAAGGCTGATTCCGTATATCTCTTCAAGGGTCTCTCTGCCGGAAAACTCCGCAGGGAGACCTTTTTTTATCACCCTTCCATCACTCAGTGCAATGATGTGGTCGGAACTTTTGATTGCAAGGTCGATATCGTGAGTCACCATGACGATGGTGAGATTTTTCTCTTCTTTTAATTGCTGCAGAGTTGCGGCAAGCATGAGCTTTTTCGCAGGGTCAAGAAAGTTGCCGGGCTCATCGAGCAGGAGCAGTTCGGGCTCCTGAGCAAGAGCAAGCGCAAGCCATGCACGCTGAACCGTTCCCGAAGAGAGTTCACTCAAACGCTGATGGGCAAACTCCTCAACTCCGGCGAGACGCATGGCATTTTCCACCGCCTCACGGAATTTTTCAGCTGACTCGTTTCCGTGCGGGTAACGCCCCATGGATACCAGCTCATATACGGTGAGATATCCGCAATCAGGATGCTCCTGAGCGAAGAAGGCAAGTTTCTGAGCAAGTGTGCGGCGGCTGATTTTTCTGATATCCGTGTCATCGAACAGACAGGCTCCTGAAGATGGGCAAATCATGTTCGCCATCGCTTTGAGCAAAGTGGTCTTGCCGCTGCCGTTGCTGCCGATGATGGAAGTGATTGCTCCCGCAGGAATTTCAACATCGACGTGGTGCAAAACCTCTTTTCTGCCGTATTGACAGGATAAACCGGATATGACAAAACTCTTCATAAACTCCTGCCCTTCCTGAAAAGAAGCCAGAGGAAAAAGGGAGGTCCGGCAAGAGAGGTCAAAACTCCTGCCGGGATTTCCGCCGGAGTGACTATGCTTCTGCCGGCAGTGTCGCACAGAGTTACGAATACCGCTCCCAGCACCGCCGAGCGCACCATGAGTTTGCAACTGGAGTTGCTGCGGTACAAGAGTCTGGTGATATGGGGAATGACCAATCCCGCAAAGCCGATGACTCCGGCAAGGCTCACCGCCGATGATGCCAGCATGACCGCTGAAAAAACCAACACTCCGCGGCTGAGTTCGACCCGTACTCCGAGGGAAGATGCAGTATCGTCTCCGAGCTGAAGTATATCCAGTTTCTTCGCCATAAAAAAGGCTGTCGCAAATCCGCAAAAAGCCAGCGGAAAAACCACGGCTAAATCCTCGATGGAACGGGAGGCAAGCGAACCGAGGGCAAAGGCGAGCACCTGACTTGCCTTGTCGCTCTCAAGATACATGAGAAAACTGCCCGCAGCTCCGCAGAGGGCGGAAAAAGCGACTCCGGCAAGGATGAGGCGCAGGGGGTCAACGCCCTTGTTCCACGCAAGAAGCGTGACCGCCAGAGCGGTGAGCAATGCTCCGCAAAAGACAAACAAAAGCGTGGTGTGCGCAGATGCCGCAAAAAGCAGCATACCGGCAAGTCCGGCAAGAGCACCTCCGGCAGAGACACCGGTGACTTCGGGAGATGCCAGCGGATTGCGTAAAACGCCCTGCATGATGACTCCTGAAACCGCAAAAGCTCCGCCTGCAAGCATTCCGCAGAGGATGCGGGGCAAACGTAATTCACGCAGTATCATCACATCAGGAGCAGTACCGTCAGCTCTGCCTGAAAGAAAGGCAAAAATTTCCTGCCACGCTATCTCAACGGCTCCGAATTTAAGTGATACCACCAGGGTCGCAACAAGAAGTCCGGAAAACAAAACTCCTGAACTCAGCCCCCCCGACAAAATATTGCGCCGCATATTATCCTGCTTACTTTTTGTTTGACGTGTCATGCTTCAAATGCTGCTTGAGAGAGTCATCTGCACTGTCTTCAAGCGCAAATGAAGTCAGATAACAGAGCAGCTGAAACGCTCCCCAGAAACAGATTATCTGCAGGATGTTCACCGCAATACGCAAACCGTACTGACCGTAACGTTTCAGGATGATAAAGCGGCTGACAAACCACAACACAAAGATGGTGGTAAAAGCTCCGCACCCCAACATGGGAAAAGTTCCGCACGCCCTGACCAGCTCGGGAAGCTCGAGGAAGCGGAAGAGCGACTCAAGTATTTCCAGCGGAACTCCTGCAAGCACCAGCAGAAAGAGAGCCGGAAATCCATTGGCTCCGGTGGTACTCAAATCGTATGGTTTATTCCAGACGAGCAGCAGGAGCACAACAGTTATTGCCGCCAGCACAGCCGCAACTTTATCGAGCTTCACCTTTGCACGGCGCAGTTTTTCCCGGTTGCGGCTGCCGATATCGCCGCGCACTTTCTTGATTTTCTTTGCCATAATGTCACCGCTTTCTCGTATTTCCGCCGCTGCGGCCGCCGGGAGTTCCGATCTTCATGACCACGACGTAGGTTATGTATCCGATGATGGTGAGTATCAGCACGAGCAGACTGTAAGCGTGAGGCCACCCCATACCCTGAGTCATCATGGTGAATTCAGACATTCCGCCGAGTCCGGTGAGCACGGTGAGCGGCATGAACACGATGTTGATGACCGCCAGATACTTCATGATGCGGGCAAGGTTGTTGTTGCCGACCGCCATGCGGGCATCGGACATCCGCATCAAAACCTCTGCATAGATGTGAGAGATATTCACGCACTGCTGATTTTCGACGGCGATATCCTCGAGAAACTCAAGTTCATCCTCATTGAAACCGAAGCGTGCGCGATTGCTGCGCAGACGGCTCAACAACACCTGATTGGCATCGGTCGCCGACTGATAGTAGGTCAGGCTCTTATGGAGAGAGAACATATTGACCAGACTCTTGTTGGTAACGGCGAACTCGATTTTATTTTCGATCTCATCCGAAATGCTGCTGATGTAGCGCAAGTCACGCAGGAAATGGCGGGTGGCGTGGTGGAGCAGACTCAAGAGAACTCCCGAAACGGGATTTCCTCTGAGCGAAAGCTTGCCATGCTCAAAAAGCGGCATATTGTCAGCCTGCAAAACGATGAGTTCATCTTTGAAGAGGAACGCACCGATCGAGGAGACTCTGAACTCCATACGTCCGCCGATCTGCAAATCTCTGGGTCGCTTCATGATGACGGCGACATGATTATCCTCATACTCAATACGGCTGACCTCATCTTTATCGAGAGCAGATGCAAGAGTATGCGGGTCGATGCCGCACTCTTCGATAAGATAACGCTGCTCCTCGTCGCTGGGATTGCTGTAAACCCGGATGATTCCGGATTCTCCCTCCGCACAGCGTTGGATTTTGCCATCGGCAAGTTTAAAAAATTTCAACATTTTGATCCTCCCGTGCATGTTCGGGTACGGTTGTTGGAACAGAAAGCTGTTCCGGCCGGGGGAGGAAAATCAACTGATATCAGTTCAAGCCGCAATCCGGCAAAAACACATATCATACCCCCCGACCGGGCATCTTCGGGGAACCGTATCGTCGCTGTTGGTACACATATATTTTCACCATAGATTGTTAAAGAAATAGGACGGCTCCTTTCAAAAAGAGAAAGGCTTTCAGGAAATATAACCCGCTCTGCGGCATTTTTCAAGTTTCAAACAGACAAAAAGATGATTTTTTTCACACACAGAAAACCCAAGGTCAACTTATGCGCTGAGCAGCGCAGTGAAACCTGCGGCAGCTCATCTTTCTTCTTGTCCTGATGTGCCTGAAATGCTTATTTGAAACCGTCGAGAAAACATCTCCACTGCGCCATTATCTGCTCGGTTTTGCCGTAAGCATAAAGTTCGGGGTACTCCTCCTGGCTGTTGCAGCTCCAGATATCCCAAAGCTCCGGCTGTTTTGCGGGAACCTCTTTGCCGGCAATGGTATATGCCAGCGTCGCCGTGTCGACCGCCCATCCGGGAAAACTGCTGTACACTTTGCCGAAGGCGGTGTCATCGGTTATCTCAAATAACTCATCGTCACCCGGTGACGGAGTGTAAGTTACTCCGAACTCCTCAAGGAAAAACTCAGCGATTTTTTCAATGGACTCCCGACACCACGAATGAGGTCCCTTCCAGTTGTAAGAGGCAAAATTTTCCGTTTTACCCATGTTTTTATAGGTTCTGGCGACCGCCGCCGCCGTGACTTTGAACACATCCAGCGGCATGAGATTATCCGAAACACCCTGCATAAGCCGCAACGGACGGGGTGCAAAGAGGCTGTAAAGCTCATCATGCTCGATTTTACCCAGCACTCCCGGCAGCAGATTGCAGACGCAGTGCCGTTTGCGCTTGCGGCATATCCACTCGAAACTTGACGGATATCCGGTCGAAGCTATCGCCGACAACCCCTCGGGAGCGAGTGCGGCAAGAGACATGGTAAGCAGACCTCCGCCTGAGTTTCCGGCGGCTCCGATGAGCGTGAAGCGGTCATCTTTTTTCAGCCACTCTAAATTACCGAGCAGCTCGGTTGTCAACAGGGCGACAAACGAAAAGCCGCAGTCGAACGGAGCAGTTTCACTTTTGTGCCCCATCGGCAGCCGTTCAAGCTGTCCGATATTATCGGGAACGAGACAGGCTATTCCACGCTGAGCGAGAGCGGCTCCGAACATACCGTAGCGCATTTTATCCTCTCCGTGACCGCAGGCGCAGAGCACCACCGGGCACGGCTTGGAGTCGAGCGGAAGAAACAGATGCGATGCCAGAGCGCAGTTGTCCCAGCCGGTTCCGGCAAGCCGCTGTACCCGGCAGTTGAACACCACACTCTCGGATACACACTGATATTTTATTTCCGGAATCGGAATTTTATCAAACCCCTGACTCCTGACAAAGATATCCCTGACCTCACGGCGGCACTCTTCACGGCTCATATCCCTAAGTTTACGCTCAGCAAGCGAGGAATGAATACGGCGGTCAAGCTGTTCCAACTCATTTACAGCATCAGCGAAATCCAACATGGCAAAACTCTCCTTTTTCGTATTGATACGTATTAATATACACCGCACAAACGGCAAAATCAACACTTTCTTCTTGCTTTTCGCTGTACGCACTTGTATATTAATAGAAACGACAAAATATCAGGAATAGTACGCTATGAAAAACAGAAAACCTCTCATCGGAGTCACTCCGCTTTACGACCCGGAAACCGACAAATGGTGGATACAGCTGCCGTATATGAAGCACCTTGAAGTCAACGGAGCTGTTCCCGTGATGATACAGCCGACTACCGATACCAACACTCTCGAGGAGACTCTGAAATACCTTGACGGCGTTCTGCTTACAGGCGGTCCCGATGTTGACCCTGCCCACTACGGAGAAAAAATCCTGCCTGAGTGCGGCTATATCTGCAAAGAGCGTGACGTCATCGACTGCTTCATCGCCAGGCGTGCCATGGAACTTGATTTGCCCATCTTCGGTATCTGCCGCGGACATCAGGTGATAAATGCCGCTCTCGGAGGTGCTCTCTATCAGGATATTCCGTCTCAGATAGGCAAAAGCATCAACCACCGTCCCGGCTTGCCAGAGCCGCACGATATCGCCCACACGGTCACTTTCACTGAGGGCAATCCGATTGCCAGATGTCTCGGCAGAAAAACGGTTGAAGTCAACAGCTTTCACCACCAGTCAGTGAAAACTCCTGCTCCCGGAATAGAGATAGCCGCAACCAGTCCGGATGGAGTAGTCGAGGCTCTCTATCACAAAGAGCACCGTTTCGTCTGGGGACTCCAATGGCATCCAGAAAAAATGCCGGTCACTGACCCCGTCAGCATAAAGCTCTTCTCGGCTTTCATAGAAGCGTGCAAATAATGGAACTTGAACTGCTCAACAGTATAATTCCGGAACTGAAACAAAACAGCTCCGTACTCACAGGTCCGGGCGATGACTGCGCCGTGGTCGATTGCGCCGGAGTGAAACTCCTGCTCGCCGCCGACTCGGTGACGGAAAATATACACTTCACTGCCGACACTGCTCCTGAACTTGCCGGAGCAAAACTTGTCAAGCGAAATCTGAGCGACATAGCCGCCATGGGCGGAACTCCGCTCTGGATGCTGCTCACGCTTGCCGACTGCGGGCACGATATACAGTGGCTCAGAAAATTCGTTTCCGGAGCAGAGGCCGCTGCCGAGGAGTTCGGCGTTCCCATCACAGGAGGTGACACATCAAGTCTGCACTCTCCCGGATTTACCGCTTCTGTAACCATCATCGGCAGGGCAGACACTCCGGTGCTCCGCAGCGGAGCAAAACCGGGTGATATCCTCTATGTCACAGGTGAGATCGGCAACAGTTTTTTATCTCAGCACCATCTCAACTTCACTCCGCACCTTGCCGAAGGCAGGTTTCTTGCCAAATACGCCAATGCAATGATGGATATCAGCGACGGTCTGCTGCTCGATGCCGCAAGGATGGCTGCCGCCTCAAACGTCGATATTTTCATCGACCCGCAGGCAGTTCCCTTGAGAAGCGGAGCAGCTCTTTTGCAGGCTCTCTCTGACGGCGAGGACTACGGTTTACTTTTCTGCTGCAAGCAGGATATTGATATGGAAAAAGAGTTCAACAAACAGAATTTCCCGGCGAAACTCACCAGAATCGGATGCGTCCGTGCAGGAAACGGCATGGTAAGAGAGTTTTCGACCGGCAGACCTTTCAACTTGGAACACCACGGCTATGAACACTGAAAAAATCACCACTCACAGTTTTGAAGAGACCGAAAACGTCGGTTTCAAGCTCGCCTCGGAACTCAAACTCGGCAGTACAGTGCTGCTGCTCGGCAATCTCGGAGCGGGCAAAACCGTTTTTTCCCGCGGATTTGCCCGGGGTATCGGCATAACAGAGCAGGTATCAAGTCCGACCTACACCATCGTGCAGGAGTATGATATCCCCTCAGGAGGCAGGCTCTACCACCTCGACCTCTACCGCATCAGCGGAGTGGAATCCGCCCTCGCCTTCGGAGTCGATGAGTTTATCGACGACCCCGAAGCCATCCGCCTGATCGAGTGGCCCATGAGGATAGAGGGTATTCTTCCGTCAGACTGCATCAAAGTGGCGATCGAACACGTTGACGACACAACAAGAGAAATCACCATCGAGCGATGACACTCTTTGATAAATCGTGGAATACCGACCTCAATCAGATACAGCTTTGCGGAATTATTTTCGGAGCAGTTACGGTTTTCATATATCCGTATCCGCAACTCATATCCGGAACGGCACCCGGAACACTCTTTTCACTGCACACACTCGGAGTTGCGCTCTTTATTCTTTTTTCCATTCTGATACTCCGTGGAACACAGCCGGAAGCGAAATTGGCTGAGGTAGTCGGAATATCCGGTTTGAGGAGCAAAGATTTTTGGGTTCTCATCAAATATCTTGCTGCCACGGTATTTTCCGTATCGGCGGTGACATCGGGCTGGATATACACTTTGGAAAAGCTCAAAATTCCCTTTGACGAAACGCAGGAGCTGCTGAGATACGCAGATATTTCCCAACCGGAAACATTTGTTCCGCTCTTCATCATGGCAGTCATAGCAGTACCGTTCGCAGAGGAGCTGATATTCAGGAGATATCTTTTTGAACTCATCGCGAAACTGACAGGTTATAACGCATCAGGAGTGATTACTTCCCTGCTCTTTTCAGCCGCCCACGGCTTCCTCGCCGGAGCACCGGGATTATTTCTGATGGGATTGCTGCTCCAAAGGCTCTACACTGAAAAAAAGAACATTCTCCACCCGACCCTGCTCCACATGAGCTTCAACGCCACCACATTGCTTATCAAAGCATACATCAAATAATCACGCCACAAAAAACGCCGGGGGGATTTTTCCCTGCCGGCGGTTTTGTTTGGTTGCGGGTTCCTGAAACTTATGCCTCGGTGATGTATTCCGCTGGTATTGCCGCTGCCGCTTCTTTGTCGGCTACGATGACCACATCTGCGTGGTTTTGCAGAACTGAGGCGGGTACATGCTCGCTGGCAGGTTTCAAAACTGCTTCTGCAAGGATTCCCGTCTTGGCTGAGCCCGTCGCTACCAGAATGATTTTCTTCGCTTCCATAATAGTTCCGATTCCCATCGTGAACGCATAGCGCGGCATATCCTCGGGTTTCGGGAAGAGTCCCTGGTTCTGCTCGATGGTCGCTTCGGTGAGCTTCACATGGCGGGTTCTGGAATCAAATGCGGTCTCCGGCTCGTTGAAGCCGATGTGTCCGTTATTACCGATTCCAAGCAGCTGGACATCCAATCCTGCGGCTTTGATGGCGTCGTCGTAACGCTTTGCCTCGGCTTCTGCATCAGGAGCAACTCCGTCGGGAAGGTTGGTCTCTTTGAAGTTCACATGGTCAAAGAGGTGCATCTGCATGTAGGCACGGTAGCTGTTGACGTCGCTGCCGGGAAGTCCGGCGTACTCGTCGAGGTTGAAACTTCTTGCACGGGAAAAGTCCAGATTTTCAGACTCGGCGATGGCGCAGAGCTCGGCATAGAGCGGCTCCATAGTTCTGCCGGTAGCCAGTCCGAACACTGCATCCGGCTTTGCCTTCAATTCTTCGGCAAGGAGTCTTGCTGCATATTTGGCAGCTTCAAGTTTACTGTTTTTGACTATGATCTTCATTTTCTTTTCTCCATTTTTTATATCGGACTTGACAAATGTAACTGTGCACATATATATTATACCAGTTCAAACCATACAAGTCAAATCAAAAAAATGAAAAAAAACGTCATGGGCGATGACAAAATAATCGACTTCAAATTTCAGAATGGAATTGTTGTCCATTCCGTCAACCACCGGGTGACCGATTTTCAGCTCAACTGCGGTCTCTGGATACTTTACGGAGTCACCGCCTACCGTACAGAATGCAACAGTTACATCCATACCAGACAGAGAAAATATGAGTTCTACTCCCTGAGCCACCTCTACGACGGACGGGGCAAATTCTGGTGCGAAAAGGGCGGCGAACAGGAAATTCCCGTCGGCTCTGCCGTCATCATCACTCCGGGAACCATCAACCGCTACGGAGGATGGGGCGATGAACCGTACATTGAGGACTACATCTGCTTTGCCGGTCCCATCGCTGACGGATGGAAGAGAGCAGGTCTTATAACCGACGGCTTTTCTCACTTCGGTCTCGAACGCAAACTGCCGACCATAATCGAACTTTCACGCGACCCATCGACCGAAAGTCAGGCTAAAGCCGCACTCATGCTGCAGAATATGCTCTTTGATATACACAAAAGCAAGCTGAGAAGTTCAGTATTAAATCCGCTTGAGGAGATCATCTTCGAAATAAAAAACCAGCCCGAAAACTGGTGGACCGTTGAAGAGCTTGCTGAAAAATGCAACACCTCCGTTTCGCAATTCAGGCGCAACTTCAAAAAGCGCACCGGAATGCTGCCGAAAGAGTACATCGAAGAGTTGAAACTGCGCCACGCCGCCGATGTCCTGCTCGGCTCGAACTCTTCTATAAAAGAGATCGCGGCAACTTTCGGCTACCGCGACCCTTTCCATTTCAGCAGACGTTTCAAACTCAGATTCGGAGTCTCTCCTGAGCACTACCGGCTCTCGGTCACTCCGGCGGCTTCGACCAAGGCGTAACCCGGCAAGCCGGGGATACCGCTTACGGCAAGGAGTCCTGCTATTTGCTCATTGCTGATATCCTGAGCGTTGAACTTGACGAAGATATACTTTTCAAGAGCCCTCTTCACCTCGGGTGTGTTCAGCACCTCTTTTTCCATGGCGTGACAGTTTTTGCACCACGGAGCCCAGAAGTCTATCAGCACCTTTTTTCCGCTCACCCTGCTTTCAGCAAGTGCCTTTTCAAGTTTGGCAAACTCGGAGGCATTATCGCTTTTTCCGGGCAGAAGTTTCCAGCCGGTGTAGATATACCACGCTCCTGCGGCGAGTATGAGTGCCACGAACACCGCCTTGACCACGTTCATTATTTTGCCGTTGGGCTTGGGCAGAACGGCAAGACCTGCTCCGGCGAACGGCCACGGCAGTGCCATGCCGATGCCAAGCATGAACGGAAGAAACAATGCGAAAAAGTTCCCGTCATTGTAACTTGATGAGGCGAAGAGCAGCACCGTCACCACCACGGGAGCGACACATGCTCCGGCAAGCAGAGCCGACACTCCGCCCATCAGGAATGCCGCTATCTCACGGGTTTTGCCCAATTTTGATACATCGAAACGGCGGTAGCGGCTCAAATCGAAATTGATAAATCCCGCCATGGCGACGGCAAGTAAAATAAATATGGCGGCGATGATGAAGTTGAAAATATAAGAGCTGTTGAGACTTCCGAAGGGAGCTCCTGAGAGCACGACCACGACACCGAGAATACCGTATGCCGCCGCCATGCCGGAGCCGTAACAGATGCCCCGGATAAATCCGGTTTTGCGTCCGCTCCCCGATGCTCCGATGATGGCGAGGTTTATCGGTATCATCGGCAGGATGCAGGGAGTGAGATTAAGTCCGATACCTCCAAGCAATGCGAGCAGGAACATGGCAACGGCCCCGAGTTCAGCTTTGCTGTCACCTGACTCCGGATTTCCATCAAGGAATGCAAGAAATTTCTCTTTGCTCATGTAGCCTGAGGTGCTCTTTATCAATTTGAAGCCGGATGATTTTTTGACAGTGCGGGTTCCGGCAACGCCGCTTTTATCTGCAATTCCGGATTTGAAACTGAATTCTGCAGGAGCGTAACAAATTTCAGTTCCATCGGCACTTTTGCCGCACCCCTGATATCCGACCGTTCCCGAAATGGGAGCTTTGCCGTTGAAACGCCACAGATGACTGCCTGCTCCGAAACTATCCTGAGCTGCCGGAGTCTGCGACGGAGAAAGTTTTCTGCCGTCGGCATCAGATACATCAAAAACAACGCTCTCGCTGTAAACCGAACCTCCGGGCTTCACCGTAAGCGTGAGTTCAAGTGTGTTGCCAGCCCCCTTTACCGACCAGTTGAAACCGTTTGCGGCAAGAGCGGAAACACTCAACAGCACGAAACTCAAAAAACATCTTTTCATCATATCCACCTCTGTTGTTCAAGTTTATTTGATGTCAATATAATGCTTTAATCACTCAATGTCAAGAGAGAGAACAAAATCATCCATGACAAAACCGCCGCCGATGTCGTTCACTTCGTCACGCAGATGCTTGAAACCGTAACTTGTGTACGCCTGCTGAGCGGCTGTATTGTACTTGTTGACGTTGAGTATCAAAGTTTTTGCTCCGTGCTTCTTTGCTTCGGACTTGACGAAACCGATGGCGGCTCTGCCTATTCCGCTGCGGCGAACCTCTGCATAGAGATATATCTTGTCGAGTTTGCACACCCCGTTTTTGAAGAAGATGGAAACGTACCCCACGGCGGAGCCGTTGAGTTTGACCAGATACCAGAGATGTCCGTTTTCAAGCTCGGACTCTATCACCCGGGGAGCATACATCATATCCATCATGTAGCTTATCTGTTCAGGAGAAAGCAGCTCACTGTAAACCTTTCCCCAGACCTGAGAGGCGATGCGGCAGATTTCCGGAATATCCGCCCGCTCCGCCGGAACTATCTCAATAGAGTTGTTCATCAGTTGGGTATCCAGAAGGTTGTCTGCGGGGTTGCAGGCTCGGGAGTTCCTTCGACATCAACTGCAAGGATCGTCCAGATGCCCTGCGGCTCTATTCCGTTCACGACAAGCCGCTCGCCGTTTTTCTCGAACGGGAGCTCTTTGCCGGTATCGAGCTGAGTTACTTTCAACACGTTGTTGGCAAGCTCGCTCCAGCAGACAGAGTCCGTCTCGAACTTCAGCGGAAGATAGATGCGGCTGCCCCGCACACAGACGAAATCCACCGTGGCCGACCAGGAAAACGGTGAACGGGTATCGCTGGTGACGGCTTCACGGTTCTTTTCGAGCCACTTGCCGACCTCTTCGAGGATATCCATGCTCTCAGCGGGAATATTTCCTTTCGGGTCGGGACCGACGTTGATGAGCAGATTGCCTC
Organism: Lentisphaeria bacterium; assembly: GCA_017508385.1. GTDB lineage: Bacteria > Verrucomicrobiota > Lentisphaeria > Victivallales > Victivallaceae > UBA1784. Next base: position 3,225 of record JAFVZB010000086.1, on the reverse strand, counting down.
CTTTGGCGGCACACTTGAGCAGCAGAGCTATCACCTGATACGGAGTCTTCCAGTTTTTATCGCCCGGAGTGTATCCCCATGAGTCATTGAGAGTCATGCACGCCTCCCACAGCTGACCTTCGGCGGCAGGATTGACGGTCTGTTCGCAGGTCTTGATATCGAACGGCTCGCCGAGGCGGTTGTTGACGATGATATCAGGCTGCCATGAGCGCACCATTTTGAGAGTCTCATTGCCTCCGATGTTTTCCGGAATACATCCGTCGAACCAGAGGTAGTCGATTTTGCCGTAGTTGGTCAGAAGTTCTCGCAGCTCGGTGCGGTAGTAAGCGATGAAACGCTGGCGGGCACGGGCATCCGCCCAGTCGTTTTCGCCCGGCCAGTCACGGAAGTATGCTCCGGGATAATCCGGATGAGTCCACGATGCCGGAGAGTAATAAAATCCGACCTTTATCCCCTCTGCCCTCAACGCCTCGACGTAGGGTTTGATGAGGTCGCGGCAGGGCCCCGTCTTCGCCGCATTGAACTCGTTTATCTCCGAATCCCAGAGGGCAAAGCCATCGTGGTGGCGGGTGGTGAGTACGACGTAACCGAAGCCGCATTTTTTAGCGAAAGCCGCCCACTGTGCCGGGTCGTAATCTTCGGCGGTAAACTTGGAGACAAAGTTTTCGATGTACTGCTCTTTTGTGATACGCTCACGGTTCATGACCCACTCGCCTCTGCCGCCTGCGGAGTATGCTCCCCAGTGGATAAACATGCCGTATCCGGCACTTCTGAACCAGTCTGTTTTATCACTCATAGTTTAAGATCCTTGTTTTGCTGTTGTTTCTGAAAGCGGTAAAAATTATCATCTGAGAGCAGTTTTGCTCCCGGTCTCAATCATCCATACGGTTGAGATCCTGCTGTTCGTACACCTCATCGGGCATGTGGCGGTACGGGTAAGGCAGACAGGAAAGAAAAGAGTCATCCCGGCAGCCGGTCAGAGCCTGACCGAGAGTATAGACATAGCGGAACTCATCGCCGCACACACTGTGAGTGAAGAGCATCATCAGAGAAAACTTCATTATTTTCTGCTCATCGAACTCAGAGACCGCACTTTTATCCTGTTCAACACTTGTGAGCTTCCACCCGTCTTGCGGATAGAGCTCGACTCTGCCGTCGGTCAAGCCGAATACTCTGCCTTTTCTGAATACGGCAACTTCACTGCTGCCGAGCAGATAACGCACCATTCCGCAGCAGAGCGATCCTGCCATTTTGAGAGCTGACAGTGCCGGCCCCATGCAGTAAACGTTGACATCGCCTGCGGTATCGGGAACGGAACAGAAACCGATCGACTTCATGTATCCGGCAGCCTGAGTGAGTCCGGTCGCTCCTGATTTCCTGAACTCATCCTCAAAATCGCTCCAGACCCGGGATATTTCCTGACTCATATCAAAATCATACCACTGCAAATGAAGTTCAAGCATAAAATCAGGAAACGTCATCCCCTCATCGATCCGGCGCATCAGGTTGTAGCGTCGCTCGCGCATGGTCAGAATGCTCTGGAGCTGGTGCGCTCTCCGGCGGACGACCGGGTCTGCCGAATCCTGCAGCTTTGCCAATTCAGGAAGAATGGATGTGTGGTACTCAAGCAGCGTTGCAAATACCGGAATGATCACATCATTGTCAGGATCAGCCAGCAGAGCCAGCCGGTCTTTAAGCTCTTGATCGTCCATTCAGAACTACTCTCCGGCTCCGGCACTGCGGGTCGGATACTTGCCGATCAGCGCATTTGAAGCTATCTCTTTCACGTCATCGGGAAAATCATTTTTGATTATCCAGCGCAAAAATCCGGGATCGTTTTCGGCAAGGTCACGCAGAGTTCTGCCTGAGTTTTTGCCGAAATTCACCACCACCTCGTCACCGCTCCACTTGAAACGGCGGGTGCGGTCAACGGCATCCGGACCGGCAAGGTCGCTTGCCGCGGCAAGCTGTTCGACTGAGCCGGATAACTCCGGGTGTTTATCGAGCTGACCCAGCAGCACTTCGAGAGTCGCAGCAGTATCGGCGGCGGCTCCGTGGGCGTTGACCAGCTCTTTGCCGCAGAAGAAACTGTACGCCGCCGTGAGCGTGCGGGGATAGAGCTTGCAGAAGATGTTGTAGGCATCGATTATTTTGCGGTTGCTCAAATCGAAACTGAGTCCTGCACGCTTGAACTCGCACTCGAGCAGAGGAACATCGAAAGTGGTGATGTTGTACCCGGCAAGGTCGCAGTCGGCAAGATAACTGTGGAGCTTCTGGGCGATATCGGCAAAAAACGGCTCATTTGCCACATCGGCATCGGATATTCCGTGTATCGCCGTTACCGCCGGAGGAATGGGTATCCCCGGGTTGAGTCTGCGGGTGGTACTCTGTTGTGTTCCATCGGGAAAGAGCTTCATCACCGATATCTCAACGATCCTGTCTCTTGCCGGATTCACTCCGGTGCTTTCGATATCAAACACTGCAAGAGGACGGGTCAATTCAAGTCTGCCGAACATACTGTTACTCCTGTATTCAACGTATTTTTGTACTTCCGAAGCCGCCCTCGCCCCGGAGCGTGCTGTTCAACTCATCCGCCTGCACCAGCTCGACATCGGGCAGACGGCAGATGACCATCTGGGCTATGCGGTCGCCCCGGGTGATGGAAAAGGCGGCTCTGCCTGCGTTATACATGATGACTCCGATTTCGCCCCTGTATCCGGCATCGACGGTACCGGGGGAGTTGGTCAGCATGAGATCATGTTTGAGGGCAAGTCCGCTGCGGGGACGTATCTGAGCCTCATATCCGACGGGCAGTTCGATATACACTCCGGTGGGAACAAGGGTGCTGACTCCGGGTTCAAGCACGATATCACAGCGGGAACGCAGATCGTATGCCGCATCGTCGCTGTGCGCTTTCACCGACATGAGGTCGTCGCAGCCGGAATACAATTTAACCTTTATTTCCATAAAAAAGCTCCATTTCTGCATTATATTTCTGTTATATTATAAAGTAATACAAAAGAGCTGTTTTTTCAAGCAAAAAAATGGAGAATGCAACTTGCAAATCAATTATCTGCAGTGTAAATTATATTCATTATTGATGAACAAAAAAATCATCCATAAAGGAGTCAATCGATGAAGATCGGAAAGATATACCGTGTTCCCGGTCAATGGACTATCAGCAGTTACTACACCCTCAACCCGCTTGCTCCGGATAACTCCGGG
>JAFVZB010000085.1 GCA_017508385.1 Lentisphaeria bacterium | reverse complement strand
GAAGTTTCCCTCTCTCCCCGCACCCCTCTCACCCTTCAAGAAAAGCGGAGTACTTTTTTGAAAATAATACAACGGCGAAACACATATTTGACAAGTTTTACTCACAAGAAGTTCAATCAAAGTAAAACAAAACTTTTGCGGCAAACAGCCGTTTGCCTGATTTTTATTTTGCACTCTGTTCATTCGATTTTTCTCCTTTTTTGTTGGCAAGTTTTTTTCTTACACTTGATATATCAATTACATATATGTGTACGTTTCCGTCTTTGCAGCCGTAAAAGACGACATGATTGCCGTCAGGACTCACGGCGGGATGAGGGTGTCCGAACTGCCCGGGTATCCACTGATTTTCCCAATGGGCAAGCGGAATGATATCGGGCTTGCCGTCACTGCCTGAATTTTCCCAGTCGATCAGGGATATCTGATTTTTGACCAGCAATCCGTCATCTATAATGTAATGCCCGACGGAGTCGGCGCAAATATGGTTCAAGCCGTTGCGTTTGATGCTCCACGATGGTTCGACAAATTCCCACACCACTTTGCCGCTGACATCCATTGCTCCGACGAAGGTCCCGCCGGAGTAAGCTGTTCCGTGGTAAACCAGATATTTTCCGTCACCTGTCCATTCAAGATGGGTGATGTTTTTCTCGGTGTTGCGGGGTAAAATCGGAGTCGTTTTGCCCGTTTTCACATCGACAAAATAGCAATCTGCGCTCTTTCTTATCCGGTCACGCTTTGCTCTGTCACGCTCCATAAAAGCAGGCTTGAACTGTTTTACCGCCCAGATATCGGGGAATTTCGGATTGGAAAAGAAGTGAGTCTGCCCCCAATCGACCTGATAAGCGATCTGCACTTTTCCCGTGGCAAGTTCTATCGTGTAATATCTGGTCGGAGAACGCTCCGGAGTATCTCCGCCGACCATTCTGGCACAAATCGCCGCAAATTTTCCGTCTCCTGAAAATGCAGGAGTGGTAAACCACATTCCGGGAAAATCTTTTTTATCCATGAGCACGGTGATTTTGCCGCTGTCAAGGTCTATCATTTTGACTCCGTTATCGTGCGGAACATAGTACGCAACTTTTCTGTGGTGCAAACTTGCGGCAGTATTTATTCCCTGCCAAGCTCTCTGAGCCGGTTTTCCACGCTCGAACACGTCTGCGGCGGAGCGGAAACGTTTCCAGTCAGGCAGCCGGGAAAGGGTGTGGCGGACTTTGAGCGATCCGGTTTTGAGATTTCCCGTCATGAGCATGGGAATACCGCGGCGTATCGAGGCAAAACTTATCTCATTTGCTCCGCCGGGGAAAGCGGTTCCGTAGTGAACGGTCGGCCCCTGATTGTATATACCCCGGGTGGTGAGCTGCATCACCGGCAAGCCGCTCACTTTGTCGGTATAGAAGCGTGCCTCGCACCAGGAGTCGTTGGTTCTGCGGTCGCAAATATCATCTCCCGTAACGTCAGGATAGGTGAGTTTTCCCTTTGCCAGACGCTCGATATCTTTTTCGCTCAGGGCACGGTCGAATGTTTCGATTTTGTGCAACACTGTTCCGGCGGAAACGGGATATTCAAACAAACCCTTTTTCAAATCGGCAATGCGTCCGCCGATAGTGAGATATCCGCTTCCGGCATTCTTTGTAAGAGCCGGTATCTTCTTTGCCGGAAGAGTTGAAGAGCGTACGCAAAGTCTGTCACGCAAACGCACGACAAAAGAGGTGATCTGCTTCCCCGGTTCAAAGGATAAAGTCAAAAGATATCTTTCATTTTTTCCGGGAGCAAACTCTTTGCTGTCAACCGATGTTATGATGTGTTTTCTCGTTCCGTTCGAGGCGAGCAGAGTGATTTTTGAACCGTCAAGCTGATAAAAACGGCTGTCTGACAATCCAAGCTCAATTCCCCTCCTGCCGTCTCTCGGAGTGTGGCGGCTGATCAACTCACCTTGCGGATTTTCAGGGAAACTCATTACCACAGCCACCGATTGCGCTTTCAGATTGCGGCAGGGAAAAGCGATAAAACTTTTGCCGTCAAACCTGTAAGGCAGAACGAGTTTTCCCGGCTTGAGCGTATTATCTGAACAGAACCTCACCCCGGATGCTGCGCAAAAAAAGCAACCGAGGATAAACAGCAATGCAAGAAAAGTTTTCACAGTTCAAATCCTCCTGTTATCAACGTGATGGAATAGAGCATCCGTCACGCAAAATAAACTCAGTTGAAATCAGCAGCTCTTTATTCCTGACATCCTCACCCCGCAAAATGCGGTAAAATATATCAGCGGCACGCCTGCCTGCCTCGATACGGGGTTCGGAAAGTATGCTGTAAGGTTTGCCGTTAAAACGGTCATAGCCATCCTCTTCACCCCACTGCACGACCGAGAGTTCTTCCGGAATTTTTATATCGTTTTCAATTATATAACGTTCAAAAAAGCTGAAATATGTGTGGGAAACCAAAACCGCTGTCGGAGGATTTTCCCCCTGCATACAGCGTTTGATTTCAGCCATTTTTTCTTCATCATTCCTGCCGAACATAGCCATAACATAATGTTCCGGATGTTCGATGCCGCTCTCCTTGAGCAAAGCGGCAAAATGCGTTGAGCGTTTGCCCAGAACCTCGTGCTGTAAGCCGAAGTCACACAGACCGATATAACGGTGTCCGAAGCGTTTCAAACTGCGGATTGCGGCGGATACCGCTCCGATATAATCACAGCTTACCGATGGAATTTCAGCACAGCTGCGGTTGACCGTCACCTGCGGTACACCAAGCTCATCGAGCTGCTTCAGCAGAGAGTTGTCAACGGCAGGACGATCCCAGATTATTCCGGAAAAGTCTCCGCCTTTGAAACGCTCAATGAGGTCGCCGCAGCATGATGAAATATTTTCTGAAACAACAGTATCGCCCAAACCGGCGCAAACTTCAGCAAGACCGGAAAAGAGATGGCGGTTGAACATATTTTGTGAAATCGTATCCTCGGAGCCGGGATATATCAGCAAAAGACGGCGTGACTCCTTTTCCGGAACAGGACGTGACACCACAAATGTTCCCCTGCCGCGGATGCGCTGGATGAGTTTTTCCTCTTCAAGTCTCTTCAAAGCGGAACGCAAAGTAATAAAACTGGTATTGAGCTCTTTGGCAAACTCCAGCTCAGGAGGCAATTTTTCACCGAGAGCGTAAAATCCCGAAGCGATATCATCGTGCAACCGCTTGTATATCAAATCTTTTTTACACCGGATAACCACTTTTGTATCTCTTTAATTATCAACATTGATATTATTTAATATTATCTTGATGATTAAAATAACACACCTTTATCATTTTGTCAAGCCTGATAAAAAATTTTCGCTTCACTTTTTTGTAAGAGACAAAAAAGGAGTGCTGCATCTTTTTGCAACACTCCTGCTGTAACAGACAGAAAAATTCAGCTGAGAAACTTCTGCATCGGAGCAAATCCGCTGATTTTGAACGCCTCCTCTGTGATGCGTACAACTTCCCGTGCCTGAGAGAACGTTACCGGGAACGGTACGTTGTTGACCACCGTGTTCCAGAGATGTTCCCACAACACGGTATCGGAAATTTCAGGAACCTGATATCTCTCTTCGACGAAATAGAGTTTTTCATCAAAATTACCGTACTTCAACGGCGGATTTTCCGGATGCGGAGCAAGTTTTTTCAACTCCACGGCAGGGTCTATCCTTTTTACCTCGATGACATCTTTTCCGTTGTGGATGAGCGTTCCCCGTGAGCCGATCATCTCTATTTCCCTGCCGGGCAGAGTGTTGGCTCCGGTGACCTCGATTTCTGCAACTCTGCCGGATTTTGAGCGCAACAGTATTTTGAAGAGGTCATCGCCATCGCCGATGCTTATCACGTTGCGGACATCAGCCCAGATATCGGTCACCGGAGAGTTGAGAAACTGCAAAGCCTGGTCGATGATATGAGGTCCCCAGTTGGAAAGCAGTCCTCCGTAAAACTCACTCATGGTCATCCAGTCGTTGCGGCGGCAGAAACCTACACTGCGGTTGAGTTTGATGTACTGGATAGCTCCGATAACTCCTGAATCAACCAGCTGTTTTGCTTTGGTAAATCCCGGCTCAAAACGGCGGTTGTGGCGCAGAAAGAGTTTTTGCGGGTCATTTTTGGCAGCTGAAACAAGCAAATCAAACTCTTTGACACTGACGGCAACAGGTTTTTCCACCACTGCTATCCTGCCTGAGGCAAGTATCTCAAGAGCCATGGGAACGTGCTCACGGTGACGGGTGCAGATGTTGACCATATCCACATTGTCATCTTTGAGCATTTGGTCAAGAGAGGTATATTTGCTGACATTTTTCAGACTTTCAGGCAGGTTATCCAACCGCTCCGGTGCGTTGTCGCAAACGGCAGTTATTTCAAACTTTTCCGGCAGGGCAAGCAGCTCTTTGAAGTGCCCCATGTGAGCGATGCGTCCGAGACCTGCGATTCCGACTTTGATTTTTTTCATAGTGAACTTATCCTTTACTTATGAAGTTGCGCTGTATCTATTCCGGCAAGCGGATCGGGAGTATTTATCTTTTCAAGCGGTTCCGGCATCGGAGTTATCCTGTCGGGAACGAACTCTTCAGGAGCACTCCACAAAACAGCATTTTTCAAAATTTTCTGCACATTTTCATCGTGATAAACTGCGTAAGTCTCGTGCCCGGGAGAAAAGTAGAATATCCTGCCCCGGTCACGCTGAAAAGCGACTCCGCTGCGGAAAACGTTGCCGCCCTCGAACCACGACATGAATATGATTTTGCCGTCATCGGGAATGTCAAACGGCTCACCATACATTTCCTGATGGGGAATGACAAATGTTTCAGGGATCCCACGGGCAATGGGATGGCTTGGCGACACCACCCAGAGCCGCTCCTTTTCTCCGGCCTCACGCCAGCGCAAACGGCAGGCGGTTCCCATCATGCTCCGGAATATCTTGGAAAAGTGTCCTGAATGAAGCACGATCAACCCCATTCCGGCAAGCACACGCTTGCGGATTTTTGCCACAAGTTCATCCGACACCTGCTCATGGGCACAGTGCCCCCACCACAGCAGAACATCGGTCGAATCCAAAAGCTCATCAGGCAGCCCCTGTTCAGGCATATCAAGCGAAACGGCTGTTATATCAAACTCATCACATTTGAGCGCATCGGCAAGATAACGGTGGATACCATCCGGATAGTGACTTCTTATCACATTTCCGACGGCTCCGCTCTCACGCTCGTGGATAAACTCGTTCCAGATAACGACTTTTATCATAGTTTACTCCGCAAAATTTTCGCTCAGATAACGGTAACTCTTATCAAAGGAGTCGAACGGGTCGGTGACGTGATTATCGTGCTCGACAATAAAGTATCTGACCCCGGTTTCTCCGGCGGCAGTTATGATGGCGTTCCAGTCGAGATTGCCGTATCCCACCGGCATCATGACGGGAGCATCATCCATTTTTGCCATACCGTAATCTTTGACGTGCAGATACTCCATGCGTCCGGCAGTGCGCCTCACCCACTTTTCAGGAGAACCGCCGCCTGCGTGCACCCAGAAGGTGTCGATTTCTGCGGCGAGCTCAGGAGCGTTGTCGTAAATTATTTCCAGCATGGTTTTGCCGCCGAACCTGACGAACTCCCTTGCGTGGTTGTGGTAAGCAAGAGTTATCGAATTTTCTTTGAACAGCAGGGCAAGCTCATTGAGTTTGCGGGCAAAACCGACTGCGGCAGAATAGTCCGCCGGAGTTATGTGCGGCCACGGATAGGCGACGTGAGTTATTCCGAGAGCGTGCATTTTATCGATGACTTTTTCCGGAGTATCGAAAATGATCTCACTGCGCTCATGTGCTGATATGGCGGTCAATCCGTGTTTTGCAAGCAGTTTTTTCAACTGGTCAACAGACAACTCCTGAGGCAAAGCGGTGGTCAACTGCACCTGACGGTAGCCGATGGAACGCAGTTTCCCAAAGGTCTCATCGACCTGCTGCGGAGTTTTGATGAAGTCTCTGAAACAGAACAGCTGTGCAGCGATATTCTCTTTTTTCATGGTAAAAAATCCTCTCTTCTTACTTGACAAAACAGACAATACGATTATTGTATATAAAGAATATACTACAATAAAACTGCATTGAAATAGACAAAACGAACATTTGATGCACGAAAGGCGCAAGCATGGATTATTTTGACGGATTGAACATTGTTATGTCAGGAAATATCCCGCACCACACCGGAGTCATAGTCAATACTCCGATGTATTACAGTATCCAGTTCAATTACAGCGGCAGCTTTTTTCTTCAAGTTGGAGATCACAAGCCGGTTTACGCCTCAGGAGCGTATGCTTTTCTCACCTATCCCGAAGAAAAATTTTCTTACGGCACCTGCGAGAGAAACAGCCGACGTCACCACGCCTACATCTGCACCTGCGGAGAGAGGATAAACAAGCTCATCGAAAGCGGATTATTTATCTGCGCCCCGGATGACCCGCTGGTGTCTGTCTTATGCGCCGACCGCTTTCTGCATAATATAAAAGAGATGATCAAACTCACATCAAAAACGGAAAACAATCCGAGAGCCGTACTGCTCTTTGAGGAGCTGCTGCTTGAAATGTATGAAAACCGGAAGAGGAAAAACCGCTGTATGTCACCTCACACCGCCTTTCTCAACAACTTGAGTGAAGAGATAAACGCTCATCCCGAGAAGGAGTACGACTTCAACTGTTTTGCCGATTTGTGTCAAATCACACTGCCGCATTTCAGAAGGATATTCCGGGAACACACCGGATTTGCTCCACAGCAGTTTCTTATCAAAGCGAGACTGCGCAAGGCGGCAGAACTTTTGAGCTCTTCTGCGCACTCGGTAAAAGAGGCGGCTTACCTTGCCGGATGGCAGGATGAATACTATTTTTCACGTCTCTTCCGCAAACACTATCAGCTTTCCCCGGGGCAATATCGCAAGGAGTCACCCGGCACAAAGTGATTTCAGCGCGGGGGATTTCCCTGCGTGAAGAGTTCGACCGTACACCCGGCTTCGGCAATGCCTGCCGAAATCACCGGCAGCTCTTCTCCCGTATCAGGTTTGTTCTGATAGAGATAATAGTCTTTGCGGCAACTCTTGTTTCCGGCATTGGGCATTATCACATTGGCTCCGGAATTCAATCCATCCACCCTGCCCCGCTCGGGGTCGAGGGCTGAAAGCGCAGTTGCGGCGGCGATATTGACGTTTTTGAGCACCAGACGGCAGACGGCAATCATTTTGTAAGCCAGCATCAGCCGCTCACGCTGACGGTCGGGAGTATCGGCGCCGAACTCTTCAAGCACAGCGTGCTCGTGAGGAATATATGGTCCGAGTCCAATCATATCGGCGTCGAGCTCTTTGAAAAAGAGAACATCCTGAGCCAGCATTTCCACGCTTTGTGCGGGAAGTCCGGTCATAACTCCTGTTCCGGTGATAAAGCCGCATTTTTTCAAATCGAAAAGTGCCGCCTTGCGTTTGGAATACTCCTCCCCCGGATGGAGCGTTTCAAAGAGCTGTTGATTGGTGGTCTCGATACGCAAAAGATAGCGGTCTGCTCCGGCATCTTTCCACATTTTGAACACATCAATACTCTGAACGCCGCACGAAAGAGTTATTCCGAGCTCACCGTTGCTCAACTCTTTTATGCTGCGGGTGATGCCGGTGACAAAATCAACAAACTCATCATCCTGACGCTCGCCGCTCTGGAGCACCACTGAGCCGTATCCTGTTTTCCACGAATATTCCGCCGCCGCAAGAATGTCATCTTTGCCCATCAAATAGCGGTTGACATTGCAGTTGCTTTTGCGTATTCCGCAGTAGCGGCAGTCACGGATGCAGATGTTGGAAAACTCTATCAATCCCCTCAAATGCACCACATTACCCACATATTGCTCACGGACTCGGCGGGCAAAACTGCGGAGCGTTTCAAAATCCTCCCCCTCAGCTTTCAACAGATGAACTATCTCAGCAAATTCAGGCTCTTTGCCTGAGAGGATATCCTGACAGAGACGGGCAGTATTCACTTGGCAAACTCTTTTTCCATTCTATCCACCAGCTCGCCGAAGTAGCCGAGGGCGGCGTTGACCGGCTCGGGAGTCTCAAGATCGACTCCGGCATCACGCATGATATCCAGCACATCTCTGGTGCTTCCGGCAGAGAGAAATCCGATGTACGCCTTGCGCTTTGCCTCATCGCCGGAGCGCAGGTTCTTTGCCAGCTGGAGCGCGGCGGACATTCCGGTTGCGTACTTGTAAACGTAGAAGTTGTAGTAGAAGTGCGGAATTCTCGCCCACTCAAGCTCGATCGCCTTCGACGGAGACACCTCACTGCCGTAGTAGAGCTTATTGAGTTCAGCATATTTTTCACTGAGCATATCCGCCGACAGCGGTACGCCCTGCTCGGCATTTTCGTGCATCCAGAGTTCGAACTCGGCGAACATGGTCTGGCGGAAAATAGTTCCGCGTATCTCGTCGGCAAGGTAACTCAAAAGGTACTTGCGCAAGTCCGGACTTTCGGCGTTTTCATACAGATGCTCAAAAAGCAGTATCTCATTGGTGGTACTGGCTACCTCGGCAACAAAAATGCGGTAATCAGCGTAGTGATACTCACAATTTTTGTTGCTGTAAAAGCTGTGCATGGAGTGTCCGAGCTCATGGGTGAGCGTAAAGACATCGTTGAGAGTACCATTGTAGTTCAAAAGCAGATAGGGGTAACTGTCGTAACAGCCGCTCGAGTAAGCTCCTGAGCGTTTGCCTTTGCGCTCGGGAACATCTATCCACCGCTGGTCAAATGCCTTTTGCAGGTGTTGGATATACTCCTTGCCCATGGGAGCAAGAGAAGATATCACCAGCTTTTTCGCCTCGTCAAAGGAGTAATCACAGCGGCAGTCTGCCACCAGCGGATTGTAGATATCGTACATATCAAGTTTTTCCAGACCGAGCACCCGTCTGCGCAGAGCCATGTAGCGGTAAAACGCAGGCAGATTATTGTGAACACTGGCTATGAGATTGTGATAGACACTTTCGGGCACATTATCCTGCGAAAGCGATGCGGCAAGACAGCTTGAGTAGTTGCGGATCCTGGCAGCGGTTGCGTGCATACGGGTCGAGGCGTTGAGAGTTGAAGCAAGAGTGTTGCGGAATTGACCGTAAACCCGGTAGAGTTTGTCAAACGCCGCCTTGCGCACTTTGCGGTCATTGCACTCCATGAAACGGCGGTAACTGCCGTGGGTGAGCTTCTCGTATTTGCCTGAGGAGTTTTTCACCTTGCCGAAGTCAAAGTCGGAGTCGTTGAGGATACCGAAAGTCTTGTGAGAGGCTCCGAAAATATCAGAAAAACTGCCGAGCAGAGACTCCTCTTTTTCGCTCAGAATGTGTTTTTTCTCTTTGAGCAGCTCCTCGAGACTGCGGCGGTAGAAGCTCAGAGCGGGGTCGGCTAAAAGCTCCTGCATACGCTCATCGGGGATCGCCATCAATTCAGGATCGAACCACGCCTCTTTATCTGAGAGTTCGGCAAAGAGATTGTTCACCCGATCGACACGGGCACGGTTGGTGTTGTTTGAGGTATCTTCGTCACTCTTCAAGTGGGCGTAACAATAGACTTTTTCCCCGAGACGTGAAAGTTCATCGTCAGCTTCGAGAGCCGCTTTGAGTACCTCTGCACTCTCGGCAAGACGTCCGCGGAAAGCGTAGTATTTATCGGCAAGCTGCGGAATGCGGGCGAAATCGGCTTCCCACAACTCGTTTGAGGCATACATCGCCTCGAGATCCCAGGTATTGTTATTCATATAAAAAATCCTTATAAATTGAGTCCGAAGACCTTTTTGTTTTTGAGATTTGCGGTCACCATTCCAACTGCTCCGGGCAAGTCGTCAGCGATGACTCCGCCTGAAACGAGCTCGCCCGCCATACCGTGAACCCAGACACCGTATGCGGCACGGCGGCACAGGGTGGAAGAAGAGCCTTTTTCGGCAACACTTGAGGCGATAACTCCGGCAAGCACATCTCCGCTGCCTGCGGTGGCAAGGGCACTGCATCCTGAAGAGTTCACCCAGACTTCTCCATCGGGAGAAGCTGTGACCGTACCCGGACCTTTGAGCACCACCACGCAGTTGAGCTTGCGGGCAAGTGAAAGTGCGAATTTTCTGCGGTCACTCTCAACTGAAACACCGAAAGCGTTTGCCAAACGCTCCGCCTCGCCTGCGTGCGGAGTCAACACTGCATTTGAGTTGTAACTCCACACTTCGGGATGACGGCTCAGAGCATTGAGTGCATCGGCATCCATAACAATGGTGCGGGGGAACTTCAAAACGTCAGCAAGCAGCTTTGCTCCGGCGTTTCCCCAGCCTGAACCTGCGAGCAGGACATCACTTTTTTCGTAGAGAGAAAAGTTATCAGAGAGCGCATTTTCAGGGTAGGATACATCGTCACAAGACGCACATCTTATAACTATTCCTGCAAGCGGAACTCCTGAGTTGTCACCCTGAGAAGTAATGAGCCGTACCAATCCTGCTCCGCTTCTCATGGCTGCGAGCAGATTGAGCTTTGCCGCCCCCTGATAATTGCGGCATCCCGCAGATATCAGCACCCTCGGACGACTGTTTTTATGCGCTTCAAACAAAGTGTGAACCACATCACAATAAGCCTCATTTCCGGTATAACACTGTTCTGACTCTTCCCGAACAGCAGGCAGACCGATATCAAGGAAACGCAGTTTTCCGCACATCCTCATAAGGTGAGGAGCAAGCAATGCTCTTTTAACGGCTCCGAACATCAAAGTTGCCGCCGCTTTTATCGAAACATCCGCCGCAGTACGGTCGGTCAAATTCAATCCTGATGGAACATCGAGAGAGACCACGGGGAGTCCTGAGGCATTGGCAGAGGCGATGAAACTCCTCTCTCTGCCGCTTACAGTTGAACCTTTGAAACCTATTCCGAAAATGCCGTCGATGATGATATCACCGGGGAGAAAATCACTTGGAAACAGCTCATCCCGCTGAAAGTAAGGTATATCATCAGGCAAATCACGAACAGCCAATGCCGCTTCGCCCCGATAATCATTTTTGGCACACACACTGTATATCACGCAGGGAAGTTGAAGATAACGGGCGACGACCAGAGCATCTCCGCCGTTGTTGCCTTTGCCGGCGAGCAGAACGGCACGGTGAAATCCTGAAAGTGAGGAGTTGATAACAGCGGAAGCAAAATATCCGGCACGGTGCATGAGCAAGTAGCCTTTTTCATCCGAACCGCCGATAAAAGCGGTTTCCAACTCTCTTATCTCGCAGCTTTCAAGGGGAGTCACTTTTGCTCTTCTTTCGGAGTTTTGCGCAGCAAATTCGACAACATGTAAACTCCGACTCCGGTGCAGATGGCGATATCTGCCACGTTGAAAACGGGATAGCTCCACATGTCGTAGTAGTGGAAGTCGATGAAATCTATAACTTCTCCGTGCCAGATGCGGTCAATGGAGTTTCCGACAATGCCGGATAAAACAAGCAAAAGAGCGAATATCCGCTCGGAATATCCCTCGGTGAGTTTGCGGAAAAATTTAACGGTCAGAGCCGCAACGACGACAGCAGTCAGTAAAAGCAACCAGGTGCGTCCTGCGAGGATTCCCCACGCCGCACCGCGGTTGCGGACGTATGTCCAGCTGAACACCCCCTCTATCACACTGCGGCTCTCGCCGAGTTTGAAGCTGTGCATGACAGCAATCTTGGTAAGCTGATCGACAGCCAGCATCACCACTGAAATGATACTGCTTATGATAATACTTTTCTTCTCAGCCGCACTGCCGGGCTGAAAAGCATCGGGGAACAGTCTCTTCATCACGCTTTTCAATACTTCATCGCCTCTTCACGCTTGCTTTTGCATTTGATGCAGTAGATGGCGTAGGGGCGCACTTTGAGACGTCCTTCGGGAATCATCTGGTCGCAGTCGAGGCACTTGCCGTAAGTTCCGTTGTAAAGACGCTCGATGGCGGCGTCGATGAGTTTGAGCACGTCGCCATCCTCAGAGAGCAGCTGAAGTTCCATCTCGTGACGGGTGTTGTCGCTGGATATATCTGCCATGTGGGTGGTGACTCCACGCTTGTCGCTGTTGGAAACATCAAGAGCATTTTCGCTGTACTGCTGCATCTGACTGCAGACCTGCTCACGGGTCTTGAGCAGCAGGTTGTAAAATTCAAGCTCCTTGCCTTCAAATTGTTTGGCACCTTTTTTATTCATCGTATGCTCCTGTATTCATTGTTTTCCCCGCAAAGCAAACGGGGAAACATTGTTATAATTTCTTACATCTTAATAAAATACATCGTTGAAACCTTTTTTTCAACCGCAAACAAAAAATCTTTTTGCATTATTTTCCGGACAATGCAGAAAAACATCAGAAAAACTATCCGTCACTTCATCGGACGTCTCTTTTTGATGTTATGCGGCAGCAGACGTTCCTTTGCCGGAATATCTTTTTTGCTCTTTGCTCCTGAAACCACCGCTTCGGAAATCATATCCTGCACCTGTTTGACATAGAGATTGCCGAGGTGTCCGCCCCGGGTGAACCAGGTGAGACGGCTGCCGAGAGTGTCGCTCAGAAACTTGCGGTCGCCGGGAGTCAAAAGGAAATCATCGAAGTTGTGGAACACCAGCACCCGCTCGTCGTGGGCAAGAGTGGAAGCTATGCTCCGCAGGTCGCTCATGCCGTAAAGACGCTCGAGCGGAACGTCATCGTAACGGGAGGCGAGTATTTTTTCTGCGTAGGTTTTGAAAGTCACCCGGTCAAGCTCAAGATAGAGGTTGTTTTTGCGTATCTTTTCAGCACTGTTTTTTATTCCGGCAAGCGGCTTTTCTCCGTGAGCAGACAAAAGAAGTTCACGCATGGAGTTTCTCAAGTTCAGTCCGACCAATACACTGCTCTCACGCTCCGGAATATCAATGCGGTAAAGCCTGATATCCCGCTTTCCACCGGGAGCATACGGAGGCAGCTGCAAATTGGATGCCGCCATTATTCTGCCTGCCGCATCAATGAAGTTTTCTTTGATATCCTTATCAGTAAGTCCTGCTCCTTTTGAGGCGAGCGTGTCTGCCGCTTTCACCGCATTTTTCAATGACACCGGAGGATTTATCGCAACGTAACGGGAAAAACCTATCTCTTCATCTTCAAACTCGAGGTCGGCGATTTTCAGTGTGTGCATTGCTCCGAAAGAGTAACCGGCAAGCACCAGTTCAGGAGATTTTATCTTTTCACGCTCTTTCAAATCAGCGAGCACCCTTTTGATGACTCTTCTCAACTCGGCGGCATCAACAGGGAGAAATCCCGGCAGCTCACCATCGGTTCTGCCCTCGTGGAACTGCCACGAAAATGTACTGTTGATGACCACGACTTTCGCCTGCTGTTTATGGAACAGTTCGGCAAATGCCACGGGTGAGCTATCCATGTAAGTTCCGCCGATACCCGGCAGCAGTATCACCAGCTTTTCAGGAGGAACAGTTTGATTTTCTTCCACCTCCGGAGCATCCCAGAAAGCATAGCGCATGGTTCTGTTCTGCTCTTTTATTTTGTAAACACAGCGGTCGCAGATAAAATCCTGACAGAAGAGCGAGAGCGGCATGTACCAGAAACTGTTGCGGTTCTGCTCTTTGAAAAGCACGCTCCTCAAACTGTCGGTCACGGGATTTACTCCATAGTATCCGTTCAGCCCGACCCAGCGGGTCTGCTGCGCCCACTTCGGCTTGGATACCGGAACTTCAGGTTCGAGCGGAGCAGGTTCGGGCTCATCGCAATTCTGCTCCTGCGCCCGCTTTTTCCACTCATCCCGCAGGGCGTTGCGGTAACGGTAGCCCCAGAGCTGTCTGCCCATCTCGTTGCTGAGCACGGAGTACGCAGTAAATCCCTTGTAGGGGTCACGCATACCATCGAAAGCCGATGAGTATTTATCCTGAGCCATGACCGCACGGTTGAGTCCGGTCGCCCAGCCGCAATAGGGGATATAGGTCTTGCAGTCAAACGCCATATCAAAGAGCAGTCCCACCGTGTCACGCACGTTGGCGGCTGATGAAAAGGGCAGAATAAAGGTGCACCCGGGAGCGATTCCCCAAGTGGCAAAAGCCTGTCCGAAGTTTGACTCGGTGCTGTATATGTGCAGCCAGTGCTTTGCCGGGTCGAAAAATCCGGCGATTCCGACGATGGTGTTGACGAAAAACCTTACCGTCTCATCGAGAGCTCCGCCCCACTCGGCACGCAAAAGACAGCTCACCGCCCGGGCGGGGAACTCCAGATTGATGCAGGCGTTATCTATGCACTCAATGACCGGACGGGGCAATATCGTACAGTAAACCCTGCCCAGCGGATCGAGGATATAACTCATGCAGAAATCGGTGACCGCAAACATCGAACGGTTGAACGGTTCGATCGGGTCGGCTCCGGCGTAGGTATTCTGGATACGGCTGAGGGAGATGGTGTTCTGCTCTTCCGGAGTGATATTTTCCTGCACTACCGTACAGCCGGTAAAAAGCAGCATCAAAGATGCGGCAAGCAAAAGAAGAAATTTTGTACTCCGGCGCACCATCATTTTCCACTCCGCTTCAACTCCCGAGCAGCTTCTGAAACTCCGGCAGGATCACATCGAGCACATCTTTTATACTTTCACCGTTGAGTGTCGCTCCTGCGGCAAGGTCGTGTCCGCCGCCGCCGAAGAGACGGGCGACAGGTCCTACCGGATATCTGCGGTCTTTGCTGCGCATCGATAGTTTATATGCTCCATCTTTTTTGTGGATGAGCATGGAGATGACCACCGTATCTATCTCACGCAGGATATCGATTATTCCCTCATCCTCTTTGAGACTGAAGTTGTGACGCTCGAGCATCTCATCGGTGATATAGGCGTATGCCACACGGTTGTCGAAGGCAAACTTCATGGCGTTGATTATCATATCGGTCTCGAAGTTGCGCTGGCGCATGGACTTGCTGAAATATATGGTATTGACCGCCTTTTCAAGCTCTGCTCCGCGGTCGATGAGCCTTGCCGCACAACGCAGTGTATCACCGGTGGTGTTGCTGAAACGGAAATTTCCGGTATCGGTCATCATACCGATGAGCAGTGAGGTCGCCGCACTCTGAGGCATGGGAAAACCGCACTTTTCGGTCAACTCAGCCGTCAGCTGGCAGGTACTTGAAGCATCGGGGTCAACATAAGAAAATGCGGAGATCTTCTCAGTGGTGTTGCCACGGTGGTGGTCAAGGTTGCAGAGTTTTGAGGAGTACTTTTCAAGCTCTGCTCCGCCGGTCTCGATGCGCTCTGAAGTAGCGCAGTCGAGCACGATTATGCGGTCGCAAGCCACAAGCTGAGCCTCACTTGCACTCTTCAAAGCTCCTGAAAAGAAATTGAGGTAGCGGTCAGGCATATCGTATGGAATGACCACATCGGCAGCTCTTCCCGAAACTCTCAGGCAATCCCTCAAACCGAACGAACTGCCCAGAGCATCTCCGTCAGGACGCACATGGGTGAAGATAAGGAAACTCTTTCCACTGCTTACACTGGCGCAAAAATCTTTACTTATCTCCGCCATTTTGTTCTGCCTCATTGATCAATTCGAGCACCCGGTCGCCTCTTTCGAAGCGGCGGTCGAGCTTGTAGCAGAGCACCGGAGTGTGCTTGAACGCAAGTGTTCTGGCAAGCTCACGCTGAAAATCAGTGCGGAGCTGTTCCAGCTGGTGCATGACACTCTCACGCTCGCTTGCTTTTCCGCCCATGATGCTGACGTAAACTGTCGCATTGCGCAAATCAACGGATGTCACCACCTCGGTCACTGAAACCAGCATTCCGGGAGCGGAAAACAATCCGCGTCCGAAGAGTCCTGCGAGCTCACGTTTGATGAGCTCGTTCACTCTGGTCAAACGATCTACTTTTTCCGCCATCAGAGTGTCGCCTTTTTCAGTTCGATTTCATAAATCTCGATCTCGTCGCCCTCGTCGAAATCAACGAAGTTATCCAGACGGATTCCGCACTCGAGTCCGGCTTTGACCTCACGGACATCATCTTTGAAGTGGCGCAAACTTGCGACTTCACCGTTGTAGATGAGCTCTTTGTTGCGGTGGACTCTGGCTTTTGCTCCGACTTTGACCACACCGGTATCGACACGGCATCCGCAAATTCTCGGACCTTTGCTGAGTTCAAATATCTGGAGAATACGGGCTGTTCCGATAACTTTTTCACGTTTTTCGGGCTCAAGTTTACCGGCGAGAGCGTCGGTGATATCCTCAAGCAGCTCGTAGATGATACTGTAAAGACGAATCTCAACGCCGCGTTTTTTGGCGAGGTCATTGACTCCGGGGTTGACTCTGACGTGGAATCCGACCACGATGCTGCCGGTGGCGGCGGCAAGGTCGATATCGCTTTCGCTGATGGGGCCCACTCCGTTGTAAACCACCTCGGTGCGGATCTTCTCACTCGGGAGCTGTTCAAGTGAACCGGCGATGGCTTCACCTGAACCCTTGACATCGCTCTTGATGATGATGTTGAGACTGTTCTGCTCCTCTTTGTTGAGCTTGCTGAAGATATCCTCGGCACTGGTGATGCTGCTGGCGGCGAGCATTTTGCCCCGTTTTTCGGCGACACGCTCTTCGGCAGCGGCACGGGCCTCTTTCTCACTCTTGAAGAATTCGAGCTGGTCTCCGGCTTCGGGGACTCCGGTGATACCGACGATCTTGACCGGAGTGCTCGGACCTGCGGACTTCACACGCTCGCCCTTGTCGTTGAAGAGCATACGCACTTTGCCGTGATGCTCTCCGCAGAGGATGGCATCACCGACTTTGAGAGTTCCGTTCTGAACCAGAGTGCTGGCGGTGGGTCCGAGTCCCTGCTCAAGCTGTGCCTCGAGCACGATTCCCGAGGGTTTGCGCTTCGGATTGGCTTTGAGTTCGAGCATCTCAGCTTCCATAAGAATACGCTCAAGCAGATCGGGCAATCCTGCTCCGGTCTTGGCGGAAACCCGCACTGTACCGATGCTGCCGCCCCAATCCTCACTGGTAAGTCCGTTCTGCTGCATGTGGAGCAGAACTTTGTCGGGGTCGGCATCGGGAAGGTCGATCTTGTTGATGGCGACGATGATCGGAACTTTCGCCGCCAGAGCGTGATTCATCGCCTCGACCGTCTGGGGTTTGAAGCCCTCGGCGGCGGATACCACCAGTACCACGATATCGGTGGCATTGGCTCCGCGGGCACGCATATTTGAGAAAGCGGCGTGTCCGGGAGTGTCGATGAAGGTTATGCCTTTGCCGTTGAAGACGACGGTTGACGCTCCGATATGCTGAGTGATCGCACCTGCCTCTTTGGCGGTGACATTGGTGTGACGGATGGCATCCTGCAAGCTGGTCTTGCCGTGGTCAACGTGTCCCATGAAGGTCACTACGGGAGGACGCTCAACGAGAGAAGCCGGGTCATCAACTTCCTCCTCCTCGACCTTGACCGGGCGGGAGGTGTTTTTGCTTTCAGCCGCTCCGATGACCAGAGTTATCTCGTATTTTTCGCAAACTTTGCGGGCAAGCTCTTCGCTGATCGCCTGATTGATACCGGCGAGCTCACCCAGTTTGATGAGGTCGGTGATGACCTCATTGGGCTTGCGTCCGAGAGCCTCGGCGAGATTTTTCACCACGATGGGAGTCTGAAGAGTTATCTCGCTTCCGGCGGCGACACTCTTGGCAGAGTCACTGTTTTTGCTGCCGCTTTTGCGGAAATTGTTGTTGCGGTCGGCTCCCTTCTGGTTCTCGCTGCCACGTTTGGGCGCACCTTTCTTACCGTTTCCGGAGCTGTTGCGCTTGTTGTTCACCATGTGGTTGTCTTCTGAGTTGTAAACATCATCGAGAAAGGCATCCACCAATTCAGCCATATCTTCAGGAATAACACTCTTATCGCCCTTGTCGAGGTCGAGACCCTGACCTGAGAGCTCGCGGATGATTTCCTGACTGGAAACTCCGTATTTCTTGGAAAGATCTTTTACTGTAAGTTTAGCCATGAGAGTATCTCCTTATTTTTCCAGCTCCCGGAGAGCCTCTGAAATCTCTTCGGCATCGACACCGTCAAGCTCGAGCAGTGCGCTTTCGTCGGCTGCCTTGATGCCGTCGATGGTGACGTAGCCGTTGGAAACCAGAACTCTGGCGGTTTCCACTGAAACATTGAAGTCGGCTGCAAGTTTTTCAGCCGCCTGCGCCATCTTCTCTTCGAGAGTGATCTGCGGCTCACTTTCCTCGTTGCGGATAGTGATGTTCCAGTTGATGAGTTTTGCGGTCAGGCGGATGTTCTGAGCCTTGCGGCCGAACGCAACTCTCGACTGCTCGTCGGTAACGATAACGGTGAGCTCGTGTTTCTCTTCGTTGACCAGCACCTCTTTCACCTTGGCGGGCAGCAGGGCGTTGGCGGCATACTTTTTGATATCGGCATCGTAGGGAATGATGTCGATACGCTCATTCTCAAGCTCATCGGTGATACGGCGGACTCTGCTGCCGCGGACTCCGACACAGGCTCCGACGGGATCGACACGGCTGTCAGTTGACATCACAGCGATCTTGGTGCGTCTGCCGGGCTCACGGGCGATGCCCATGATTTTGACCAGTCCGTCACGGATCTCGCTCACCTCACGCTCAAAAAGTTTCGCCACGAACTCCGGATTGCTGCGGGAAACGATCAAACTGGGTCCGGAAGTATTGCTGTCAACCTTGACCAGCAGAGCGTTGATGTGGTCACCGGGATAATACTCCTCATCGTGGATGCGGTCACGGCCCGCCATGATTCCTTCGGCTTTCTGGAAGTCGATGATGATGTTGCCGTTATCGACTCTGCGGACTGTTCCTGTAATGATTTGCCCCACACGCTCGGCGAACTCGTCGTTGACCGTGGCTTTCTCGGCTTTGCGCAGCTCATTTATGATCGCCTGACGGGCGGTCTGAGCGGCGATGCGTCCGAAGTTGCGGGGAGTGACCTCCCACTTGACGACATCGCCGAGCTGTACCTCGGGATAACGCTCACGGGCACGGTCGATGACCAGCTGGTCGTTGTTGGGATTCTCTTCCACAACTTCAAGCGTAACATAAGCCTTGATAGAACCGGTGGCGGGGTCGATCACCACATCGAGATTGCTTGCGGGATGGATACTTTTGTGGGAAGCATTTTTGATGGCTTTCTCAAGAGCTCCGGTGATGCTCTCACGACTGATACCGCGCTCGCGTTCGATGTATTCCAAAATTGTGAGCAGTTCATTTGCCATAATCTACCTCTCTTTCTTTTTTTTACTTTCTGCTTTTCCGTTCTTCTTCAGATTTTATCTTCTGCACGCAAAAAACAAAAAAAGCGGGAACGGTTCCCACTTCTCCTGACCGGGTAATAACCCTCTATTTCTCACATTTCCCCGGAGACGCACTTTCGCACATCCGACTTCAAGGACCGGAGTTCCTCACTCCGGCGGGGAGACCATCCGGCAATCTTTGCCGTGCAGATCTTTCAATCACAAAAGATAATATAAGTCCTTTTGCAATATTATCAAGTCATTTTGCATTTATTTTAACGAAAAATGACACTTTTTCTCTCACAACGTATAAAAACGGATGTTTCCGGCATCAAAATCGCCCGGAAAATTCCGGCGGCACCATGCTCATAAATCCATGTCGATTTCTGCCGGTTTGATTTTACCCTCCCTCGCCAGGCGGCGGAATTCCGATGGAGAGACGCCGAAATGTTTTTTGAACGCCGTCGAAAAATAGAGCGGATTGCCGAAGCCGTTGTCAAAGCCGACCTCTTTTACCGGCAAATCCGAAGTCGCAAGAGCCTTTGCCGCGTGCCCGAAGCGTATCTTATCCCAGTACTGTTTGGGAGATTTCCCGAACCTGTCACGGAACAAGCGGTTCAGGGTCGTCACACTTATTCCGCAAATGTCGGCGAGGTGCGATACCGACCTGACCTGCTCGCGGCAGTTGACCATAAACCTTATGGCGCGGCTGATTTCCTCACGTTCACTGCCCTGTACTCTATTGCAGACAGAGAAGATGAAAAGCAGGAAATCGTAACTTGCAAGAGAGTGTTGTGCCGCTGTTTCCGGAGCTTTATGCTTCATTGTGTACATCAGGCTGTTGACTTTCCGCACAAATTCCGCTTGCTGTTCAGCAGTCAAATGAAAGATGTTTTCTCTTTTCGGATTGAGCAACTCAACGATACTTAAAAGAGCTCCTCCTCCGAGCGTCACCCTGATCTTGCGGGCACGCTCGTTATTGTGACTGCGCAGGACCAAACGGGGATTTCTCTGCCAGGTGATACAAAGCGTTCCGGGTTCGATGACGTGAGTTTTGCCGTTGACCTCATATTCACATCTTCCCTCGGGCCAGTACTCGATTATCATACTCAAGTGGCATTCTCTGATACAATGCCAGTAGCCGTTGAGTTCCACTTCGGCTATACCATTTACCCAAATCGTTGTTGAAAACGGACGCACATCGTACCACTCGGCATTTGCCAGTGCAAAGCAATTTTCATTGTATCTGTCACTGAATACTGTATCGCTTGCCCTGCTGCCTTCGATAGGTTTTATCATATCCACCTGAACATTTCAAAACTCCATTCGTTTTTTATCACATTTTAATATATCCCGGCAACAAAAATTTTTCAAATGCCTTCAACCGCAGAATTTGAGCTGAAACCATGCCTCAAAATCACAAACGACAAAATATCAAATATAGATGATAAAAAATCAAATATCAAATGTATTGCAAAAACCACTGGTTACAAAGTATAATAAACCAGAGACAAAACAACAACGTCAAAACTAAGGAGTACAACACTATGAAAAAACAACTCTTCACACTTATTGAACTGCTCGTAGTTATAGCGATAATCGCTATTCTGGCATCAATTCTGATGCCTGCTCTTTCAAGTGCCCGTGAGCGGGGAAAATCTGCCACCTGCCTCAACAATCTCAAACAAATCGGTCTTGCCAATATGGGTTATATGCAGGACTTCAAAGGCTGGTACATTCCGCAATACTATCCTCAGGGTGATTCAGGATACGATGCCATTCTCAAAAACGCCTGTCCGCGTACTGCAGCAAACGATGGCTACTCCTGGGCAATGTTCATCACTACAACCGGCCACTCAAAATGCTGGAAGTACATCTCTTCTGATATCACTAAGCCGAACAACGTTCTGGTCTGCCCGTCAGACAACAACCCTGCCGGCAACAACAAAAGCATGAAATACCCCAACATCCGTTACTTCTCATACGGAATGAACAACTTCGTCAGCGGCAATCCGAAATCGAAAGGCTCCAAAAACTGGAACGGTCTCTGGATGAACGCCGCCAACTGGGGACACCACCTCATCGTTAAAACTCCGTCACAGACTCCTATGACCACCGACCATGACGACGGCAGAGACAGCGATGGTGATAAATACCCCTACATCAGCCCCAAGCTCAACGTTCTGCTCGGCCCCGGAGAACTTGACTCATGGGCTGACACCACCAACAGTATCGGTTATGTCAGTGCAAGACACAACGGTCAGGTTTCAACTCTCTTTGCCGACGGTCACTGCAAACTTATCCCGACTCCGATTGCCAACAGCCACACCAACGATAACGCCCTCAACTGGCTCTATCCGAACAAACCTGACAGATCCGAGCTCAACTGAGGAGTATTTACCATGAAGCTCTTCCTGCTTGCTGTAACAACTCTGGTTGCGTTTCTGCCGCTTGCAGCCCGAACGATTTATGTTTCCGCCGCAGCCGGAAGCGATGGAGACGGTTCAAAAGCAAAACCGTTTGCCAAAATACAGCAGGGTCTCGACATTGCGATGCCGGGTGACACCGTGGAGCTCGCTTCCGGCATTTACTATGAGAGAATAAAGTTTCCCCGTTCAAACGTGCGCCTCAATGGTCCGCGTACCGCAGTTATTGACGGAGCAGTCAGGTTTGAACAGAAATGGAAGAAAATTCCGGAATACGGTCCCAATGCATGGCATACCAAAGTTCCGGCAGTGTTCTTCCCCAAAGAGATCCCGCATCGCGGCAGCGGACTTGTTATCGCTCCTGACGGATTGATAATTCAGCTTTACGAACAGCGGGTCGGAAATCTTAAAAAAGCCGCAAAAGAGAAAAACAACATCTGGTACGCTCCGCACCTGATGACCAAAGGCATCGGCAGGAGCAAAATGAAATTCATCAAAGCCCTCGCCATGTACCGTGCCAAACACAGCGACGTTATCGTATCTTTCGGCGACGGCAGGGATATTTCAAAAGCAAATCTCGAATTTTCCACTCCGCTGCCCACCGTGGTCATCGACGGAGCAGACAGATGCACCGTTTCAGGCATCACCATCAGGCACTCACGTCAGGGTATCCTGATAAAAAACTCAGCAAAAACTCTGATCGAAGAGTGCCGCATCATGCGCTCAGAGCACGGCATTGCACTCAATGAGGGCAGTGAAAAATGCGTTATCCGCTTCTGCGACATCTCGATGGATACCATCTTCGGCTGTGACCCCTGGCAAAGGGGCAGCTGGGATGCGTGGAAAGGGCACAAATTAGGCGGCTTCTGGGATAGAATAGCTGTCAATATCGCAAACTCAAAAGGCGGACACAAGATCCACGACAACTATCTGCACAACCACTGGGGCGGTATTCAGGATTACGGAGACAATCCTGATCTCGATATACACCACAACCGCATCGACAAAATTGAAGATGATGCGCTCGAACCCAACGGCACCGAACGCAACTGCCGCTGGCACCACAACCACGTTACCGACAGCCGTTGCGCTATCAGGATCAAGTGCATCCAAACCGGTCCGATGTACGCCTACGCCAATGTCTTCCACAACAACAAAGAGGATTGCCGCAACTTCAAGAGTCATCAATATCCCGACGCTGTTGCTTTTCTCTATCACAACACAGGTGATGCCTACGCCGGAGTCAAAAGCCACGGTGTGAAGATGCCTCCCGGAGTGAAGAACTTTCACTACTTCAACAATCTTTTCTTCTGCGACGTCATTTACGCAGGCACCAACGCACTCAACTGGCACGATGCCGGAAACGTCTATGTCTGCCGCAATCCGAAAAATTGGCAGAAAAGTATAAACGAAGCGAAGAAACACGGTTTCAAATCAACCAGTAAATTTGTTGAAAAGCAGGCTCCCGGAATCAAAAACTTTGCCGCAGGTGACGTCTCTTTGCTTTCAGGTTCTCCCGCAATCAATGCCGGAATCGATTTGAGCAAGTACAATCTTCCGGGATGCGAAGAATTCAAAAGCCGTGATGCCGGAGCTGTCTCTTTCGGCAGTCCGATGTTCAAAACCTTCCGCAAAAAATCCGAACTTTCTGCAAGCGATTTGGATTTTTGATTTGTTTTTATGCAACAAAAAACTGCTCAGGCTTTTGCTCTGAGCAGTTTTCTTTTTTGGGAAACAGGCACTTGGTCGGTTTTTGTTGTTTTGTTTTGGGGTGCTTGGAGTTTTTATTTTCTTTTTTTATTTTCCTTGTTTTGCTTTGCAAAACTCGGGTTATGAGCTTCGCTCATGGCGGGGGAAAACCTTTGTTGAAACAAAGGTTCTTCCCCCGTGCCCCCTTTCCAAAGAACTTTATGTTACTGTACGGCGATCTTATGCACCGTCGCTCTCACCGACTTCGGCAGGTGCAGCGTCAGCAGCCCATCGCACGTTTTCGCCGTAATACCCTCCACATCCACCGCATCCGACAGCTGGAACGCTCTGGCAAATCTCACCGGATAGCCTCCCTTTGTCAGCACACTGTCTGCTTTCACTGAGAGTATTCCGTTATCCACCTCCACATCCACTGTTTTGGAGTTCGCTCCGGGAACCTCAAAGACGATTTTCAATCCGTCTCCGCTCTCAAGTATATCCACCACCGGACGCACTTCGATCATTTCATGTTCGTTCATAGTTTTATTCCCCTCGTTTTTGGTATTGTTTTCAGCACTCATTTTTTATCCCTTTCATTTGATTTCGATTTGACGCACTTTTCTGTTCTCAGGTTTCAATCGCGGAATCGCAACTGTCAATATGCCGTCAGTATATTTTGCCTGAGCTTTACTGCCATCCACACTCACCGGAAGTTTGATGCTCTCTTCGTACTCCGAAAAGACCCGCTCTTTACAGATGTAGTGGCAGCTGCACTTTTCATCCCCGTGGCAATGTTCGCTCTTTTCATCACGCTTTTTCACTTTGATCGTCACAAAGTCGCCCACCGCCTCGATCTCGAAGTCGTCAGCTTTGCATCCCGGTGACGGCAGATGGAGTTTTACTTCGTCATCTTTTACCTCGACCTCAAGTTTGGAGTCGATAGCACTGCCGAACAGCATCTCACTGCGGAACCCCGGGAAATGGCTGAACACCGATTTGACCAGCTCCTCGAATGGTTGTGAGCCCTGATGAAACCTCATCAGATCATGATTTCTGTTTCTTGCAAGCATATTCATTTTTCTTTCTCCTTCTCCGGGCTTCATGCCCACTTGCATTACAGCAGAAAACGTGCCAAAAAAAATTCCGCTCCCTTTTGAGGAACGGAATTTTTTACTCTGTTATTTTTTGTCGCACCCTCTGTGTCCTTATGTCACATCAGGTGTGATTTTATGGCGCAGTTTTTTCAGTAGGACTCCTGAAAGTCAACGATGCAAAGCTGCGGTATTTCCTGATCAAGGTGTTTATTCAACTGCGGAGTCGCCAGCACGTCGATCACCTTATTATGGAAACTGTTCGGAGATTTATTGAACGCGATAAAGTCGATTTCTCCGTCTCTGCTGATAAGCGTGCCTCTTGTATGAGCTCCGCCGCCAACCGCATTGCAGCGGGCAACATGCAGTTCGTTGAAACGATAGACCGGCTTCGGATTGCTGTGTCCGAACGGACCGAGCTTGCCGAGGTATCCGAAAAACTCACTCGAAAGATCACGCAGCTGCACCTCTCCGTCGTAGGAGATATAGCTTTCAAGGTCTGATGTATCGAGCTGTTTGCGTATTTCCTGATCCATCGCCTCGAAGAAATCAGCGATTTTTTCAGCTTTCAAACCGACTCCGACCGCCATCGGATGACCGCCGTAACGCTCGAGCAGGTGTGAAGTTGTGCTCAAGACCTCGACCAGATTCAAGCTGGGAACGCTTCTGCCTGAACCGTAGGCATTCTCTCCCTGAATGGTAAGCACGATGGTCGGTCTGTTGTAGTCACGGGCAAGGCGTGAAGCCACGATTCCGATAACTCCCTGATGCCAGTCACGTCCTGCAACCAGCAGGGAATACGGACTCTGCCACGCCAGATTACGCTCGATTTGTTCGCAGGCTTCCTGATAGATTTCCTGCTCCTTTTCCTGACGGACACGGTTGAAACTCTCGAGCTGGCTTGCGCAGTCGTACGCTTCGACGATTTGAGTTGACTCAAGCAGCTGGAGTGCCACATTGGCATCTCCCACTCTGCCCGCCGCATTGATGCGCGGAGCCATTCTGAATGTGATATCCGAGGGCGAAAGCTCGTTGCGCAATCTGGAACTCTCGATCAGAGCCCGCACTCCCGGACGCAGCTGTTTTCTCAAAATCTCAATACCGAAATTCACCATGATACGGTTCTCTCCCAGCAGGGGAACGATATCAGCAACAGTTCCGAGGGCGACATAATCGAGCACCTCTTCGAGTCTGGTGTGAAATCCGCCGAGATTATTCTCTCTGCCGTACTTGATGAATGCGTGTGAGAGCTTGAACGCCGCCCCTGCTCCTGAAAGCAGCTGCAGGTCTTCAAGTTCAGGATAGACTTTTGCGTTGATGACCGCCAACGCTTTGGGCAGTTCATTTCCGGCTTCGTGGTGGTCGGTCACGATGACGTCGATTCCACGTTTCACAGCCTCATCGACCGCCTCGCAACTGGTGATTCCGCAGTCAACCGTCACCAGCACTCCGCAGGGACCGAATGCTTCAAGAGCCTTGTCGAGCGACTCCGGAGTAAATCCGTAACCGTCATCAAAACGGTGGGGAATAAAGGAGTGCACCACCGCTCCGTTCTGGCGCAAAACCAGCGCAAGCAAAGCACTTGCAGTAATTCCGTCGGTATCATAGTCTCCGTGGATCAAAATAGATTCACGGTTGGATATCGCCTGCCAGAGTCTGGCACAAGCCTCCTTGATACCGGGGAAACGGTAGGGGTCACTCAGATTGCCCAGTTTCGGATTCAGAAATCCCGGAATGTCTTTACTCTCAATACCACGGGAAACAAAGTACAAGGCCACGGGTTTGGGAAGTCCATGTTTACTTCTTATCTCGTTTACCTTAGTTTCGTTTATTTCCCCCGTCAGTTTCCAATTCTTAACACCCATTTTATCACTTTCTTGTTATTTGTCATTCTATAAGATAACCCTTCAAAGCAACTCATTCAAGTGCCAAATGAAAAAAAGTGCGTTTTAATGACAATAACAAGGAGCTAAAAACAAAAAAACTCCCGCATCCGCAAAAAACTGCGATCAGCGGGAGTTGAAAAATCACTCTGTTTTTGAAAAGCATTGTTCCCGACACGGGTAGGTAAAGGTAAATAAAAAAGTTTCCCCGCTTTTCTTGAAAGGAAGAGAGGGGTTTGGGGAGAGAGGGAAAACTCTCTTTTCTCGTGAAAAGAAGTTTTCCCTCTCTCCCCGCATCATCTCCCCATATCGGGAACAGAGCCTTTTGAAAAAAGTGAGTGTAAGCCGTCAGGCTCCGTTCACCTTATCACATAACTCTTTCGATGGTGATTTCGGGATCAATCTCTTCACGGAGAATACGCTCGAGTCCGCCCTTGATGGTGGCGGTGGCGTGGGGGCAGCCGCCGCAGGCTCCGCGGAGCTTGAGTTCGACGACTTTATCTTTGATTGCGACAACTTCGAGGTCTCCTCCATCTGCCTGCAAATGGACTCTGAGTTCTTCGAGGCGTGAAATGATTTTCTGTTCTAATTCTGACATAATAAATTCTCCTGTTCTTATACTCCGCACTACTGGCGGACGTTTGGTTGCATACGGTAATACTGACTGTTGAAGCACCTCATGGCAAGTTCGGCTGCGGCATGGGGATTGAAAAATCCATCCGTGCGCAAATCTATACAGGCTATCGAGCCATCGTTTTTCACATTGCCCATCAGGATAGCTCCGGCATATCTCTGGATAAAATCAACTCCATCAGAGTTGTCGGCAACTGCACACGAATCGAGGCAGGGTTTGCCGATGACTCCGGCAAGTTCAGCACAGTATTTTTCTGCTGCGGAACGCATCTCATCACCCGACTCGAAACGGCATCCGTAGAGGTCGATAGAATTGGAAAATGCTCTTGCCCTGGTCTCGTTGAAGCGGGTCTGCCATGAGAGCTGGAAAGCGTGGCTGTCGTTATCTTCGACTATCGGACGGATACGCTCGACTCCTGAGCCGTTGAGGATCCCGCGGCATACCAGACTGGAAACGATGCAGTTTCCGCTTTTCATGCCTTTTTTGATCTCTTCAACGGCAGTATCGAAATCAATGCACTCACCGCAGGTAAAAAGGTCAACTGCGGCATATCCGTACTCCGGCCAGGCGTGGACGGCGAAGTGTGATTCTGATATCACAACGACTCCGCTCACCCCCTGAGGATCGAATCGGTGGAAGTCCGAAGATATGACGGTGGCTCCGGTTGCTTTGGCGGCGTTGACGAAAATCTTTTCCATCAACGGAGCATCGGTTATGATACCGGAGTCGCACTCATAGTACTCGACGGTCATCTGTCTGCCGAGGGCGAAGTGCGGCTCCTCATTTGCCGTGTGGTTCAAAGGCATTACAACAATCTCTCACTTACTGAGCGTTGGGTTCGGAAAAGACACAGTTGCTGTTGAGATCCTCCTGAATGGCGAGGATGGCAAGCTGTATCTTGCGATTGCGGCAGATGGCGGCAAACTTATCTTTGTCGGCTGAGAAATTTTTCATATCAGCCGCAGTACGTTTGACCGGCATGGCGACGATAACGCCATCTGTTGAGGGCATCGGCGGAGCGAGTTCTCCGACCTTGATATTTGAAGTCACCTGAGCGGCAAGATAGGCGATCTGCTCACTGGGAATATTGATCATGCTGTAAGAGACACTCTTGAGCTTTCCGCCTGCCGCCTTGGCGAGAGCTGCTTCACGCTTGGAGGCATCTTTCATTTTCATGACTTCGCTGAAAGCCTTCTGAGCGGCGATCTGAGCGTTCTTTCTGCCGATAGCCTGAGCGCAATCCTTTTTGACCTGAGCGGCGACCTCTTTGAACTCGGCCTTGCGGGGAGCCTTGCGGTTGGCGGCGATGGCAACGTAAACCGCTTTGTCTCCATTGACGGCGTTGGTCACGAGACTGTTTCCGGTGGTATTGACCAGCTGATTGACCAGCTCGGCATTCTTGATTTTGCCGATAGTGTCGCTGTCAAACTTGACAGGAGGCGCAGAAATAACCTTGTATTTCAGTCCTGACGCCTTCTGGAGAAAAGTTTTAAGCTGAGTGGCCTCATCCTTGCCGTTGCTCTCATCGTAAACGGCAGAAGCAAATTCGTATCCTGCCTTGCGGGCGAGGAACTTGCTGTGCTCTTCGACAAACTTTTTCGCAACTTCAGCCTTGACATCGGCGAATTTGGGAGCAGGCTTCTTCTCAGTCGAGAAGAGAGCTATGTTTCCGAGGAAAAACTGCTGAAGGATTTTGTTATCTTTGGCGGCGACCTGTGCCTCTTTGGTGTATTTGCTGTACGGAAACTCAACGATAAGAGCTCCGACACGTCCGGGAATGACATAGTTGGCACGGTTGGCGACGAAGTAGTTTTTGACCTCGTCATCCTTGAGGGTATTCACTGCCGGAGCAACAGCTTTGAACTCGGCGTATTTGACCAGATTTACCGCATTGAGTGAACGGTAGAGAGTCTCGACTTCGTTATCGGAAACGGTGATTCCGCTTGCGAGCTCCCGCTGAAGTTTGGAAATAATGACCTGATCTTTGAAGCTCTCGTTGACCAGCTCTTCGGTAATTCCGTTGGCACGCAGTCTCTTGAGGATATCAAGACGTTTGGCAGCATCGAACTCACCGTTGGTCTGGAAAGCAGGAGTCTTGCGGATGAGATCGGCGATCTCTTTGTTACCGGCATCAAGTCCCATGCGTTTTGCCTTTTCAAGCAGACAGAACTGATTGAAAATTTCCGCATTGCTGAGATTGCGCATCTGACCGCCGTACACCAGCTCAACGAACACCGCCATCTTCTGGCTGGTGCTTCTCAAATCATTGTAGGTCACGGTTTTTCCGTAGGCAGTTCCGACCGCAGTACCTCCGGCGACCGACTCAAGACCGAATGTACCCGGAGTGAGAAATCCGAGGAACGAAACGATGATGACGATGGTGAAAGCTCCGAAGAGCCAGCGGCTGTGACGGTGAAATACCGCATTGAGTTTTTTGATGATCATTTTTTTACCTTTCTTTTATTTTATATTGTATAATTACAATTATTTTTTCAATCTGGTGACTTTCACAGCCACAGTTCCGGGAGTGACTGATCTGACAACTACTCCCTCAACTGAGGATGAACACTCCACGGGAAGAACTCTTGTACTTTCCGACCTCACCTTTGAGGCATCAACAAAAGCCTTGATGCTGTCATTTTTTATTGCTGCTATTGCCGATGGCGAGCCGCTGACGACGATATCAACGGCAACTTTTCCATTGGCAAGCTCAACTGAGTAACCGTTTCCTGCGGCTCCTGAAAGCAGCATGACCGGAACACCCTTTACCGCTCTTGGCTCAAACTTTCTGGACATCTGAGTTTGAACAAGCACGGACGCCGGTTCCACTTTTATATCATCCATCACCGATACCGCACTTTTGTATTCAAAAGAGGCAGCGGCATCTTCGAGCGGAACTTTTGAAGTCACGACCACCCGCATGGAGTTGACTACATCTTCGGCGCCGATAACAGTTACCTCCTCAGGAATCACAGCTGTACCGGTAACGGTGAAATTTGCGTTGGGTTTTCCGTCATATTTCACCTCGACCGGCAGCTGGCGGCTGACCACTTTTTGCAGATGCAGAGTTACTTTGTCGCATTTTTTGACAACCACTCCGCTTTTGGAAGAAATCACCGACGGCTCGGCAATGTAAGTTCTTCCTGAAACCAGATTATTATGATCCACCGTCACCTCGGCAGTAAGATCACCGGGAGCAATATCTATGTTTTTATCAAAGCCCTTGACGGTAACATTGGTGGTAACATCGCTCACGTCACCGACAAGTCCGCTTGCCAGCGTGACTTTTACAGGCACATTGCTGATGGTGCGCTCCTGAGTGATGCGTAATGATATTCCGAAATAAAGCATCACCGCCAGCACCAGAGCGATGATTTTGCGTAATCCGTCATGGATTATCAGGTGATAAAGTCTGTTCATTGTCCGTCCTCCATGTTTGCAGACGAACTGCTTTCGCTGTTTTCATCGAGCATTTTGACCGCTTCCGACAGTTCAAGGTCGTCCTTGAGGATAAGCATTTTTTCGAGCAGATTTTCAAGGTCTCCGGTGGTCAAATCCCGATGAATGACTCCACGGTAGGTGATACTGATGGTGCCGGTCTCTTCTGACACCACTACGGTAACGGCGTCACTGTCTTCTGATATTCCCAGTGCCGCACGGTGGCGGGTACCCAGGTGGCTGGAAATATTTTCACTGCGGGTCAGCGGCAAAATCGCCCGTGCCGCAAGTATCCTGTCATTGCGGATGATAACTGCTCCGTCGTGAAGAGGAGAGTTGTGGTAGAAAATCGACTCCAAAAGCAGATAATGCACCTTGGCATCCATGGTAACAGCATCGTCTATATAACTTTGGAGCTTTATGTTGCGCTCAATAACGATGATCGCTCCGCACTTGCGGCGCGCCATGTTTCCGGCTGCGGTGACGATTTCATCGATGATTTCCCGCTTGCGTTTACCCTGCCATTCGGTCAGACTTCCGAGCTGCGCCAACGCCCGGCGCAACTCCGGCTGGAAAATTATCAAAAGCGCGATAAACAGAGAGTCGGCAATCATCTCTATCAGACTGTTCAACACATCAAAATGCAATGCTTCGATGCGTAAAACAAGTCCGAGAGCCACTGCGGCGACCAATATACCGGCAAAGACCTGCGCTCCACGGGTACTGCGCAAAAAGTAGAGCACCCAGTAGATGGCAAAGAAGAGCACAGCTATCTGTATGACCGCCGTCAACAGAGTGAGCCACTGTATATTTATCAAACCATTCATACTGCTTTATTTCTGTTTCAAATATTCTGCAATTTCAAGCGCATCCCTGAGATAACCCGCATTGTGAGTGCGTATTATCTCTATTCCGGAGCTCGCAAGATGGAGCTCAGCCGCAAGGGTCGAGCCCACTCTTCTCTGCGGCTCAGGCTCATCAGTCAACGCTCCGAGAAACGACTTGCGTGATAATCCCGCAAGCGTTCTGCCAAGTCCGCAAAACTCATTGACTCTGCGGAGCATGGTCAACTGCTGTTCAACATCTTTGGCGAACCCGAAACCGGGGTCAAAGATGATGTTCTCTCTTTTCACTCCTGCCTGCTGCGCCTTTTCTGCGGCGGCGAGGAGTTCACTTTTAACCTCTCCGACCACATCTGAAAGATAGGTGCAAAGCTCCTTTTCCTTCATGGTCTGCGGAGTTCCTCTTGAGTGGCAGAGTATGAGCTGTGCTCCGTACTTTGCCGCACAATCAGCCATCTTTGTGTCGTGCCGGAGCATTGACACATCGTTTATGTACACTGCTCCGAGCTCCAACGCTCTTGCCGCAGTTGCGGCGTGTCTGGTATCCACTGATACCGGAGTTCCGGGACGGATGGCAAAAAATTGTTTCAAAAACCTCTCAACAACTTCAATTTCCTCCGCTTCCGGAACCTCTGCGGCACCGGGACGGGTCGATTCCGCCCCGATGTCGATTATATCTGCTCCGTCATCGAGCAGCCTGAGAGCCCGGTCAAGTGCACTGTCAGGAGCACTTGCCGCACCCTCACTGAACGAATTTCCACTTGCGTTGACGATTCCCATCAACAGAGGAGTTTTATTCATCGGCGTTTCCGGACTCCGGAGATGTATTGTTCTCACCGGTTTCGACTGCCGGAGTTTCCTCAGCAGGAGTCATTTCCACAACAGCTGCGTCACTCTTTGCAGATGCCACTTCGATGAGCTTGGCGACTCCGGTGATGCGGTCGCCGTCGTTGAGATTCATGATCTTCACGCCGCGTCCGACACGTCCGATACGGCGGATCTCTCCGGCGGGGATGCGGGAAAGCTGACCGCGCTCGGTGCTCAGCAGCACCTCGTCACTGTCGGTTATCTGCAGCACGCTGATAACGCTCTCGTTTTCACGCATCCTGATGCTGACCACACCCTTGGCTCCTCGGTTGGTCTTGCGGTAGTTGGCGACGAATGAGCGTTTACCCATTCCGCCGTCGGTGACCACCAGAACCTCAGGACCGACTCCGTAGATTTCCTCGACTCCCTCCTCATCGGTTTCGGGAACATCGACGTTCTCTTCATCCTCATCGGCTTCGACTTCATCATAGAGTCTTTCACGGATAACTTCGAGACTTACCACCTCGTCACCCTCGAGTTTGAAGCGCATACCGGTGACTCCTCGGGCGGTACGTCCCATCGGACGAATCTGTTCATCAGAGAGGTCGAAGCGGCAAGCCATTCCGAGCTTGGTCGAAAGCAGGACTTCGTTGCCGTTTGAGCCGACGGCGGCTCCGATAAGGTCATCATCCTCTTCGATGACCAGAGCACGCAATCCGGTGCGGCGGAGATTTTTGAAGAGAGCAAGTTCACTCTTCTTGATGTAACCTCGTTTGGATGCCATAATGATGTATTTCTCGGGGTCTTCAAGCTCTTCACGGGAAACGGTGAGCATGGCGCAAATCTTTTCACCCGGCTCGATTTTGATGAGGTTGACGATAGCCTTGCCGTTGCCGGTGCGTGAGCCCTCGGGAATCTCATAGACGTTGAGCCAGTGCATAAATCCCCGGTCGGTGAAGAAGAAGATGAGATCGTGGCTGTTGGCATTGAAGAGGTGCTCAACATAATCTTCCTCTTTGGTCTTCATACCGATGATGCCTTTTCCGCCGCGATGCTGGGTCTGATAGGTGTCAGCCGGAACACGTTTGATGTATCCGGTGTTGGAAACGGTAATCACGCAGCTGTGGCGGGGGATCATATCCGCAATATTGAGATCTGAGTCATCAATGGTTATCTCGGTCAATCTCGGATTGGCGTAACGGGCACGGATGTCGGTCAGCTCCTCCTTGATGATCTCGATGCGCTTTTCTCTGCTGGCGAGAATACTGTTGAAGTATTCGATTTGAGCGTTGAGCTCAGCCATCTCGTTTTCGAGCTCGACTCCGGAAAGGTGGGTGAGCTGATGCAGACGCATATTGAGGATCTCATTGGTCTGGATCTGGCTGAATCCCCAGCGGGCGATGAGTTGATCGTTGGCATCCTGACGGTTCTCTGCTCCGCGAATAACTTTGACGATCTCGTCGATGCTGGCAAGAGCTTTGAGCAATCCTGAAACGATGTGAGCTCTGGCGTGCGCCTTTTTGAGATCGAAATTGGTACGTCTTACAATAACTTCAAGACGGTGGTCGATGTAGGCTTGCAGCACCTCGACCAGATTCATGATGCGCGGACGGTTGTGATCGACCACCAGCATGGTGCATCCGATGGTGGTTTCGAGCAGAGTGTGGCTGAAAATCTGATTGAGCACGACCTGCCCCATCGAGCCTCGCTTGATATCCACGACGATGCGGATTCCGTCACGGCCGCTTGATTCGTCACGCAGACCGGAAATTCCGGTGATGATCTTATCTCTCACCAGCTCGCCGATACGGGCGACCTGCTGGGCTTTGTTGATGGCGTAGGGTATCTCGCTGATGATGATTTGCTCGTGACCGTCTTTCTCGATGATATCGGCTTTGGCACGGACTTTGACACTGCCTCTGCCGGTCTGGTAGAACTGGCGCAGACTCCAGCGGCCGCGGATGATCGCTCCGGTCGGGAAGTCAGGACCGGGGAGACACTCCATAAGCTCATCAACAGTTGCTTCGGGATTATCCAGCAGTCTGATGGTGGCATCGATGACCTCACCGAGGTTGTGCGGAGGGATGTTGGTCGCCATACCCACACCGATACCGGTGGTTCCGTTGACCAGCAGCTGAGGATATTTTGCCGGGAGCACGGTGGGCTCGACATCAGATTCGTCGAAGGTGGGCATCATATCCACGGTATCTTTTTCGATATCGGCGAGCAGCTCTTCACCGAGACGCTCCATACGGCACTCGGTGTAGCGGCTGGCGGCAGCGGGGTCACCGTCTTCTGTTCCGAAGTTGCCCTGACCCTCGATGAGACAGTGGCGCATTGAGAACGGCTGTGCCAGACGCACGAGAGCGTCGTAAATCGAGGAGTCTCCATGCGGGTGATAGTTACCCATCACCTCTCCTACCACCTTGGCACTCTTGATGGTTTTGTGACTTTTGCCCCATCCGTTCTTGCGCATGGCATAGAGGATACGGCGGTTCACCGGTTTGAGACCGTCACGGACATCGGGAACGGCACGTCCCACGTTTACGCTGAGAGAATACTGGAGATATGCGGTATGCATGATCTCTTCAATATCCAGCGGAATATCCTTCAGATTAAGGTCGCTCATCTATATTCTTCTTTCGTTGTTTGCCCTTCGGGCTGTGTTTATACGTTCATTATACTATTATATCATAAATAATATAGCCTTATTTTTCCCTTTTCGCAAGTATAAAAACGCTTTTTTTGCACGAAATAACGTAAAAGACTTGCAGTATTGACGCTCTGCGGTGTATATTATCTTTATGACGGTTAATTCAAGGAAAGAGACAATGGCTGGAAACGTTTTCAAAATCACAGTCGAGCAATCGGAAATCATCAGGGAATACGCCCTCGACAGAGGTTGGGATATCGGAGAAGCTCCGTACACTTTTTACCGCATTTCAGGCGACCATCTCACCATCGTATCGTACAAGAGCGGCAAACTGGTGGTACAGGGAAAAAACGCCGATGATTTCATCTCATTTTTCCTTGAGCCGCAAGTGCTTAAAACTTTCGGAGGAATTGGAACGCAGGACGCCGCTTCTTCCGAAGAGTTCACTCCGCACGGAGGTATTGACGAAAGCGGCAAAGGCGACTTTTTCGGTCCGCTGGTCATCGCCGGATGCTGTGTCAATCAGGATACCGCAGCTCTGCTCAGAGAACTCGGTGTTTGTGACTCCAAACAGATATCATCGGCAAAGAAAATCACCGAACTTGCTGCCGGAATACGCAGAATAGTAGGTTCAGCCCACTCCGTTGTGATGCTCAAACCTGAAACCTACAACCGTCTTTACAGCGAAATCGGCAATCTCAACCGTCTGCTGGCGTGGGGACACGCAAGAGTGATAGAAAATCTGCTCGCCGCCGTTCCCGATTGCCCCCGTATGCTCTCGGATAAGTTCGGCAACGAATCACTCATCCGCCGTGCCCTGATGACCAGAGGCAGAACCATCAAACTTGACCAGCAGGTGAGAGCCGAAAGTGATGTCGCTGTGGCGGCGGCAAGTATTCTCGCCCGGGACGGATTTCTCTTCGCCATGAAAAAATTGAGCGAAGAAGTCGGCATGGAACTGCCCAAAGGAGGCGGAGCAAATGTCCGTGCCGCAGGCAGAAAGCTGATGGCGGAACAGGGGGCACAAATTTTCGAAAAGTGTGCAAAACTGCACTTCAAAACTTACGGTGAACTCTTGGAACAAAGCAGGTAAAACTCCATCATGGCTCTTGAAATCGAACGCAAATATCTGTTGAAAAACATGCAGTGGAAAACTCAGGTCGTCCGCTCAGTGCGCATGACTCAGGGGTATTTCCCCTCTGCTGGAGTCACCGTAAGAGTACGCATTGCCGGAGATGACGGCTTTCTCACCATCAAAGGCAAAAGCGATGAATTCTTTGCCCGCAGTGAGTTTGAATACTCCATTCCGAAAGAGGATGCCAGACGCATGCTCGACGAATTCTGCGCTTCCCGCATCGTTGACAAAATACGCCACTACGTTCCCGCAGGAGGCAATCTTGTCTGGGAAATCGATGAGTATCTCGGCTTGAATGAGGGACTTTTCACCGCCGAAATCGAACTTCCGTCAGTCGATACCGTTTACTCCGTGCCTGACTGGGTCGGCGAGGACGTCAGCGATAAGCCTGAGTATTCCAACGGCTCACTGAGCAAGAGACCTTACTCTTTATGGAGGGTTTTGTAAATGCAGGATTCCCTCTTTGTCACCAATGTCAGCCGTCCGCTCGCCGACCGGATGAGACCCGAAAAGCTCGATGATGTCGTCGGTCAGAATCACCTGCTCGGAGCTGATGCTCCGCTGAGAAGAATGGTCGATACCGGAAACATCTCAAGTTTCATCTTATGGGGTCCCCCGGGTTGCGGTAAAACCACTCTTGCCAAAATCCTTGCAAACAACGGCAAACTCCACTTCACCGCCCTCTCTGCAGTGTTTTCCGGAGTGGCTGATCTGCGCAAAGCCTTTGCCGAAGCTGAACAGCGGCGGCAGTACGGGCAGGGAACTCTTCTCTTTGTCGATGAGATACACCGCTTCAACCGTGCCCAGCAGGATGGCTTTCTTCCGTACGTCGAAAACGGCACGGTCACTCTGGTCGGAGCCACCACTGAAAACCCATCTTTTGAACTTAATTCAGCTCTGCTCTCACGCTGCAAAGTATTTGTCTTGAAACCGCTTTCAGCCGATGCACTCGAACAGCTTGCCGCCAGAGCTGAGAAAATCATGGGCAAGGCTCTTCCGCTTACTCCCGAGGCAAAAGAGAAGCTCTCAGGACTCGCCGACGGTGACGGCAGGTACTTTATAAATCTCATGGAAACGATATATCAACTCGCCCGTCCGGGGGAGACACTCGATGTCGAAGCCATGCTCAATGTCGTTCAACAGCGCAGTCCGATCTACGACAAAGACCGTGAGGGGCACTACAATCTTATCAGCGCTCTCCACAAGAGTCTGCGGGGAAGCGACTGCGATGCCGCTCTCTACTGGATGGCGAGAATGATTGCCGGAGGTGAAGACCCGCTCTACATTCTGCGCCGTCTCACCCGCTTCGCCGTCGAGGATGTCGGTCTCGCCGACCCCATGGCTCTGCAAATGGCTATCGCCGCCTGGGATGCGTACGAAAGGCTGGGAAGTCCTGAGGGAGATCTTGCCATCACCAATCTGGTGATATTCCTTGCGACCTGCCCGAAATCAAACGGAGCATACAAGGCGCACTCGGCAGCAGCAAAGGCGGCGATGGAATTCAGCTCGCTCACTCCGCCGGCACACATTCTCAACGCTCCGACCCGGCTGATGAAAGAGCTCGGTTACAACAAAGGGTATATGTACGACCACGATACCGCTGATGGCTTTTCGGGTCAGGACTACTTTCCTGAAAAGATGGGCAGAAAACAGTTTTACAAACCGGTC
Organism: Lentisphaeria bacterium; assembly: GCA_017508385.1. GTDB lineage: Bacteria > Verrucomicrobiota > Lentisphaeria > Victivallales > Victivallaceae > UBA1784. Next base: position 43,666 of record JAFVZB010000085.1, on the reverse strand, counting down.
GAGCGGGGCTTTGAGCGTGAGATATCACGCCGTCTCGCCTACTGGCAGAAATTGCGTGATGAATTGAAAGAGAAAAACAATCCTGATAACATATAAACATACGAGGAGAAAAAAAATGAACAAGGCCATATTTTTGTGCAACAACAGCCTGAAAATCGAACAGGTTTACGGAAACGCCATCATTGAGCGTATCCGGAAAAATGCAGATATCCCTGAAAAAGTCCTCACCTATGATGACTTTCTCGCTCAGGATACCGGCGATGTGGAATACATCTTTTCCACCTGGGGAATGCCCGCTCTCACCGAAGAAGAGATCAGAACCAAGCTCCCAAAACTCAAAGCCGTCTATTACGCTGCCGGAGCCACTGATTACTTTGCCCGTCCGTTCTTCGCCTGCAATGTTCCGGTGCTGAGTGCGTGGCAGGCTAACGCCATTCCGGTTGCCGAGTTCACCGTAGCGCAGATAATCCTCTCGCTCAAGGGATATTTCAGAGGACTCAACGAGTTCAAATCTCCCGAAGGCAGAGCAGCCGCCCGCAAGTGCATCGGCAAAGGCGCTTACGGAGAAACCATCGCCCTCATCGGTGCCGGAGCCATTTCCTCAAAAGTACAGGAGCTTTTGAAGAGCTACGATGTCAACGTCATCGTAATTCCGTCAAGAGCCGAGCGCAGAACCATCTCTCTGGAAGAGGCGTTCAGCAAGGCGTACATCGTCAGCAACCACCTGCCCAACCGTGAGGACAACATCGGAGTTCTCAACGGAAAACTCTTTGCCTCAATGCGTGAGGGAGCTACTTTCATCAACACCGGCCGCGGAGCTCAGGTCAATGAGAAAGAAATGATCGAAGTCCTCAAACAGCGCAAAGACCTGACCGCCCTGCTCGATGTCACGTTCCCCGAGCCTCCGGAAGAGGGCTCAGAGCTCTACACCCTGCCCAACGTTTTCCTCTCAGCCCACATCGCAGGAAGCGAACAGGATGAGTGGCACCGCATGGCGACATACATGGCAGAAGAGTTTGAACGCCACCTTGCAGGAGAAGCCTACCGCTATCAGGTAAGCGAAGATATGCTGCTCACCAGCAAGAAATAAAGGCTCTGTTCCCGACACGGGGAGGTAAAGGTAAATAAAAAAGTTTTCACGCTTTCTTTCGCATCATCTCATCAGGAAAAAAGCTAAAATAAAAAGACTTGCATTTTTCATAAACTTGTGGCATATTATAAACAATGTGTTTGGGGTGCCGTTCCCGAAAGGCGGGCACGGCTGAGATCACACCCATGGAACCTGAACCGGATAATGCCGGCGTAGGAAATCACATATGTTTCAGATTGACCCCGTCCGGCATATGAGGTTTCCTGAAAATGAGGAAAACATTATGTCACAAGTTGTCGAAAACACCATTTCGGACGCCATCATCCGCAATTTTGCGGAAAAATTCAGAACCAATCTTACGCTCGATGTCGCCATTGTCGGAGGCGGTCCCTCCGCTCTGGTCGCCGCAAAAACTCTGGCTGATGCCGGAGTGAAAGTCGCAATTTTTGAGCGCAAACTTGCTCCCGGCGGCGGCACCTGGGGCGGAGGTATGCTCTTCAATGAAGTAGTAGTGCAGGATGATGCCATTTACATTCTTGACGAGTTCGGCATCAAACACCGTGAACTTGATAACGCTCCCGGCTACCACACCCTTGACTCTGTCGAGATGGCAAGCGCCCTTATCTACGGAGCGGTTCATGCCGGAGCAAAAATATTCAACTCCGTTAGCGTTGAGGACATCGTTTTCAGAGACGAAAAGGTGGGGGGATTGGTGATCAACTGGACTCCTGTTGAACGGTTGGGCATGCACGTTGACCCGCTCACCGTGCTCTCAAAGTGCGTGCTCGACGGCACCGGTCACCCGAGCGAAATCATCCGTCTTGCGGTTGACAAAGCCAAAGTACAGCTCGACACTCCGACCGGAAACATCCTCGGAGAGAGACCCATGTGGGTCGATAAGGGCGAGGCTTCGACTGTCGAAAACACCAAAGAGTACTATCCCGGACTCTTCGCCTGCGGCATGAGTGCCAACAACGTGATGGGAGGTTACCGCATGGGTCCCATCTTCGGCGGTATGCTCATGTCAGGTAAAAAAGCCGCAGATCTCATCATCGAAAAGTTGAAAAAATGAGCACGTTCACCACTCTTTCTGAGCGGGTGAAGGCTTTTGAAAACTCCGATGTTTATCCGGTGATATCATCGGAGTTTTGCGCCAGAAGAGAACCGCTCTTCATCCTTGAAAAGATACTTGCAGGCGGAGCGAAAGTCGTCCAGATAAGAGAGAAAAATATGGATGACAACTCTCACTTGAAACTTTTGAAGCAAGCAAGAGTATTGACCGATAAATTCAAGGCACTGATGATAGTCGATGACCGCATCGACCTTGCTCTTGCCTCGGGCGCTGACGGAGTTCACCTCGGGCAGGATGATATGCCGCTTATTGAAGCGAAAAAAATCGCTCCTCAACTGCTTATCGGCATATCCACTCACAACCTCGAAGAGCTCGAAGCCGCTCAGGCCGGCGGATGCGGTTATCTTAATATCGGTCCGATATTTCCCACCGGCACCAAGAGTCTTGCGATGTCTCCGCTGGGGATCGAACTCCTGAAAGAGCTTGCTCCGCAGGTAAGGTGTCCCTTTTCCGTCATGGGCGGAATAAAATTGGAACACCTCTCTCTACTCAGAAGCGCAGGAGCTAAACACGTTGCCGCTGTTACCGCTTTCACCGCCGCAGAAGATCCGCAGCGTGAAGTGGAAAAGTGGAAAAACGCTTTTACTCTGTGATATCAGGATAATTTTGCAGAATAAATCCGGTGAGCGGAGTCGGGTCATCCATACCGTGCGGATGGTGTCCGTACATATTGCGGTTGATGATTTTTATATTTCCGCCCGCCTCGATCATGCGTGAAGCAAATGCATCGATATTGCTCGCCGGAAGAACTGACTGATCCTGCCCTGCTCTGAGCGCAAGTATCGGTATCTGCGCTTTGGCAATGGGCAGGTAGTTGTTGAGCGGATTTTTCGGATGCTTCAACAATCCTTCGCAATCACTGACATTATAGGCGGCATAGTGTTTCTTTGCCTCACCGATGCTTCTTTCGACCTGTGCCGGAGTAGCATTGCTCCCGTTGCGCTCGGCTGAAAAAGCTAAACTGCACACAGGCGCATCAAGATAAATCGCTCCGACCGTCTCGGGATGCTCTGCCGCCCAGCGCAGAGCGAACAATCCGCCGTAACTCATTCCGGTCAGGGCTGCCTTTTTGTGAAATCCGAGTGACTGCAAAAGAGCATAAAACTTTTCGACCTTTTTAATTCCCTCATCGTTGAACATAGTCTCAAAAACATTGAAGTGGACGTGATGGAATCCCCTTTCCAGCAGTTGAAGTGCCGGAGTGCGGGGAACAAACGCCTCAGCCCACTGAGTGCACCAGTGCCACGGCAGACCTTTTGCCGGATACGGAGGCTCAACGATGAAACCTTTGCAATTTTCAAGCTCAAAATTGTGACGGCGGTAACCGTACCAATCGACCACTTCGCCTTCGGGATAATCTATCTTGTAATTGCTTTCAAAAAAATATTTTTCGGTTCCTGCGTACCTCAGCAGCGCATAATCAATAAAGTGGTCGTCCATAAATAAATTCCTTTCTCTTAGATTTGTTTATGCCAGACTGCGGAAGTCAGGCACTTTATGAAGCGTTATCAGATTGGTGTCATGACAATTTTTTGCATTGCAGTCACCTGAGCGGCTCAACACCAGCAAATCATCTCCGACTGGCAGAAGCGAAGCATAGTGGCGGGATTCAAGGTGATTTTTTCCGCACGCTACGACTCCGGCACTGCTCCAATCGAAGCAGTTTTGCGAGCAGAAGAGTTCAAGGCGGTTGCGCTCGGAAAAACGTTTCACCTCAGGATGCAGTGCATCATCACGGGTGAACGTGGTGTAAGTGCTGTGGCTGGCTATCAGCCAATAGAGACGGCTCGGTTCATCGTAGATGACCTGAAACTTCATCCCGCCTCCGGGGAACGGCAGGTAAAAGAGTTTATCCGAGAGCGGTTCAAGATAAAGTTTGCCATCGGCACGCTCTCCGCCGGTGATGATGTGGGCGGTATCGGGAAAGAGGCAGCGGTTAGAACGCAGAAAGACAAGAAATTTACCGTAAAACTCATTGGTGACATCCCGTTGCAGCACCACATTCGATTCAAGGTAAGCGTAACCCAAAGCTCCTCCCGGAGCTGAGGCGGCATAACGGGGAGCAATATCTTCAAACTTGAGCAAATTGGAAAATTTCCATGATTCCCGTCTGGTGAGGTCGCTCTTTTCATCGGCGCACATCAAAACCGGGTCGCCGCCCTGCCAGTGGTCAAGGTATGGAACTTTTTCCATGGTGAGCCAGATTTTGCCGTCATGCCTCTCGTAACCGCAGGCTCCCTGATGCCAGACCATCTCTTCATCGAGGCATGCCGGGGTGCTCCACGTCTCACCATTGTCGTCACTGCGGCTGATGAGAAGTTTTCCGCCGTGTCCGAGAGCGTAGAGCGAGTTTCCGGCGGCAAACACCCGTGCGTGCAGCATCGGGAGTCTGCCGGTTTCACGCCATGAAACGCCCTTGTCGTCAGAGACATATATACGCATTTGGTTTCCGCCGTAATCGCCCTTTTCCGAGCGTGGTCCCGGCTCATTTTTCAAACCATCACCTGCGATATCGAATGAGGCAAGCAATCTGCCGTCAAAACCGTTTTCCAGCCACGGAGTGTAGCAGTAGAGATTTTGAGGGTCGGGTGAGCGGTAAAATATCTTTTCGTCGGCGATGAGGCGCATGACGGATTCCCCTTTCAAGCTCTTTTCAGAATGCACTCACCTGATACCGGAATTGCGAGCATCTGCAGACCGGGAGCGAGTTGTGCTGTTCCGCACTCTTTGCCGCAGACATCATAGAACACTGCATCGCACGCCTTATCCAGCTCGACCGCAACTTTATCTGCCGCCGTGGCGTTTACCAGTATCTCAGTATCAACTCCGTCAAAACTCAATTTGACAAAGCTGTTTTCGTTGTAAAGTGCAGTTATCGCCTCATTTTTTCCCTCACTGCGCACAACGGGGTAGTTCTGGTCGGCGTGCGGAGCAACTATTCTGCCGAAAACAAGAGTCTCTTTGTGCTCAAGATAAAAGGCAATGCGGTGGCGGACCATTTCAAGATGTTCCTGCGGGATCTCTGCAAGTCGAGCCGACACCTGCGGCACTGAAAAGAGCACCGAAAGCATCTGACGGGCGGAGCTTTCAACTGAGTCCCCGGCGTGCCAGCGCAGCATATCGCCGTGGACTGCACTTGAACATGAACTGTGGCGCAAGTCGATGGTGCGGACTCTGTTGGCGACGATATCCCCCGGACAGTCGGTGGCACGAATAAGATTTCCGTACTGACGTATGGCGGGGCCCATATAGTGCTGCCTGAACTCGATGAGCACATCACTTCTGATACTGCGCAGCTCACGGGTTATTCCGGTCAGGAGCACATCGACAGCCTCGGGAACATTTTTGATATCCCTGCCCGCATAATTTTCAGCGATGGCGGGGTCAACCATTCCCGGAGCGATGGTAAAGCGGTCGATGAAGTCGAGCTTCAAGCCGTCGAGTCCGTAGTTTATCAGTGCATTGCGGTATATTCCGGTGAGGAACTCACGCACTTCGGGAAAACGGGGGTCGAGGATATGGGCATTTATGCGTTCAACTGAATAGAGATACTTGCCCTTGAACCGCTCAAAATTTTTGCTCTTGCCGCCGATAAAGGGAACTGAGTACCAGAGCATATATTTGAGTCCGATGCGGTGAACGGTATCGACGTGTTTTTTCATATCGGCTATGCGTGACGGAGCAACTTCCCAATCGCCGGTGTAGTCGTAAATTCCGTCATGTTTATCGGTCTGCCAGCCGTCATCGACGATGACTCCACCCATGCCGAGAGCTTTTGCCCTGCGGCACTCCTCTTCGATTTCGGAATCCTTGAGCTCTTTGTGATAGCTGTACCATGTGGAGTACCACGCTTCAAGTCCGCTTTCGGGAACCGGAATCGGCTCATAGAACTGCTCGAACCACTTGAAAGCCTCTGCAACAGCATCGTTGAAAAGCATGTCACGGGTATCGAAACGCAGTACCACACTGTACTCCTTTGCCGGAGCCTCGGGCTGGGTGAAAAACTTCATGCGGCTTTCGATGAAAAAGTCATGCTCGTGAGGTCCGCCCGCCCACTCGATTTTGCGCAGAGCCTCTGAGGCGGAGCAGACAAGACGGTTGCGGTTATCCTGTGAACAGTAGGCGATGACGGGAGCACCTACGGCAAGTTCACTTCTGAACGGACTGTTCCACTCAGGAGCAAGGTTTTTATCAAAGAAAGAGTCAGCCTGCCAGCGCGACACCACCTCTTTCTGCGGAAAACGCACCCTCATCGTGAACTCGGGAAAGTTCTCCTCGTTCTCATTATTGAGGGTGACAAAAAGATACCCCACTTTATCATCTCCGCCTCTGGTGCAGGCGAACTGCCAGTTGCCGGGAGCTGCACATTCAAGCGAAACGTCAAGTCCGCAAAGCTGTAATTTCTTTTCCATAAAAATAAACTCCTGTATCAAAGTTTTTCAGTTCGGTTCGCAAGTGACTGCCCGCAGTCAACGAAAAGCAAGGCTCCGGTAACTGAGCGGCAGGAAAGCAGAAACTCCACACTCTTTGCCATATCTTCGAGCGCAACACTGCGGCGCAATGGAAGTGTCGGCAGAGTTTTGACCATGCCTGTCTCTCCAAGTTCGGGCGGAGGCAGTATCGGTCCGGGAGCTATGGCGTTGAAGCGCAAATCGGATCTGCCATATTCTCCGGCGAGAGATTTCATATCTTTCCACAAAGCTCTGCGGCTGGCAAGATAGGGGTTGTCTTCGCAGCCTGAGACCGCCTGATCGAGCATGGCAACGACTGCTCCGCCGTCAGGATGTTCAGCTTGAACAAAAGCTGTGAGCAGCCGCATTTGAGAAGTGTGATTGACCTTTTCGAGCAGACGGTCAAAGTCGGGGTCTCCGCCGGAATAACCGTGGCGGTAACATGAGGCGTTGAGCACGACTCCGTCGCAAGCAGCAACATAAGAACAGAGTTTTTCCACATCGCCGTCACTGGCAAAATCTCCGGAAACGGCGATGTGCCCGTCTCCCGGCAGGAGTCTGCATAAACTTCCGGCTTCGTCAAAACTGCGGTTGGCGTGGAGCACAAGCTGTGCTCCCTGAGATGCCAGATGCAAACTTACCGCTCTTCCGGTGCGCAGGGCTGAACCGGTGACAAAAATTCTGCGTGGCAGTGCCATTTTCAGTCGAGACACCCCTTGGTTGAAAGGACTCCCTCGATTCTGTTGTCGAAACTCACCGCCATATCGAGAGCCTTGGCAAATCCCTTGAAGATACCCTCGTAGAGGTGGTGGATCTCCTCAGAGGCTATCTGGCGGATGTGCATATTTATTCCGCCCTTGACGCAGAGAGCCTGAAAGAACTCGTGGAAGAGTCTCGGGTCAACGCTTCCGACCACAGATGCCGGAGGGTTGACGGTATAATAGAGTCCGGGACGGCCAGAGAGGTCAAGAGCGATCATAACGAGAGTCTCATCCATGGGCAGAAGAAAGTTGCCGTAGCGTTTTATTCCCGCCTTGTCGCCGACGGCTTGGGAAAGTGCCTCACCCATCACAAGTCCGAGGTCTTCAAAGAGGTGGTGGGCATCAACATCGAGATCTCCGGTTGCCTGAATGGTCAAATCAAAGAGTCCGTGACGGGCAAAAAGGGTGAGCATGTGGTCAAGAAAAGCGACTCCGGTGGAAATGGAACTTTTGCCGCTTCCGTCAAGGTCGATGGCAAGTTTTATCTGAGTCTCTCTGGTATTGCGTTCAATTTCTGCATATCTTTTCATAAGTAAAATCTCCTTGTTTTTTATATACTGTAATACCGCCGGACTCTTTTTTCAAACGGTTTGAAATTTATTTTATCCTTCGACCACCACAAAGCCCCAATCAGCGGACTTTTTTCGGTCTCCGATACCGTTGCGCCACGCAAGATATCCACGCCTGCCGTTTCCGTCGTTGATGTTGAAAATCATGTTGAAACCGAAAACGGCTCCTGCTCCGGAAAAATTTTTATCCGCCACGACCCGATAAGATGTCGTGTCGTTTTTTCTTTGCGCCGAATGTTTCAGCTTAGCCGGAACTCCGGGAGCGGCGGCGGAGGGAGTATTATACACAACAAAATCCCCGGTGTTCCTTTCGGTGACACAAATACCGAACTCCCACACCTTGCGTTCGACCAAATCATTTTCGCTTGCGGCACATTCGAAATCAAATCCGAACTGCACGGAGTCGCCCATATACATACCTGTTCCGCCGTACGGCTGACAAAAGAGATGGTCGGTCACTTCCATATCGAGGATGATATCATCGTTTTGCCTGCTGAATTTGAACTTCGCCGACGGCTCAATACCGTCAGGAGCAGGCAGGTCGGCAGTCAACTTTGACAACCAATACCATTTGTCAGGCACACAAACGGGGAAATCCCAATGCTTTTTCCCGACGATCACTCCGTCACGGTTGAACACCTCGATGGAAATATCATTTTGCTCCTCAAGAAGAGTTCCGCAAATATAAGGAGAGCGGTCAAAAACAAACTCTTTTCCATTCACCCGGCACTTGAAAACGAGCTCATCGCAGCATGAAGTTGAAAAATGTGCTCTTATTGTGCCGTTTTCCATGACCGGAATACACTTTACCTCAACCCGGTCGGCAATGCCGATATATTCCGCCTGCGCCGCCTGACCTTTTTTGCTTATCAGCAAAGCGTTTCCGCGGTCGAATCCGGGCTTGAAAAAGGTATCATCGGCAAGCTGTTTGATATCACCATAAAAAAATGTTTTTTCTGCTCCTGAAACTTTGAATTTTATGCCGTCGGAGCAAATTTCACGCTGCACTGTGATTTCTTCATCACGGTGCCTCTTTCCGCAGACCGAACGGTACAATTCACACGCTTCGGGAGTGCCGATAACGCAATTTCCCCAAACCGCAGCGGAACGGCGGTAGCGGAATATCGCATCAAGTATTCCTTTTTCATCCGGAGTCTCGGCAAAAACTGCCAGAAAACGCTCAGGAGTGATATCTGCGGAGGTGTGAGCATCTGAACCGCAGGTCACACAAAACGGTTCTCCTGCCGCACTGCGTTCAAAATAGTAACGGTTCGTCCACTCGTCGGCAATATCGGCTTCGCTTGACGGTTCGGGGAAATTCATCAGCTCAACTCCATCGAGCAAGCCGTTTTCGACCAGAGCGGCAAAAACTCCGCTTTCACGGAAATTTTTGCGGGTCGGCTGCCAATCGGGATGGGCGGCAACCGCATAACCTCCTGCGGCTCTGATACTGCGGCAAACCTCATCGAGCGGCAGAGCACGGTCGTATTTATTCCAAGTACCGTATGAGAGGATATGGCATCCCGCACAGGTTGACTCCTGACTGCGGATTATGATGGGAGTATTGCTTCGGCAGCTCTCAACTGTTTCCAGTGCGGCACGGCTTCCTGCAAAAGTATCGTGGTCACTTATGGCGCAAAAATCAAAGCCGCAGTTGACAACCCGGGCAATGACCTCTTCAAGGCGTCCGCCATCAGAATAGTGCGAGTGGATATGCATATCTCCCTTGAGATACCACAAATTCCCTGCTTTTTCCATGACACTCCTCTATTTCTTGAATCCTGAAATGAACGCCCGGGTGCGCTCATTCTTCGGATCGTCGATAAGCTCATCGGCTCTTCCCTCTTCGACGATGACTCCGTCTGCCATGAAAATGATGCGGTCGGAGACCTCTTTGGCAAACTCAAGCTCGTGGGTCACGATCACCATAGTCATGTTTTCCGCCGCAAGCGCACGGATGACTTTGAGTATCTCAAGTGTCAACTCAGGGTCAAGCGCACTTGTCGGCTCGTCAAAAAAGAGTATTTCAGGCTGATTCATCAATGCCCTTGCGATGGCGACCCGCTGCTGCTGACCTCCTGAGAGTTCACACGGATAGGCGTTTTCTCTGCCGCCGAGTCCCATCTTTTCCAATAAACCTTTCGCCTGAAGCTCCAACTCTTTGGCAGGTATCTTTCTTACGCACGCCGGAGCATCGGTCAGGTTGCGCATCACTGAAAAATGGGGAAACAAATTGAAGTTCTGGAACACCATTCCGAACTTGCTTCGGGCTTCGATGAAACTTTTTTTGTCTATTTTATAACCGTTGTCAAAACCGGTGACACCATCGTACTCAAGCACGCCTGAATCGGGAGTTTCCAGCATGGCGGCACAGCGCAGAAAGGTGGTTTTTCCGCTTCCCGAGGGTCCGATTATGGAAACGACCTCTCCTTTTTCAATTTCAAGAGAGATATCCCTGAGAACGCAGTTTTTTCCGAAACTCTTTTTTATATTTGATGCGGTAAACAACTTCATGGCACTTATCCTTTATAGTAGGCAAGGCGTTTTTCGATGAACGCCATGAAGCCTGCAACGAGAAAATTGAATATGTAGTAGAATACCCCTGCGATGATGAACGGCATCATGGTGGTCTCGGCACTGGCTATCTGACGGGCGACGGTGAACATCTCGAGCACCGAAAGAGAGAAGGCAAGACTGGTATCTTTTACCAGAGTTATCACCTCGTTGGTCACCGGAGGAATTATCCGCTTTATCACCTGCGGCAGGATTATTCTGAAAAAGGTCTGACTTTTCGAGTACCCCAGCACAAATGCCGCTTCATACTGTCCGCGGGGAATCGCCTCGATGCCGGCACGGTAAATTTCGGAAAAATACGCCGCATAGTTGAGGGAAAAACCGATTATCACCGCACTGTAACGGTACTCTATTCCGCAAAATGCCAAATCAGAAAGCGGAATATCAAAGAGGTAAAACGGACAGAAATACCAGATGAAAAGCTGCAGCATCAGCGGAGTTCCCCTCATCACCGAGATGAACAGCTGGAAAAACCATCTGACTGCCGCCCACTTCGAGCGTCTGCCCGAAGCGATGAGCAATCCCAGCGGAAGCGCAAAAAGCAGAGTGAGGAAAAATATCACCGCACTCACTCCCAAGCCGGAAAGCAGCTGCTTTACCATCGGCAGAAATTTATCCGCATTTACTGCGGCAAGCGGCAGAAAACACATATTATTTACCTATGATAAGACAATCTCTGCCGTTGAAGTATTTTGCGGAAATTTTTGCGGCAGTGCCGTCGGCAACCATCGCTTTGAGGGTCGATTCGACCTGATCACGCAAAGCGGTGTTGCCCTTGCGGAAACCGATTCCGTACTTCTCGGTGATGACCACCTCGTCGAGAATACGGAACTTGCCCTCTTTGACCTTTTCCTGAGCGACTCCGATATCGAGCGCAACGGCATCGACCGAAGCCGCCTCGAGCTCCATAACGGCGTTGTTGTAGTTGGGGGAAACGACCATCTTTTTGAAGGTCTTGCCGAGCCCGGCACGCTTGCCGCCCTCTTTCAGAGCCTTGAGCACCGGAGTATCGGTCTGCACTGCCACGACTTTTCCGGCAAGGTCGGCGAGCACTTTGATGTCGGAATTGCTTCTCACCATCACCACCTGACTGTTGTCAACATAAGGACTGCTCCAGGTGTAGGCATCCTCTCTGCCGTTGATAGTAAAACCGTTCCAGATGCAGTCGATGGCACCGGTATTGAGCTCCATATCTTTGGCATCCCAGTTGATGGCCTTGAGACGGAGTTTCCAGTTGTTGCGCTTTGCCACTTCACGGGCGAGGTCGATATCGAAACCGGTGTACTGATTGTTTTCGACATAGCCGTAGGGTTTGAAGTCGGCATCGAAACCGACGGTAAAACTCTTCTCTTTTGAGGATTTTCCGCATCCGCAAATCAGAAACAGAGCAGAAATCACTGCAAAAACGACAGACCTTTTGAACATAATTGATACCCCTTTTATTTTGAAGATTGTTTGACCATTGTACTTTCAAGCTGAGAGAGCGTTCCGCGCTTGTGCGCAAAGCGGACTATTCTGCTGTGGATACACTCAAAATTTCCATGCTCGCAAAAACCATTGGGCTTGACTCCTCCGCACGGACCGTCGGCAAGGCGTTTCGGACACCCTTCGGGACAGACGAATTCTCTTACTGAGAGACGGCAATCCTGACAGCCGTGACAACCGGCAAGCAGGACTTTGGCAAAATGCAGATGTCCGGCACGCTGTTCTGCGGAATTTTTGAACATGACTTCACGCATTTTCAGAAGAGCGGATTCGATTCTGCCGCACTCCGGCTCGCCGATGTCGTTGCTCAACACCTCTTCATCAAGCGGATAATCCCGGCAGAGGATCGGGTCGTAAAGCTGAAAATTGTTGGAAAACGGAGCCATCTCGGCACTTGCCATGTAAGCGTTGTACTCCTCGAGCCAGGTTTTGAAGTCGGTGTACTCGTGCAGAGCACGCTCGATGCGTGAGAGAATCATCTTGAGTTTGGTCGGATTCTCGGTTCCGCAAAGCTGGATTCCTGAAAATCCCATCAGACGGCAGCCCGCCGCCTGAAGCTCTATCCTGCGGTACTGGGCGTTCTCGAACTGATTGTTGGAGTAGTGGAACTCACGCTCGAGGATTTTGCGGAAATCATTGGATATCCTCACTCCGGCAACCTTTCCGGCAAGAATATCCTCGACCCGCTCAGGCGTCAGCACTATCACCCTCGCCAGCATCGGATAATAGAGTTTGCGGCTCATCATAAACCAGGCGAAACTCTGCACTTTCAACATATCCCAGCCTGCCTGAGTGACCAGAAAACCTGCGCCGAGATCAAGTTTTTTCACCGCTTTGAAGTACTCTCCGAGCAGAGGATAAGCCATGTACTGAAACGGATTGACCACACAGCCTGAAAAGAAATTCTGTTCCGGCGTCAACATACGCAGCATTCCGGTGCTCTCGGTGAATTTAACCTTGCGGCACTCCCTGACTGAACAGGGCAGCGGAGTCGCTCCTGAAACCGGAACGATGTTGCAGAAGCCTGCGTTTCCTGCTATTCCGATAAGCTCAGCCGCCTGCTGTTCGTCGGTATCGTATCCGGAAATATAGACCACATGACGGTCACAGTTTTCACGGTCGAGAAATGTTGCGTACTCAGCTCCCCGCCAGCGGCGGGGAAAGAGTGAGTGGTCGGTGATGGCAAGTCCGGTATTGAAATCATCTTTACTGCATGCGAGCACGCTTTTTTCAAGTGTGTCAAGACGCCGGGCAGCTCCCTGCTGATCGATCTCGCTTTCGGGCAGAGGACACTCTACGAGAACCGTGAATTTACCTGCATCCAGTGCGGAACGCAACCGGTTGGAGACCTTTTTATCGAAATTCATATCAAGCTGCAAACTGTCTGACATCTTAATTGGACTCCTGAATTGAAACGCTCTTTTTTCTGCCGGGATCGAAAACGAAAAACAATCCGCCGGAAACATTGAACAGAATTATCAATGCGGTGCAGAGCAGCTGGGCACTCTTGGCATCTGCCACTGCAACTCCGCCTGCGGCGAGGATGGTAACTGTCACCAGATCACGTCCGCCCAATCCTGCGGGAAAAATCGGAATCAATCCGGCAACATTGCCGAGCGTCACTGCCGTGACCACGGTGAATACGGAGTATTCCACTCCGATTCCGGAAAGCAGAAGAAGTACAGGAGTGACAGTCAACAGATGTACTCCGAAAACACTGACCAGCACCAGAACAGCCAGCTTTGCAGGTCTCTCGGAGTAAACGTCTGCCGCCTGCTCCATACGGCTTATCATGCCGTGGGTCAGACGGTCGAAAAATTTGATGACTGCATCAAAAAATTTCACCTTGTGGATGATACGATGCATGAAAAAGAGACAACTTGCACCTATTCCGGCAAGCGAAAGCAGCACCACGGCAAGTATGCCCAGCTGTTTTATTCCGTCGCTCAGCCGGAACTGCGGTATCGTGCAATTCATCAACAAATCGTATGCGGGGAAGATGATGACCAGCACCAGCAGAAAGAGTGCTATCATGCCGATGATCCTATCCATGAGCACAGTGAAAGCGCCTTCGATGCGGCTGCCCTCGCTGCTGCGCTTGGAAATGACCGCCATCTTCACCACATCACCGCCGATGGCTCCGCCCGGGATAACCAGAGAGAAAAATATTCCCTGCATGGTCAAAGTGAAACTTTCCATTCTTCCGAGCCTGATACCGAGCATGGTGGCAAGTTCACGCCACCGCCATGAACAGATCACGATGTGACAGCCGTAGCAGAGTGCTGCCGCAACGAGATAGCGGATATCGAAATTGCGCAGGCTTGCCAGCAGCTGCTCGGGCTCACGCAGAAGAAGATACCAGACTATCGCACCTGCAATTCCCAGCTTCAGAATGAATAAAAGTATATCTTTGACCTTGGAGGAGTTCATTATTTCCCCTTTTCAGAACTGTCGAGGAACAGACTGCGGAAACGCCAGAAGTATCCGAATCCTGAAAGAACAGTGACCAGAACTATTCCGCAGAGGAACGCCAGCCACACATACCACAGACGGATGCCGAAACTGCTGTCACCGACTCCGATAGTAAGCACGGCATCACGCAGATAATTTATTCCGTCACTGCCGTTGAACCACGGAATACCGGCGATTCCGAGCATGGTCATCTGCAAAGCGGTCTTGAGTTTTCCCCAGCGGTCGGCGGATATCACCACCTGTTTTTTGGCGGCAAGGGTGCGCAAGCCGGTGACCATGAACTCACGGCTGAGAACGGCGAATGCCACAACTGCGGGCATCAGACGGTACTCAACGGCGATAAGCATGGCTCCGGTGACAAAAATCTTGTCGGCAAGCGGATCCATGAGTGCTCCGAAATCACTGACCTGATTGTACTTGCGGGCGAGATATCCGTCGAGCAGATCGGTGAGTCCGGCAAAGATCGCCAGAATGTAAGCGGTCAGACGGATAGCAAAGATGTAGTCCCGATTCTGGAAAAACGGATAATCAGCCAAAGTTGCCAGTACCACAAACACCACCACCGCGACAATACGGCTCACGGTCAGGATGTTGGGGATGTTTTTCATACTCATTTTCTTTTTCCTTTTTTTACAGTTGCGACAAGATCACACCTGTCGGTATCAATTATTTCCACTTCGAGAACCGATCCGGGACGGACTCTTGAAGAGATGTTTTCCACAAAAACCGCATTGTCTATATCGGGAGCATCGGCACTGCCGCGGGCGGTCGCCCAGTTTTCCTCAACTGCATCGACGAGCACTTTCATCGTTCTGCCGATGAGTTTTTTGTTGGCACGCTTCATGGCTCCGCGCTGCCGGGCCATCAATTTTGCGGCACGCTCTTCTGCGACTTCGAGCGGAACTTGCCCGGGCATGACTGCGGCAGGAGTTCCGGGTTCGGGTGAATAGGGAAATACTCCGAGACGGTCGAACTTCATCTCACGGATGAATTTTTCCAGCCGGGCAAACTCCTCTTCTCCCTCGCCGGGAAGTCCGGTGATGAAGGTGGTGCGGATCGTTATTCCCGGCACTGCCTTGCGCAGAGAGGATATCACCTCTCTTATCCGTGCCGAATCCACATGGCGGTTCATCGCTTTGAGGATTTTATCGTCGATATGCTGAAGCGGGATATCAACATAGGGAATAAGGTGCTTCATCCTGCTCATGACTTCAAACATGGCATCGGTGTAGTGTGCAGGATGGGTGTAAAGCAGACGTATTCCGAAATCTCCCTCGAGAGCATCGAGCGCGGTCAGCAACGCAGGCAGATCCTCTTTTGCTTCGGGGCGGTCTGCTCCGTAAGCGGTGATATCCTGAGCCACTATGATCAACTCTTTTGCTCCGTTGGCTATGCAGTTTTCAGCCTCGTGCACGATATCCGCAAGCGGACGTGACCGCAGTGCTCCGCGCAGTGACGGAATGGCGCAGTAACTGCAGATATTGTTGCAGCCGTCAGCTATTTTGAGATAAGCTATATGTTCAAGCGTAAGCGGCAGAAGCGGAGCATTGCAGCTGTAAAGATAGCCGGTACTGCGTGAGACTTCTGCTTTACCGTCGAGTATCAGGTTCAATCTTTCCAAATCATCGACGCCTGCCCAGAGATCGACTTCGGGAAAACGTGCGGCAAAAGCTCCATCTTTATCATACTGGCTCAGACAGCCGCAGACCACGATGGTGCGCTCCTGCGGAGCAGCACTTTTCCACTCGACAGCCTGCTCTATCTCGCATGCCGCCTCTTCACGGGCTTCGGGAAGAAAGGCGCAGGTATTGATGACATACACGGTCGCCTCATCGGGAGTGTACGCCCATACCGCTCCGTTTGAAAGCAGATTTCCGGCTATCACTTCGGAATCCACCAGATTTTTCGGACATCCGAGCGACACCAGATAGAGCGACCGCTGTTTGCTTTTATTCATGCCTCATCCCCGGTAGTTGAGTCTGCCGCCGCAGAGGATGATATCGATATCCTCCTGTGAAAGCGGATGGCTGAACACAATGCCGCCTTTGGATTTTCCATCGGCAGAAAGCAGTTCGGCGTTGACGTTCTGACCTACGGCAAGCTGAGAGCGCAAACCTGATATCTTCAGGGTGTCACCCTCGGAAATACGGTCGTAGTCGGAGGGATCGGCAAAGATGAGCGGAACTATTCCGAAATTGACCAGATTGGCACGGTGGATACGCTCGATGGCAAGGGCGCAGACCGCTTTGATGCCGAGATACATCGGGCAGATGGCGGCGTGCTCACGGCTTGAGCCCTGACCGTAACTGTCACGTCCGACCACGACACCGTGGCGTCCGGCATCACGGATGGCTGAGGCACGTTCGGCGAAAGAGGGTTTTCCCGCCTCGGTGAAGCACTCGAACACCACCTTGCTGTACGCAGGAATATTACTGCGCAGTTTCAGGTGCACTCCGGCGGGCATGATGTGGTCGGTGGTGATTTTGTCGCCGACCTTTATCACCACGCATCCGTCGAGCTCATCGGGAAGCGGAGCGTTTTTCGGAGGCTCTCCGATGGTGGGTTTGCGGATGATTTCAGTTCCTTTGCAGGGGGACTGGAAGAGTTCATCATCGCTCCAGAACTCCTGAGGCTCGGTGAAATCGGGATACTCTATACCAAGCTCCCTCGGGTCGGTGAACTTGCCGGTAAGAGCAACGGCGACTGCGGTCTCAGGACTCACCAGATAGGATTGGTCGCCCTTGGTTCCGGTACGTCCGGCAAAGTTGCGGTTGAAGGTACGGCAGGTCACGGTGTCGTTGGCAGGACTCTGCCCCTGACCGATACAGGGACCGCAGCCGACTTCGAGTATTCTCGCTCCGGCAGCCACGAGATCGGCAAGCATACCGTTGCGGCAGAGCATTTCCAGAACAGGACGGCTTCCCGGAGCTATTGCCAGAGTCACATCGGGAGATATCCGTCTGCCTTTGAGTGCGCTTGCCGCCATGGCTAGATCACGGTATCCGCCGTTGGTACAGCTGCCGATGAGCACCTGATCGACTTTCATATCTCTGAGTTCGGCAACAGTTCTGATGTTGTCAGGACTTGACGGACAAGCTGCCATCGGCACGATTTCGTCGAGGGAAATTTCGATAACTCTGTCGTACTCGGCATCGTCATCGGCGGCAAAAGGAGCGTAAGAGGCTGCACGGTTCTGCTGGATGAGCCACTTTTCGGTCATCTCATCGCTCGGGAACACACTGCAGGTCACGCCAAGTTCAGCACCCATGTTGGTGATGGTGGCACGCTGGGGAACAGTGAGGGTTTTGACTCCGTCACCGAAGTATTCGACGATCGAACCCACATTGCCTTTGGTGGTCATGATCGAGAGCAGTTTCAAAATGACATCTTTGGCGGCGCACCAGGGTGAGAGCTTGCCGGTAAGTTTGACTCCGACCACCTTGGGATAGGGAATACGGAAGGGCTGACCTGCCATGGCAAGGGCGACATCGAGGCCGCCTGCTCCGATAGCCATCATGCCGATACCTCCGCCGGTGGGAGTGTGTGAGTCACTGCCGATGAGAGTCTTGCCGGGAACTCCGAAACGCTCGAGGTGGAGCTGGTGGCAGATTCCGTTTCCCGGAGGTGAGAAGATCACACCCTTGTCGGCGGCGACGGTCTGCAAATAAAGGTGGTCGTTACGGTTTTCCGGACCGTTCTGCATCATATTGTGGTCAACATAAGAGACTGAAAGCTCAGTTTTGACCTGATCTACACCCATGGCTTCAAGTTCAAGGTACGCCATGGTTCCCGTAGCATCCTGAGTCAGAGTCTGATCTATGCGTATAGCGACCGGTTTGCCTTGTATTTTTTCACCCGAAACGTAGTGAGCATCGATTATTTTCTGTACGAGAGTTCCTTTAGCCATTTTACAGCTGCTCCTGATTATGATTTATCTGTTATCCGCCTTGCGGCGGGGTGTATGCATCTTTAATAATATAGCATTGAGAAAGAGAGCGTGCAAGACGTTCCGGGCGGCTAAAACAAAAAAAAAGCATAATATACGCAAAATCTTCTTGCAAATTGCACATAGTGAGATTATATTCTTAACAAAGTATTTGTATTTTTCTTGAAATTATATAAAAAATCCCAAAGGAAAAGATGATGAAAACTGTAAAATCAATCATGTTCGTGCTGATGTTTGCACTTATTGCCGGCGTTGCCGCTCCTGCTTATGCGGAAACTCCGCAGCAGTTCAAAGGCGAAGACATTGTCATGCGTCCGGTGCAGAAACTCGGTCGCGGAATCGCCAATGTCGTTTTCTCGCCGCTCGAGATCCCGATGAAGTGGTGGGATGTCCAGAACGAGATGGGCGGAATCGCCGGTATCACCTACGGAACCCTCAAAGGTGTCTGCTTCACTCTGGTGAGAATCGGTGTCGGCGTGCTCGATATCATCACTTTCCCCTTCCCGCTGCCCAACTGCCCGGATAATCCCGACGGCTACGGTCCGGGATATGGTCCCATCATGCGTCCGGCATGGGTGATCGACGTCAATCACGACTGGCAGAACTTTGTATTCAGCCGTCAGTCAGTCGTCACTCCGCTCAACTGACGGGCACATTACAGGATTTGAATTTTCAACGCTGCTGTCCGGCGATGATGCGGACAGCAGCATTTTAATTTACGGAATATATTACTATGAGTTTTTCATGCGGTTTTGTAGGTCTGCCCAATGTCGGCAAGTCAACTTTGTTCAACGCTCTGAGTAAAAGTGGAGCGGAAGCGGCAAACTTTCCTTTCTGCACCATTGAACCCAATACCGGAATCGTTCCTGTTCCCGATGAGCGTCTTGAGGTGCTCGCCAAACTGGAAAAATCAGGCAGGATCGTTCCCTCAGGACTCAAATTCATTGACATCGCCGGTCTGGTGCGCGGTGCAAGTCAGGGTCAGGGTCTCGGCAATCAGTTTCTCGGACACATCCGCAACGTCGATGCCATCGCCCATGTGGTGAGACTTTTCCCCGACGGCGACGTGGTGCACGTTGACGGAAAATGCGACCCGGTCTCGGATTTGTCAACTATCGAAACCGAACTCATGCTCGCCGATTTGGAGCAGCTCGAAAAGAAACGTGACCGTGCAAGCAAACTTGCCCGTTCCAACGACCCGGATGCTAAACTTGAGTTTGAACTGCTCAAAGATATGTGCAGTCAGCTTGCCGAAGGACGCCGTCCGGAATACGACGAAAACGACCCGAAAGCCAAAGCGATCGTTCAGAATCTCGGAATGCTTTCGGTGAAACCCGCCTTTATCTGCGCCAATATCGGTGAGGAACAGCTGGCGGATTTTGCCTCGGACGACAACGCCAGAAAGCTGCTGGATTTTGCGGCTGAGCGTTCTCTTGAAGTTATTCCGGTGTGCGCCAAGCTCGAAGATGAGCTCGGCAGACTCGACCCCGAAGAGGCGGCGATGTTTATGGAAGAGCTCGGAGTCAAGAGTTCAGGTCTCGACAACGTGATCAAAACCGGCTACCGTCTGCTCAACTACATCACCTTCTTTACCGCAGGTCCGATGGAGTCAAAAGCGTGGACTGTCACCAAAGGAGCCCTCGCTCCCGAAGCGGCAGGAAAAATCCACACCGATATGTGCCGCGGATTTATCCGCATGGAAACTGTCTCTTACGAAGACCTCGTGGCATGCGGCAGCTGGAGTGCGGCTCAGACCGCAGGAAAACTCCGTATCGAGGGCAAAGAGTACGAAGTTCAGGATGGCGATGTCATCCATGTGAGATTTTCAGTGTAAAAAAGCTCAGTCAAAATTGAGCATTAGTTCTCTCTGGTCACGGCAGTCCGGGTGAAGCACGACGTGTGTCACTTTTCTGCCGTACAAATTCAACTGCCAGCTGTAACCGACGGCAGCCCCCATGGAGTTCTCTGCTACCAGCACTTTGCCGTTGCCGTTGAGTGACTCCTGAAAGGCGATACGGTACTCGGTGACAAAACATCCCGCCTCAGGAGGAGGCTCGGGGCAATTTGCTCTCATTGCGGCAAGTTTATCGAGTATCTTGTCGCAATCATACTGGTCGTCAATGGTTCCGGGACGGACTTTGACGATTTTATTATCTTTATAATACTTTTCAGCCACATCTGAAAAGTGGTCGCCGAGCTCCTTTTTGAGCAGGCACAGCGGGCCTGTTTCTCCGCCGTAAATAAGGTGAAAACCGCTTTTGACATAGCTTGCCGCCGCAATTTTGCTTCCGGTGGAGCAACAGAGCATCTTGGCATCGCTCGCTTCAAAACCTGCAACGCAATGCCTCATAAGAATACTCATCAGCCCCTTTTGGCGGTGCTCCGTTTCGGTGTAAACGTTGCCGAAATTGCCGAATCCGGAACGCCGTGAATAGGCGAACCAGACCCGGGCGGCGAACTCGCCGTTGACTTCGGCAAGATAGAGGTGATCGACAGCTCCCTGATTGGAAAACGCAGTGCGGTAGTAAAGCCGCCAGTAGTTCTGGTCGTTGACATACTTGCGGTAGTTATCGTACCCGAGAGATGATATCACATACTGTATCACCCGCTTGGGTACGACTTTTTCAGTCGGAGTTATCAACCGGTAAACCTTGCAGTTTTCTCCGGTTGACAACACCGTTGTTTCCAGCAATTCGAGAGCTGAATCGGACATATTATTTGCCTTTGAGCTCGTTGAGGACATACTGCACCGCCGACTGACGCTCCTGAGAAGCATCGGCGTTTTTCTGCATGTTTTCGACTGCCTCAAAGAGTTTGCAGCAGGCATCCTCGTAGCTCATCTCTCCGATTTCGGAAATAAGTCTGGTGGCACGGTCGATGAGTTTCTTGTTGGAAACATCGACGTAGCTCATCCAGTTGCCGGTAATTCTGCCGAGAACAGCCATGACTCCGGTGGAAACGGTGTTGAGCACCAGTTTCACCGCCATGTGTTCCATGAGATGCAGGAGTCCGGCGGGGAAGGTGCACTGCACATTGTAATCGCCGTCGTTTCCGCCCACAGCGATATGGCAGGACTTGGCAAAGCCTGCTTTCAGCTCGTTGTACTTGCCGTTGACAGAGGCGTTGTCGGCACTGCCGAGAGTGACCAGCACGGCGGCATCTTTTCCGCTCGGAGTGCGGTCGGCAATGTTTTCAAAACCGACCTCAAACTTGAGCAGTTCAGTTGCTTTGATGGCAGGAGGATTGTTTTTGACGCTTTCAGGAGCTCCCATTGCCTGATAATCCTCAATACTCCACTCAAGACAGCGCAGGGGTCTGTTCATGCCCTTTTCCCACACGGCAGTGGTGCTCAGGGTCGGATTCTTGACAAACGCCCACGGACGGGGTGAAACACTGTCATCGCACTTTCTGAACGGAGGAAGCATGAAAGTCGGTGATCTCTCGGTGGTATCGGTGAAGATATCCAGCAGATAGTCGTTGGCAAGGTAGGTGATGTATCCTTTGTCACGGTAAACCGCCGCCTCGAAGTCGATGTATCCGGCGATGGCGGAAACACTCTGGCTGCTCTCGAGCTGGTCGAGCAGGAATTCAAACTCTTTGGCGTAGTCCAGACGGGGAAGTCCGGCAAGGGTGTGAAGCACGCACTCGATGGCGGCTCCTGCAACCAGCTGCTCTGAGGTGGTCGCCTGCATACGGGTGGAACCTGCCAGTGCCATCGGTCCGCAGAAGAGGTCGAGCACGCAGACCCGCTCATCACGGATGGCTTTGCGGGAACGCTCAAGGTGCTCCGCCAGCAAGTCGGCGGGGTTGTTGAACATCAGGAACGCCTTGGCTCCGCGGTCGAGTGCCTCGAAGAGAGTACCCAGA
Source organism: Lentisphaeria bacterium (assembly GCA_017508385.1). Classification (GTDB taxonomy): domain Bacteria; phylum Verrucomicrobiota; class Lentisphaeria; order Victivallales; family Victivallaceae; genus UBA1784. The sequence goes on along the minus strand of JAFVZB010000085.1, from coordinate 21,319 downwards.
ACCGAACTGGTCTCGCCGCCTTCGGTGATGGCGACGATCATATCATTGGAGTTGATATCAAGCTCAGTTGCCTGACGGCGTCCGAAAGACTGATAGTCCTCAAAAAATTCGACACTGCGCACGAGGGCGTAGTCGCCTCCGGTCATAATGCTGAAAACGCAGTTGGCATACTTGGCAAGAGCCGCATTTGAAACGCAGGCGTTGCGCCACATACACTCGAGAAGAATGCTCAGTCTTCCGGTGGCTCCGCAGCCTGAAAAGACGATTTTGCCGCCGTTTTTGATGGTGGCAAGCGCATCATCGACCAGCTTGGCAAACTCTTTTGAGGCAAAGACTTTCTGTGCCATTTCGAGCACCTTGCGGTCAACACTCTGGAGATTGCTCACTCCGCGGGTGGTGGCGGCGGCAAACTCGGCGTCGAGGTGTTTGGTCATCGGGTTTGATTGTTCGGTCGGCAGAAATCCGAGATGGAACTGTTTTTCATTTTCCATAAAATCGAATGCCGCCTTGCGTGATGTTTCGCTCATTTTTACTTCCTTTATTTTATTGATTTGTTCCTGATATGGGGAGATGATGCGGGGAAAGAGGGAAAACTTCTTTTCACGAGAAAAGAAGTTTTCCCTCTCTCCCCGCGCCCCTCTCTCCCTTTCAAGAAAAGCGGGGAACTTTTTTATTCACCTTTACCTACCTGTGTCTGAAACAGAGCCTATTTTATATTGACATCAATATCGATATAGTTTATTCCATTGGCAAAGTGCAGAGGATTGGCAAGTCTGACGGCGTATTCGGGAACATCCGCCAGAATATCGCATCCGTCAGGCAGAGCAATTCCCGCCTTGTATGTTCCGATTGCCATATCAGCAGGGATAGCCGCTTCGAGTTTGAGCGTGTGCGCTGTGTTGTTGCCGTAGAGCTTTCTCACATCGGCATCGAACTTGAAGCTGAAGCGTTTACCATCCTTTTCGAGCACGAAAAGCACCGGACGGGGGTTCACCGGAGCGGAAAATCCTCTGTTGGTGAGTTTGACTTCAACAGATATTTTTTCTGCCGCATCCACGCTCACCTCATTGAGTTCCAGACGGTAGCCCATGTGGTCACGGATATACTCGTAGTAACTGCGCCAGACATGTTTGCCGTTCTCATCCTCAAAGTAGCCGTCGGACATCGGCAAATTGTTGTCTGTCAGGAAGAGCGGGTCGCAGGGAACTTTTTTCCAGACATCTATTGAGTAGTTGTCAACCCCTTCAAAGAGGATATTGCCGTGCACCATTCCGAATGTATCATAGTGCCACCTGTTGAAGAGTTTGACCGATTCGGTCGGCAGGGCGGCTCCGCCCACGTCACGCCAGAAGAGTTCGCCATCCTGCGGCAGATATTTTGACTCCTGAGCGACATACTCGTACTCTTCTTCCCAGGTTTGGAGACTTTGTCCCGGACCGCCCCAGGTTCTTCCGAAAGTTCCTCCGTGTATCGGAGGATTGGCGAGAAATCCATCGTTGAAGTGACCGATGCGTGCCTGCGGCAGCATGGTGTGGGCCTCTTTTTCAGTGATGGGAGCAGTTCCGAAGATGCGCTGTTTATACACAGGGTAGCGCATCATCGTTCTGCGGCACTCGGGCAGAACATTGACCACCTCGTGCATCAGAGTCTTGTGGAATTCAAAGTCATACTGCAAATGGTGGTAGCTGTTGTGCCACTCACCGAACTTACCGATAAATCCGCACTGCAGACAGTAGATGACATCGATATATTTGTTGAGCAGCGGAGCAACCTGATGCAGGTGCTTCAAAATCGTCTCTGCCGTGGGGCCGTTAAGTGTCGGAGAGAGCTCGTAAGCGAAACGCAGAAGGGTTTTCACCTTGCTCTCACGCAGTTTCAGGAAAAACTTTTCGATATCATCAAGTTTTCTCTGCGGCAGATCCTGACCGTCACTGTAAGCCATGAGGAAACAGTAACTCTGCATGATGGTCACGCCGTCATAGGCGAGATAATCAAGCTCATCCTGCCACTGGCAGTGGGCAAATTCGACCGCATCGAGGCGGTTGCCTCTTATCAGGTGCGGCACGCCGGGAATATCCACGTTCTGGTAGACAGGAACAGTCGGACGTCCGTCAAGTTTATTTTGCTTGAAGTGGCAGGAGCACATTCCTGCGATCTCACCCGGAATGGTACTGAAATACATCTCGGTGCGGAATCCGCGCTCAGGATTGCGCAGTCCCATGCGTCCGTGCAGGTCATCGGGGCGTATTCCACGATATTTTCTGGTAATCATGATAACTCTCCTTAATTGTTAGAATTTTGGGTTCTGTCATACTATACAAGACACTTTCGGAGCATTCAAGCGGCAACAATATCAAAAAACAGTCAATGATACTGAAAAAACAGTCATTTCTTTTTCGTTTTACGCTTGCAAAAACGCTCTCAATGTATATATTATGATCGAGAGGTATCCATGAAAAAGAGTAAAAGAGATTATTTTGATATTTCCAACGGCAAGGGAACATTTGTTTCCAACGACAACTGGCACTGGGCATGGGATATGCGTTTTCCGGTTTTCCCCACCCGTTTCACCGATGCCAAACGGGTCGATGGCAAGTACCTGCGCCACATCAACTACCCCAATATCGCCGTCGAACTTATCCTTGAGGGTGAGGCTCTCTATATCGATGGAGAGACAACTCATCGGGCGGTCACCGGTTCGGTGTTCCTTATCGTGCCGCACAGCAATGTAAAAATGATCAATGCCAATCCGGGAACCTCAAGAAGAAAGTTGGTTATCATCGGTAACGGCAGTGCTCCGGGAATGATGTGCAACATCCTCGGTTTCGACGGAGATAAACTCATACAGCCCGATGACCCTCAGGATATCGAAAAACGGATGCGCCAAATCGGAGAAATCATCAAAAACAAAAGAGACCACCGTGAAGCGGCGTTGCTGTTTTATGACCTGCTGCTCACTCTGAGTTTTACATACAACTCAAAACAGAAGATGACGACTCCGGGTATGCAGCAGCTCAAAAAGTATATTATCGAAAACCTCAACGGCAATCTCAGTGCCGAAAAGCTCTCAGGTTTTGCCGGAATAAGTGAGTCAACTCTGCGCCGTCAGGTTCAGAAACACTACGGATGCTCACCTTTGGAGCTGGTCAACACCCTGCGTCTCGAACAAGCGGAAATGTTATTGCGCACCACCGACCAGGCAATCAAAGAGATAGCAATAGCCTGCGGATTTCACTCGCCGGTTTACTTCGGAACACTGTTCAAAGCAAAATTTGGAACAACTCCGGGCGAATACAGAAAAAAGCGGCAGTCACCGGATGAACACTCCTGACAACTGCCGCTGAAGATGGTATGTGAGAATTATTTTATCACTCTGGGATTGGGAGCCGCTCCTTCGGGATACTCTATTGTTTCCACGGGAACGAAAGAGCCGTCTATCTCGTAATAGAGTTGCTCATTGGCATCGACAGCGTATTTTCCGAGGGCGAAATCTGAGACTACACGGGGGAAAATCACATGGTCTCCGTGGTACTTGAGCTCCTCAAGGCTGGCATCGGCGACTTCACGCAGACGGTCTGAGGGAGTCACTCCGGGAATACGTATCTCATAGAGTTTTTTCAGGCGTGAAAGAATAGCTCCGTCAAGTTTCGGTGCAACGGGACCTGAAACGCCGAGCACCGGACCTGAATCCATATCGCTGTTACCGTCACCTGAGTATGGCTGTGCCAGAATCACGCTGCTGCGCAGACCGGAAACTCCGTCAAGAATGGCAAGCTCAACAGGCAGATGGTGGAGTCCGGTGTAGAGACGTCTTCCCGTTTCATCGGTGGCGGTGAGGTCTCCCGGGTGGACATTGAGCAGCGGCAGTTTCGCCGCAAGGTTGGTGAGCGGAACAAAACCTGCCAGAGCTCCGAAGTCGGGAGCAAAGGGCTCTATTGCCTTTTCAAGCAGGGCGTTCCACTCGTTTCTCAGCTCTCTGCGGTGCGGAGTATCAAGACGGATACTGTTTTCTCCGTTACGCTTGTAGAAATCAAAAATATCGCACTCCACCAGCGGCAGATGGTACATCGAGGCGATCTCTCTCGCCCGGCAGCGTTCAGGACGGTCGGTCACCAGTGCACAGATGGTGAATGATGAGTTTTCCATGCGTGATGCCCTGATAAGCACCTCGGCGTTACTGCCGGAACCGCTCATCAGAACGATTACCCGGGCAGGACGGTCAAGTTTCGGGAAAAGTGGTTTCGGAGTATTCATTTTTCACAGCCTTTCATATAATTTTCACGGGCGACACAGAGTGCGGCCACATCTCCGGCATTCTCTCCCAGCTGCGCCGGAACGACTTCGACATCGGCGTAACTGACAGAGAGTGATTCCTGTTCAAGTGTTTTCGACATGGCAGGACGGAGAAATTTTTCACTCCGCACAAATATACTGCCAATAACTATCTTCTGCGGATTGAAGAGATCGACCGCAACTGCCAACCCCCTGCCGAGCATGGCTCCGCAGTTTTCAAATATTTCAAGAGCATCGGAGTCGCCATCTGCGGCGAGTTCTCCGAGCTTTTTTGCATCGAGTTTTTCTATTTCAGAGAGACTCCTGCCCCACTTTACCGGATTGCCTGTACCAAGACGCTTCGAGGCGAAACTCTGCATCTGACGGGCAAGTCCGCTGCCGGAACAGAAACCCTCGAATGAGCCTGCTTTGCCGTACCCCACCGGTCCGTTATCTGCCAGACGGATGTGTCCGAGCTCACCTGCGTTGCCTCCGGCACCGTGCAGCAGATGACCGTCGATGATGACTCCGGCACCGAGCCCGGTTCCGAAGGTGAGGAATATCATGTTGTCAACGCCCCTGCCCGCTCCGTAACGCCATTCGGCAACGGCTCCGGCATTGGCATCGTTTTCGAGATAAGAAACGAGTCCGGTATCCTCATTCGCCCAGCCGGTCACTGGGATATCATCCCAGCCGGGAAGATTGGGGGGTGATTGAACTATTCCCCTGACGGCATCAAGCGGACCTCCACAGGAAATTCCCAGCGCAAGCGGCTCTGCGCCGAGCTCTTTTTTCATAGCAAGCAAATCTGCTCCCAGACGGGATATCACCTCACGGGCTGAGCCGCACTCATCGGTGGCAAACTGTTTTCTGGCGAGCAATTTGAACTCTTTTTCATCCATAAAGCCGATAATTGAGGCACACTTGGTTCCTCCGATATCGTAAGCTGCATAAATACCTGAATTTTTTCTCATCACACCCACTCCAACATTCTGAACACCGCCACTGCTTCGGGATAATCAGGGCGCATGTTGGGATCAAAATCGAGCATACTTCGCACCAGATCAGAGGTTTCACGCCCCAACTCAGGAGCTAAATCGTAGAGCTCTGAAAACTCCATCTTGCGCCGTTCTTCGTAAAGGTCGAACGCTTCACCGTTGATGCTGAAAGGCAGTTTGCCGCCCAGAAGCTCATAGGCAGTTACTCCGAGACTGAATATATCGCCTTTGAAATCCTCACCGCCGCCGTAGAGCCGCTCCGGACTCACATACGCAGGACTCGCCCAGCCGTGGCACGGAGTTGAGATATCTCCGTCAGAACGGTAATCAGCGAGGTCAAAATCTCCGAGCAGGGCACGTCCTGAACTGTTGATAAAGATGTTTGACGGCTTGATATCGTGGTGAACTATTCCAAGAGAGTGAGCCGCCTCAAGTCCCTCGCCAACGTCGGCGAGCCAGTTCGCTACGATGCGCAATTCAGGCAGTTTACCGGCACGCATACGGTGTTCGACGTCGCCGCCTGAAAGATACTGCATGCTCAGATAGTGAGTGCCCTCGATTTCACCTGCTTCGTAAACCGGCACCACTCCGGGACGTCCTGAGAGTTTGCTCACCATATCGAAAATTTTGGAGTAGCCGTTTTTCAAATCCGGGTCATCGCAATCGCTGTTGAGTATTTTCAATGCCACCCGCTCGGAACTTTCAGTGTTCTTCGCCCGGTAGATATGCGACATACCGCCTCTGCCGCAGAGTTTTTCAAGCAGGAAGTGCCCGAATCTCTTGGGCACCCGCAGCTTTGCTCCGCAACGGGGACAGGGAAAGGTTGAAAAAGCCTCGAGGTCGCTCACGTCGTAACGTGAGAAACATTCGCGGCAGTTTATTTTCAACGGCATATCGGTTTGACTCATCAGATATCAGCTCCGCAAAAGGTGCAGCTCTCACCGGCAAGTTCAAATCTGCCCAGCGGAGTATCCTGCAGTATCACATCAAAAACCACATCCTGTCTGCCCATCATATCGAGTTTTTCCCTGCCGATGGAGCGGACAAAATCGTAATCGTTGCACTCACGGCTGACGTGACCGAAGAGCACGAGTTTGGTGCGGGGCGTCACCAGTTTTTCCAGAGCGTTGACCGCATCGGCATTTTCGAGGTGTCCGTTGCGTCCGGCTATCCGCCGTTTGGTCAATTCAGGACGGTTGCTGTTGCGCAGTTTTTCCGGGCAGTAGTTGCACTCGAGCACCAGCACATCACTGTCGTACACTGAACGCTCAACGTTGCCGTCGAGGATTCCGAGGTCGGTGGCGACACCTATTTTCACTCCGTCGGGAGTGAGTATGGAAAATCCCACCGGGTCAACTGCATCGTGACGCACCGCAAACGGGTGTATCATCAACTCGTTGAGTTCAAAGGTGTTATCCCGCTCGAACACCACGACCCGTTCGGGCAGATTGTCGTGATTGCGCAGATAGGTCGCTGTACCGCTGCTGGCGTAAAGCGGCAGAGCAAAACTGTTGCAGAACACCCGGCACCCCTTTGAGTGGTCGGTATGTTCGTGAGTGAGCAGCACCGCCTCAAGTTCATCAGGAGCTATTCCGACAGCCGCCATGCGTTTGCGCAGCTCTCTGCCGGAAAATCCTGCATCTATGGCGAAAGTGCAGTTCCGGGTGGATATCACCATCGAATTGCCTGCGCTGCCGCCGCCGAGTATTCCTATTTTCACCATGATATATTCAAAATCTCCCCATAAAATCCGTCAGTCTTTCATCTGCATGATGATTTCAAGTTTCACCTTTTTATCCGGAGGTGACGGAACCCGTTCGAGCTGTTCAAGCATACGCTCGATGGATTCATCCATGGCTTTGATGCCCGAGCGGTTGACTATTCTTGAAGCGGTAACTCTGCCGTCGGCAGCGATATCAAGTTCTATCAGCACCGCCGGAGTTTTTCCGCCGAGCAGACTTTTAGGCGGATAAGTCCAGCGGCTCTTGAGATAACGGACAAGATTTTTGCCGTATCTTTCCATCGACTCGCTGGCTCCGCCCCCGGGAGCACGGTTGTCGAACTTCTCGCCGTATGTCTGGGCGGCGTTGCGGCTGCCTGTCGGAATACGGGCATTATTCTGTCCGCGATACCCCCTGCCGATCTGAGTTGATTGGTTGTCGGGACGGTAAACTCCGTCATCCTTCGGCTTGGTTCCGGTCTTGCGTTTGACCGGTTTCGTCCGCCTGGTCTGTTTGTTTTTTGTTTTGGGTTTAGTCTTGGGCTTGGCTTTCGGTTTTACCTTCGGCTTTTTCCGTGGTTTCGGTTTGGGCTTGACGACAGGCTTCTTTGCCGGAACAGTCGGCTCTTTCGGTGGTATCACCGGCTCTCTCGGAGGTATCACCGGAGTATCAGGCTCTTTCGGCACAACAGGAGTTTCCGGCTTCTCCGGCGGAGGAGGCGGAGGCAATCCCGGTTCGTCAGGCAATCTCTCAGGAGGGCCGACCACCGGACCGGAATTGAGTTCGACCTCTCCCAGTTTCACCCTGAAAGCGTTCTCTTTTTTCTCACTCTTATCAAAGAGTGTGCAGCCGGGTATCAACAGAGCAAATGCGTGGCACAGCACTACCAGCACAAAGAGTACTGTTCTGAAAGTTTTGCTGTTGCTTACGGACTCCATCAATTCTTATCCTCCGGCTGGGTCACCAGTATCACATCGTCGAAACCGCAGTTTCTGATGAGTGCCATCAGTTCGATAACATCTTTGTATGCACGGCTGCCGTCGGCACGCAGAAGCAAATCTTTTTTTGCTCCTGTTGCCTTGAGTTCGGCAAGTTTTTCGGCAAGCTGCTCCTTAGTCACCGCCTCGTTGTCAAAAGTAATGGTTCCTTTGGCAGTGATGGTGACGCTTTTGAAGTTGTTTTCAGGCAGCTTGTTGCTGTTCATCTTCGGAGCTTTGATATTTGTACCGTACTCCATGAGCGGCATGGTTATCATAAAAGCTATCAGCAGAAGAAAAGTCAGGTCGAGCAGAGGAGTGACGTCGATGCGGTCGAAACTCTCAGCCTGAAAGCGGCGGCGTTTTCTACGCATCGTGATTACCGCCTTTCGAGTCGATGGAAAGCTGTTCGAGTTTGAGTCTTACCATGAACTCCTCGGTAAAGTTATCCATGGCGACGGTCATGTTGCGGATCGTTGCGTTGAGGGCGTTGTATCCGACCAGACTCGGGATTGCCACCACCAGACCTGCGACCGTGGTGAGCAGAGCTCCGGCGACTCCGGGAGCGAGGGCGGTAAAGTCAGCCTTTCCTGCGGCGGCGATACCGCAGAATGCGAGCATAACGCCCCAGACGGTTCCGAAGAGTCCGCAGAACGGACTCAGACTCACCAGAGTACCGAGAAATCCGATACGCTTTTCAAGCTCCTGTATCTGATGCGACACGGCACGCTCGAGCACCGCCTCGATGGCATCAAACTGGGCGGCAGAGAGTTTTACCGGAGTTACAGCTCCCCTGCCCATACCCATACCGTAGCTGCCGCTGCCCTCTTCGTAAAACTCGAGCAGTTTATCGACACCCTCTGAGTAGATCGCTCCGAGCGGTCCTGAGTCACCGGTGCCCTCGCGGACAAGCGACTGTGTCACCAGACTGCGGGTATTTGATTTGAACATGGCAAGAAATCTTTTTGAAGCCTTGTTTGCCCGGTGAAGTGATATGGCTTTATCCAGCATGGTAGTCCATGTTGCGACAGAGCCGAGAAGCAGCATCAGCACGATCGCTTTGCCGACACTGTCACTGTTTTGATAGGCATAATAGACGCCCGGAACCGACAAAATCAAAAGAAATTTCATTTAATTTGCTCCTTTTCTGATTTATTGAAAAAAACTCCTTGCATAAAATATAGTTCAGGTATTATATTCTACAAGTGACAAATCACAAAAAATCATGGAGAATTTTAATTATGAGTCAGGAACGCGTGTTATTAGGCTTCGATGTCGGTGGTACAAAGATCGGGATCGGTCTCGGAACAGAGTCGGGAAAAATCATCGGCAGTGCCCGTATTCCAAATGTCGATACATATCCGGAAGATATTCTGCCGAAGATGGTCTCTGAGTCAAAACGTCTGGTCGCCGAAGCCGGAATGGATATCTCTCAGGTTTCAGCTTTCGGTATATCTGTACCCTTCCCCGCTGATGCGGTCAACGGAATCATGACGGCTCCCACCAACAACAAAAAGTGGCGCAACGTTCCTATTTTGAGTTACCTCAAAGAGCAGCTCGGCATTCCCGGATGCTTTGAAAACGATGCCAACTGCGCAGCTCTTGCCGAATGGTTCTTCGGAGCAGGCAAGGGTTGTCAGAACTTCATCTTCCTCACCCAGAGCACCGGAATCGGCGGCGGCATCATCGCCGCAGGCAATCTTGTGCGCGGAGGAGGTGCTCTCAGCGCAGGTGAGTGCGGACACATTTGTGTCGAACTCGACGGCAGGCAGTGCAACTGCGGCATGAAAGGATGCTACGAGGCTTACGCCGGAGGCCGTGCCATCGCCAACCGCATCCGTGAGGAGCTCGCCTGTCATCCCGACACCGCCATTTTGAAGTTTGCCGACAACGACCCCGAAAAAATCGACATGGTCGCAGTTGAAAAAGCCGTCCGTGCCGGTGACGCTTACGCCTGCGCCATCTGGGAAGAGATGAGTCTGCGCAACGCTCAAGCCATGGGCATGTTCATCAACATCTTCAACCCCGAAAAGATAATCCTCGGAACTCTCGCCTGGGCAGTCGGCGACCTCTACACCGACCCCATCAAAAAACACCTGCCGAAGTTCTGCTGGGCCGAGCCGCTTGCCAAATGCGAAATCGTTCCCAGCGCACTGCGCCGTGACATCGGCTCTTACGCAGGTATCGCAGCCGCTCTCAACTATCTCAAAGAGAACGCCTGACTCCAGGAAGGTCGCCGGTCAACATGTTCAGCAGCAATGATATAGTTTGTGCCATTGAACTGGGCACTTCCAAAATATCGGTACTCATCGGCAAAGTATCTCCCGATGATGCGGTCGATATCGTCGGCAGAGGATGCGTTCAGTCGCAGGGCATCATCAAGGGTGAGATCACCGATGCCAAGAGTACGGAAACTGCACTCAACAAAGCTCTCGAAGAGGCTGAAAGCTCCTGCGGCGAACTGATGAACTGCAAACTCGTCACCGTTCTCGTCACCGGATGTGCCATCGACTCCCAATCCGGAGTCGGCAACAGTGTGATAAAAAATCCGCAGAGAACCGTCACCATGAACGAGATCATCGAATCCGAGGATAACGCCGAGATCATCAATCTTGCCTCAGAGCGGGAAATCATCAACAAGAGCACCAGCTATTATCTGCTCGACAACCGCAGAGTGAGCAATCCCGAAAACATGACCGGCAGCCGTCTTGAAGCTCATGTGCATCTGGTGCACGGCATCAGTTCACGCATAAGCAACTTCATCCGCATGGTGCAGAACTGCGGATTTGAAAACACTCCGGTGGAAATAATCTTCTCGCCGCTTGCGGCAAGCTACGGAATTGTCACCCGCACCGAAAGGGAAAACGGAGTCCTGCTGATCGACTTCGGCATGGGGTGCACCGAGTATGCCGTGGAGTTCAACAACGGCACCACCGGCTCAGGAGTTCTGCAAATCGGCTTTGACCACATCGCAAATGATCTTGCCATCGGTCTTGAACTGCCCATCGACACCTGCCGCAGGCTCCTCGAATCAGGAGAGCTCGCCAAAGCCCGTGAAGAGAACCGTGAAACCATCGATCTTCCCGGAGGACTCAACGGAGGCAGAAGGATTCCGCTTGCGAGCTTTGAAACCATCATCGATATGAGGCTGCGCGAAACCTTCGAAATCATCAGAGCCAAGCTCATTGCCGCCAATGTCCCGCTCACTTTCGGAGCAGGAGTCATCGCCACAGGAGGCGGCAGTCTCTATCACCGCTCGACCGAAATCATCGCCGAAGTGTTCAATGCCCACTGTCAGTGCAGAGTTCCGGCAGATCTCCGCGGAGCTTTCACCGGCTTGAACTCTCCGAAATTCAGTGCCTCGTGGGGAGCTCTCAAATACGCCGCTGACTGCCTGAGAAGAAGCGGTCCGGGCTCCGACAACGCCCTCGACAGAATAGTAAACGGAATAAACCGTCTCTTCGACAACAGCAAAGTCGGTTGGCGGAATATCGGCAAATCAATGAAATTCTGAGGTGATCCATGATAGAAAACAGTAAATTTTGTGTTATCGGTGTCGGCGGTGCCGGCTGCCGGATCATCTCTCATCTCGTCAGAGAACCCGGAGCGGAATATCTGAAGCTCATCGCTATCGATACCGATAGAAACGGTCTCGCCGAATGCGGACTCGATGAAGAACACACCATCCTCGCCGGAGAAAAATGGCGCAACGGCAGGGGAACCGGAGGAAGAGTCATCGACGGTCAGAGTGCATTTTCTCCTGAGCGCAGACGCATTGAAGAGATGATAAAAGGCAGTCAGATGCTCATCATCTGCGGCGGTCTCGGCGGAGGAACTGCCTCAGGAGGTATTCCCATCGTGCTCTCATGCGCCTCAAATATGCAGATACCGGCGGTAACTGTACTCTCTCAGCCGTTCGCAGTTGAGGGACTTCAGCGTCAGAGGATAAGCGAACAGGCGATGAACAACGAGATCATCCGCATTGCCGATGCGGCGATACTTATTCCGAACGACCTGCTCTTTGCCGGACTCGACCCGGCTACTCCGCTCGCTGAGGCTTTTCAACTGGCTGACCGGGAAATGGCACGCTCAGTGCTGGCTCTCTCGACCATCCTCTGTGCCGGAAATCTGCTCAACGCAGACTTTTCCGACTTTTCCGCCCTGCTCCGCCGCAAAAAATCGCACTGTGCTCTCGGAATCGGAGTCATCGACACGGCAAATGAGGGCAGCTTCACCGCTGAGAAGGCGTTTGAAAAACTGTTGGAGTCTCCGCTGCTCGGAGGAGCATCGACTCTCTGCGATGCCGATGCGGTCATCTTCACGCTCACCGGTGGTCCTGAACTTTCCCTGAGTGATGCCCGGAGTGTTTTTGCTATTTCCACCAGCCACATCGGCAAAAAGACCAGCGTTCTGGTCGGTGCGGCGGTCGATGAGAAGTGGCGGGGTAAATTCCAGTACACTGCGCTTGCCGTCAACTACGAAAAAGAGGCACTCCCGGCAGGTTCGCAGGGAACTGAACGCAAAAAGAGCAAACGCCAGAGCCGCCTGGAACTCTCTGACGGAGATATGATACAGCAGACTCTGCCGCTCTCGGAAAATGAGTTCAGCCGCGGAATCATGGAAAAAACCACTCCGGTGCGCTGGAACGGCGAAGAGTTGGATATTCCGACATTTTTAAGAAAAAATCAGGTCATTGACACCGGAAAAGACCAGCTGTCTTGAATATCCGGCGTTCAGGATGTATATTAAGCGCATGCAAAACGATAATAAACAACCTAAATACGAAGATCTCGTCCTGATGAAGCGCAAGTGGTTTCCGCTGTGGATTCTGGACCGCTACATCCTGCGTGAATTTCTGATCAAGTACAGCATCCTGATGCTGGTGTTCATCATTCTCTTTATTCTGAGTGATGTTTTCAACGACATTCAGGAGTTCCTCGAGGCAAAGGCAGGTTGGAGAGCCGTTCTGCTTTATCTGCTCTGCCGTCTGCCGGGAAATATCCGCTTCATTCTGCCGATTTCCATGCTGCTCGGCTGTATGTGGACTATGGCTGACTTCGGCAAAAACCTCGAAGTCACCGCCATGCGTGCCAGCGGAGTCTCGCTTTTCAGGTGCGGAGGTCCGATTTTTGCCGTCGGATTGATCGTCACTTTCGTCAACATCTACTTCAATGAGGCACTCATACCCTACACTCAGAACAAGGCGGCTCAGATTTACGACGAGGCTGCCGACCGCAGAAAGAGTGTCCAGCACCTATGGGCATTCAGAAGCAGTGACAACAAACGCCACTGGCTCTTCAACACCCTCACCGCAGGAGAGACCCAGAAGGATGTCACCATCAAGACTTACTGGAAAAAAGAGATGATCCCGACCCTCGTCGGAACTCCGGGAACTGAGAAATTCAACTCCAATATAAAAAGCATGTTCCAGTCAAGAGCCGATATGCTGCTCGCTAAAAATCTGTCTGAAATGCAAAAACTCATCCTCAGAAATCTCGACGGACGCAAGATGGATATCACCGCAAAAGAGGTCTCTTATGACAGCAAAAACCATCTCTGGACTTTGAGAAACGGCTCATTCGTCAGCTACGACCGCACCGATGAGCTGCGTTTCGAGGCAAGTCGCGGAACCTCTCTCATGCACAGCGAGATAAAGTTCGACACCATCTCTTTCGGCAAAGATGTCATGCCCGAATCCCAGCAGGATATCCTCAACTCGGCAAGAGAGAAGGATGATCTGCCTACCGTGTTCATCGCCGATCTCATCAGAAGAAATCCCAATATGCCCGAGCGGGTCAAAGCGATATACATGACCGTCTTTTTCTACCGTCTGGCGTTTCCGTGGGCGTGTTTCCTCTCGGTGTTCCTCGGAATACCGCTCGCCACCAAAAATGAGCGCACCGGCAGTCTGATGGCGATCATCACTGCGGTCGGACTCATCGTTTTCTACATCGTGACAGCTCAGATATTCCTGACCCTCGGCAAAGGCGGATTCATCAACCCGGTGATTGCCGGACTCGCTCCGACCGTGGCGTTCATCTCTGCCGGAGCATGGCGACTGCTCACCGACCGGAACTGATACATCATGCAGATTTTTGACACCCACTTTCACTTCTACGGTGAAAATATCACTCCTGCAGAATATTATTCCAATATACAAGCCGCTCTCGCAGAGCCCCGCCAGCAGGAAGCAGGAAAAGTAAGCAGGCTCTTTCTCAACGCCGTCGGAGCTGATTTCAACGAAAGTCTGAAAGCAAGAGAGTTTGCCGACACCATTGACGACACGGTATTTTCATGCGGAGTCCATCCGCACAGCGCAGAAAAACATCTTGCGGCAAACGATGACTTTTCCATCTTCAGGAGTGAAGAAAAGCTGGTCGCCATCGGCGAGCTCGGAGTCGATTATTTTTACGATTACAGCGACCGTGAGGCGCAGAAAAGAGTGTTTGAAAAGTTCCTCGGGACCGCTCTTGAATGGGAACTGCCCGCCATCGTACACATCAGAGATCAGGAAAATTCATGGCAGGCGTATGAAGATGCCTATGCCATACTCAAAGATTTTTCGGCTTCAAACGGCAGATTTGTTGTCCACTGTTTTGCCGGAGATCCCGGCTGGGCGGAAAAGTTCCTCGAACTCGGAGCTTTCTGCGGTGTTACCGGCATGGTGACTTTCAAAAAGGCGGAAAATATCAGAGAAAACCTCAAAGTTATTCCGCTAGACCGTCTGCTCATCGAGACCGACAGTCCGTACCTTGCTCCGATTCCCCACCGTGGTAAGGAAAATCATCCCGGCTACCTCGTTCACGTTGCCGCTGCTGCCGCCCGTGAATACAATATAGAGACTTCAGAACTCGCTGAGATAACCACCAGAAATGGCAAAGAATTTTTCGGAATTTGATTTATGAGTACATTCACTCTTCTCGGAACAGGTTCATGCGAAGGTATTCCCGCTCCGTTCTGTACCTGCAAGCTCTGCAGCCATGCGAGAGTTGCCGGAGCAAAAGAACGCCGCCGCCGCTTCTCACTGCTGGTCGATGAGGCTCTGCAAATAGATTTCGGACCAGATACTGCCGACTCATGGAGAACATTCAACATCGACGAAACAAAAATCAGGCACATTTGCATAACCCACAGCCACGCCGACCACTTTCAGCCGCTCGATCTGATGTGGAGAAATGCTCTTACCGGAGCTCCTGCTCTCGACCTTGCGGGAAATGCCGAAGTGCTGAAAATGTATGATGCCACTTTTCAAAAAGAGTTCGGTCACAAGCCTGAAAAGGCAATAAACAAACCGGTGTTCCACGATGTTGTTCCCGGAAAAACTCTCATTCTCGGCGGATATAAGATACTTGCCGTGCGGGCAAGCCACATGAAGTTTGAAAACGATGCGGTCAACTATCTTGTCACCACTCCGCAAGGACGCAAACTGCTCATCTTAGCCGATACCGGCTGGTGGTGTCAGGAATCCTTCGACCTGGTCAAAGGAGAAATGGCAGATGCGGTAGTCGTCGAATTAAGCTGCGGCACCCATCCGGGAGAAGATATAAAAAAGGAACACCACCTCGGAGCCCGAGCCGCCATGGAGTTTATCAACGAATTAAAAGCACAAAACTCCGTAAAACCGGATGCAATCTGCGTGACCACCCACGTTTCCCACGTCCCCCAAACAACACAAAAAGAGCTCGAAGAGTACTTCAAAGATACTTTCATCACCGCCGGTTACGACGGATTGAAAGTCGAATTCTGATTTCTCAAGTGTGCCGCATCGCCATTGCGGAGCGGGGTGCTTCAACAGTTTTTCCAGAAATCTGTTTCTTCTTTTATGCCGTTATCACCGGCGATGTATTGCGGATTTTTTCCCGCTTTTTTCTGGCGGGCGTAATCTTCGAGAGCGGTGTATGCCGCTTTGCCGATGATGATACATACGGGAATATTGATGAACGCAAGCACGCACTGGGCTATATCGGCGATGTTCCAGGCGTGTTCCATTTTGAGAGCTGCTCCGAAAAAGATGAGCAAGGCTCCTGCGATGCGGATGAGCAGCAGACTCTTTTTCCCCGGTGTGTGTCCGAAAATATAGGAAAAACAGCTTTCAACGTAGTAGAAGTTGCCCAGCAGTGTGGTGTAGGCAAAGAGAACCATGGCGCAAGCGATGAATACAGGACCGGTCATGCCGAAACTGCCGCTCAGTGCTTTTTGCACATAGGGTGCTCCTGCATCTGCGGCGGTGGCTGGAACTCCTGACACCAGACACATGAGAGCTGTTGCCATACATATCAAGTTGGTGTCGATGAACACCGAGAGCATCTGAACCAATCCCTGCTTGGCGGGATGCGACACATCTGCCGCCGCTGCGGCGTTGGGAGCTGAACCTATTCCGGCTTCGTTGGAGTAAAGTCCGCGCTTCAAACCCCACATGATGCAGGAACCTGCAAAGCCTCCGAAAACAGCTTTGAAGTTGAACGCATCGGTAAAAATTACTTTGAACATCGGCAGAATATTGTTGGCATTAAGTACGAGAGCCGTCAGAGAAAAGAGAATATAAACGACTCCCATCACGGGAACGAGCACTCCGGTCGTTTTCACCAGAGTGCGGCTGCCTCCGAGGATGGTGAAGAGAAAGGCGAGAGCAGTCACCGCACCGAAAATCCAGCAGTGGGATGGCTTGTAAAATCCGAATGCGGCGAATGAACTCTGCAAATTGTAGGAGGCAAGCATATTGTAGCCGACTCCGTAGGTGAAAATCAGAGCCAGAGCGAATACCACGGCGAGAAATTTATTGCGGCAGGCACTTTCAATATAGAATGATGGTCCGCCGTAACTGCTGCCGTCGGGATTACGGCGTTTATAGATTTGTGCCAGAGTGGATTCCACAAAGGCGGATGCTCCGCCGATAATGGCAGTCACCCACATCCAGAAAACCGCTCCGGCTCCTCCAAAACAGATTGCAGTAGATACTCCGATGATGTTGCCGGTACCGACCCTTGAGGCTGTGGATATCATCAATGCTCCGAATGATGAGACACTGTTTTTTCCGGCGGGTTTTTCAAGCACGACCCGCAGTGACTCGATAAAAAAGCGCAGCTGGATAAACTTTGTCCGTACGGTGAAATACAATCCTCCGGCGATAAGCAGCACTGCAAGCGGCCATCCGGTCAGGTACAAAAGGGCATCGTAAAGTGATTTCATGGATTACCTTTCAGTTATTAAGTTAATTACGCTTAATATAATATCACAAAAATCACTTTACAAACAGAAAAGACAATAAATATCTGCTTTTCCAAGTATTGCGCAGCTCAGGTAAAGAGTGCGCAATACCCGTTGCAGGATTATTGGGGCATAGTGTACTCTTTGCCTGCCATAAGGTCGGCGAAGGAGGGAATCAGGTTGTTGATGTAAAGCTGTTCAGCCTGTCCGAAAGCGCAAATAACGGCACCTGCGGCGTGCCAGTCGTTGGTCTTCCGGGGGTGATTGGCGTATGCTTCTTCTGAACCGTCTCCGGGCATGAGGCAGCCGCAGCAGCAGTCGGTGACTGAGCCGTCGAGGGTGATGTAGCGGGTCAAACCTTTGATTCCCTTGAGGAAAGGCTCGTACACCTTTTCACGGGGAATGATGCGGTTTTTGATGGCACGTCCGAATCCGTAAAGGATGAGTCCTGAAGCGGAGCTTTCAACATAACTTGAGTGGTCGTTTACGACCTGATGGAAGAGTCCGTTTTCATCCTGAACGGCAAGACAGCCGTCGATGAGTTCACGATAGATGGAAGCGATCTCTTCAAAACGCTCGTGTTTGCGCAGGTCGTAGGTGATTTCAGCCAGAGCGTAAACCGCCCAGCCGACTCCGCGGCCCCAGCGGGCGGAGAGGACTCCGTCACGCTTCGCCTGGAAATAGAGCTTGGTTGCCTTGTCGAAGAGCAGCTCGTGATGGGCGAGCAGCTGTTCGATGGCGGCATCGGTAAAATCCTTGCGTCCGATAGTTTCTCCGAGCCAGACGAGGTAGGGGCAGACGGCGAAAAGGGTATCGATCCAGACCAGTTCATCAAGATCAGTTCTGAGTGATTTGAAAGCTCCGTTGGCTCCGCGGGGAAACTCTTTGAGGAGTTTTTCTGCTCCTGCGACCAGAATTTCCTCAGCCTCGGGCAGATATCCGCGGGCGAAGAGCCACGCCGTTGCAGAACCTCCCCTGCGATAGATGTACTCATCGTACTGACCGCCTACCTTGGGAATCTCTCCATTGATGTATTTGCGGGCAATGGATACACTCTCGTCGATGATGCTTTGGATTTTTTCAAACTTTCCGATGCGCTCGTATGCGCTCAGAGCGAGAATCGAGGCATAGCTGTTCCAGCCGTGGGTCTCTTTGAAAGTTGTCCAGACGTTGTTGACGATGTCGAGATAACTCTGATTGATAAGACGCGGATCCATGTTTTTGCTCCTTTTTCATCAATGATGTTTTTTATTTTAGCGGTAATGGAAATACTATAACTCCGATAGTTATAAAAGTCAAGTTGCAGCACAGAATTTTTCTTGTATTTATCGTCATGAGCTGATATATTATCAGCAAATACATTTACAAAATCAAAAAAGAGGGGTAAAATATGAAATCAGTAATATCTGTTGTAGGTCGTGATGCGGTCGGAATCATCGCCAAAGTGAGCAAAGAGTGCGCCGATTGCGGAGTCAATATCCTTGATATCAGCCAGAGTGTGCTCGACGGTTACTTCACCATGATCATGATTTCCGATATCGACAGCATAAGCGTTCCGTTTTCGGAGTTCGTTGACCGCATGGCGGCACTGGGCAAAGAGAACAATCTCGAGATCCACGCCATGCACGAGGATATTTTCAACGCCATGCACAACATCTGAAGCTGTACCGGAGTGTAATAGAAATGTTTTCACGCAACGATATTCTTGAAACGATCAACATGATCAAAGAGGAGTGTCTCGATATCCGCACCATCACCATGGGTATCTCACTCTACGACTGCCAGAGCGACAGTCCGGGCAGACTGGCTGAGAAAATCTACGACAAAGTCATGAGAAGTGCCGCCAATCTGGTGCGCACCGGTGAAGAGATCGAAAAACGGTATGGAATACCCATCATCAACAAACGTGTCTCGGTGACGCCGGTATCACTTCTCTGCGGTCAGCTCGATACCGCAGGAGCCGTCAAAATCGCTCAGACTCTTGATAAAGCGGCACACGAACTCGGAATCAACTTCATCGGCGGATACAGCGCACTGGTACAAAAGGGCAGCTGCCGCGGAGCTGATGTGCTGATAGATTCCATTCCCGAGGCACTCAACGTCACTGAACGGGTGTGCAGCTCGGTCAACGTCGGCTCGACCAAAGCCGGAATCAACATGGATGCCGTTGCCCGCATGGGCAGAATAATCAAAGATACCGCCTACATCACCCGTGACCGCGGCTCGATAGGATGCGCAAAACTCGTGGTGTTCGCCAATGCTCCTGACGACAACCCGTTCATGGCTGGTGCTTTCCACGGTATCGGAGAGCCTGAGACCGTCATCAATGTCGGCGTTTCAGGACCGGGAGTTGTGGCTTCTGCCATCAGAAGAGCCGGAGACTGCGACCTTGCCGAAATCGCCGAAGTCATCAAACGGACAGCTTTCAAAATCACCCGTGTCGGTCAGCTGGTAGCCCGTGAGGCATCTGCCAAACTCGGAGTTCCTTTCGGTATCGTTGACCTCTCACTTGCTCCGACTCCGGCTATCGGAGACTCGGTGGCGTACATTCTCGAATCCATGGGACTCGAGCAGTGCGGCTGCGCCGGAACCACCGCCGCTTTGATGATGCTCAACGATGCCGTGAAAAAGGGCGGTGTCATGGCGTCAAGTCAGGTCGGCGGACTCTCGGGAGCGTTTATTCCGGTTTCAGAAGATGCCGGAATGATTGCCGCCGCTCAGAGCGGAGTTCTCTGCATTGAAAAACTCGAAGCGATGACCGCCGTCTGCTCGGTCGGACTCGATATGATAGCCGTTCCCGGAGACACCACTGCCGAGGTGATTTCAGGCATCATCGCCGATGAGATCGCCATCGGAGTCGCCAATACCAAGACCACCGCCGTGCGCCTCATCCCCGCTTACGGCTGTAAAGTCGGCGACAGCGTGAGCTTCGGAGGCTTGCTCGGTGAGGCTCCCGTCATGCCGGTGAGAACAGCGAGTCCGGCAAAGTTCATCAGGCGCGGCGGACGTATTCCTGCGCCCATCCACAGCCTGAAAAATTGAGGTATTAAGGTATGGAAAGTCAGACAGTAAGACTCTACAACAAGCCTTATGAAAACGGATTCACTCCGACCATGACCGCCTATCTTTGCGATGAGGAGACCCGGGGAGCGGTCATCATCTTCCCCGGCGGAGGCTACACTCACTACGGTTCAGCCGAACAGACCCTTGTTGCCAAACGCTTCAATGAGCTCGGATTTCACGCTTTTGTGGTAATATACAGCGTTGCTCCGCTTCACTACCCCTGCCAGCAGAAAGATGGCTTCAGGGCGATAAAAATGGTGCGCAAAGATGCGGAAAAGTATCACGTTGACCCCAATAAAATAGCGGTCTGCGGTTTTTCTGCAGGAGGTCATCTTGCAGGTTCCATGGGCGTTCTCTGGAACAAGTTTGAGTGCATTTGCAACGACCGTTATGATGAGGCAAGTCAGAGACCCGATGCGATGATATTGAGTTATCCAGTGATTTCCATGAGCGGCAACTACTCTCATATCGGCAGTGCCAACAACCTTATCGGCAGCGACGACCCCGAACTGCGGGAGTTTCTCTCTCTCGAAAAACAGATAGACAGCGAAACTCCTCCGGCGTTCTGCTGGATAACTGCCGATGACAGAGCAGTGAACCGTGAAAACCCGATAGTATTCGCCCAAAACATGTGGAACGCAGGACGTGACTGTGAACTGCACGTCTTTCCTCACGGTCCGCACGGTCTGGGCTTGAACACATCCCTGCAGGACGTATCCCAGTGGATAACTCTCGCAGCCACGTTCCTGAGAACCACCTGCGCTTTTTAGTATGGCTCTGTTCCCGACACGGGCAGGTAAAGTATTGTACCATTTGTTGTGAAGAAAAATTTCCGGCGTCGGCGCATTGCGGACAATCTCGTGCCTTGCTACTGCGCTGCTTCGGTCATGTACAGTCGTACACTCCCTGCGCTGCTCGGGCGCAAAGTTACTTTCTTGTCTTGCGCCGCATTTGCCGATGGTAATGGGGCGTTTTGCTTACCTCGCCGCTTTGGTCGTGTACAAAAGTACACTCCCTGCGCTGCTCGGGCGCAAAACACTTTCCTTGACTCACACTGCATCCACCGATGCTAATAAGCCGT
>JAFVZB010000009.1 GCA_017508385.1 Lentisphaeria bacterium | reverse complement strand
GGGGAGAGAGGGAAAACTTCTTTTCCCGGGAAAAGAAGTTTTCCCTCTCTCCCCGCATCATCTCCTTAATCAAAGAAAGCAAGATCACCCAATCTTTTCTTTACTTCGTAGCGGAAGACGTGCTGCCATATTGAGCAGTAGCCGCTGGGGATGAAGTGTCGTCTGTCGGTACGTCCCCAGCGGGTATGGCGCACGGATTCATCCTGACTTCCTGCGGGTCTCACCCGGTTTTTGATGACCAGAGTTCCATCTGAGAGCAGTTTTGTTCCGCTGTACCACGCTGCTCTTGCCCGCTGTTTCCAGATATCGTTGCCGGTGATTTCGCTGAGCTTCATGTATTCCGGGATCCAGTAGATAGCGTAGTGGTCGAGTGCGTTGTGTGCGGCTGATACCGAGGTGCTGCCGAAGGTGTCGAAGTTGGTCTCGCTGATTTCGGAGCCCTCGGGGAATTTCTCTGAGTAGTGGTACTGCCAGGTGGCGAGATAGTAGGCGACGTCGATAGCGGCATCGAGATACTTTTGCTCTTTGGTGTGCTCATAAGCCCACAGAGCTCCGCGCAGGATGGGAGCTCCTGACTCCTTGTCGATGCAGTTGGAGTCGAGTGCTCCTGCGGTGGTGTAGCCGTTGATGGAAAACTCACTGAGATAAAAGTCGATACCTCTGATGGCGGCATCGAGATATTTTTTGTCTCCGGTATCATTGTAGGCATCTATCAGGGCGAGGTTGATGAAAGAGCCTATGCTTCCGTGCTGAGAATCGATCGAGCCGTCGATGAAGTATGATCTTGCGAACTCACCTGACTCTTTCTGAGTTTTCACCATAAAGTCGCATATTCCAAGTGCCCGCTTGCGGTAGCTCGGACGCTCGATTCCGGCTTTTTCGCAGAGCTGTGCGGCACGCAGAAATCCGCTTGCGGCGTTGGCAAGATTGCAGGCATCAATGTTGACATCAATGGTTCCGTTGGGAACGGAGTCAACATTTTCCGGAGAGGTGAAAATATGGCAGAGCAGCAGTCCGCATGGCAGGAATGCGTTTTTATCCCAGCAGTCGAGCACCGAGAGTGCCTTGTCGCGCAGGTCTGTATTTCCGGTTTTGAGGTACTCATCGAGGAACATGCAGCTGATTGCCGCATTCTGACCGCACCAGCCGATTTCAAATTTGCGGTGGCACATGACGAAGGCTCCTGCCTCCTCCGACCAGTTGATCGAGTGGCAGAAACCGACGATGCCGTTGTAGAGCTTCAAATAGAGCTGGCGCAACCCGAGCATATCGAGCTGAAGGACTCTTGAAGATGGGTAGTCCATTTCAAGTTCCCGGTAATTGCGGTTCCAGACGAAATCGAGCAGAGCTCTGGTCTGCAAACGGCGGGTTCCGCAATAGGGAGCAACCATGAGTATTCCTGAAAATTCGCTCTGCGGAGCCATGGTGCCGTAGTACGGAGGATACCAGCAGCGTTTTGAAAGAGTCTTGGGAACTTCGGTTTCGGGCCAGATGAGCTCCTGTACGGTCTCACCGTTTTCGGTGTAGATTGAGCAGCTCATGCCGCCTGACTCCTCACCGAAGAGTGCGGTCACAAGCTGATCGTTTTCGGCATAGGTGCAGGCAGGAATACTGGCACGGTGCCAGGCGTACTGCCACGGAACTCCGTCGCATTCAAAGCCGGAATATTGTGCTCCGCTGCCCCAGCCGTTGCCGTTGTAATTGATGGCAGGAATAAGAAAGTAATCAGGAGTCTTGCCGACTCTTATCTGCATGGTCATGCGATCGACCGGAGTATCACATTTTCTCACCCATTTCCAAAATCCGTTGCCCAGACTTTCAAAGCTGTCTTTGCATCCATCCGGAGCAACAATAGTTGCGGCAGTGCCGTTTGCAGATTTGAAAACAGTGACGTTTCCATTTTGTTCAAATGTCACGCTCATAAAAATATCCTCACTCTGTTCTAAAAAAAGCACCCTGAAAAAAGTTCAAGGTGCCGGGTGTTTGAAACAGTTTCTGATGTTAAACTCAAAATCCCATTTCGGGAAGTTTGATCATTTCTGATTTCTTTGCCCACACAACTCCGGTTGCGGAGGGCATTACGCCGTTTTCGTAGCACTCCATCCAGACACGCTCGACCTCGGCGAGTGAAAGCTGACCGCTCTCTTCGTCACGGGTGGTGTACTCATCAACAGGAGTGATCTCGAAGTTCTTGTGCATCTCTTCGATACAGAAGGTCTGAACTCCGGCGAGACGCAGGGTGCAGCGGAAAGCTCCGGGGTTCTTCACGCACTCAAGAGCGTTGCGGAACATCGGCATACGGCTGTCTTCGGTCTCTTTTCCGGCAATTTTGACTCCGTTTTTGTAGGCAGCCCAGGTGCGGAAATTGCCCCAGGTGATAACTCCGCCTTCGCACTCGACACGGATGAAGGGACCGCGGGAAACGTTCCAGGCGTGGGTGAACATGTTGATGATCTCGACTCCTGAGGAGGTCTTGAGATTGAGAGCCACGGTGTCGAAGGTCTCGATGCTCTTTCTGGCACGGTACATCTCGGCAGCCATCTCAACCGGAGTGGCGTTTTTGTCGAACTGCTGCTCGGCGAAGAAGAGAGAGATGTTGAGGTAGTGGGCGAAAGCGTTGTTGATGGGGGAATCGAAAACCGGCTCTCCGTCGCTGTATTTGACTCCTGCCCAGTTGTTGCGGGCATAGTAAACATCGGCACGGGGCCAGATTCCGGCAACGACAATCTTTTTGACTTTGCCGACCTCGCCGGAGGCTATGAGACGTTTGATATCAAGAATATCCGGAGCAGCCATGTGCTGATATCCGATCATGACAAATTTGCCTGCCTCTTTTTCGGCGGCAATCATGTTTTTCACCGCCTTGACGGAACCGGCGACAGGTTTTTCGCAGAGCACGTTGAGTCCGCGCTTGAGAGCATCGCAGGTGAGGGATTCGTGAGAGCTGATTCCGGTGGGGAAGCAGACCAGATCAAGTTTATCCTGCCAGTCGGCGTAGAGAGCATCGGCGTTGGGATAGATTTTGACTCCGGCTGCCTCGAGTCTGGCGACGTTATCCGCAACTTTTGCAGGAGTGCGTACGACGCAGGCGACGAACTCGACCTCATTTTCTTTTGCCAGTTCAAGCAGACCGTTGACGTAAGAGTTTGCGTAACCGCCTGCACCGAAAAGAGCGACTTTGATTCCCATTTTTATTTCTCCGTTGTAGGTTAGTGAAAAATTTATATTATTATATAATATAAGTCCGCAAGTTGACAACGTCAAGTTTTTAATGAACGAAAAGTTGTATATGTTGAAAAAAGTTTGACTTTTCACATCAGCGGAGTTATATTTTCAGTAATGATGGATAGCTTCCGAAAAAGAATTTACGCTTGTGAAAGGTGAAAATATGAAAAAGACAGATAAAGCAGCAGCCAAAACCGCCGTGAAAAAGGCGGGGAAATGGTGGAAAATAATTCTTCTTATCGCAGCCTTGCTCATCGCAGGAGTCGTCGGATTCCTTATCGGCAACGAGGATAGTCACGATGAGCTCGAAGATGCCGGAGATAAAGTTTCCGAAGTCGGTGAGCGGCTCGGCGAGTGGGGCAGGGATGTCGGTAAGAGCACCAAAAAACTTTTTGATTAAGTGAGATAAGATGGATAAAGTACGTTTACAGAAGTACGCCGGACTCATCGTCAGAAGCGGAATAAATCCCTCAGCAGGGCAGCCGGTGGTGATAACTGCCGGTCTGGAACAGCCTGAGTTTACCCGCATGGTGGTCGAGGAGTGTTACAAAGCAGGTTCGGGCGAAGTCGTGGTCAACTTCACCGATATGACCATAGATAAATACGCTCAGATATACCAGAACGAAGAGACCCTTTCAACGCTCCCTGCGTGGGATAGAGCCCGCTGGCAGTGGATGACCGAAAAGTTCCCCGCCCGTATCTGGCTCGACAGCGATGACCCCGATGGAATGGCTGGAATAGACCAGGAAAAATACAGCCGTACCTTTTCCCGAAAGGTCAAAGAGATAAAACGTTACCGTGATGTTATCGAGAACCGCCACCAGTGGTGTATCGCCGCTGTTCCGGGTGAAGCGTGGGCGGTCAAAGTTTTTCCCGGAGTTCCTGCATCTGAGGCGGTGGAAAAACTCTGGGAGGCGATTTTATCCGCCAGCCGTGCCAACGGCGACCCCATCGCCAACTGGGATGAACACAATAAAGTCATTCACGCCCGCTGTGAGAAGCTCAACAAATACAAGTTCCGTCAACTGCGCTACAAGTCGGCAAACGGAACCGATTTCACCGTGGGATTGATGGCTGAGGGCATCTTCTGCGGAGCGGCTGAAACCGACCTTTCAGGCAGGGTTTTCAACCCCAATATCCCCTCTGAGGAGGTGTTCACCACTCCGAAAAAAGGCGAAGCCGACGGACTTCTGGTATCCACCAAACCGCTCTCGTGGCAGGGAACGCTGATCGAGGATTTTTCCATCAGATTTGAAAACGGCAAAGCGGTGGAGGTCAAAGCGGCAAAGGGCGAAACTGCACTGCGCAAGATGATTGCCATTGATGAAAACGCTCCTTACCTCGGTGAGTGCGCACTTATCGGCAAAAACTCCCCCGTGAACAACTCGGGAATACTCTTTTATAACACGCTTTTCGATGAGAACGCCAGCTGCCACGTTGCACTGGGCAGAGGATTTGACAACTGCGTGGAAAACTATGAGAAGTATTCCAAAGATGAGCTCAAGGCTCTCGGAGTCAATGACAGTGTCATCCACGTCGATTTTATGATCGGTTCCGATGATCTTGAAATAACCGGAGTTACCTGCAACGGCAGCGAGATAAAAGTATTTGAAAACGGCGAGTGGAGCATCTGAAAACGCCAATTTGCTCTGAAATACCGCAAATAAACTGATAAAGAGCTTGAAAATATCCGGTATGGTGCTATCTTGTGATATAAACAACTTCAACTTATACGAAAAAGGAGAGAAAAAATGTCGCTTACATTGAAACAGGATGCCGCTTATTCACTTTTGGTTCCGACCAGTATGGGAGTGAGACTTACTCCTGCCGATGGACAGCCGTTCCATTGCAGTACCCAGTTCATGATGCAGGTCACCAGTGCCGAGACCAACGTGGCGAGCGTGCCCGCATTTCTCGGACTTCCGGTGAAAGTGCTGACCGCTTTCGTCAAAGACAGTCCGGTCGCCCGCATGATCAAAGATAATCTTGCCGGACGCCACATGGCTTACGAGGGTCCGGAAATCGAGCAGGGCGGTCCGTGGGGTTACCGTCACCAGTTCAACCTTGCCGACAGCGGCTACGGCAGCCGCGGCCCGCGCGTGCAGAACGACCGTGCCGGTGAGGTCGGCAGACTGCTTGACATCAAATACTTCGACCTCGACAAAATCTTCGGCAAAGAGGGTGTCCAGATCGTTCACCTTTCCGGATTGATTGCGGCATTGAGTCCCGAGACCAGCCGTTTCTGCCTTGAGATCGCCAGAGCGGCGAAAAAATACGGCAGCAGAATATCCTTTGACCTCAACTACCGTGCCAGCTTCTGGGTCGGCAGAGAAGAGGAGCTCTCAGCTATTTTCGCCGAGATCGCCAGCCTTTCTGATATCCTCATCGGCAATGAGGAGGATTTCCAGCTCTGCCTCAAAATCAAGGGTCCCGAGGCGGGCGGCAAAGGCATCGCAGGTAAAATCGACAACTTCAAAGAGATGGTCGAGCGTGTGCGTGCGGCATATCCGAATGCCTATGCTTTCGCAACCACTCTGCGTCAGGTGGTATCAGCCAATCAGCACTTGTGGGGAGCGATATCCAACGTGAACGGCGAGTGGCAGGTTGTCGAGCCGCGCGAGATCGGTGTGCTTGACCGCATCGGCGGCGGAGATGGTTTCGTCGGCGGTTTCCTGTACGGTATCCTGCGCGGATGGGAGCCCGAAAAATGGATCCAGTTCGGCTGGGCGACCGGTGCTCTTGCCACAACTCACCTCACCGACTACGCACAGCCTGCCGACGAAGAGCAGGTCTGGAGCATCTGGGGCGGCAACGCCCGAGTCAAGCGTTAAGAGACGTAAAGAAGAAAGACGACCGGCGGCGGACGCATTGCGGGCAATCTCGTGCCTTGCTACTCCGCGGCTTCGGTCATGTACAGTCGTACACTCCCTCAGCTGCTCATACGCAAAACACGACCTTGCCTCGCACTGCATCCGCCGATGGTAATTTGCCGTTTTGCTTACCTCGCCGCTTTGGTCGTGTACAAAAGTACACTCCCTCAGCTGCTCGTGCGCAAACTGCATTCGCCGATGGTAATGGGGCGTTTTGCTTACCTCGCCGCTTTGGTCGTGTACAAAAGTACACTCCCTGCGCTGCTCGTGCGCAAACTGCAT
>JAFVZB010000084.1 GCA_017508385.1 Lentisphaeria bacterium | reverse complement strand
TAAAAAAATAAAAAAATAAAGGCTCTGTTCCCGACACGGGCAGGTAAAGGTAAATAAAAAAGTACCCCGCTTTTCTTGAAAGGGTGAGGGGGGCGCGGGGAAAGAGGGAAAACTTCTTTTCTCGTGAAAAGAAGTTTTCCCTCTTTCCCCGCATCATCTCCCCATACTTTACTGCAATCTCCAGGGGCAGTGGCGGCAGAGGGGGAGTTTGTGCTGTTTTACGGCTTCGTGGAAGAGATGGGCTTGCTCGGAACTGAGAATATCGCAGAGCGGTGATAACCTTACGTTTCCGGCGGAAAATCCGAAGTAGTCGGTGCAGAAGCCGACCTCTCCGTCGTGGCGGATGTGTATTCTTTTTTCTGACTTGCGGCACGGTTCGGCATCGGGTGAAAACCAGTAGGCGTGGGGAGTGAAACAGACGGGAACAGCATACTTTTTCCCCTCGATCTCACTGAGCATCTCATTGAGCAAATTGCGGTAAGATGTGTCGTCATCACGCTGCCATCCGGTAAGTTCCGGGTAGTCAACTAGGAAAACTTCTTTACTGAATTTGCGGTACTCTTCGATCTCGCTCCGGGTGAGGTACATCAACTGCTGGAGCACGATCTCATCGCATCCGAGCTGTGCCATCTGAGGCAGAAGTTCGGGAATTTTTCTGACGTTGGCATCTGAAACGGTGCACAGAAAAGTCAACTTTCCGACCCGCTCTCTGAGCAGGGAAATATTGCTTATTACTTTATCAAAAACTCCCTTCCCTCTGACCGCATCGTGTTCGGCTTTCATTCCGTCAAGCGAGATGAAAATGTTTTCAAAACAACGGTTGAGCGTGTCGGCGGAGCCTTCGATTCCGGTGGCGTTGGTAACTGTATGCAGGGGGTGTCCTGCGCTGTGGAGCTTTTCGGCAAGTTCGTTGAACTTTTCGTACAGCATCGGCTCTCCTCCCCAGAGGGTGAGCGTGGGAGGAGTTGAAGTTATGTTCCGCAGTTGCGCTGCGTAATCGAGCCACTCTCCGACGCTTATCTCATCTGCGGCGGCTCCTGCCATTCCGCGGCTCTGACCGCAGAATGTGCAGTTGAGATTGCAGCGTACGGTAAGCTGAAAGTGCGCTGCGGCAAGTTCAAAAGGCATGTGAAATCACTCCATTACGAGGATTCCTGCTTTCCAGCCTTTGATGCGGTAGAGTTTGCCTTTGACGGTCACTTTTTTGCCGTCATTTGAGGTGAAGAAACTGCTTTTGCCGCCGCAGACGAAAGCCTGATTGACTCCGTCGGCAACGATGGCGTAGTTGGTGGCGATGCTGGTGCTGGCAGGAATCTTCTGAAGAACTCCGGTGACGGAAAAGTTGTCTTTATCCGCAACGGCATCCATGGCTTTCAAATCAGCTGCGATCTTCTTTGCCTGCTCAGCGGTGTTTTCTTTTGCCGGAGCAGGTTTAGCCGCGGGTTTAGCGGCAGGTTTGGCAACAGGTTTTGCGGCAGGTTTGGCAGCTTTCTTTTCCTCTTTTACCGCAGGTTTGACGGCAGGTTTGGCGGCTTTCTTTTCCTCTTTCACCGCAGGCTTGGCAGCAGGTTTTTCGGCTTTCTTTTCCTCTTTTACCACGGGTTTGGCGGCGGGAGCTTCGGTTTTCTTTTCTGCCGGAGCTTTCACCTCCTCAACAGCAGGAGTGAGGTTGACGTTTTCATCGAGCGTGATATAGTCCTTAAAAGCGTAAACTTTGATGTTTCCCGGAGCAACGACCCGAACCCAGCCGTACCGGTCTGCTTCGCCGACTGCTTTGAGTGCGGTTCCGGCAGGAATCTTTCCGAAACTCGGAGCATTGGCACTGTTTCCGGCACGCAGATGGACGGAATTGGTGAGTTTGCCGTTGATAAGATACACCTCTGAAACATAGAGTTTCAGCGATTCGGGAGCCGCCAGTTCAAACCAGGCTCCTGATTTTCCGGTGACCAGAACACGGGTACCGTTGATGAGCACTCCGGCTTTCGGAGATTTGATGGTGGGCTTCATGCGCACGTTGAGTCTGTCGGCGTTGACAGTGGCGTTGCATTTATCCTGCGCTTCGGCGGCAAAAAGCATTCCTGAACAGCAGATGGCGAGAAAGAGGCAAAGTTTCTTCATAATAATCTCCTTTACAGCTTGAAAAAAGGGTTTGTTGACGTTATCTTTATCACCAACATAATATAGTATTGAGTTTTGCGTGGTACAAATGAAAACAGCAACTTTTTTACATCTAATTTCAATTTTTTCAGTGTTGAGTGCTCTTTTTTGCGGATGCACTACGGTCGAAGAGAAAAAACACTCTCCTTTTGCCCTTGCCGGAACCCTCTGGGCTCCGGTGAACGGACCCGAGGGAGCGGTGCTTGAATTTACGGCAGACTCCGGACGGATAGTCGGAACCACCAACGGCAACCGCTTTTTTGCTCCGATTGAAAAAGCCGAGGGCAATCTGCTCAACTTCGGCAGCATCGCCATCACCCGTGCCATGGCGAGAGAGCCTGAAAAAGAGATGATTTTTATTGATGCACTCGATCGCACCCGGGCATGGCGCATCGACGGCAACACTCTTTTTCTCGAAAACGAGCACAAAAAAGTGGTTTTGAAACTCCGCAGACTCGTGGTGAGAAAGAAGATTTCCAAATGAGTCTGCTCGAAAATTTCGTGCGGTATCTTGAAATTGAGCGCAACGCAAGCGTACACACAATAGCCGCTTACTCCCGGGATATCACAGAGTTCTGCCGTGAAGTCATGGATGATCCGGAATTCGACTCGTGGAGTATGGTCGAGCCCGACCACGGCAGGAGGTATCTGATGATTTTGCACCAGCACAAGTGCAGTAAACGCTCCGTACAGCGCAAGGTCTCTGCCCTCAAGTCGTTCTGCCGCTTCGCCATCCGTCAGGGAGTGCTTGAAAGCAATCCATTCGGAGCTCTCCAGCGCATCAAAGCTGACAAACCGCTCCCCAAAGTGATGAGCACCCACCAGATAGAAGATCTGCTCGATGCCGTCGGAAGGTACTGGCAGGAAATGAAAGAGCTCGGCACATCCCGCAGTGAGCAATCAGCAGACTTTGCCATGCTGCGTGATACGGCGATGATCGAAGTCATCTACTCTTCCGGTCTGCGTGTCAGCGAGGTGGTCGGCATCAATGTCGGAGATATTCAGCAGGGTATAATAAAAATCCGGGGCAAGGGCAAAAAGGAGCGGCTCGGAGCTCTCGGCAGTCATGCCGATGAGGCTTTGAGAAACTACCGCCGCTTCTGCCGCCAAAACGGGATGAGTTCCCGTCCTGATCAGCCGCTCTTTCTCAACTGTTTCGGAGAACGCCTGACCGCCAGAAGTTTCCAGAGAAGTCTCAAAAATTATCTGGTATTTGCCGGATTGCCTCCTGATCTTACTCCGCATAAACTGCGCCACAGCTTCGCCACCCATCTGCTCGATGCCGGAGCCGATCTGCGCAGCGTTCAGGAGCTGCTGGGTCACGAAAATTTGAGCACCACTCAGATTTACACTCATGTCGGCGTGGAGCGGTTGAAGAAGGTTTATAAAAACTCCCATCCGAGGGCGAAATGAGAGAGCCTCTGCCCATTGACGGATTGCTTGCCGATATCGTTGAGAGCGTGGCGGCAAACACTGTCACCATTCTGCGTGCCGCCCCCGGAGCGGGCAAGACAACCAGAGTTCCTCCGGCACTGGCGGAAAAGTTTTCCGGCAAAGTCGTGGTGGTCGAGCCGAGACGGGTCGCCGCCTGCGGAGCGGCAAACCGCATTTCAGATGAGGCAGAGACTCCCTGCGGCAAGTATGCAGGATACATCGTGCGGGGCGAAAAACGCTGCTCTTCCGATACCCGTATTCTCGTTGTGACCACCGGAATTTTTCTCAATATGCTGTTGCGTGACCCCTCGCTCGACGGAGTGGCTGCGGTGGTGTTCGATGAGTTCCACGAACGCTCGATGCAGTCCGATCTCGGCTTCACTCTGACGCTCGAAACGCTCAAGATACTGCGTGACGACTTGAAAATCGTGGTGATGTCTGCGACGATCGACGAAAACAAAATACGCCAAATCGTTCCCGGTGCGGCATTTCTCGATGTTCCCGGCAGGATGTTTGAGCTTGATATCGAGTACAATCCCGACGGAATAACTGCCGCAAACATGCTGAAAACCTGCGTGGTGCACACGGTCGATGCGGTAAAAAATCACTCGGGAAACGCTCTGGTGTTCCTGCCGGGAGCGGGTGAGATAAATCAGCTGAAAGATGCGCTTGAGGATTTTGCCTCCGCCAACGGTATTCTTCTGCAAACACTGCACGGCAGAATGACCCTCGATGAGCAGAGCAGAGTTTTGCATCCCGACGGCAAACAGCGGAGAGTTGTGCTGGCAACCAATATCGCAGAGAGCAGTGTTACCATTCCTGATATATCCATCGTCATCGACAGCGGCTTTTGCAAGCGTCTTGTTCACGATGCCGCCACCGGATTTGACCGTCTCGAGACCGTGAGGATATCTCTCGACTCAGCCGGTCAGAGGGCAGGACGTGCCGGAAGAACCTGCTCGGGCTACGTCAAACGGCTGTGGAGCAGAAGTGATGAGCGGGGATTTCTGCCTCACACCGAAGCTGAAATAGCAAACTGCGATCTTGCTTTGCTTGCGCTCGCCCTCGCCGACTGGGGCAGCAGAGAAGATGAGTTGTCGTGGGTGACTTTTCCCGACGTTTCCCGGCTTGCCGAAGCAAGAAAACTGCTCAGGTTTCTCGGAGCTCTCGATGGTGACAACAACATCACTTCACTTGGCAGAAAGATGTCGTCAATACCTGTGCATCCGCGCATATCCGCCATGCTCACGGCGCACGGAAACACTCCGGAACAGCTCCGTCTCGGCTGCGAAACGGCGGCGGTGCTCGAGGAGTTGAGCGGCAACGGAGCTGATGGTTCGATATCAGATTTGATTTACCGTCTGCGGCGTCATCCCGGAGCCATGCGCCGTGCGGATGTGCTCGCAAAGCAGTTGATGAACATGATGGATGTGAAAGATGCTTTTATACTCGCTCCTGAAAATTGCAGTACGCTTGTTATGCAGATATACCCCGACCGGGTGGCGAAATACTCAGGCAGGATGTACCGCTTTTCCGGCGGAGGAGCGGGAGTGCTGGTCAACGGCAATTCCGATGAGGGCACGGAGTTCATCGCCTGCGCCGCAATTCAGGGAACAGCTCAATCTCAGATGGTCATAAGAATGTACGAAAAAAGCAGTGCCGAAGAGGTGCGCACGCTCTTTTCCGACCGGATGACCGAAGAGATTTCCACCGTCATGGAACCCGATTCCGGCAGGGTGATCTGCCGCCGTGAGGAAAAATTCGGAGAGCTCGTTTTGAGCAGTTCTCCCTGCGCCGCAGAGCCTGCTGATGTATCCCGTGCGGTGATAGTTGAGGCGTTGCGCCGCAAAATAGCCATCCCTGATCTGTCGGATAAAAAAGCTCTCCAGCTTTTCGACCGGGTGGTGTTCGCTTCAAAACAGGGCGACGATGAGTTTCCCGACTGGAGCAATGACGGAGAGTGGAAAAACTTTCTGCTCGAAAACGTTGCGGTCAGCGGCAGCGTGCGCAGTTTCAGCGATTTGAAGAACTGCGATCTCGTCAACGCCATGAAGGGATATCTCGGTTACGAAAAGTGTTCTCAGCTCGACCGTCTTTATCCTGAATATTTCACCACTCCGGCAAACTGCCGCCACCTGATAGATTACTCAGGAGATGTTCCGGTTTTGCGGGCGAAAGTGCAGGAGCTTTACGGAGTCAAAGTCCATCCGTGTGTCGGCAAAAAACGCCTGCCGCTCAAAATAGATTTGCTCTCTCCGGCTCTGCGCAGTACCCAGATAACTTCAGATCTCCCCGGGTTCTGGAAGAACAGCTGGCATCTCGTGCGCAAGGATATGAAGAGCCGTTATCCCAAACACGACTGGCCCGAAGATCCGGAAAACGCTTTGCCTCACACAAAAGTGCGGCTTTGAGTTGAAAAATTAAGATTTACACATTATATTACATGGTGTGTAATTGTAAATTGAATAAATGGTGTTTTTATGGATAAAATATTTGTTGTAAGAATGGAAAACGGTTCCAGCTTCGAGGCAAGATGCGATGAAGCCATCGGAATCGTCACCGGCGATATCGGAATTTTTGAGCGTGATTTTTACACCGATGCCGCCGTGGTGAAGTGCGAACTCGAAAAGCCGACGATGACCGCTAATGTATCCGAGCTGCCTGCAATCATCCGCAAGGCGACCGCTGAGGATATTGCCGCTATGGAAGAGAATGTTTCCCGTGCCCGCGGAGCGATGGGTACTGCCAAACAGCACATCGAGGCTCTCGGTCTGCCCATGAAGCTGGTCAACTCCCACTACTCGATCGACGGAAAACTGGTGACCATCCAGTTCTGCGCCGACGGCAGGGTGGATTTCCGTGAGCTGGTCAAAGAGCTTTCACGCGCGCTCGGCACCCGCATTGAGCTGCGCCAGATCGGTGTGCGTGACGAGACCGGAATTTTCGGCGGCATCGCCGTTTGCGGTCAGCCGCTCTGCTGCAGCAGATTTCTCAAGGAGTTCAACTCCATCAACGTCAAGATGGCAAAGGAGCAGGATCTCTCACTTACTCCGAGTTCGATTTCCGGAGTCTGCGGCAGACTCAAGTGCTGTCTCAAATACGAGCACGATGTTTACCTTGAGCTCGAAAAGGATATGCCCCGCAAAGGAGAATACTGTGATACTCCTGCCGGAAGGGGCAGGATCTGCGACCGCAATCTGTTGAGCCGCAAGGTCTCAGTGGCTTTCGAGAGCGGAAATATCTCAACTTTCAGCGTCGATGAGATAACTCTTGCCGGAGCTGAACGCCGTGACAGCGGCAAGCCGAAAAACAACTCCGGAAACAACAACCGCAACGGCGGAAACCGGGAACATACCAACTCCGGAAACTCCGGAAATTCAGGTAAAAACGGCAAAAACAACAAGAAAAATCAGGGCGGCGGAAAACAGTCAAAATGAGTCCTGAACTTCTGAGACAGGCTTGCCTGCTGGATGCGGCAGGCGTTATTCCGGGCAGCGGAGAGAAACCGGAAGAGTTTTTCCGGCGGGCTCAGAGGACTTTTGACGTTCAAAGACAGCTCTTCAACGCTCTGACTCTCAACAAAAAAGAGCTTATTTTCGACGGTATCGAGGTCGATATCGAGCGCAGAGTCGATGATTTTCTGCTCGAGGATTCACGGAAAATCACTGATGAGATGTACGGCTTCAGGGTCGAGCATATTCCCGGTTTTTTTCTGTCACGCTCGGTGGGACCGCTGTGGGGAGGTTGTCTTATCGGAGACCCCGATATCGATCTGGCTGTGTTCTTTCTGCGTGATGCGTTCCGTGAACGTGAAAAGTGGCTCTTTTACAGCCGCACCGAACTGGGAGCACACGAGCTCTGCCACTCCGCCCGCTATGCGATAAACGACCCCGAATTAGAGGAGTTTTTCGCTTACAGAACGAGCGCATCAATGTTGAGAAGGTATCTCGGAAACTGTTTCATCAGGGATATCGACGCCGTTTTGTTTGTGCTTCCGGCACTGCTGCTGCCGCTGGCGCAGTTTTTGCAGATGATGTTTTTTCCGCAGTTGTGGGTGTTTCCGTTCTGGATGATCGCACTTGCATACCCGGGTTATCTGTTGTTCCGCAACCAGAGAGCACGCAATCTGGTCGGCAGGGCGCGCAGGGTGCTCGAGAGTTGCGGCGTCGCACAGTGCTGGGCGGTGTTGTTCAGAATGAACTCTTCTGAAATTGCTGAGCTTGGCAAAATCCGGGAGCGTGAGCAGCTTGAAGAGTATGTGAAAAACAAGTCCGCGCAGGAGCTGCGCTGGCAGGTGATAGAAAAACGTTTTATAAATTTTGAGGATGATAATGGATAGACTGAAAATAAATGATGGAAATTTCCGTCTGGAGTTTCCTGCCCGCGGCAAACACAGTGCCGTTCTGCTTTACAAAGATAAAAAGGTGTTTTCCTGCGGCAGAATACTCTGCGGAAAATTCAGCGAGGTCGGAGCTCTCGAAAAGAAGCTGCGCCTGCATCCCGGACAGGATGACCTTTCGGCTGAAATCGAGTCGTGCAACGTTATTCCGTTCGGCTGTGAGTATGAGATCAACCGGGTATTCAACGCCTCATCACGCTTTCTGCGCATGACCGGAGATATCCGTGCCGTCAACTTCGGCAGAGTCGGCGACATCACGCTTGAGGAAATTCGTTTTCCTGCCGATTTCGTCAGCGTTGAGTATCTGGTTTACGGCGAAAACGCCATGCGCCGCGTCGGGTACAAAGATATCGCTGAAAATCCGTATCAAAGCAGCGAGCCCGTGGTGATGATGACCGTCACGCTTCCCGACGGAGTGAAGGTCGATTTCGGCTGCGGTTCGGATGTCTGGCGCCTGCGCAGTGCGGCAGCTATGCAGGGAGTGTCATCGCTCTTTTGTCTCAAAATCGAGGATGACGAACTTGTGCTTATCCGCCGGCCGCTCATCTACGCTCCTGAGACGGAAATCGAGCAGAGACCGTGGCGTTTCAAAAGCATCGTATCGTGGAGCGACGGCGAAGAGAGAGACACTCTTGCTGAAAAAGATTGCGAAACATTTGCCAATTCCGGATGTATGCTTGCTCCGACAGCCCGCCGTGAGTTCCGGCGCAAGGTGAGGCGCAGTCAGGGCTCACTTCTCTGCACGTCAAGCGTTCCCGGTTTGTGCGGAGAGGCGGCGCATCTGGAAAAACCTGAGAAGAAAGAGCTCATCCACTTCGATTTGGAAGAGTATATCACCAGCTATGTCTGGGCAAACCGTCAGCTTGCCAAAAGAGAGAAGATGTTCGCATTTGCATTCAAAGAAAATCTTTTCAGCAACACCGCCGCAGTCGCCAATCTTTCCGGCAGAATAAAACGCCTCGAGTTCGAGGACGATTCTGAATACTGAGTCAGTGAGTAATCAGAGCGACGGAGTCGGCAGGGACCCAACCGGTTTTTCCATTGGCTTCGATTTCTATCCAGCTGCCCCTTGTTTGCAGTATTTTGGCATCCGAGCCTCCGGGAATGGTGGCGATAGTTTTGCTTGACGGATTTGACGGCAGTTGTTTCAACTCGAGATATTCCGGCATGGTCACCGCCTGATACGGAGCGTATGAGTCGTACATCTGACTTGCCATGAGGTAGAGAAAGATTGCGATAACAGTTCCGCTTATTCCTGTGGTCATCTTCCATCTCACGGGGTTGAGAGCCAGCACCACCATAGCTATTCCGAAAATTATCGCCGCCATAGCCAGATGCTCGTCAGGAGTCAGGCGGTCGCGGCAGTACTTGAAAAGCTGTTGCGGAGTATCGGTTTTGTTGACTTCGCTCTGCACCAGTCGGCGGTTGACCAGATTGAGATTCTCAGTTATTTCCTCATCTCTCGGAGCAAGTTTGTGAGCGGCAAGCAGAGCCGCCCGGGCGGCAGGATATTTCCCCGCACGCAGACAACAGGTTCCGTAATTGTAAAGCAGTTCAGGCGACGGATGCTTTTCGTCAAGCTGTGAACGGTATATTTCCGCCGCTTCGAGATATTTTCCGGAGTCGAAAAGAGCGTTTGCATCATTGGCGTACAAATCAGGTAACATCATGCACATCAGGATGATACATCCTTTGATAAGTTTGATGAGTTTTTTGCGCACTGAGCTGTTGACGGTGATATCTTTTTTCTCTGTGAAGTTGAATGAGGATTCGTCGATTTTACGGAACCACTCCTGCAACTCTTCATCCGATAATTGAGAAGCTATTTCGCTTGCACTGGTTCCCTGTTCCATGCCGAGAGCTGAGGCGCAGGCGGAAATTATATTGGCTTTTTCATTTTCGCTTAATGACTCATTTGAGTTATTGCTCAAAATTGCAATGGCATATTTGGCAATGCTGCGTTTCAACTGTTCCTCAGGATTGGCAAGCAATCTTTGACGTCTCTTTTTCAACAGATATATAAGCAGGGCGATTGCGGGCAGCATGACAAATCCTGTGATATACTGCCAGAGGCTGTTGCGCCAGATGGTCAGATGTTTGCGGGAAAACTTTCCGCTCTTGAGATAGAGCGGTTCAGTACGAAGTGACGGAGTTTTGACGGGTTCTTCAACCTTTTTTGTTTCAACTTGTTGCGTTTTTTCTTTCTCTTTTTCAGGTAAAGTGACGGATGCTTTTGACGGAAGTACATCAAGTGAAAGTTTTACCGGAATAAGCTGATATTTCCCGGTCGATGTGTCAAATGAGCCGAAGGTGGTTTCAATGGTTTTTCTGCCCGCTTCAAGCGGAATGAGACAGTAGCGTATCTCAGCACTTGAGCGCATGAGTTTTACTTCAGGTTTGTATATCCTGAAATTGTCAATTTTTATTTCCGGAGCTTTGAGTTGAGATATATCATCAGATACCACGGTCAAAATCAACTCCACCGCCTCACCTGCAATGCTTTTCTGTGCGGAAAGTCTTGCGCTTAAATCGGCTTTGCCAAATATCTCAAGATAGTGGACTCCTGCCGGAACCGGAGGCAGCGGAGCAAGTTCCGGCTTCTTTTCTGCCGGTTCGATCGGGATGTTGACGGGAACGATCCGCTCATTCATCCGCTCAAAAAAGCTGTCGAAGAAGCTGTCGTAACTGCGGCGGCTATCTTCGGAACGGCGGACTATTCCGATGGTGACACTGCCGCTGATATCGGGTACTTTTGAAGTGATGGCGCGAACTGCGGCTGGGAAAATCACCCGGGTGGCATTGACATTTTTATATACAGTTCTCTCTTGTTTCACCTCTCCGAAATCTCTTTTTTGCCCGTTGCCGGAAAAGTTGTAAAATATCAGATTTTCCACTCCGCTGAGGCGGGGGAATGAGTATCTGCCGACATCCATACCGTCGGGAACGGTAAGCACCACTTCGAGCGGTATCCACTGCCCGGTGTAGAATTTTCCGGTATCGGGCCAGACGATGCGGGCGGTCGCAGGGATATTGTCGCTTCTGCCCGGAGCACTGCCGGGAGCAAGCACTTTGAATTTCACACTTCGGGTGAAACTTTTTTTGCCCCGGCTGTTGACCTCGATAGCGGGCAGTTCGTACTCTCCGGGTTCGCTGACGGTAAAGTAGATACTGCGGGTGATCGAGCGGGTGGTTTTGCCGTTTATCATGCTGTACGAGCTCGAAGTTGATACTCCGTTGCGCATCCAGTTTATCCCTTTGACCTCGGGCAGTTCAAAGCTGATATCTCCTGCCGAGTCGCTGGTTATCGCAAGTGCCGCAGGCTCTCCGGCAAGGATTGTTTGCGGAGAAACTTTCGCCGTGACGTTGAAGGCGCAAAGTTGTAATGCGTGTGCGGCAAGAAGTGACAGTATCAAAATATATTTTTTCATTTTACCAATCCTTTTCGACGTTGGTGCGGCGTTGGCGTGACCTCATTTTAAGTTCGTTTCGCCTCTGCTGTTCATCTTTTTTGAGCATATCAAGCAGCTGTTCTGCGTTGCGTTGATCTATCTTATCCTCTTTCGGAGTTCCGCTCTTTGCGCCCTGCGGCTGTTGTTCGAGCGGTTTGTCGCCCTGAGGTTCCGACTCTTTTTTATCCTGATTTTTGCCCTGTTCCTGTTTTTGCTGTTTGCCCTCTTTTTCATCTGCTCCGAGAGCTTTTACGGCATCGTCGAGGTGCTTCTGAGCCTCTTTTTCTTTGTTTTCCCGGCTGGCCTGTTCAGCTTTTTCCAGTGATTTTGCGGCTTTTTCCGCCTGTTGGCTCATATTTTGCTGCTTCATATCTTTGGCTTGCTGCTGCATCTTTTGAGCTGATTGCTTCGCCTGATTTATGGTATTTTGTTTCTGCTGTTGCGACTTGTTTTTATCTTTGTTCTGCTGTTGAGCGTTGCGGGCATCCTGCTGTGCTTTCTGCTGCTGTTTTTTGAGCTCTTCTATTTTCTTTTTGAGCTCTTTTACCTTTTTCAAATCGAGATGGTGCGCCGTGAGATTTGCAGTGTCGAGATTTGCCCGGTCATTGCCGAAAGCGAAAGCGGTTTTGTAATCAGGAGTTGCTGAGTTGAGCAGTTTTTCCGCCTGCTCGAGCTCTTTTGAGGCGTTGTCGAGCTGCTGGGAAGAGATGGCGTTTTCAGCCGTTGAAATGCTCTTTCTGGCAGCGTTGTGGCTCTGGGTGGCGAGGTTGTAATAGCATTTGCTCTGGATGGTCTCGTTTCCCTGAGCTTTGTGCAGGGTTTCGGCATACATCTCTGTGGCATCACTGCCTTTAAGCTGTTGTTCGAGAGCGTTGTTGTAGAGAACTGCCGCCGGAGCATTTCCGTCACTTTTCGTCTCTTTCGGGGTGGTTTCCGCGGCGTCAAGTGACGGAATTGCCGTCAGAACGAGGAAAATGACGATTTTCTTCGTCATTTTGCCCGCACTGATGATGCGTTCAGGAATCAGCATATAAATGAGAAACAATATGAATGAAGCAATGAGGAACAGGGGGAATTTGTCGATGGGAATACGTCTGGTGATACCCTCGCGGTCGGCTTTTTCGAGCTGGTTTATTTTGCCGAGCAGCTCCTCAATGCCGGGATTGGTTGCGGTACTGCGGATATAACTGCCTCCGGTTTCCCGGGCGATGGCTTTGAGCAGAGTTTCGTTGAGTTTGGTCATGGCGATCTTGCCGTCACGGGTTCTCACGATATTTCCCTGCGTGTCACGCACCGGAACTCCGGCAGGGTCGCCTATTCCTGCGATGAATACCGGAATTTTCATCTTTTTCAGCCGGTCTATTTCCTTTTGAGCATTGCCGGAAAGCTCTTCTCCGTCAGTGATGAGTACGATCGCCCGGTGGTTGCCTTCGGCGGCTTTGAACGCCTCGAATGAGCGTTTGAGAGCGTGGGCGAGGTTGGTTCCTCCGACGGGAACAAGTTCGCAGTTGAGCTCATCGATGTACTCATTGAGGGCGGTGCGGTTCGAGGTGAGCGGACAGGCGAGGTATGAAGTTCCGGCGAAAGCGGCAATTCCGAAACGGTCTTCGTTAGCCGGAGATATCAGCTGGCGGAGCAGGAATTTGCCGTGCTCCAGCCTTGACGGAGCAACATCATCAGAGAGCATACTTTTTGATACGTCAAAGAGCAGAATGATATCCCTGCCTTTGGGCATTTCAGGAGCAAGACTCTTTGTCCAGTATGGCCGGGCGCAGGCAATTATCAGCAGAATCATCACTGCGAGCAGCAGAAATGCCCGCAATCTTCTCAACGGATACGACACGGTCACAGCTCCGGGCTCATCCGAGCGGCTGCCGAGAAGCGAGCGCAGTACCTTTTTGCGTTTGCGTGCGGCGTGGAAATACGCCAACGGTACAAAAATGATTACCGCCGGTATGAGATAGAGTATTTGCGGATTTACAAAATTCATTCAGTTTTGCTCCTTTTAAGAGGTTTTCTCCCCTGATTGGAAAATATAATGACTTTTCCGCAAAAATCAAGTAGCAGAGCCAAAAATTTGCTTACTTGTCTTTTCCTGCATGAGCAATGTAAAAGGGTTGATTGGTAATGACTTTTGTTCCCCACAGGGTGACCGGAATGAGTATTGCCGTGAGAATTGCTGCCGCAACAAAAACTCCGCGGGTCTCGAAAAGAAAGATGACCCAGCCTGAAAACGTGGTTGCCAACATTCCTCCGACATTGTTGAAAGTAGTTGACCAGCCGAATACCTTTCCCCGCTTGCGCTGGGGTGTGGCACCGGAAAGGAGTTTTTGCAATACCGGATACAAACTTCCTGCGCAGAAAAACAGCAGCATTCTCGATAACGCCAATACGACCAAATCATTGGTGTATGCGTTGACAAACAGCAAAATTGCAGCGGCTGCGAGCGACGGAGCGATGATGACTTGCGGTTTGCAGCGGTCTGAGAGATAACCGATCACGATTCCTGAGAGAACGGCTCCGATGCCGGTGAAAGCTCCGATCATACCGGTCCAGAAGACAGCTTTTTCCGGACCGGTGATCAGCTCGATGAGCATCGAAACATAAGGTATCTCAAACCTGCGGACGAAGGTGTAAAACATCATTACCAGCATCATTGCCCAAACACCGTAGGTAAATCCGGGCAGGACTCCCTTGCGGTAGCGGTGTATTTTTGCGGCATTGGTGCTCAGCGGTGCTGCCGGTGCCGGATTTCTCGGCGCATCTTT
Source organism: Lentisphaeria bacterium (assembly GCA_017508385.1). Classification (GTDB taxonomy): domain Bacteria; phylum Verrucomicrobiota; class Lentisphaeria; order Victivallales; family Victivallaceae; genus UBA1784. The sequence goes on along the minus strand of JAFVZB010000084.1, from coordinate 15,055 downwards.
GGTGAAAAGAGTGCAGATGCCCGCCAGGAAGTAGAGGATTCCGCATCCCCAGAAAGCTGTCTTGTAACCGTACTGATCAACGACGATTCCACCGAGAAACTGCCCCAGCATTGAACCGCCCCAGGTGGCGGTACCGAAAAATCCGAGTGCGAAACCTATACGGTTTTCGGGAACTGTCTTCACCAATAAAATATTGCTGGCGGCAGTAGTTCCTCCGCAAGCTGCGGTGATGAAACGCAGGGCGATCAGCATCCATGGTTCGGAAATATAACCCATCAGCGGATAGAAAAAGCAGGTGACAAAAAAGCCCCGCAGCAGCATGATTTTCACTCCGAACCGGTCAGAAAGAGTACCCCAGATAGGACAAAATATTGCGTACGCCAAAAAACCTGCGGCTGCGAATATCGAAACACAAACACCTCTCTGAGCCTGATCTGCCATGTGAAAATTCTCTCTGAGCAGCTGAGGAACAAACGGCATGGAAGAGTCAAAGCCGATCATGACGGAAAGCTGGACTATCCACATCAGGATAAGGTTGCGTTTCCAGTAACGGGTGTGGTCCTGCGTCATTGTATTTCGGTAAAATCCGCCCCCAGAGCCTTGAAATCACGGACGAAATCGGGATACGATACCTTGGCGCACTCTGCGTTGCGGATTATCAACTCTTCTCCATCGGGCAGAGCGGTTCCGGCGACGGCAAAAGCCATGGCGATGCGGTGGTCGTTGTAACTTTCGACGATGCCGCCGTGGAAGTTTCCTCCGGTCACGACAAGACCATCTTCGAGCTCCCGGACTTTGACTCCGACTTTGGAGAGCTCTTTCGCCATCACCGCAATGCGGTCGGTCTCTTTGAGACGTGCCTGTTTGACGTTGCCGAGCAGCGTTGAGCCTTCGGCAAAAGCCGCCGCAACTGCAAGGGCGGGCAGAGCGTCAGGAGTTGAGTTCAAATCAAGTTCGACCGCCTTGAGTTTCCCTGAGTTGTTGACGGTCAACTCTCTGCCCCTGGTGATGACTGCTCCCATCTTCTGAGCGAAATTGAAAACCTCTTTGTCGCCCTGCGGGTCGTTGAAGTCGAGGTTGCGTATCTCTATATTGCTGCCTGAGAGCATTCCTGCAACCAGCGGAAATGCCGCTGTGGAAAAATCTGCCGCAACTGCACGGTCGAGCGGCATGAAACGCTGATTGCCTCTGATCTGCCAGTGGAGCATATCATCACTCTTATTCACCTCGATACCGGCAGCTTTGAGCCAGTCGCAGGTGATGCCGACGTAAGGTTGTTCCATGAGGAACTCGAGCGATATCTCACAATCGCCCTTACACATCGGCAGAGCGAAGAGCAGGGAGCTCAAAAACTGACTGCTGGTTCCGTCGATTGAAGTTGCTCCTCCTCTGAGCGGACCGCAGATGGTGAACGGAGCTTTGCCGTTTGCCGAAGTTACCTTTGCTCCGAGTTTTTCCAACGCCTCGAGCAGAGGAGCCATTTTGCGGGTGCGCAGACTCTCATCGCCGTCGAAAGTGACGGGGAAATCCTGCAAAGCGGCGAGACCGGTCATCAGACGCAGTCCGGTTCCGGAGTTCATCATGTCGATGACTTTGCCGGGATTTTTGAGTTTGCCGCCCGGACCTTCGATTTCCCAGATACCGGGCTTTTCGGTGACTTTTGCTCCGAAACTCTTTGCCGCCTCGAGTGTTGCTCTGGTATCGGCTGACTCGAGCGGATCTCTCACGATGCTTTTTCCCTCAGCCGCCAGAGCGCAGATGACCGCCCTGATGGTGTGGGATTTACTGCCGGATACCGCAATCGAGCCCGAGAGGGTGCTGCGGCGTACTTTGAGATCCATAGTTATGACTCCTTCCGGGATTTCCAGATGGCGTATCCTGAAACGGCACTTGATACCACGAGCGCAATGATGTAGGATACCTGCAAGTCAAGACCGCATCCGACCGGACCTCCGTGGGCGGGAGATATCCACAAAATGTAGGTGGTGACCACAAAGGTGATGAACATGCCGGGGATCATGGTTATCAGGAAGCACTTGTTGCCTTTTGCCAGATAGACGGTTGCGGCGGTGAGCGTGACGGCTCCGAGCACCTGATTGCCCCAGGCGAAGTAGTTCCAGAGGATACCGAAGCTCTTGGCATCCTGATTTGACCATATCAGCAAACCGGTGATGATCGCCACCAGCGGCAGACAGAAGATGATTCTGGTGACCGCTTTGGTCTGCGGAACTTTGAAGATTTCAGCCAGACTCAGACGCAGACTGCGCATGGCGGTGTCTCCGCTGGTGATGGCGAGGATGACCACTGACAAAATGGTGACAGTACCCATTCCAGAACCGAGGAAGTGTTCGGTGATTTTTGAGAGCACGGTGTTGGGGTTGACCTTCATCAGCAGAATATTGCTGTTGTAGATCGCCAGAGCTGCCGCTGCCCAGACCATGGCGATGACGCCCTCGAGCACCATCATGCCGTAGAAAGTGGCTTTCGCCTCACGCTCGCTCTTCATGGTGCGGGCGATGAGCGGACTCTGGGTGGCGTGGAATCCTGAGAGGATACCGCAGGCAATGGTCACAAAGAGCATCGGCAGCAGCGGCATATTGCCGGCTGAGGTGAATTTTGCGGCGGCAAAGAGCGTGGATTCGCTCAGGATGGCTGGCTCCTGTACCGCCTCAAACATGAGTTTGCCGAAGATGGCGAAAGTTCCGATAAGCAGGAGACCTCCGAAGATGGGATAAAATCTGCCGATGATCTCGTCGATGGGGAAGAGCGTTGCGATAATGTAATAGAGAAAAATCGCCGCCACGACCCAGAGAAAGATATTCTCTTTGTCGGCGAGCCCGGAAATGAGCTTTGCCGGAACGTTGATGAACACTGCCACCACCAGCATCAGCACCAGAGACATGAAGATGGAAAAGCATACATAGAACTTTTTGCCGAGATATATGCGGATGAGTTCGGGCAGATTTGCTCCGTTGTGGCGCAGCGACATCATACCTGAAACAAAATCGTGGACCGCTCCGCCGATGATGTTGCCGACGGGGATTATCAGAAAGGCGATGACTCCGAACCTGATGCCGAGGATAACTCCGATAACGGGACCGATTCCGGCGATGTTCAGAAGCTGGATGAGCATATTTTTCCACTTGGGCATGACCACATAATCGACTCCGTCTTCAAGAGCGACAGCGGGAGTTGTGCGGTCATCGGGGGCGAGGATTTTTTCCACCAGTCTGCCGTAGGTGAAATATCCGGCGATAAGGATGGCAAGTCCGAGAAGAAACAACAGCATTTCAACAAATCTCCCCTGTTTTACTCTTCGGTGACCTCGAGGATGACCACGTTCTCTTCGGGAACATCACGGTGCATTCCCCGGCTGCCGGTCTTGACTTGAGCGATTTTATCGACCACATCCATGCCTTCTGTGACCTTGCCGAAAACGCAGTAGCCGTAGTATTGCTGAATCGGAGCTTTGAAGTCGAGGAAATCGTTATCCACGAGGTTGATGAAGAACTGGCAGGTCGCGGAATCGACCACCTGGGTGCGTGCCATGGCGAGAGTTCCGCGCTTGTTGGAAAGCTGATTGGCAGCCTCGTTTTTGATCGGTTTATTGGCGGGTTTCTGAACAAAATCGGTATCGAAACCTCCGCCCTGAACCATGAAGCCGGGAATCACACGGTGGAAGATGGTGTTGTTATAAAATCCCGAGCGGATATATTCAAGAAAGTTGGCGGTGGTGATGGGAGACTCTTTTTCAAAAAGTTCAACAGTAATGTTGCCGAGAGATGTCTTGATGGTAATCATATTTTTACTCCTTGTCAGTTGTTTGCAAAAGGTGTTTTAATATAGCTCCTGAAAGCTGTTTTTGCAAGTTATTTGAGGAGCGTATCGATACCGTTTTTCCAAACGTTTATGATGCCCTCTGCCGGAGAGCACGGGTCGGAAAATGTGCTTTTGCCGTCGATGGAGTCGGGGTCGAAGATGACGATGTCGGCGGGAGCATCTTTGCGGATATATCCTCTGCCGTTGAGTTGGAATGTGTCGGCGGCAAATCCGGTGCACTTGCGCACGGCTTTTTCTATTGCCGTACCGTTATCCAGAAGCAGGCGGATGAAACGGGCGACCGCTCCGTAACTGCGGGGATGGTCGATCCCCAGAGAGCCGTCCGGAGGAAGTGCCGTTCCGTCACTGCCTGCCATGCAGAAGTCGGAGCTGATTATTTTTATCATATTTTCTTTGCTCATTCCGGAAAACGCCGCTGTCGCTCCGGGAGAGTTATGGCGCAGTATTTCCACCACGCACTCAGCAGGAACATCGCCGAGCTTGTCGAGGGTACAGCCGTGGAAGCGGCGGTATTTTCCAAGCGTGGAGTTCACCAGTATCACGCTTTTCCAGTAATTATCATCTCTGAGTGCGGCAAGCTCTGCTGTGACTTTGCGGCAGGTCTCGTTATCCTGCAGCTTTCCGGTTATGGTGACATCGTCGATATCGCTCCACTCATCGGGCAGTACCAGAGAGAGCTGGGTCATGCTTCGGGTGTAGGGATAGCGGTCGAAAGTTATCTTTACACCTCTGCTTCTTGCGTACTCCATGAGCTCAAAGGCGGAATCGAGCTTGCTGAAATTATCTTTTCCTGCGGTTTTGAAGTGGCTGATATGGAGTCTTTTCAAGTTGACTTGCAACGCAAGCAAAATCATCTCTTCCAGAGACTCAAGCAATTTTTTTCCCTCGCTTCTCAGGTGGCAGGTGACGATTTTATCATGCTTTGCCGCGGTTCTGAAGAGACTTTGCAGCTCATCGGGTTGGGCAAATTTGCCGGGAACGTAAAGCAATCCGAGCGATAATCCAAGTGCTCCCTGACGGAACATCTCTTCGAGCTTTGAACACATCTGTGCGATCTGTTCCGGGGCGGGTTCGCACTTTTCATATCCGCAGACCGAGGCACGCAAAGTGTTGTGTCCGACCAGATATTCGAGGTCGCAGACGGAGTTTTTGGCGGAGCAGCGCAAGCCTGCGCAATCGCTCCACTCAAAAGGAACGTGGTATTTTTGGTAGAGCTTTTCGAGGTGTTCACGGTTCGATTCAGTTACGGGGAAAGCCGACAAGCCGCAGTTTCCGGCGATTTCGCAGGTCACTCCCTGTGATGAACGGGCAAAGAGGGAGTTTTGATCTGCCATACTTGAGATGTCAGAGTGTCCGTGCACATCAATAAAACCGGGAGCGGCTATTGCGTTGCGGCAGCTTATTTTTTTGCCCGCTCCTGCGCCGATATCGTCAGCTCCGACGGCTTTGATGATGCCGTTTTCAATGAGTATTTCGCTTTTGACAAGCGGCGAACCGCTGCCGTCGGCGAGCCAGAGGTCAGTCAGATGTAAGCAATTTGTAAACACGGTAAAACTCCGATGCGCTCCACGCCTGAGCGGCACAGCCGCCGGGGAGATGGGGCAAATCGCCGTCGGCAACTTCAGGAAGCTGCCCCGGAATGCCTGACTCAAAATACTTTTTCACCGAGAGCAGAATGGCAAGTGCCCGCTCTTTTTCCTCCTCTTTGCCGAAGTTGTAGAGAGCTTCGCAGTACGAGGGGAAGGGCCAGCCCCAGGCGGTTCCGTTGTGGTAAGCCGCCTTTCTTGCGGTATCTTCAGGACCGCAGTATTTTCCCCAATACGGATTAGCTGGGTCGTTGAGCAGAGCTCCGTTGTGCCACACGGGCAGCAGGTGGGATACCTTTTTGTTGTCGAGCGTGCGTATCGCTCCCGGAACGATGAGCCGTGAGGTGTCGGCAATGATTTTCAGACACTTTTCTTCATCGGTGACTGCTCCGAGAGTGACGGCGAAGAGCTGATTGCACCTCACATGGTCGTCGGCAACGGCTTCGTGCGCCGGAACCATTTGGTCGCAGTGGAGACAATCCGAGCATCCGCCTTTGGTGAAAAACAAGTGGGATATGCTGTTTTTCACCTCACTTGCCAGCCGGTCACGTTTGAGGAACTTCAACGCCGCATACCAGAGGCTCTGTATCTCGATGGGATAACCCTTTCTCGGAGTTCCCGCCGGATAATTGGTATCCATCCATGTGAAGTGCGACGGACTGTATATGAGTTTGGATACCTCATCCATCTTTATGCCGTTCTCAGTGCCTTTGATGTAGTTGTCGGCAATCGAGTCAAGAACCTGCTGCATGGTGCGGCTGCCGCACTTGATTTTGAGTATCGAGTTGTCACGGGTCGAAGCGATGTAGTCCCTGACGGCAACGATGAGGTAGAGCGGAGCATCGCTGGTATCACGGTTCGCCTCTGCCGCTCCGGATATTACGTTGGGAATGGTTCCGTTGCGCTCAAAGGTAGCGAACGCCTGCAAAATGCGTCTGGCATCGTTTCTGAATTCCGGGTCTTTCACCAGACCTCTTATGACGATGAGAGTATCCCTTCCCCAGTCGAGGAACCACGGATATCCGGCTATGACCGTGTTGAGCTTGTCACGCTTGACCACAAAACGGCTCAAAGTGTCGTGGATGAACTCTTCAACACGGCATCTCTCTTTTATCTTTGCGTTTTTCCAGACGGGAACGCAGTCGCCCACGGTGGCGGTGAGCTCCGCAGAGCTGCCGGAGTCAAAGGGTATCTCAAAATATCCCGGACTGAAACGGTCGGTTTTGCACTCCTGACCGTAATACTCCTCAAAAGGCAGGTGCCACATGTAGTGCCACTCGGGCTCGTGGAAATATCTGCCGCTGTTGCAGTTTATCTCAAGTTTTCTGCCGTACGGAGAAAAGATGAATCCGTTGTCGAGCGGGAAACAGTTGTTTTTGAACGCCTCCTCAGGGCCGTCGCAGGCACGGGTGAGGTGATGGTTGCAGCGGTCGGAAACGAAACAGCGCACGATGAGCCGTGCTCCTGTGGTGTTGTCGTCGGCACGCTCCCAGAGCAGTTTCACGGCGTTGCCGTTGGCGGCGTGCTCGAGCGTGAGGGTGATGGTGCTGCGTTTTCCCTGACCCACGGGCAGGTCGAAAACCCACCTGGCTTTGTTGGAGGTGTTGGCTGAAAACGAGAGCATCTTGCTGAAATTTATCTCCTGAGAGTAGTCGTTGGCGACCAGCCACGCCCTGATGCCTGAAAACATCACCTGACGATCGACCGGATAGGTGTCATCGCAGTTGGCTGCGAGGATGGCATCGTATTTGCTGCTGACATATCCGAGCTTCGCCGGGATAAGGGTGTACGAGCCGTTTGAGCCGGTTCCGAAAGCGTAGAGACCATCCATTTCCTGATGTGAGTTGAAAGCAAAGCGTATCGCCGTTTCGGATGACTCGGGAGTGCGGCAAACTGTTCCCTGAATGCGCTGAGGCTTTGCTCCGTCGGCAAAACGGGTCACGTTGAGTTTGAGATACTGCAATTCACTTGAGTCGTTCTTTCCGGTATCGGCAATGATGAAGTATCTGCCATCGGCACTGCGGAGCGATTTGGCGGCAAAGAGCGGAGTATCTCCGAAATTCACCGTACAGCGGAACGGTACACTGTCGGATATCATCAGAATATCATCATTGGTCGAGACCACCTGACGTGAAGCATCTCCGAGGTCGCAGGAAAACTCCGTGACCGGAGGAATCCTGCGGCGGGATATTTTGCGGATGAATCCGATGGGGTCGGCAACCATATCTTGACCTGAAAACTCCACACACTCTTCAAGTTTGTTGTACTTGAGAGCCGCCCTTTTCGCCATGGCATCGGCACGCAGAGAAAGCACCCGCTCAGGCTCGGTCGGAGCTTGGGTATTGATGGTGTAATCGTCAAACACGATACACACTCCGTCGCCCGGAGCAAGGTCGCAGGCGTACTCGGTTCCGCTGCTCTGGAAAACGTAATTTTTGCCGCTCAAAACATCCCTGCCCGAGAGAGCAATGCCTTTGCCGTTGAAGCGCACTGTTCCTGCGTTGCAGGTGTCGAGATTGAGCAGGATAAGTACCTGATTTGTTCCGTCTGAGGCGGAACGCAGAGCCGCGATCACATTGCCCGGCCCCTGCTGGATGAGCGAAACGCGGCTCTCGGGGAAGAACGCAGGATGGTCTGAAAGCAGCAGGTCAAGTTTTTTCACCAGCTCACAGAGATTGTCAGCCGCTCCGAAGTTGAGAGCTCCGCATCCGTGGACATCTATCTTTTCGGCGGCGAAAAACTCCGCACCGTTGGCGAAGCCGAAGCCTCCTCCTGAGAGCAGGGCGTTGACCAGAAAACGCAATCGGGCAAACACCTTTCCCGAAGCCGCCAGACGGTTGTTGTCGTGGGTCTCGGCAAAGGATATCATACTGCCTGCCTCTCTGGCAGTCGCAAGCATGGTCGGCAGATAGCGGCAGATACTGTCACGGTCGTAGTTCTGGAAGAGTTCGCTGTACGCCCAGTCGAGGTTGCGGCGGCGCAGCAGATCGTCCTGCACGGCGATCGGACCGCCCAGACCCTCGAGCAGAAAGACGGTGTCGGGATACTGACTGCGCACTTTGGAACTTATAACGCTCCACGCCTCGGCAGGAACCATGTACCCGGCATCGCATCTGAAACCGTCGATGCCCCGGCGGCACCAGAAGAGAAACACCTCAGCCATGAGCTCAGTGACCTCTTTTTTGCTGTAATCAAGGCGGCAGAGGTCAGCCCAGACGATACCCCATGCTCCCGGACTCTCAAACTCCCCGTCACTCTTGCGCACAAAATACTCAGGGTGTTCGATTTGAGTGCGTGATGCCCAGCCGGTGTGGTTGACGGGCATATCCATAAAGATCCTGCCGTTGCGGGCGTGGACGGCATCGATGAGTTCACCGAACTGCTCGAGCGGAGTGGCTTTGGTGTCAAACTCCGCCAGTGCCGGGTCAACGTTGAAGTAGTCGAGTGCGGCAAACGGACTGCCGTATCTGCCCATCCTGCCGTACTGCGCCGGAACCGGATGCACCGGCAGCAGCTGGAGTATGCGGCAGCGCAGAGTGCCGAAGATGTGGTCGAGCTGTTTTATCACATCACGGAATGTTCCCGACGGGGGTATCACGGTATAATTTTCCCGGTCGAGACGGGCAATCTCATCCGGCAGTGCACTTGAGTGCTCAGCGTAGAGTGTTGCCTTGCCGAACTGTCGTACAAAGGCGCAGTAGATGGTGTTTCCTGCACTTGCGGCACTGCTTTCGACCTTGATTTCAAAGTTCGCTCCCTGAGCCCAGATTATCGGAGCTCCGTCATCGGGAATAAAACAGCATTTTGCCTCGAAAACGCCGACTTCGAGCAGCGGAAGAGTAAGAGAAAAGCAGCCGTTACCGTTGAAATCCATCTCAAAATCGTGCCAGTCGAGTCCGGGAGCGGGTTTGCCGTCGAATGCGCTTTCGCAAATCTCTTTGCGGGTTATTGCGGCGTTGCCGATGTTGGTGCGCAGCACTCCCTTTCCTGAAATACCGGGGATACCTGAGAGTTCAAAAGTCACGCACTCTCCTGCGAAAAAAATCTTTCTTCCCCCGGTGATCTTCTGCCTTGGCATGATAAAATTTTACCTTTCAAGTATATCGTTGATGCTCACTCTTTCAATATACCATTTGTTTTCAAGTTTTACAAGCTGGCAAGTGACATCCCGTATCTCATCGACCGCAGCTCCCTGCTTGGGTCTGCCAATGAAGCGGCAGGCGAAAACGACGCTGGCACGCTCATTTGTGATGTTTATTTCAATATCACTTATGGAGCAACCGGCTTTGGCAAAGTGTTTGCGGAAATTTATCAGAAGCGGCTCGAGTGAACGGCGGGAGCGGATATCGGAAAATCTGTGTGCTCCGAACTCAATGGTGACGTTTTCAGCAAAGACCCGCTGCAAAGTTTTCAGCTTGACGGCAAACTCCGCCGGAGAGATTTCTTCGGGTTTGTCGGCAAGAGTTGCCATTTCCCGCAGAGTTTTCTCTATCTTTTCCTCTTCGGTCGGAGCTTTGAATAACCGGTATCCTGCCGCCGCAACGATCAGCATGAGCAAGAGCAGAAAGAGCCGTTTGTGTTTCTTTATCATCGTCATATTTTTACACTTTTGCCACGGTGCTGTATCCGGAGTTTTTATGTTCCAGATATTTTGCCAGCTCTTTTTTGAGCATCCAGCCGGTGAGAACGATGGTAACGGCGTAAGAGACCGGATAAGAGAGCATCAGCATTGAAAGAGTTTTGTGCAGCCGGAATATGCTCCACACCCAGACGATACGCACGAAGCAGACTCCGAAAATCGAAAGCAGCATCGGATCGAATGATTTGCCCATTCCCCTCAGCGTGCCTGAGATGCTGTCCATGATGGCGCAGAGACCGTAGCTGAGGAACACTGCGATCGCCCGCTCCATGCCCTTGCTGATGATTTCCGGGTTTGGGTTGTAGATAGAGAGCAGCTGTCTGCCGAAAATGGTGCAGACCGCTCCGGCGGCACCGACCAGAACTCCTGAGGTGATGATGCAGTAAACGGCACTCCTCTTGACCCGGTCGTATTTTTTTGCCCCCATATTCTGACCTGCGAAACTGGTTGCGGCCTGATTGAAAGAGAAACTTCCGGCGTAGATGATGGTCTCGATGTTGAGAGCGGCGGCACTTCCTGCCATGGCAGTGCTGCCGAAGGAGTTGATCGCTCCCTGGATGACCACATTGGAAATGGCAAAGAGACAGCCGTGGATTCCGGCGGGCAAGCCGATGCGGAGCATCTCACGGAAAATTTTCCAGTCGATTTTGAGCAGAGTTCTTTTGAACTTCATTGCTCCGGGCATACCGCTCATCGCTCTGATGACCAGTACCGCCGAGAGGGCGAAAGAGAGTGCGGTCGCAAGCGAAACTCCGGCGGCTCCCATCGAAAAAAAGACCACCAGTATGTAGTTTGCGATGATGTTGACTATTCCGGAAAATATCAGATAGTAGAGCGGTCTTTTGGTATCGCCCATCGTGCGCAGCAGAGTTGCTCCGTAGGCGTAGAGCGAGAGCGTGGGCAGTCCGAGACAGTAGATGACCATGTACCAGACGGCTTTATCCAGCACGTTGTCAGGAGTATTCATCATGATCAGCACCGGTTTTGCGGAAATCAGACCTATGACCATGAGCGTGATGCCGCCTATTCCGGCAAACATCATCGCCGTGTGGATCGAGCGGCTGGTACGGAGTTTATCTTTTGCGCCGATACCGTTGGCGCAGATGACACCGGCACCGATGGAAATTCCGAAAAAGATATTGACGATAAGTCCGCACACCGGCAGACACGAACCGACGGCAGCCATATCGGCATCCGAACCGAACCTTCCCACGATAACCATGTCGGCGGCGGAAAACAGCTGCTGCAGCGCAGCCGTTGCGATAAGAGGAAGTGCAAACAGGATTATCTTACGGAACAGCGGTCCGTTGCACATATCCATGTGGTGTTTGGAAGCCATTATTTACTTTCCGCACTCAAAATAGAGAGTATCATCCTTGATATTTGCAGTTATGCTGAAGTCGAGGGCGTAGTTGTCGTTTTTGTGTCCGTAGGGATAACCCTTGTAAACCGGGCACTTGAGCTGTGAAGCCCACTTTTCGAGCAGGGCATCCATGTTCTGCGGATCTTTCATCCCATTGAAGTGGCAGAACACCACCGCTTTGACTTTGTCGAAATATCCTTTTTTCAGGAGCTTCCCGAACAGTTTGTCGTAAGTTGCGGTGTCACGGTTGACGCACTCGATAAAGACAACTCTGTTGTCGGGAACGACCTTGAATTTGCTGGCGTGATTTCCCTGAAGCATACCGAGGTGTCCGGCATATATCCTGCCCGAGGCGTCACCTTTTCTCAGAGCGGTGAGTTTGAATGGCGGGATATCTTTCTTTGCCAGCACCGCTTTCAGGTGTTTTTTTGCACCCTGCGTTGCGGAGGCAAGTCTGCCCACGTTGGGACCGGCAATGGGACGTCCTGCCTTGTGGAACTCCATTGCGCTTGTGATGTAGGTGATGTTGCTGAAACCCATCAGATAGAGGTTGCGCTCTTTTACTTTCTGCCAATCGATCAATCCGACCAGATCCTGGGCTCCTTTACCGCCCCGGGTGGGGATTATCATATCCACTTCGGGGTCGTTGACAGCCATGTTCCAGTCAGCCATGCGCTGCTCGACGGTCGGACCTTTATTGCCGTTCCTGACAAAGGTGTTGGGCATCACTTTGACCTTGAGACCGGCCTTTTCCATCATGGCAATGGCTTTGCGCACGGACTTGGGGTTCGGAGCACTTGCCGGAGTCAAAACTGCAATGCACTTGATGTGTTCAGGAAAGACTCCGTTGAGTCCTTCGATATTTTCTGCCGCACAGCAGAAAACCGTTACAACTGAGATGACGATTGACAGAAAGTTTTTCATATATTACTTGCGCTCCCTGATGAGAATACTGCGTTCTGCGACGTTACTGAGGTGACGGGAAACGGCGACCAGCTCAGAGAGCAGCTCGACGTAGAGGATTCCGGTCTCGGCGTCGCACTTGCCGTCACGGACACGGGATATGTGTGCATCCTCAAAGTTCGCCGCCATGCGGACGACGGTTTTCTCGGACTCATTGACCATCTCGATAGTCATGGTGCGGGGCAGCTCAAGGGTGTTGAGCGTGTACTTTGCCTGGTCTTTGAGGATACCGAATATCTGATTGAGTTCCTTGACTCCGTCGTTGCTGAGTTTGCGGTTGGTCTCTTTCATGCGCTCGGCGATGCGGATGATGTTTTCGGCACGGTCTCCGATACGCTCGGCATCGTTGGTGCAGTGCATCAAAGGAGGTATCCTGTCACTCTGACGGGTCGAAATGTTGTGGCGCATGACTTTTGAGAGATACTGCATGATCTCGTACTGGTAACGGTCGATGTTCTGCTCACGCTTGCGTATCTTTTCGGTGGTTTTCGAGTTGACATCAAGCGGAATAAAACAGTCGTTCACCGCACTGTCGATCATCTTCCATGATTTTTTCATCATCTTTCCGAGAGCGATAACGGTCTGGTCGAGAGCGAGTCCGGGAGTTTCCAGCAACAGAGGCTCAAGGAAACTGAACCGCACTTTATCCTCTCCCACCGGAATTGCCTTGGCACATATCACAGCCAGCACGTTGATGAGGGGGAAGAGTATGACCGCAGTCACGATGTTGAAGAGTGTGTGAGCATTTGCGATGTGGCGGGGCAGGTTCTGCGGAACTTCGGCGAAAGCATTGCCGTCGGTAAGCGAGTTGACGGCGTAGAAGAATATCGGAATACCGGTGTCTCCCCACGGAATCCAGAATGTTGCAGTAACGATCGCCACACCCAGCACGTTGAAGAGCGTGTGGGCAAGAGCGGTCTGCTTGGCGATTTTGTTTCCGGGGATGGCGGCGAGCTGTGCGGTGATGGTGGTTCCGATGTTGGAGCCGAAAATCAGGGCGACAGCGGTGTAAAGGTTGATGAGTCCGCCCGCTCCGAGAGCGATGACGATACCGGTCACCGCACTGGAACTCTGGACAACGACAGTAGCGATGATGCCTATGATGATGGTTCCGATAAGCGGCAGAATGGGCATCAATCCGTTGACGGGAGCACAGTCAAAAGTCTGGAAAAAGTTGATGAAAGTCGGGAAACTGCCGATGGATTTGAGGTCACTGCTCATCATTCCCATGCCGTAGAAGAGGAAACCGAAACCGAGTATGGCATCAGCCCAGCCGCCGAGTTTCTTCCACGGCAGGAACAGCATCAGCACACCGGCGATAACGGCGGGCATGGCGAGACTGTCGAGCTTGAATGAGACCATCTGAGCGGTGATGGTGGTACCGATGTTGGCACCGAAGATGACTCCGATGGATTGGGCGAGGGTCATCAGACCAGCGTTGACGAAACCGATGACCATGACGGTGGTTGCGCTGCTGCTCTGGATGGCTGCGGTGACGAACATTCCGGCGATGAGGGCGACAAATTTGTTTTTGACGCAGAAACGCAGGATGCTCTTGAGTTTTTCACCGGCGATTTTGGTGAGACCGTTGTCGAGCATCTTCATTCCGAGGATGAAGATAGCCAGACCTCCGAAGATGCTTATGAGCAGAGAGCCGACATTGATGGAGAGCGCGCGGGATTCGATGGTGCGCACCGGGTTGTCGGTACCTGAGAGTATCTCGATGTTCAAAATGCTGGTTCCGGTGGTGTCGGGGAGCTTGATTTCGGTCGAGGCGACTCCGTCGGAATCGGTTTTAAGACTCTCTCTGGCGGGTTTTGCTCCGGAATTTCCCTTGACATAAACGGCGACATCCTTACGGGGCACTCCGTTGCCGTCAACGATTTTGACCGTGAGCGGCTCTTTGAGGAGCCTTCCGGCAAGACCTTCCTGGTCACTGCCTGAGATGGCTATACCGTTGACCAGCCTTGCTTCAATCGGCTTTGCGGATTGGTCGGCGGTTGAAATCACCAGATAGTTGTCTCCGGTGATCTTGCCGGACTTCACTTTGAGTATGGCAGTTCCGCCCGGGTCGGTGACCAGTTTATCTTTGTCAAAGGCAAGTTCACTGCCCTTTTTGCAGGAGATATCAAGTTTTACTCCGCCGACCGGATACCCCTTGGCATCCTCAGCCCGGATCATGACGGCTTTTTTGTAATCGCTTTCCGGCAGAGTACACTGATTTGCGCCGGATGTAACGATGAGCTTTGCAACTTTTGGACGACTTGCCTTATCGCAACCGGATATCATGGTCACAATGGCAACAGCGAGGAGCGGCAGAAGCCGCACAGGCAGATTTCTTTTCTTCATAAAACATTCCTTTTATCCGGGTAGTGCCTCTGCGTGGGGCGGCAAAAAAACAGTAATCCCCCGGCACTGCTATAATATACACTCGTGAATATATAAAAGCAATGTTCAAATAAGTAAAAAAACGGTTAAGTTTAGGCTCTGTGTAAATGTATTGTTGTGAAGAAAAATTTCCGGCGTCCGGCTTCGTTTCACTACGCCGCGACAAGTCGGCGCAAACAACAGCGTGCAACATACCCATACTCAAAAACAAAGCATAAAAGTATCCCGCTTTTCTTGAAAGGGTGAGGGGGGCGCGGGGGGAGCGGGAAAAATTCT
>JAFVZB010000083.1 GCA_017508385.1 Lentisphaeria bacterium | reverse complement strand
TCGGATTTAACATAAATCCATTTTTATCAAGAGGCAAACCACTTTTTATTTTTAGACATAAAAAACGAGAGACCTCTTGTGTCTCTCATAATATCTTGAAAGGGAGAGAGGGGCGCGGGGAGAGAGGGAAAACTTCTTTTCTCGTGAAAAGAAGTTTTCACGCTTTCCCCGCATCATCTCCCCATATCGGAAACAAAGCTTTTTGTATAAAAATCAATGAAAAAAAGATGACAGGACTCCTTAAAAAGTTAGCAACTGTTTTTCTGCTTTTGCTGATATTGACGGCAAAAGCAGTTGACTTTTTGGGGATTCCATGCCAAACAGATCAACTTATCAGCCGCAAAAATCTGGTTATCGGATACAGTCATAAATACAGACAGGCGCTGTGGGTTGCGTATCAGCTCAATGCGAATAACCTGAGATCGAAACAGGTGCGCAGACGTGATAAATTCATGGTTGATCCGCTTGTAAAAGTCAAACCGATCCGACCCAAAGATTACAACCGGAGCGGATATGACAAAGGCCATCTTGCTCCGGCTGCCGACATGACCTACTCATGGGAAACTATGAGAAACTCTTTTTTCATGACCAACATCTCACCTCAAATCCCGGGATGCAACCGGGGAATCTGGAAACGCATCGAAAATCAAGTGCGCCAGTGGGCGTTGCAGGAAGAGACTCTTATCGTCATTACAGGACCGATATTCCCGGCAAAACCGAAACTGATGGGTAAAGCAAAAATTCCGGTACCTGAGGCATTTTTCAAAATCGTCCTTGACACAACTGCTCCGATGAAAATGATCGCATTCATAGTACCGAATAAGACAAGCAAACGCAGAATAGCCAGCTTCGCAGTTTCTGTGGATAAGGTGGAAGAACTCACCGGATTCGACTTCTTTTACGATCTCGACAGCGAGTTGGAAGAGTTTCTTGAAAGCAACTCTGCAATCTGGTAAAAGAGAGATTCAAAAAAACACCTGTCGGAAAAAGTTGTTCTTCTTTACAAACTTTGCATGAAATCTGCGTATTTCATAAACTCGGAAAAGAGTTTTTGAGCTGTCTCTTGCGTTTTTGTGTTCAGCGGAGTATTCGTTATCATCTTTTGAGAAGCAGCGTTTATGTCGGAATAACACTGCATTGCAGTTGCTCCGACAATGGCAGCTCCGAGCAGAGATGCTTCTGAGTTTTCGGGTATGAATTTTTCCTGCGTGAACAAAGCACAAACTGTTTCTCTCACCGGTTTTTCACGGCAGGCGAGTGCTTGCAAAACGATGTTTTTACGGCTTCCGGCAAGCTCTTCGAGCAAATCTGCACACTGCCGCAGGGGTGAAAGCGCACCAAACACTGCTCCGCGGCACATATCACCAGGCGTGTGCGAGGCATTGAGTCGGAACCACGCTCCTGACGGAGTGTATTGCATATACGGTGCGCCCCTGCCGAGTATGTACGGCATGAATACCGGCAGATCTTCTTTCAACGGAACACTTTCAGCCAGTTTGAAAAACTCCGGCATGGAGATATTGTGCATTTTTGAAAACCATTCATAAGAGAATCCTCCGGCAGGAACAGAACCGAGGTAAAGTTCCCTTTCGGAATCGGCGTGGGCGAAGACGAAAAGTTTACCGGCAAGTGAAGCGGAATTGCCGCGCTTTCCGGTAACGAGAAGCTGACCTGCAGTGCCGAGGGTAAGGGATATCGTATCGTCATTTACTCCGCTGCCGACAGCTGCGCTTGAGAGATCTCCAGTTCCCGTCACAACGGGAGTCCCTGCCGGAACTCCGGTAAATTCCGCCGCCTGTGCAGTAACATATCCGCATACCGATGCGGAGGGAACGATTTCAGGAAGTTTATTGATATCTATTTCCAACTCTTCAAAAAGCTCTTTTTTCCACTGAAAACTCTTCAAATCCATTCCGAGCACCCCCGAAGCATCGGTGGGATCGGTGATACGTTTTCCGGTAAGACGGAAAGCGATGTAGTCTTTGCTCTGCATGAAAGTTTCACTTTTGGCGTACAGCTCAGGAAAAACCCGCTTCATACGCATGATTTTTGGCAGAGTGAACACCGGAGTCGAGGCATTGCCGCAGAGAGTTATCAACTCTTTTCCGCAGAGTTTATTCAAACTGTCAGACTCAGCCGCAGCCGAGTTGTCGCTCCACAAAACGGCATCAGCGACAGGAGCACCATCGGAATCAATGCCCAGCAGGGCGTGCATATTTCCGGTGAGAACAACTGCATCGACACGACTGCCATACTGTCGGGTTATCTTGCGCAACAACGAAGATGTGACACAGAACCACTCCTCTGCGTTCTGAGTCACCGGAGATGATGCACGGTCAAGACGGCAGCTGTCAAGACAACTCATTGCTCCTGACTCATCGAAGAGGGCTGCCTTTATGCGGCTGGTACCGATATCTATGGCAATTATGTTCATTGTTTTCTTCTCAAATTTTACGGCAGAAGGTAGGCTTCCTGCATTTCGGGGTCATCGAGCAACTTGCCGTTGTGTTCGGCTCCTCCGGGAGCATTTGAACTCAGAAACACCGGAGCAGTCATGCCGGTTGCGGTAATTTTTTCTATTGCAAGAGCCGATATAGTGTGCATGATAAATGAACCGGCAATAGTTGAAACGGGTCCCATCGGATACTTTTCAGCCGCAACTATCGACGCATCTCCACAGGGAACGCAGTTGTCGATGATCACTGCATTTTCTGTAAAGTGCCACAAGTTGGCAATGGAACTGTGATTGCCTTTCTGCTCACGGTAGTTTGATGAGGTGATGATAACAAGTTTTGCTCCCCGCTTTGCCGCCTCCTCAGCTACTGCAACGGGAGCGGCGTTTTTACCGGAAGTGGATATCACCACCAGCACATCATCCTTTTTCACCCGGGAACAGCTGATAACTGCTTTACCGATTTCCTCATTGTGCTCGACCGCACTGGTGAGAAATCCCGGAGTGGTGGTGATGCTCATTCCGGGCCCCCAGAGCGGACGCCAGAATGCAGGAGCTCCCGCACGGTAGAAAACATCCTCAGCAAGTATTGCGGAGTGGGTACAGCCGAACACATAGATGTTGTTGCCCGCAATATATGCGTCGGCAATCAATCCTGCCGCCTCTTCGAGTGAACTGCTTCCGGCACTTATTTTCTGCAAAACGCCGGATACCTGTTGCAAATAATCGTTTATCAATGACATTTTTGATCTCTTTCTCAATACTATTGTATCTTATGTAATATATTGCAGAAACAGACAATATCAAGTGAATTTATCCTCAAACACGAAATTTGCCTGCGCAATGCGGCTTTACCTCAGTTCTCCACTTGCAAATTTGTTTTATCAAGCTACATTATAAAAAAACAACTGATTTGATCAAAAAGGGAGAAATCAACCATGCTTATATCAAGAGAAATGGTCACCAGTCCCGAGATGCTGGGAATGCGCCGTCTGCCGACCGCTGCAACATTTTATCACTTTGAGAGCGAACAGGCTTCAAAACAGGTCAAAAAAGAGTTTTCAAAATGCACAACTCCGCTCGATGGAGTGTGGAAATTTTCCTTTACCGATGCTCCGGAAAAACTCAGCAGCAATATCGTAAGCCCGAAATACGATGTGTCAGATTGGGAAGATGTTGAAGTTCCTGACTCATGGAGTATGCACGAAAAGGCTGATCCGCCGCACTACACCAATGTGGATATGCCGTTCAAAGCTCCCATCCCGGATGTTCCTGAACATAATCCGACCGGAATTTACCGTCGCACATTTGAATACAAAAGAGGGACAAAAGCTGAAAGCGCAATACTCCACTTCGACGGAGCCGAGAGCTTTTTCGCTGTTTATCTCAACGGCAAGTTTGCCGGATGCTCCAAAGACTCACGCGGCTCAACTGAATTTGATGTGACAAATCTGGTCAAAAACGGAACCAATCATCTCGCCGTCATCGTCGTCAAGTGGAGCGATGCCACCTGGATCGAAGATCAGGATCACTGGTATCTGCCCGGACTCTCACGCAGCGTTTATCTTTATCAGGTTCCCCGTTACCGGGTGATGGATATTGATTGCGCAACAACGCTCGATGAAAATTACACCAATGGAATAATGGATCTGGAAGTGTTGCTCAGTGTGCCGGAAACCGACAGAAAAACTCCGGTTGTCACCGCAAAACTTTATGCTCCGGACGGAACTTGTGTCTGGAAAGGAACTCCAGTTCCCCCGTACCGTTTTGCAGGAAAAGAGCAAGTCTGGTGGTTCACCCTCAGCGATGAAAAACGCACTCCGTTCAAGCTCCGCGTTGAAATACCGTCTCCGCAAAAATGGAGCGCAGAGACCCCCAATCTCTACACTCTGACGGTCGAATACAAAAGCAATGGCGGAACATTCAGAGATGCGGTTTCAACCCGTATCGGTTTCCGGAAATATGAGATAAAATCACGCCAGTTCCTCATCAACGGTCAGGCTGTACGCATCTGCGGAGTGAACCGCCACGACCACCACGAGTACAAGGGCAAAGTTGTTCCTTTTGAGATGATGAAGCGTGACATCAAGTTGATGAAGCAATTCAACATCAACGCCGTGCGCACCAGCCATTATCCGAGTGCGCCTGAGTTTTACGACCTCTGCGATGAGTACGGACTTTACGTTATCGACGAGGCGAACATCGAAAGTCATGCCCGGTACAATGACATCTGCCGCGACCCGAGATTTTCGACTCCGATGCTCGACCGTGCAGTGAGGATGTACGAGCGCGACAAAAACCACGCCTGCATCTACGCATGGAGTCTCGGCAACGAGTCAGGAGCGGGAGCAAACCACGCATCCATGGCAGGTTATATCAGATTCAGAGACTCCAACCGTCTGGTGCACTATGAGGGAGCGATCAACGGCAAGGATTGGACCAGAAACTCCTATAATACGATGTTGACCGATTTCATTCCGCCGATGTATCCTGAAATCGAAAAGCTCGAAGAATGGAGCCGCAACGTTTACGATGAACGCCCGTTCATCATGTGCGAATACAGCCACGCCATGGGCAACAGCAACGGCAGTCTGGCGGATTATTTCCACGCATTCGATACCCTGCCCGGAGTTCAGGGCGGCTTCATCTGGGAGTGGCTCGACCACGGAATAGCTCAAACCGACAAAAAAGGCAGAAAATACTGGGCTTACGGCGGCGATTTCGGAGATACTCCCAACGACATCAACTTCTGTACCGACGGCCTGATTTGGCCCGACCGCACTCCGCACCCCGGACTCTATGAGTACAAGTATCTCGCCCAGCCGGTTTCGGCGAAACTCTGCGGCAAAAACTCCCACACCATCGAGGTGTTCAACCGCCGCTATTTCACCGATCTCTCTGACCTTGAACTGAGCTGGAACTGTGAGTGCGACGGAAAAACCGTTTGCTCAGGGCTCGTCAGCAACATCGAGTGTAAAGCCCGCTCCAAAGTCATGGTCACATTGCCCATCGAACTTGGAACAACTCCTGCCGGAGCGGCAATTTATCTCAATCTCTCGTGGGTGAGCAAAGCCGGCACCAAGTGGGCGGCGGCAGGTTTTGAAGTTGCGCATGACTCATTCGAGCTTGCTCCGGTCAAAACTGCTCCGGTTGCGGCTCTTCCTGAAGTAAAATCGACTGCAACCGGCAACGCCTCAGAAGCAGTGCTTGAAAATAACAGCTTGAAAGCGGTCATCGGAGCCGATGGTTTGAAAACTCTGACCGCCTGCGGTGACACTGTCATCAAACGTGGCCCGAGACTCCAGCTCTGGAGAGCCGCCACCGACAACGATGGACTCAAACTGCGTCCTGAGCAGGAGTGGAAAACGCTGCACAACTGGCTTACTGCCGGATACAACAAAGTAAGAACAACTCCCGACCGCTTCGGTCTGCGCGGCACAACCGCGGAGTGCCACGCCGTCGCCCTCGCCAAGGGAATTCCCGACGACGACTTTGAATTCTCTCAGGAGTTTTCAATGAGAAAAGACGGCATCCTCGAGTACAACGCCTACTTTGTCGTTCCTGAAAAATTCGCCAATCTGCCGAGAGTCGGAGTCTCACTTGAACTCCCCCGTGAGCTGACCGACATTGAGTTTTTCGGCAAAGGACCGTTTGAAAACTACTCCGACCGCTGTGCCGCCGCCAGAATGGGATTGTTCAAAACAACTCCGCAGGATATGTATGTTCCCTACATCATGCCGCAGGAAAACGGAGCAAGAACCCAAGTTGAATTTGTCTCGCTCAGAAACAAAGACGGCAACGGACTTTTGATCGCCTCAAAATCACCGTTCACCTTCTCGGCTCTTCCGTACTGCACCGCAGACCTCTGGGAGGCCCGTCACACCTGCGACCTTGAGGAAGGCGAGAGCATCTATCTCAACATCGACCTCTTCCAGTGCGGACTCGGAACCGGCAGTTGCGGTCCCAAGACCAGACCGGAGTACCGTATTTACGGAGGCAGATACAAGATGACTCTGCTCTTTGCTCCGGCGGCAAGCGGCGAAGATACTGCTGAAAAGGCACGGAGCATTCTGGAGAACTGACAATGTCCGACTGGCTCAAACTCGTACTTTCCGGAACGGTCATCCTGATAACCAATGCTATCGAGGGTGTGACCGGCTTCGGAAGTACGGTCATCGCCCTGCCGTTCCTGAATTTCACCATCGGACTGCATGATGCGGTTCAGGTGCTCTGTTTTTTCGGTTGGCTGGTGCCGATATACATCGTGTCTCGCTCGTGGAAACATATCAAGTGGAACGAGCTTGGCAGAATACTGCTCTACTGTGCTCCGGGAGTGCCGATAGGAATGTTTCTGTTCGACGCCCTGCCCGCAGAAATCCTGTGTGCGATACTTGGTTTGTTCATGATTTACGTCAGTATAAGCGGCTGGCAGGGCATGAAGTGCACCACCTGTATGCCGGTTCCGGCAGTGGCAAAAAAGAGCAAGCTGCTGAAATTGTTTCTCTTCTGCGGAGGAATAATTCAGGGAGCATTCGGAACCGGCGGTCCATTCATCGTGATCTACGCCACCAAAGCCCTGCCGGATAAATCACTGTTCAGAGTAACTTTGAGTTTGTTGTGGCTCACCATCAATTCAAGCCGCATGGCGATCTGGGCAGTAAAAGGAGAGTTGAGCAATCCGCATCTCTGGAAACTGATTTTGATATGTCTGCCATTTTGGGCAGCCGGAATCCTGCTCGGAGACTATCTTCACCACCGGGTAAGCGAGCGCAACTTCAAATACGGAGTTTATGCCTTGCTGGGTATCTCAGGAGTGGTAATGTTGGCAAACAACTTGTATAAACTCGGATTATTTTGATAAAAAACGCAAAAAAAGCGTAATTTTTTCAAAAAACGACTTGAAAAGTTACCGTAAGATGGTATATTAGGTAACATGATAACTGAAGCGAGCACGCAAGTGTGAGTTAAAGTATCACCCATTAAATGGGCGTATAGCTCAGTTGGTTAGAGCGCCACGTTGACATCGTGGAGGTCATAGATTCGAGTTCTATTACGCCCACCAGGCTTCACAAAGGCAACCAAAGAAATTTGGTTGCCTTTTTTACGCCCGGGCAAGCCATAGGCGCAGACCGGAGCGGAAATTGGCGTAGCCAAAGTGAAGCCTGCCGCGGCGTAGAGTTGCGCAGCAACCCGAAGC
>JAFVZB010000082.1 GCA_017508385.1 Lentisphaeria bacterium | reverse complement strand
CCCGCTCCCCCCGCTTCCCATTACCATATCAGAAACAAATCTTTTTTAAAACTGCGCAGAATGCTCCGTCGTGGGTGATGCGGGGCAGGAGTTTTTCTTGTTTTATACAAGTGAAATTTTTATGGGTTTTGAGGAAGTCCGATATCTGTTGTTCGTCCTCAAGGGGTTCTATGCTGCAGGTGCTGTAAAGAATATATCCGTTCACGGCAAGGTGGGATGATGCAAATTCGAGCAGCTCTTTTTGGATTTTTGCGGCTTGTTCGAGTTCGTTTCGGGAAAATCTCCAGAGAGCATCCGGACGACGGCGGAATACTCCGGTATTCGAGCAGGGAGCATCGACGAGGATAAGGTCCCACTCTTTTTCTATCGCTTTGCGGTCGCAGGTCGCAGGGTGTTTTATGTTCCTCAGCTCGAAGTTCTTTGCGGTGAGCCGGTGGCGTTTCGGACTGCGGTCGAATGCGATGAAGTGTTTTACGTCCGGATATTTTTCGAGCAGCATGAGCGACTTGCCTCCGGGAGCTGAACAGAGGTCGAGGATATTTTCAAAGCTCTCATCGGGAGCAAGGTGGACAGCGAGCGAAGCGGCGGGGTCCTGAATGTAAATTTTTCCGCTTTTGAACTCGGCAGACTCCAACACATCGTGCGCTTTTGCCATGCCGAACGGAAACTTTTCGTCTATCGTGAACGCACAACTGAACTCAAAACTTTCAGGAGCAACTTGATTTTCCATGCGGAACGTAAAATCCGGTGTGCTCAGAAACGCCTCAGTCAACTGTTTGGTCTCTTCGTATGAAAACTCCTGCTGCCACTTATTCAACAGCTCATCGGGGAGCACTTTTTCAGGGTCCTCAGGCAATCCCGACTTCTGCAAAGTTTCCACCGCACGGCGCAGGACGGCGTTGACAAATCCGTGATTTTTCCGCTTTTTGGCGACTTCGACCGCCACGTTGACCACCGCCTGCGGAGCTATACGCTGCTGGGTCATCGCCTGTGTGAGCGAGGCTTTGAGCAGGGCAAAGGTCGCCGCATCGGGAGTCTTGGAACAAAAGGTGTTTATCGCAGCATCGATTGCTTTTTTGTGCTTGAAATAGCTCAGAAGCAGGTGCGAAAGCGTGCGGCGGAGCTCCTTGTACTCATCACGGTCGAGCAGATCGTCGAGGGTGCACCCGTTTTTCTCAATGGTATTTATTGCATTTGCTGCAAAACGCAGGATATCCTCTTCGGTGCTGCGGTGATGCTCTTTTTCAGGAAACTTTCTCTTGAAATTTCCCGGTCTGCCGGAAAAATTCTTCATTCGTCGCCAAGATATTTTCCGGTAAGCATGTAATTGCAAAGATAGTCTCTGACCGCCTCTTCGAGAGTCATCGGCTCCCTGTCGTAACCGAGCGCACGCAGTTTGCCCATTTCGGCGCAGGTGTAGTACTGGTAGCGGTCACGCAGGTGCTCAGGCATATCGATGTACTCGATGTTGCAGGGTTTGCCGAGGGCGGAAAAGGCTGCCCGGGCGAGACTGTTCCAGGTCTCCGCCTTGCCGGAACCGATGTTGTAGAGTCCGGTTCCGCGGGGGTGGCGGAAGAGAAAGAGTATCATATCCACAGCATCTTTGACATAGAGGAAGTCGCGCAGGGATTCTCCGTCGGCGTACTCCTTTTTGTACGACTTGAAGAGCCGCATTTTGCCGTCGGCAGTGATCTGCTCGAAACAGCGCATTACCACGCTGCGCATCTCGCCTTTATGACGCTCATTGGGACCGTAAATGTTGCTGAACTTGCATCCGGTGATGTGCTTGAAGTAACCTCTCTGACGGGCATAGAGGTCGAACATCTGCTTGCTGTAACCGTACATGTTCATCGGTCTTAATTGGTCTATTTCGTTTTCGTCGTCACGGTAACCGAGTGAACCATCTCCGTAAGTGGCGCAGCTTGAAGCATATACCATTCTTATTTTGCGTGAAATGCAGTACTCTGCGAGGGTGACGGTGCAGCGGAAATTGTTTTTGACAAGATAGGTGGCATCGCGCTCGGTGGTGGCGGAACAGGCTCCGAGGTGGAATACTCCCTCGATTTTCACGTTGTCAAAAAATCCGGCTTCGAGCTTGGAAAAGAACTCGTCACGCTCGAGGTAGTCGCTGTATTTGAGCGGAGCAAGATTTTTCCACTTGTCTGTGGTATTGCCGAGGTGATCGACGACAAGGATATCGGTGATGCCCTCGCAGTTGAGTTTCCAAACGGTCGCACTGCCGATAAGTCCGGCTCCTCCGGTGACAATATACATAAAAATTCTCCTCTGGATCAATCGTCGTTGCCGATGACGTTTCTGTTTCTGGTGTTTGCGGTACTGAGCAGGTCGTTTGTCCTCGGAGCGAGCGGCACTTCGAGGGCGAGCAGCCTTGCCTGCATCGAGAACGAGGTATCCCAGTGACCTTCATCCTTTTCAAAACCCAGCATGGCGATCAGCTCGACACAGTGGAAACGGCGCATGATCGAGAACTGGATATCATCAAAACCGCCATCCTGGAAATCGTAGCTGCAAGTGAGAGTTCCCATGGTGCGGCGGTCAGGAGTAAGCGGCATGGCGACTCCGAAAGTGAGAGTCTCGTTGTGCTCGTCGTAGTAGCGGTCGAAGTAGCCTCCGGATTCGATCTGCGAGAGCGTGCTGCCCATGGAGTACGCAGAGCGGGTGGTGTACGGACGGTTGTAAACGTATGATACCATAAAAGTAACGTCCTGAATCGGCGAATAGGTGAGCGTGATATCCCAGCGGTTGAGCCACTTGGCATTGATTCCTGTTTTGCCGACGTTTCTGCCGTTGCGGATGGTGTCGGGAACCTCTCCGTTCTGGTCATCGAGCGAGACCAGAAGCGTGGAGCTGATGGTGAGGTTTTTGAGCGGAGAGAGCGAAACGATAGTTCCGAAATCTCCGATGCGGCTGAACTCATCGACCGAGCCGTAGCCGTCGGCGGTCCTCAGGTGGAGATCCCAGAAGTTTTCCATCGACAGAATATCTTTCACGCCGTTTGCCGTGCGGGTCTGCAAACGGTTCTCGACTCCGAAACGGAAGAAGTTCTGGTTGTCGATGCGGTCGATGTCGTCGAAGTAGTAGGTGCGGTCGCGCCGCAATCCGGCAACGTTGATGTAGGTGTAGTTGACGTATGGACGCATAACATGACGCAATCCGTCAATACCCATGCAGTCGATACGGATATCGTTCCAGGTGTTGTGGAGCTTGGTCGAAAGCTCAAAACCGAGCTCGGCTGCGAGACGGGTCTTTGCTCCTCCGTCACGGTCGTAACGCTTGAGTGCTCTTCCCGTAACAGTCTGCGGATGAGCGGCTTCTATCATCGCCAGAAGAGCATTGGTACTCACCTTCTCTTTGCTCGAGTTGCTGTAAGCGGTAAATTTGAGTCCGGCACGGGGAATGAAATTCACCCAGTCAAGATTGATCGGCAGGTAGAGGAAATGAGTCATATCGAAGCGGTATGCCTCGTAATCGTGGAGATCGCTGTTTTTTACCGGTCTTCTCAGACTGCGGTTGAAGTGCAGCCAGCGGTTGCGCATATAGTCTGAAGATATATCTCCCTGATAGTAGATACCGGTGCCGAAGAGCTCCTGACGGGGAATATCTATTCTCAGTTCGGGAAGTTTTTCCACAGTGGTGTAAAAGCGGTTCACCCTCGGACGGATCATCGCTGCAAAGCTGAAGTGGTCAAACTGGTGCTCGACAGCGGCATAAGTTGACGGCTGAGTATCAGCTCCGTAGATGTTCGAGAAGAAATCCTTGGTAAAATAGTAATCGCTCGCCCAGAAGAACTGCGCTCTGAAATCAAGTCTCGGAGTCACATGGGTGAGGTGGGTCATCCGGAACATATAGCGGTCATGCGGAACTCTCAGGCGGTAGTCGTCGTAGTCCTCGTTCTCATTGGGACGGATATCGTAAATGCTGTAAGCCTGAAGTTCAGTCTTGCTCTCTTCGGTCTCAGCCCATCCTTTGATGCCGTAACCGACTCCGCGCTCGGTGAAGTAGTCGGCGAGCACCCGCACTCCGGTGCGCGGGTAATCGGTGAAGTCGAAACGCTTCGAGGCGGTGATGTAGTAGCCCCAGTCGGAGTTTTTACCCCAGGTGAGTGAAAAGAGTCCGGGAGACTCATCTTTCGGTTTATAGAAAACCGGAAGCCACAGAAGCGGAACTCCATAGATGTTTACCAGACCGTTGAGCATAGTCACAGAGTAATCATTCTTGTTGCTGTTGAAGCTGTTGAAGTTGCCGTTGAAAGTCGGCTTGAACACCATTTTGGATGCGCTGATACTGTAATGCTCATTACCGAATTCAAGATATCCGCAGCCGCTTACTTTGGCATCTTTTGCAGTGATGGTTCCGTCAGGAACACGCTCGGCACTCAAAGCATGGCAGCTGATGGTTTTGAAGCGTATCGTGAGGTTGTCAAAGCGGAAATATCCCGTTTTGATGTTTCCGGAAAGCCGCCGGCAGTAAATGGTGTCGGTAAGTGCCCTGCCGGAAACTTTGATACTCTTTTCACCCCAGATATCTCCATCGATCCCGTCAATGGAAATGACCAGTCCCTGATGCTGTTCGAGCTTGCCGAGCTCGGACGGAGAGACGTTGGCTGAAACTTTCTTCCAGTTGTGCAGTGAGACGTTTCCAAACGCTTCGAGGTCACGGGTGTCGAGATTGACTATTGCCTCGTCAGCCCGGATATCGACATCCTTCGCCGGAATATGGATATTACCTTTGAGGTGCAAATTTCTGCCGACCACGCTCCAGCTCTCAGCTTTGAAGCGGTGCAGATCGGATATATCTTTCGGCAGACCATCCGTGAGTGCAAATGCGGAAAACGCCAATAAAACAACCGCAGCAACAGCCGTAAAGCGAAGTTTGAAACTCCTTATGGATAACAGTTTGAAGATATTAATCATTTTCTGCTTTCCGCCATGCTTCGACACGGCCGCTGATGAGTTCGATTATCTTTTTGTGCTGCTCATGCCCGTTGCCCTCGATCTCCATGGCGGGGAAAAACTCGTACCAGACCTCGTGCTCAGGACATATCGGACCCATGTCTCGCACCACTTTGCCGACCTTGGTAAAATCAGTCTTGAGAGCGAACGGCAAAACCGGAACTCCCGCCGACTTGGCAAGTTTGATTCCGATGGTGTTGAAGTGCTCAGGATCGACCACGTCGCTGCGGGTCGATTGCGGAAAAATAATGATCGAGCGTCCGCCCTGAAGAATGCGCTTGCCCTCGGTGAGCACAGTTTTCAAATCCTCTCTGGGATTGCTCCTGCCAACAGCGATGGCATCGAGAGAACCGATGAGGTGCTTGAAGTACGGAATATCATAGAGACTCTTTTTGACCACAAATGAAAAATCAACGTACTCGCGGGATATCGAGTGTATCATCGCCGTCTCAAGCAGACTCATGTGATTGGCAACAAGGACGCACGGTTTTCCATCAACAGCTCTCAAATGCTCAAGCCCCCTGAGGTGTATCTTGCCTCCGCAATCCTCAACGAGTTTGAAGTTGCGGTTCGACTGCTCGATCTGGGCATCCTTATCAAGTCTGCCCTTTTTTCCGAGCTTGCCGCAAGTGATGAACACAGCAAAATTTATCCAGTAAAAATACCAGCGTCTGAAAATCCTGAACCATATCGACACCGGATGATTTTCCGGAGTATCATAAGAATTCACTTCCTTAAACATATAACTTTTCATAAAATCCCCCATTTCGGAGCATGACTGTAATTTATCAAAAGATAATATAACGCAGAAATACAAACAATTCCAGTAAATTAAAAAAATTTTTTTTTAAGTAACGCACCGCCCCCGCGGGGCGGTGCGAAAGGTAATTTAAGTAACACACCGCCCCCGCGGGGCGGTGCGAAAGGTAATTTAAGTAACGCACCGCCCCGCTGGGGCGGTGCGAAAGGTAATTGGCGCATACTGTCACATACCTGCGGATTTATATGTTGGTTTGGTACTGCCAAGAGTTGTATGTTTCCTAACTGACGTTTTTGTTACCGGGAACTGCTGTTGAGGATTTTATTTACTCTGCATTTTTCTCTTT
Source organism: Lentisphaeria bacterium (assembly GCA_017508385.1). Lineage (GTDB taxonomy): Bacteria > Verrucomicrobiota > Lentisphaeria > Victivallales > Victivallaceae > UBA1784. The sequence goes on along the minus strand of JAFVZB010000082.1, from coordinate 5,207 downwards.
TTTGGTTGGGTACTGCAAAGAGCTGCATGTTTCCTGACTGACGTTTTTGTTACTGAAAATAATCTGTATTTCTGTTTCGTAAAGGCTCTGTTCCACACACGGGCAGGTAAAGGTAAATAAAAAAGTTCACCGCTTTTCTTGAAAGGGTGAGGGGGGTGCGGGGGGAGCGGGAAAAATTCTTTTCCCGTTGAAAAGAAGTTTTCCCGCTCCCCCCGCTTCCCATTACCATATCAGGAAAAAAGAAAAACTTTGCCTTGTTAATAACTCTGTTGACAAGATGTTATAAGTTTGTCGGCAATTTGTTGACGGAATGTCAGCAATTTGAGTCATCAACATCCGTCAACATGCGCATCAACAGAGTTATTAACAGGCATTAGCGTTTATAACATTCATAAATTCAATATGTTACAATGTCTGTTAACAGAAAATGCTTCACTCTGCTACTGCTATATATTAATTAATAATTAATAGCATTAATAGTAGTAGAGAGCCGAAAATCGCCGTTTTTTGCTTAGGCTCTGTTCCCGACACGGGTAGGTAAAGGTAAATAAAAAAGTTTCCCCGCTTTTCTTGAAAGGGAGAGAGGGGCGCGGGGAGAGAGGGAAAACTTCTTTTCTCGTGAAAAGAAGTTTTCACGCTTTCTTTCGCATCATCTCCCCATATCATGAACAAAGCTTTTGCTTACCATCACTTCATCACGAAAGCGAAAACTGCTCCGATGATGGCTCCTGATATTATTATTATGGTTGTGGAACACCATTTTTTCTTTACGGCGATGGCTGAGAGGATAGCGATGACCAGTCCGGTAAATGAGATGGTGAAATCTTCAGGCAGTGGTTTTCCGGAGAGTATTTGCCACGGGATCGGTTTGGTAAAGACGGACATTCCGAGAAAGATGGTGACCGCATAGATGATGAGGGCAACACTTGAGAGGCGGGTGCCGCGCATGATTCCGCGGACAATGAGCGTATCTTTCCACTTTCTGATGCCGAGAATGGCCAAACTTGAGAGGATGAAGGTGGGGAATATGAGACCGACAGTGGCAAGCAGACTTGAGAGAGTTCCACCATGAAGATATCCGACGTATGTTGCTGTGTTTATTCCTACCGGACCGGGAGTGAGCTGGCTGATCGAGAGAAGATTACCGAACTCCTCGAGGGTGAGGAAGTGGTATTTTTCCACGCAGTCGGAAATAATCAGCGGAATAAGCATGTATCCGCCTCCGAAGCAGAGCAGAGAGAACTTGCAGAACAGGATAAAAATGGTGAAATATGAGCTCATTTGGACTCCTCCTTCTTCCAGACTAAGAGAAGCAGTCCGACAGGCATGGCAGAACAGATGACGTAAGCCGGATTGACTTTGAAAATGGCGCAGGCTACGAATGCTGCGACAACCAGAGCGGCATCGATTTTGGACTTCACTGATTTTTTGACGGTGTTGAAAGCGGTGACAGCAATCATGCCGGTGATGGCTGCGCGGACTCCGGCAAAAGCACCTTTGATGTAAATATTATCCGGCTTGAGTTCAGGAAAGAGAATAGCGATGAAAAGTATGACAAGAAAAGATGGTAAAATGACACCGGTAACGGCAAAGATGGCTCCGAAAAACCCTGCGACTTTCCAACCGACATAAACGGCGGAGTTGACAGCGATGATACCGGGAACGGTCTGAGTGAGAGATATCATATCGAGCAGCTCATCACTGGTGAGAATTTTTTTGCGGTTGACAAAAGTTTCCTCAATAACGGGAAGCATAGCCAAACCGCCGCCGACGACCAGAGCAGCGATCTTGGCGAAAGTCCAGAAAAGCAGAAACAGTTTACTGAAATACTCTTTATCAAACTTCATTACAATCCATCCTTTACACAATATAATATACCGTGTACCTTCACCAAAAACAAATAAAAAATGAAAAACAATGTGTATTAGAGACAATATTTGCTTTTTTTGTACCATTTGCTGTGAAGAAAAATTTCCGGCGTCGGCGCATTGCGGACAATCTCGTGCCTTGCTACTGCGCTGCTTCGGTCATGTACAGTCGTACACTCCCTCAGCTGCTCATACGCAAAACACGACCTTGCCTCGCACTGCATCCGCCGATGCAAACAAGCCGTTTTGCGTTTTGCCGCAACCCCAATCTTTTACATATTTCACATAAATCAGGACTTTATCAAATAAAAAAGTACTCCGCTTTTCTTGAAAGGGTGAGGGGGGCGCGGGGGGAGTGGGAAAAATTCTTTTCCCGTTGAAAAGAAGTTTTCCCGCTCCCCCCGCTTCCCATTACCATATCAAGAACAAAACTTTTACAAAAAAATTTGAATTTTCTGATTTTCTTACTTGAAATTGGAAATAATACACTGTATATTATTTCTGATTATCAATAAAACCTTATTAAAATTCCGGGGGGATTTATTTATGACTCTTATTGACTGGCTTATTGTTATTTTTCCGGTCACTCTTGTGTTGTTTATGGCTTGGCGTACAAAAAGATATGCCAGGGATGTTACCAATTTCATTTCCAGCGGCAGAACTTGCGGCAGGTATGTTATTGCGGTCGGTGACGTCGCTGAAAGTCTTGCCGTCCTCACTCTTGTCTCTTATGTCGAGAGTCACTACCGCAACGGTTTCGGAACCGCTTTCTGGGGCTCGATCCTCATGCCGCTCGGTGTTGTGCTCTCGCTCTTCGGTTACTGTCACTACCGGTTGCGTGAGACCAAAGCTCAGAGTCTCGGACAATTCATTGAGATGCGGTACAGCCGCAAACTCCGTGTCTTTGCCGCCGCTTTGCGATGCACTTCTGAAATGCTCACCAACATGATCATGCCCTCCATCGCCGCACGCTTTTTCATCTATTTCTGGGATCTTCCGCACCAGTTCAAGTTCCTCGGAATGAATGTTCCAACTTTCCACGTCATCATGTTTGCCGTTCTCGCTCTCGCCATCTCGATCATCATTTTCGGAGGCAGCGTAGCCATCAATATCACCGACACCATTCAGGGTTTTTTCTGCTATCCCATGCTGGTCGTGATGGTGATTTTCATTCTCTGCAAATTTTCATGGAGCGACCAGATTTTCCCGGTACTCACCGACAAAGTTCCGGGTGAGAGTCTCATCAACCCCACTGATATCGAAAAACTGCGCGACTTCAACTTGTTTTCCGCCCTGGCTGTTCCGATCATGGTGAGATTTCTCCAGCGGGTCAGCTGGTTCGGAGGCGGAGCCTCCTCCACTTCCGCCCGTTCCGCACACGAACAGAAGATGGCAGGTTTGCTCGGAACTTGGAGAGGTGCGCTCGGAAGTATGTTCTATATCCTTATAGCTCTTGCAGTTATGACTATGATGAACCACCACGACTTCACTCCACAGGCGCACAAAGTCCGCATGGAGCTCACCAACAAAGTCGCAAACGAAATCATCAAAGATGACAAGATGCGCAATGCGGTGATAAACGAGTACAAAAGGATGGAACCGGTCAAACACATCGTCGGAGTCGATCAGAAACTCTCGGATAAAGACAACATCGACACAAGGTATCTTGCTGTCGGTCACAAAGTTATGGTTTCAGAAGATGCCGATAAAGGCAATACTGTTTATTCCAAGTTCCGTACTCTCTATTTTCAGTTGATGCTTCCGGTTTCGTTCCGCACAATCCTGCCTGTCGGAATGATGGGATTGTTCAGCGTTTTGATGATCATGCTGATGGTTTCAACCGACGACAGCCGCATCTTCAGCTCCGCAGTCTGCATCAGTCAGGACGTGATCCTGCCATTCATCAAAAAGCCGCTCCCGCCTGAAAAGCACATGCTTCTTCTCAGGCTCATGTCGGTCTTTGTCGGAGTCTTTTTCTTCTGCGGTTCAAGTTTCATGTCGCAGCTCGACTACATCACTCTCTTCGGAGTTTTGATGTGCACACTCTGGTGCGGAGGCTGCGGTCCGGTGCTGGTGCTCGGACTTTACACCCGGTTCGGAACTACCGCCGGAGCATGGGTAAGTCTCATCAGCAGCGTGATACTCGGTTCCGTCGGAGTATTCGTTCAGCGCAACTGGGCGAACATCGTCTATCCGTTCCTGCGTGACAACGGAATGCTCGAAAGCACCGGAAACGTTCTTGCAGCTCTCTCAAAACCGTTCAATCCGTACATCGTGTGGGAGATGAATCCGGTGCGCTGCCCGATCAACAGCTATGAGCTCTACTTCTTTACCATGCTTATCACTCTGGTGCTCTACGTTACCGTCTCGCTGCTCACCTGCAAGGAGCCATTCAACCTCGAAAGAATGCTCCACCGCGGCAAGTACAGCGATAAAGGTTACACCGAAATCAAGAGTCCGTGGACTTGGAACAACCTCTACAACAAGCTCATCGGAGTCACTCCTGAGTACACCAGAGGCGACAAGTTCATCGCCTGGAGCTACTTCTTCTACTCTTTCGTGTACCGTTTCGGAGTGACATTCCTGGCAGTGTTCATCTGGAACATGATAGCTCCGTGGAAAATCGAGTACTGGGGTATTTACTTTGCCATCGTTTATCTCACCGTGCCATCAATCATGGCGGCAATAACCTCAGTGTGGTTCGGAATCGGCGGAGTCATCGACCTGCGCCGGATGTTCCGCGACCTCGATGCCAGAGAGGTAAATCACCTCGACAACGGAATGGTCGAAGGTCACGTTTCACTGGCAGACAAAGCCAAATTCGAAGCGGTAGAAAAAAGCAAATAACAGGCGTAAAGAAGAAAGACGACCGGCGGCGGCGCATTGCGGACAATCTCGTGCCTTGCTGCTGCGCTGCTTCGGTCATGTACAGTCACAGGCGTAAAGAAGAAAGACGACCGGCGACGGCGCATTGCGGACAATCTCGTGCCTTGCTACTGCGCTGCTTCAGTCATGTACAGTCGTACACTCCCTCAGCTGCTCATACGTAAAACACGACCTTGCCTCGCACTGCATCCGCCGATGGAAATCAGCCGTTTTGCGTTTTGCCGCAACCCCAATCTTTTACATATTTCACATAAATCAGGATTTTATCAAATAAAAATTATTGTACCATTTGCTGTGAAGAAAAATTTCCGACGTCCGGCTTCGTTTCACTACGCCGCGACAAGTCGGCGCAAACAACAGCGTGCAACATACCCATACTCAAAAACAAAGCATAAAAGTATCCCGCTTTTCTTGAAAGGGTGAGGGGGGCGCGGGGGGAGCGGGAAAAATTCT
>JAFVZB010000081.1 GCA_017508385.1 Lentisphaeria bacterium | reverse complement strand
TATTTTCCAAAAAGTACTCCGCTTTTCTTGAAGGGTGAGAGGGGTGCGGGGAGAGAGGGAAACTTCTTTTCCCGTGAAAAGAAGTTTCCCTCTCTCCCCGCGTATTCCTTTACCCTTATAGAACTGCTTGTCGTCATTGCGATAATTGCCATTCTGGCGGCTATTCTCATGCCTGCGCTTTCAAGCGCAAGGGAGCGTGCCAAAACTTCGAGCTGTGTCAATAACCTCAAGTCTCTCGCTTTCGCCATGCAGCAGTATGCCGACAACAACAACGGCAGGGCAAAAGCCTGTACTACAAGCAACAGTGACACCAGAAGCAAGAACAGCTCACTCAGGATGGTTGGTCCTGCATGGAATAACATTTACTCCATGACCCTGCTCCCCTATCTCGGTGGAGCAAACTATGAAAACAGTGAAGTCGCCAACACCAAAGACGTTGACAAACACGCCATCTGTCCCTCGGGAAGACGTGATGAAACCGACAACTACATTTCCACCGTTGACAGCAACAATGCCAATCAGTCATACAGCTTCAACGTTTATCTCACCTGTACTGACTCACAGCTTGTGACAACGACAACAGCCAGCAACGCCCGCTACTGCCTGTTTTCTCAGGTCAAGAAACCTGCGCAGCGCGGACTAGTTATTGATACATCCTGTTACGACAATGAGTTATCCACTACTCCGAGATCGAAAGACCACGCTGCGAACTCAAGAATTTTCGGAATATACCGCAATCAAAATGTCGCCCTGCGTCACAATGACGGAGCAAATGCCGCTTTCGTCGATGGTCATGTGGCACATCTCAAGACGGCAGACGTTCTGGCGATCCGTACAGGCTCACACAAAATTTCCCAAACCGGATACAACTCTTTCTGGCATGACGCCACATGGTGATATCTGATACGGAAGGTATTTTTCCCTGAGGAACCGTCTCCGCAGGAAAAAATATGGGGAGATGATGCGAAAGAAAGCGTGAAAACTTCTTTTCACGAGAAAAGAAGCCGAACGTCGGCTTCGTTATTCTTTTCCCCCTGTCCCGCCATAGCCTTGGCGACGGCGGATCTCTCCCTTTCAAGAAAAGCGGAAAACTTTTTTATTCACCTTTACCTACCCGTGTCGGGAACAGAGCCTAGTTTTTTTGCATCCCTGCACACTTTTCTGCTTGTTTTTTACTCCATGCGGATGTACTGTATAGAAACAACATATTTTGGAGGTCGGAATATGAGCAACACAACAAAAGCATTTGAAATCGCCTGCGATATTTACCGTGCACACGGAGTCGATCCGGTGCAAGCCATTGAGACTTTGAAAAAAATCCCGGTATCCCTGCACGCATGGCAGGGTGATGACGTGGTCGGATTTGAGAACTTCGAGACCGCCCTCACCGGAGGTTGTCAGGTCACGGGAAACTATCCCGGACGTGCCCGCACTGCCGATGAGCTGCGCAGTGACCTTGACCTGGTTCTGAAGCTCGTTCCCGGAACCAAAAGAGTCTGTCTTCAGGGACATCAGGTCGATAAGATGATTCCCGGGGTTGACCGTGACGGTTTTTCAATAGATAACTTTTCCGGCTGGCTCGGCTGGGCGCAGGAAAAAAGTATCGGTATGGATATCGCTCCCTGCTACTACTCGCACCCGAAGCTCGACCACGGACTTTCACTCTCTCACCCCGATCCTGCGATCCGCAAATTCTGGATAGACCACGGCAAAGCCATCCGCCGCATCGGTGAGGAGTTCGGTAAAAAGCTCGGCACTCCTGCGGTGTGCAACTTCTGGATGCCTGACGGCTTCAAAGATATTCCTGCCGACCGTTACACTCCGCGCCTGCGTCTGGCTGAGTCGCTCGACACCATCTTTGCCGAGAAAATCGACGAAAAGTATCTGCTCGATGCCGTGGAATCAAAGCTCTTCGGTATCGGTGTCGAATCGTGCACCGTAGGCTCCCACGACTTCTATCTGATGTACGCCGCAAGAAACAACAAGCTCATCTGTCTTGACTCAGGACACTTTCATCCCACTGAATCCATCGCCGACAAGCTCTCTGCCATCGTGGCGCAGCAGGGCAGGATACTGCTCCACGTCAGCCGCGGAGTCAGGTGGGATAGCGACCATGTCATCCTGCTCAACGACGAGCTGCTCTCGATCGCAAGGGAGGCTGCCGTTTACGGATTTATCGACAAGATTTTCTTCTGTCTCGACTACTTCGACGCCAGCATCAACCGTGTCGCCGCCATGGTCACCGGAGCAAGAAATATGCAGAAGGCTCTGCTCATCGCTCTGCTCGAACCAACTTCCCTGCTCAAACAGGAAGAGGATTCCTGGGACTTCACCGCCCGCATGGCAAGGCAGGAACAAATCAAGACTCTGCCGTGGGCAAGCGTGTGGCGTTACTACTGCGAAAGCGAAAATATTCCTGACGATTACGCTTTCATGCAAGAGGTGAAAGAGTACGAGAAATCTGTTCTGAGCACCCGTATATAATACATTTGTATCTGATAAAAGGAACAAAATTATGAAAAAGATTTTATTGTCAACGCTCATCCTTGCATCTGCTTTCATACTCAATGCAAAAGAGATCAAAGTCGCCCTCGCCTGCAGCTCCGCCTGCGACGGGTACCGTCAGAACTACAACCAGGACAACGACCCCCGCAGGGTCTGGGGATGGGGAGAGTTTCTGGGAAGTTACTTCTCTGACAACGTAAAAGTCCTCAACTTTGCCCGGTCCGGAAGAAGCACGGTAACGTTCCGCTCTCAGGGATACTGGAAACAGCTGCTCGACTCCAAGCCCGACTACGTCATCATGGCTCTGGGAGCGAACGACAGCAAAAAAGGTCCGAAATACACCGACCCCAAGACCACCTACAAGGAAAATCTGCGCCGCTTTTACAGGGAGGCTGAAGCCATCGGAGCCAAGACCATTTTCGTCACCCTCAATCAGTCGCTGGTACGCAACAAAAAGGGATTGCCGGCTTTCAACAAAGGCAAAGTGTGGCGCAAAGACCGTGCTCCGTACTCGCAGTCGGTCATCGAAGTGGCAAAGGAGTTCAACGCTCCCTGCATCGACCTCTTCAACATTCAGGCAAAAGTCATGGAAGAGCTCGGCGAAGCTGAGTGCGCCAAATGGTACTGCATAAGCCGCAACGGTGACCACTGGGACCCCAGCCACACCAACATTATGGGAGCTCAGTTTTTAGCCAATATCATCGCAACTGAACTGGCAAAAACCGACTCCCCGCTGGCAAAAGAGGTCAACAAGGCGAGACTCTTCAAGTACAAACTGGTTCCGAAAACCGTTGAGCGTGCAAAAAAATAAATTTGTTCCCGATATGGGGAGATGATGCGGGGAAAGAGGGAAAACTTCTTTTCACGGGAAAAGAAGTTTTCCCTCTCTCCCCGCGCCCCTCTCTCCCTTTCAAGAAAAGCGGGGAACTTTTTTATTCACCTTTACCTTCCCGTGTCGGGAACAGAGCCAAAAAAATAAATTTGTATTTCAGGAAAATTTCAAAATGTCAAAAGTTGAATTCAAAAAGAGAAAAGTTTTTATTGACGGAGCTGCTGAACAGATAATTTCAGGAGCCGTCCATTACTTCCGTCTGCCCCGTGCGTTATGGCGAGACCGCCTCGAGCGGGCGAAAAGCATGGGGTGCAACGCCATCGAAAGCTACATTTTCTGGAACCTGACCGAACCCGAACAGGGAAAATTCAACTTTGACGGCAACAATGATTTTGAAGCCTTTTTCAAAATCGTCCACGAGCTCGGAATGTATGCTGTCGTCCGTCCGGGCCCCTACACCTGCTCTGAACACGACAACGGAGGTCTGCCGATCTGGTTGGGAAATATTCCGGGGATGCAGATACGCTGCTCAAACGCTCCGTATCTCAAAGCGGTGCGTGACTACTGGAGCGTGCTTGTTCCCAAAATCGCCGCTCTTCAATACGATAACGGCGGTCCTGTCATCGCCATGCAGATAGAAAATGAGTACGGCGGCTACGGGCATGACCTGGAATATATCCGCACCCTCAGAGACATGGCAAGAGAGTTCGGCATCACTGTTCCGCTGTTTACCGCCGACCCCGCACACTACGCCGCTGACTCTCTTATCGAGGGTGTCCACCTTGCGCTCAACTTCGGACTTGACGCTGAAAAAAATCTGGAACAGGGCAGACTGCTGAGACCTGAAGACCCTCCATTCGTCGGGGAGTTCTGGGATTCGTGGTTTGACCACTGGGGAGATGACGGGCACGTTCAAAGAGACCCCGAAGAGTACGCTTCGCAACTCGATGCCATCCTGAAAGCAGGCGGCAATGCCAACTTCTACATGGTTTGCGGAGGAACTCAATTCGGTCTGCGCTGCGGAGCAAATCAAAAACCCGGAGGCAAGTATTTTCCCGATGCCGCATCTTACGATTTCGATGCTCCGGTATCAGAGAGCGGAGAAATCACTCCCAAGTACCACGCATTGAAAAAGGTTATCAAAAAGTACCGTCCGCAAACTCCCGATGACACTCCTGCCGATCCGCCGAAGAAAGCGTACGGAAAAATAAAATTCACCGCCACGGCAAAGCTGTTCGATAATCTTGATGCCCTGCCCGCTCCGGTATTTTCAAAACTGCCGCTCACTTTTGAGAAACTCGGTCAACCTTACGGATATGTGCTTTACAGAACGATTGTTTCCGGACCGCGCAAAACTGCGGTTTCGGTGGACCCCGTGCGTGACCGCGCAAGCGTGTTCCTCAACGGCAAACCTGCCGGAACTCTTCTGCGCAACGATGAAAGCTGCTCAACTCAGGAGCTCTTTTTTGACCGCAAAGAAAACACTCTCGATATCCTCGTGGAAAATCTCGGCAGAGTAAATTACGGCCCTCAGCTCGGAAAGGACTTCAAGGGCATCACCGGATGTCTGCGCTTCGGAGAACAAATAAGGTTCGATTTTCAACACTGGCAGCTGCCGATGGAAAAAGTCGAAAATGTCGATTTCAAAGAGTTTGACCCGCAAACGAACACTCCTGCATTCCACCTTGCCGAACTGGATATCGCAGGAACTCCGGTCGATACATTTGTGAAAATCCCCGGAGTGCACGGCTGTATCTTCATCAACGGTTTCAATCTCGGACGCTACTGGAACATCGGTCCTCAACAGACTCTCTATCTGCCGGGTTGTCTGCTCAAAGAGGGAAAAAATGAGTTTGTCGTATTTGAAACCGACTGCCTCAACTCTGAGTATCTCGAGTTTGCCGACTCTCAAAAATACAGCAAAACAATCAAATTCGCCGATATGATACACCTCATCTGAATCAGGTCGATTCCCTGATGATGAGGTCACACCTCACCTGGGTGTTGTGCACCTGACGGGCTCCGGAAAACTGCGCTTCGATCATGTTGCCTGCCTCGACTCCGAGCTGGCGCAAATGCAGTGACACTGTCGAAAGTGCCGGAATGTAATTTTTGGATATGGCAATATCGTCAAAGCCGATGACTCCGATATCCTGAGGGATTTTCATACCCAGTTCATCCGCCCGCTTGATAAATCCGATGGCGATGATATCATTGGCGCAGAGGACACAATCTATGTTGCGGCGGCTGTGACAGATGACATCCGCAGCCTGACAGCCGTATTTGAACCCGGCTCCGCCGTTGACTTCAAAGATTTGTTCAGGAGCAATGCCGAACCCCGAGGCAAAGCCGAGCTTCTTCGGCCGGTCGAGGTGTCCTGATATGTACGCCGGATATTTTCTGCCGGTCTCACGGAAATATCTTCCGGCAAGAGCCGCTCCGTAGCCGTTGTCGAAATCGACGGTGTTGGTGTCTCCCGGAGCACTTTTGCCGAGCACCACATAGGGCAGACGGCTCTTGCGGGCAAGCTCGACGAGAGAGGCGGCTCCTGATGTTCCGCTGACGATGACAGCCCCGCTCACTCTTCCGTCGAGTATCTGCTCACGGGCACTGGTGATGAGTCTTTCATCATCCTCATCAAACGGAGTGACGTGGAAGAGCCGCTCACGTTTCAATGTGCGGTTGATGCCGAGCACGATTTCTGAAATAAAGTAGTCGGGGTCATCGGTGTAAAGTTCAGGGTAGAAAAAGGCGATACTTCCGCCGAGTTTCCTGCCGAGGTTGCGGGCGTGAAAACTTGCGTAATACCCCATTTTCTCTGCCGCTTCGAGTATCCGCCTGCGGGTCTCACTGCTGATGCGGCCCGAGCCTCCGAACGCCCGTGACACCGTTGCGGTCGAGACTCCGAGGGCGGCGGCAAACGTTTTTATATCCATCTTTTCTGACATATCAACGAACCTTTTTGCGTAAACGTTTTCTCTTATTTTCATGGATTAAAATACTGCTTATTTTGAAAAAATCAAATTATTTTTACAAAAATTTTTGCGTAAATGTTTACGCAAATTTGCAAAAATGCACTTGGCGGTCTATTATAATAATGGAATAACAACGAAAAAGGAGATGTTACTATGATAAAAGTCAATCCTCAAATCCGTCCTGAACTCGACAAAAATTACGTTCCTGCAGTGCTGTGGAACCGTGAGTACCGCAAACTTGCTTCTGAATCAGGAAAGGCTGTTCCGGTGGTGATGGCGTTCAAGCGTCCCAATGGAACCGTCTCTGTGTTCAAAACTCAAATGCTCCCCCACACTGCCGAATATCGTGACATCAACATCAAGTACGCAGAGCGCATCATCAAATTTCTGCTCTGGATGAAGGGCGGCTGCGAGGTGGTTATCGCCAATGCTCCCGAGCTTGCGGCTGACCTGCAGAAAATATATGCTCCCGACGGCAAGAGAAAATTCGACTGGGAGATCATGGGTGAGACCATCTACGGAAAGGAGTTCAAAATCACTCCGGTTGCCCTCGCCGATGCTCCTGAGGAAAAGGAAATACAGCTCCAGCTCGGCGGACACCTCGACGGCTGCCGCATCGGTTTCGACCTCGGCGGCTCAGACCGCAAGTGCGCCGCTGTGATCGACGGCAAAGTTGTCCACACCGAAGAGGTTGTGTGGGACCCCTATTTCCAGAAAGACCCTGAATATCACAAAGCCGGAATCCGTGACTCGCTCAGAAGAGCCGCAGAAAAGCTCCCGAGAGTCGATGCCATCGGCGGCAGTGCCGCAGGTGTTTACGTTGACAACCATCCCCGCATCGCCTCTCTCTTCAGAGGAGTTTCCAAAGAGGATTTTGCCAAACACATCATTCCGCTCTTCGACGAGATCGCCAAAGAGTACAACGTGCCCTTCATCGTCGCCAACGACGGAGAGGTCACCGCTCTCGCCGGTGCCATGAGCATGGAGTCAAACGGAGTTCTCGGTCTCTCGATGGGAACCAGTCAGGCTATCGGTTACGTCAACACCAACGGCAATATCACCGACTGGCTCAACGAACTTGCATTCGCTCCCGTCGATTACCGTGATGACGCTCCCGCCGATGAGTGGTCGGGTGATATCGGCTGCGGTGCGCAATACTTCTCGCAGCAGGCGGTCGCCAGACTCGCTCCCGCCGCAGGTTTGGACTACCCCGCCGACATGCCCTTCCCCAAACGCCTCGAGGCGGTGCAGGCCCTCATGGCTGAGGGTGATGAGAGAGCCGCAAAAATCTACCGCACCATCGGAGTCTGCTTCGGTTACGCCATCGCCCACTACGCTGAGTTTTACGATATCAAAAATCTGCTCATCCTCGGCAGAGTGAGCTCAGGCAAAGGCGGAGAGATCATCATTGAGGAGGCAAAGAAAGTACTCGACTGCGAGTTCCCCGCTCTTGCATCTGAAATCACTTTCCGCATTCCCGATGAGAAATTCAAACGTCACGGTCAGGCGGTCATCGCCGCAAGTCTTCCTGAAATCGGTTGATTACGCAAAGAAAGGATAATGTTATTATGTCACTGCTGCTCAAAAACTGTTATCTGGTAACTCCCGGTTTTGAACACGGGGATATGTCGGTTCTGGTGGAAAACGGCAAAATCGCCAGAATTTTTGCTCCAAGTGATCAACTGCCTGCCGCAGATGAGGTCAGGGATTGCGAAAATGCCATACTTGCTCCGGGATTTGTCGATGTCCACTGCCACGGCAGAAGCGGTTTTGACTTCTGCGATGCCTCGGTCGAAGCGATATCGACCATCGCCCGCAACAAACTTGCCGAGGGTGTGACGACTCTGCTGCCCACCACGCTCACCGTGAGCGAAGAGCAGCTCTCAGGAGCTATGAAAAGTGCCGCAGAGTATGTTGCAGGCAGCGACTACGCCAAAGGATGCAAACTTCCCGGAGTCCACCTTGAGGGTCCCTTCATCAACGGCAAACTCATCGGAGCACAGAACCCGGCATACCTGCGTCTGCCCGATATCGAAGAGGTGAAACGCCTCAATGCGATATTCCCGGTCAAGAAGGTATCATACGCTCCCGAAGTCGAGGGAGGTGCCGTCTTTGCTTCTGAGCTTCTCGCCATGGGAATAACTCCGTCAGCGGTTCACACTGCCGCCACTCACAAGGAGTTCCTCGATGCCTACAATCACGGAATGAGAAACCTCAGCCACTTCTGCAATCAGATGACTCCGCTCCACCACCGTGATATCGGCATGGTCGGAGCCGGTCTGCTCCATGAAGATGTTTACATCGAGTTCATCTGCGACAAGCTCCACATCTGCCCCGACATGATCGAGCTTGTGTTTGCCCTCAAGGATATCAAACACATCCAGCTGATTTCCGACGCCATGCGCGCCTCGGGAATGCCCGACGGTGAGTACGACCTCGGCGGCATGCAGACCTTCGTCAAAGACGGAGCCGCACGCCTCGCCAACGGAGCTCTTGCCGGAAGCACTCTCCAGATATGCGATGCTCTTGCCAACGTGCTCGATGTCACAGGAATCGCTCTTTCAGAGCTTATCCGCACCACATCCGACAATCAGGCAAAAGCCCTCGACCTCGGCAAGATCGGCAGGATCGAGCCCGGTTACGCCGCTGATCTTGTTCTGCTTGATGATGATTTGAAAGTGCTCTCCACCTACGTTGACGGAACACTCAGATACTCTGCAAAATAAATATCCGTTTGCTGAAGAGAAATCTTCATCCGCAAACCACAAAAAATGCACCTCAAAGGTCGTATCAGACTTTCGGGGTGCATTTTATATTCCGGGCTTTTTTTGTTCCTGATATGGGGAGATGATGCGAAAGAAAGCGTGAAAACTTCTTTTCACGAGAAAAGAAGTTTTCCCTCTCTCCCCGCGCCCCTCTCTCCCTTTCAAGAAAAGCGGAAAAACTTTTTTATTTACCTTTACTTACCCGTGTCGGGAACAGAGCCTTTTTTGCAGGAAACTGTAATTGATGATGAACGGTAATTACTTTTTATCGGCAAGGCACATCAGCATGGCGACGATGGCTCCGGGGAGCCAGCCGAGCAGTGTCAGAATAAAAACCATAGCTATTGCTCCGCAGCCTTTATCGAATACTGCGAGCGGAGGAAATATCCAGCACAGGATCAATCTTATTATTATATTCACTTTATACCATCCCCTTTATTGTTGTCGTACCGATAAAATAACATACTTTTTCGATATGTCAACAGAAAAAGGGATTTTTTTGCTGATTTTCCGGGTTAATCCAATGTGCGGTAGTAGGTTACCGATCTCAGCTCACGATCGAACCCTGCCCGCAGGTAGGCTTTTCTTGCCGGAGCGTGAGCGTAATCGAGTCCGGTGGTGACTTTGGCGGCTTTCATTCCTTTGCTTTTGAAGTGTTCAAACACTGCCTGATACATCTCCTGACCGACTCCTTTTTCTCCGCAGTCGGGGTCTGAGGCGTTGTTGTTGATGGTGCCGATGAGATTATCTTCGAGATAGAAGGTGATAAATCCGACGATTTTTCCGTTGCGCTCGCAGACGAAAATATTTTCCGGAGTCTGTGCTGCGCACTGCTCTATTTGCCTGCCTTTGGTAACGGAGTCTCCCTCAGGATTGCAGAGGTCGGATATCTCATCACCAAGCGCATCACGGCTCATTATTTTGATGGTTTTCCACGCACGGTTGGCGATATCGGTGATTACCGGCAGGTCTTCCATCCGGAATGCTCTGATACTCATTGTACACCTCTTAATTGTTTGAATAAATCCACTGCATCGAGAACTCCTTCCGCCATTTTGCCGAAGTCGATAGTGTCGATGGAGTCGCAGGAAGTATGGAGCTGGCTGAACGGATTTGCATCGTAGTACCATAAGGTCGGAATTCCGGCAACTCCGAAACTCTTGTCATCCCCGTTGTAAACATCTGACTCGACCACCCGGTACCGTTTTGACTTGAAAGGAGGCAATTTGTCAAACATATTGCCGCGCACTATCGGTTCCCCGACAAGCAGTCCGAAGTCGTCAAAGTTCATCATCCAGTCGATTTTTTCATCCCTGCGGCGGCGGACATAGTCCTCACTGCCGGGAGGCAGCACGGAGGGAATGTACTCCTCGGCGGAAAATTCGACGAAGTCAAGTTTCATACCGCTTGAATCGTCACGAAGAAGACGGGCGAGCTCGAGCACCATGGCGGTTCCGGTTGCGTTATCCCCTGCCCCCTGCACGAGCGGAGCAGTGTCATAGTGTGCTCCGAAAACTCCGTACCCGTGATTTCCTGCGCAGGTGGCGATGACGTTGCGTGACACATTATCGAAACAGCGGGCTTCTATTTTTATGCGGTAGGTATCGTTTTTGTGACGGGCGATATCGAAAGCACCCTCCTGAGACACGGCGCAGACTCCGAGCTGCTTCAGAAAGGGGGAACGCTCGATTTTGGTGCTCGGAGCCAAACTTGTGTGGATATTGCTGATAAAAATTGCCGCTACCGCCCCTTTGGAATCGAGCACTTCAGCGATTTTATTGCGTCCCATCACATTGTCAGCCGAGCTCCAACACTCAATAAAACATATCCTGTTTTCAACTGTAATTTTTTCAATATCAACTATATCCGCAGCAGTCAACCACAGGAGTTTTCCTTCCACATCCGCAGACTGCGAGAAGAAGCACGCTTCCGCTGCCGGTACAGGACGGTTTTCAGTCATGTTGCAGAGCGAAAAACTTTTCAACTCCCAGCCGACAGTGGGATACTCCTCAAAAGACGGAGCGTAACCGTAACTCTCAAAAACTCCGGCGAGGTATTCAGCCGCCGCACGCTCTCCCGATGAACCGGTGTGGCGGGTGCCGATATTTAGGCAGAGTTCACGCATGTGTCTTTCCAAATTAGCTCTCAATGTTTGCATTTTCATCCTCGTTCGTTCAAGTGGTTTTATTATAAGATAGCACCGTTTTAAACTTTTCAAAATAGCAAAACGGATAATTTTTTATCATTTTGTATCAATGTATATTTTGAACTGTTCTCTTTTGCCGCAATATTAAAACATCTTTTTATTTCCGAACGCATTTTTATTAACAACACACCTTATTTTCTATTTTTCAACTTGTTACAACATTTTTTGAACACAAAAAAACACTTTTCACTGAAAGAAAATTTTAATTGCGACTTGACTTTTTTCTCAATGGTGCTATATTTAATATGATGATGTAACAACTAAAATATTAAAACACCAAAAAAAGGAGGAGTTAAAAATGCCTGACCTGAAAAACCTGTTGAACGATGAGATCCGCCGTCTCGCCCGCAAAGAGATCCGTATCGCTCTCGAACCCGTGACCGCTCAGATCGCCGTTCAGAAGAAAACCATCAGCGACCTGAAAAAACAGATCGCAGAACTGGAAAAAATGCTCCGCAAAACCAATCCGGAAAAAATCGCCGAAATCGAAGAGGCCGCCGAAAACGAGGATAGCAAAGTCCGACTCAACGCCGCCGGAATCATCCGCATCCGCAAAAAATATAAACTCACCCAGTCCGAACTCGCTAAACTCCTCGACGTCGCTACCCATACCGTCAGCATCTGGGAACTCGGCAAATCCGCCCCCCGCGCTGCCATGAAACAGAAAATCTGCGACCTCCGTACCCTCGGCAAAAGAGAAATCAACGCCCGACTCTCCGCCCTCGAGGAAACTCCCGCCGCAGAGTAAGTCGCGCTCTTTGTGATAAGAGTATAGTGACGCAGG
>JAFVZB010000008.1 GCA_017508385.1 Lentisphaeria bacterium | reverse complement strand
CAACATACCCATCAAAAAAAACAAAGGTATCGGCAGGTTGATTTTGGAACAAAATCAATCTGCCAGGGGTGCAGGGTGCAAACCCTGCCGGGAGATTTTTAAGAGGCAAGCAGCCTCTTAAACTCCCACAACACAAAAAAAACACTCCTGCCCTCCCCTGATGACAGTTCGTAAAAAAAATATCAAATCTGTTTGATTTATTTGAGTTGAAGTAGTATTTTATGTGTGATGAAGTCTGTACTCAGATTTTGTGCGTATTATCACTACTTTAATATAATTGAAAAAAGAGGGGTTGCACCAAGTGGGTAACAACAATTCTTACAACAATCCGTTGACCGGACGATATGCCGGTCAGGTCATGAGCGGAATCTGGTCTCCGCAGTTCAAACATTCAACATGGCGCAGACTGTGGCTTACTCTTGCCAAGTGCGAGAAGGAGCTCGGTCTTCCTATCACCGATGCTCAGATCGAACAGCTTTCTGCTCACCTTGATGATATCGATTTTGACCGTGTCGCTGAAATCGAAAAAGCTCTCCGTCACGATGTGATGAGTCACATCCGGGCTCTCGGAGAACTCTGTCCTGAGGCGGCTCCGATCATCCACCTCGGAGCTACCAGCTGCTTTGTTACCGACAACACTGAGCTTATCCAGATGCGTGAAGCGATGAAAGAGATCAAGAAGAAGCTGCTGCTGCTCATGAGCCAGCTCGCTGATTTCTGCGACAAGTACAAGGCGATGCCCTCACTCGGATTCACCCATCTTCAGCCTGCGCAGCTGACCACGGTCGGCAAGCGTTTTGCGCTCTATCTTCAGGACTTCATGCTCGACTTCAAACGCATCGAGCGTGAAATCGAAGAGCTTCCTTTCCGCAGTGTCAAGGGAACTACCGGAACTCAGGCAAGTTTCCTCGAGCTCTTCGATGGTGACCACGAAAAGTGCCGTCAGCTCGAGAAGAACGTGGCGAAAGCCATGGGATTTGACAACGTGGTGTTCCTGTCAGGTCAGACCTACACCCGCAAAATCGACTACTTCGTGCTGACTCTGCTTTCAGGACTGGCTCAATCCGCCTCGAAGATGGCGACCGATATCCGTCTGCTCGCTCACATGAAGGAGATCGAGGAGCCTTTCGGAGCCAAACAGGTCGGCTCAAGTGCCATGGCGTACAAACGCAATCCGATGCGCAGTGAGCGTGTCACTTCGCTTGCCCGCTACATCATGAACCTTCCGGGCAACGCCGCCATGACCGAGGCGACCCAGTGGTTCGAGCGCACACTTGACGACTCAGCCAACCGCCGCATCGTGCTTCCCGAGGCGTTCATCGCCGCCGACGTGGTGCTTTCGATACTCATCGACGTGACCAGCGGAATGCAGGTCTGGAGCAAGGTCATTGAGAAACACATCCTTGCCGAGCTTCCGTTCATGGCAACTGAAAACCTGCTGATGGCAGCGGTGAAAAAAGGCGGAAACCGTCAGGAGCTCCACGAAGTCATCCGCAATCACTCGATGGCAGCCGGCAGACGGGTCAAAGAGGAGGGTCTTGACAACGACCTGCTCGAGCGTATCAAAAACGACCCCGATTTTGCCTGCATCAAAGATGAGTTCGATGAATTGATAAATCCGTCAGCCTTTATCGGCAGAGCTCCGCAGCAGGTCGAGGACTTCCTTGCTCAGGAAATCAGACCCCTGCTCGCAGAGAACGCCGAGCTGCTCAAGGGAGCATCAGCCGAGGCGGTCAACGTATAAATAATATAGTCAACAGCTATTTAAGGAGATAGTTAAAATGGGTTTCATGGATGCAAATTATCTGATGAAAAACGCAACTGCGTCAAAACTTTTTGCGCAGATCAGCAAACTTCCTGTGGTCGATCCGCACAACCACGCCAACGTCAAAGAGATCGCCGACAACGGCAACTACCGTGACGCATGGCAGCTCTTCGCCGCCACCGACCACTATGTGTGGGAAATGCTCCGCAAAAGAGGAGTCGATGAGAACCTTATCACCGGCAGCGCAACTCCTGAGGAAAAGTTCCTCTCAATGGCAAAAGTTTTCCCGGAAATCGCCGGAAATCCGGTCTATGAGTGGATCCATCTCGACCTCAAACGCTACTTCGGAATCGATGAGCTGCTGAGCGAAAAAAGCGGCAAAGCCATCTATGATGAAGTTACTGCCAAGCTCCAGACCGCAGCCTACAAACCCCAGCAGCTGCTCACCGGAGTGCTCAACGTTGAAGTGATGTGCTCGACTGATGACCTCATCGACACCCTCGAGGACCACAAGCGGGTGAACGATGCCGTGGGCAGAACTCTTATCCGTCCGACCTGGCGTCCTGACAAGGCGATGAAGATCACCAATCCCGGCTGGAGAGAGTACATGGCTCAGGTCGAAAAGCGTTTCGGCAAAAAACTCAACAGCATCACCGACCTCATCGATGCCTTCAAAGCCAGCCACGACTTCTTTGCTGAGAACGGCTGCCGCGCCAGTGACCACGGAATTGAAATTCCGCTCAGAGCCGACTACGACATGGCTTGCGCCGACAAGGTGTTCAAGAAAGCCATGAACGGTGATGAGCTTTCCATCGAGGAGCGTGACTGCTTCATGGGAACCATTCTCGCCGAGGCATCAGAGCTCAACAGCCAGACCGGCTGGGTGACTCAGCTCCACCTCGGAGCGGTGCGTGACGTGCGTTACAAGCTCTACGACAAGCTCGGTCCCGATGTGGGCGGAGACGTCAGCAACCACTACCTCGACTACCTGCCGGCACTGGTATCCTACCTCAACCGCTTCGATGACCGCCTGAAAGTTGTGCTCTACTGCCTCGACCAGGGACATCAGGCGACTCTCGCCACCATTTCACGCGCTTTCGGTGAGAAAGTGACTCTGGGTTCAGCCTGGTGGCTGGTCGATACTCCCGTCGGCATGAGAAGACAGCTTGAGTACATCGGTTCAGTCGATGTGTTCCGCAACTTCGCCGGAATGGTCTCAGACTCCCGCAAGCTGCTGAGCTACGGTTCACGCTTCGAGATGTTCAGAAGAGTCCTTGCCGACGTCATCGGCGACCTCGTTGAGAGAGGTCAGATCCCGCTTGAAATCGCCTACGACCTTGTCCGTGAGATGGCTTACTACGGACCCAAGAAATACTGGAACCTTTGAGGAGACTATTCAAAATGAGCAAAGCAAAAAGCGACCTTTACAAGGCATCAGGAGTCGATATCGACCTCGCAACCGAGCTTCTCGGCAAAGTTAAAAAAGATTTGGCAGCGACCCGCAGAAGCGAAATGCTCTCTCCCATCGGAGGATTCGGCGGACTTTTCCAGATCGATTTGAGCAAATACAAAGAGCCGGTGATGGTATCCAGCATCGACGGAGTCGGCACCAAGCTGGTGGTCGCCTCGATGATGGAAAAATACGACACCGTGGGCTGCGACATCGTCAACCACTGCATCAACGATATCGCCGTTCAGGGTGCTGAGCCGGTCTATTTCATGGACTACATCGGAATCGGCAAACTGCGCAGTCCGCTCTATGAGCAGGTTCTGGGCGGAATCGCCAAGGCTTGCAAAGCCGCCAACTGCGCCGTGCTCGGCGGCGAGACCGCTGAGATGCCCGGAATGTACGGCAACGATTTCGACCTCGTCGGTGTCATCACCGGAATCATCGAAAAGAGCGAACTCATCACCGGTGAGAACATCAAGCCGGGTCACGTCGCCATCGGTATCGGTTCCAACGGACTGCATACCAACGGTTTCAGTCTTGCCCGCAAAATCCTCTTCGACCAGTGCGGCTACAAAGTTACCGACTACGTCGAGAGTCTGGGCGAGACCGTGGGTGAAGCCCTGCTCCATCCTCACATCTGCTACTACTCAGCCATCCGTGATGCCAAAGAGGCGAAACTTCCGCTCGACGGAATCGCCCACATCACAGGAGGCGGACTTTATGACAACGTTCCGCGCATTCTTCCCGACGATGTCTCAGTGGTCTTCGACCCCTCCCCGATGCCGGTTCCTCCGATCTTCACCTTGATGGTCGAGAAGGGCAATGTTTCGAAAGAGGAGTCCTACCGTGTGTTCAACATGGGCGTGGGCATGGTGTGGTTCGTTCCCGCCGATGCCGCAGACAAGGCACTTGAAATCATCCGCAAGAACGGATTTGTCGCCGAGAAGATCGGTGATGTCGTTGCCGGAAACAAGAGTGTAGAAGTCCGCTGATGTCAAAAATACTGAAAACAGCAGCCGGTCTGCTGCCGGGCAAGCTGCCGATGATGCCTGAGCTGAAAAACTCTCTGGCAACATTGTCTTCGATGTTCGGCAGTGACAGCGGTATGTCAGAGACCGAAAACACGGTGCTGGCACTGGTGAAGAGCATCCTTGCCGTTGACGGAGTGATTCCTCCGGCAAGGCTCGATATGTTCCGCCAGCTAGCCGAGGAAAGCTACGGTATCGCCGCCTCGCAGAGGAAGCTCCACCAGCTCCTGGAAATACAGCCGGTAAGCTCCGTCAATGAGGCGGCAGACAAACTTTACGCTCTGAGCACCGAGAAGAAAGAGGAGATCATCTGTTTTCTCATAAACCTCTCGGTGTCAGCAGATAACAGCAAGTTTGAAGAGCTGTCGCAGCTCGCATCCGCCATCGGAGTATCTGAGTCGCTTTTCAATGCCATTGCCGAGAAAGCGGCAGTCGATTTCAAGCGCAGGGCGAAGATACTGCGCTCCGGAGCCGGACTTCTGGTGGCGGTCATCGTGATCGCCGTATTCATCCTCACCGCCACGCTTCTGAGGTCGGTGATTTTCGGACTCATTGCCGCTTACGTGCTGCTGCCGGTGGAAAAGTTTTTCGAGAGACGTCTCCGCCGGAAAAAGGGATTTTTTTACAACACATCTAAAACTCTTGAACTCCTCGCATCTCCGCTGCTGAAACTTTCAGCGCGCCTGATGCGCAAGGATGACTCATCCTCAGCTCCCGACAGCCGCAAGGAGCAGAAAAAAATCATCGAAAAGGCGGTGGGTTTTACCGCTTTCACCCTGTTTGTTCTGCTTTTTGCCGCCACGCTGGGATTGACGGCGATGACCGGCAAATACGTTTCAAGATTCAGCTCGTCGGTGCGTGACTGGAAAAACAACACAAGTCAGCAGACGGATGCGGCAAAGCCGGGAGTGGTCAGGAAAGCGGGCTCCGATGAGCAGAAAGTTTCACCTGATTCGCCGATGCCGATGGTCGAAAAGGCTCTGGGTGACGTAAGTATCCGCCTCGACGGAATACGCAAAAAGTTCGAGCGTCTGCCGCTGGTTGCCACGGCGGTGACTTACATGGAAAAAATCATCAACAATCCCGATATCCGCAGCAAGATAATCCAGTTCGTCGCCCGTAAAACCGGCGGAGTCCTGAGTTTTGCCACCGGAGTCGTGGGAACCGTTGTCGCTTTCTTCTGCGACTTACTGCTCACGATTTTCTTCGGACTGCTCTTTCTGCTCAAGTTTTCCGAGCTCAACACCGACGACAAAAAACAGTTTTCAGCCGGAAACTATATAGTAAAGAGCATCTTCAACGGCAAGTGGCTTCCCCGCTCGAGCGCAGAGACTCTCGAGGATGCCCAGATAATCATCGACGGCACTCTCAACCGTCTCAAGATATGGGTCAAGGGATATCTCACGCTCGTGCTGGTCGATGCCACGGTTTACACCACGCTCTTTTACTTCCTCGGAGTACCCTACTTTCCGCTGCTCGGCTTGCTTGCCGGATGCGGAATACTCCTGCCGTACATCGGTCCGATAGTGTCGTGCGCCCTCACGCTGCTGGTGACTCTCGCCTCCGGCGGCAGCACCGGCACCCAGCTCACGCTCATTCTCATCTGCTATCTCATCTACAACGGTATCATCGAGCAGTTCATCCTCTACCCCGCCGTCATCGGTGAGTCGCTGGGGCTGACCACGCTCGAGACCATCATCGTCGTACTGCTCGGAGCGATCTTCGCCGGTATTCCCGGAATGATCCTCGCCCTGCCCACTGCTTCGGTGGTCAAGTACATCGTGCCCCGCATCTACAAGTGCTGGAATCCGCAAAAGGGAGAGCAGCAGTAAATGGCAAAACGCATCAACTTTCTCAGTGCTCTCGTGCTCGTGTTTTTACTTGCAGGATGTGCCTCAAGGATAACTGTTGTTCCCCAGAACGACCGCAGCAGTTACTCTCTTCTGAACAGACCTGACCAGTTGATGCCGCTCACATCCAATGTGCTTGCCAACTACTCGCTCAACCGTGACTACCGCACCCAGCCGCACATATTGCTCGCCAAGCTCGAAAAGATTTTTTTCAACGAGCCCCGCAGTGAGTATCTCGCCGCCCTCGCCGACGTGGCGGGCAAGACCGGGATGCGTTACAAAAGAACTCCCGACCTTGCGGTTCGCTACCACCTGAGCGCACTGCTTTACAGCTACTGCTACCTTGCACTCGAAAATCCGGCTGAGCAGGAGTACAATCCCAATGCGGTATTGATTTTGAGGATTTACAACAACGCTCTCGCCGAGCTCTTCTGCTACCTTAGCGGACGCGGACTTCTGCACAAAAACAGCTACGAGCTCACCACTGCCTCAGGGCAGAAGATAACTTTCAGGAGTCCTGAATACAAGCTCTCAGTGCCCGTTGATGATATCGGTGAACTCCTGCTCTGCGCCGACTTCGAGCCGAAAAATTTTATCAGCAACAGCCGCCGTTTCGGAATCGGAGTTCCGCTCATTGCCCAGCTCAACCAAACAAGTTCAAACTCACGCTTCGCCGAGAACCAGACCCTGCCGCTCACAGCAGTGCTGGCGTTCGACAACGAGGGCGATGCCACCTTTTCCCGCTGCTCCGCCCGTCTGGTGCTCGCCGACCCGCGCAAACTGGATAAGATAACCCTCTCGAACCGCACGATCCCGCTGGAGTACGACTACTCGACTCCGCTCGCCGTCATGGCAGATAAACCGCTGAAGTTCAACGCTCTCTTCTACGCCCTCAACCCGGTTCAGGCGCACGATCAGGAAGGTCTCTACTACTTTGAACCGGTAAATCCCGACCGCATCCCGGTGGTGCTGGTGCACGGACTTATGTCAGACACAAAAACCTGGATGCAGATGCTCAACACGCTCGCCAGCGATCCCGATATCCGCAACAACTACCAGTTCTGGGGAGTCACCTACTCGAGCGGCAATCCGATATTCAGCTCAGCCGACCTGATGAGAAAGGCTCTCGAAAACGAGCGCAAAAAGTTGGTAAAAAAGGGACTTCCGACCGACAAATTCGACCGCATGGTGCTGGTCGGTCACTCGATGGGGGGATTGATCAGCCGTCTTGCCACCAGCAGTTCAAACACCGCAAAGTGTCTGGAGTTTCTGAAAGAACTCGGCTTCGACCGCAAAAAATTCGATGCTCTGAGCGACTCCGACCGCAAATCAATAGCCAATGTCATCGAGTTTGAGCCGCTGCCGTTCGTGAAGCGGGTGGTGTTCATTTCGGTTCCGCACCGCGGAGCCTCGCTCGCCTCAACCTCGATAGGCAAGTTCGGAGCACGCTGTGTGCGCCTGCCAGCAGGAATAATCCGCCGTCAGCAGTCGCTGCTGTCAAGTCTGTTCAACGCCCCCATCTCGAAGGACGACCTGCCCATAATGACGGGGATCGACAACCTCGCTCCCGACGACTACGCCATCAGGATGCTCAACTCTCTTGAGATGAATAAAAACATTCAGTACCACTCGATAATCGGCAACCGTGACGGCTACGGTATTCCCGGAGGAAGCGACGGAATAGTACCGTACTCAAGCAGTCACATCGACAACGCCGCAAGCGAACTTGTGGTAAAGTCAGGACACAGTGCACAACAGAATCCGCTGGCGATACAGGAGCTCAGAAGAATACTCCTCGAGCACCTGAAAACATATCCCGATTCCCGCGTGACCAAGCCGCTCGAGCTCACGGTGCGCAGGATCACAGGTTTGGCAGAAGACAACGCAAAACAAGCGAAAGAGACAAAATAAAATGAAAAAATTCAATCCATCACTCTGGGCGAAAAAACATCTGAAATTCCTGCCCAACACCCTGACCATCTTCAACTCGATCTGCGGATTTATCGCCATGATCTACACGCTGCGTGCCTACGAGCATCCGGGAGAGATAAAAATATTCTGCATCAGTGCGATCATGATTTTTTCAGCCATGGTATTCGACGCCCTCGACGGACTCGCCGCCCGTGCGCTTGATGCCGCAAGCGAAAAGGGTATCCAGATGGACTCCCTCTCAGACATGGTGACTTTCGGAGTCGCTCCGGCGGTGCTGGTCGCCATCATGACCCACTCGCTCAGAGCATGGAACCTCGACCGCATTCAGGAAATCATCGTTTACGCCCTCTGCTCGATCTATATCGGTTGCGCCGCTCTGAGACTCGCAACCTACAACGTCATGGCGATGGATAAGGAAAACAAGAAGGATGGCAACTACTTTTCAGGACTCCCCTCACCCGGAGCCGCCGCCGCGATCTGCGTGATGGTATTTTTCGCCACTGAGGAAAAAATCCCGGTCAGATATTTCGCCATGATACTGCCGGTTTACGCCGCAGTCCTCGGCTTGCTGATGGTCTCGAAAGTGCGCTACATCCACGCCGGCAGATGGCTTTTCTCGATGTGGAAAAACCGCATCAAATTCTTTATTTTCGTACTCATGCTGGCGGTGATAGCCATATTCAGACTGACCGGACTGGTGTTCCTGGTCACCGGATATGTTATTTCAGGACCGCTTCTGAGCATCATCGACAGAGCAAAGGGGGCATCCAAATGAAGGTATTTATCACAGGCGGAGCAGGTTTCATCGGCAGTCACCTCACCGAAGCACTGCTCAACGCAGGACACAGTGTGACCATAGCTGACAACTATTCAACTTCAACTCCGGCAAACCTCGACCGGGTGCGCAATAATCCTGCGCTTACCGTGTACGAGATGGATATCGTCGAGGAGTCTCAAGCCGTTGACAGGCTCATCAAAGAGTGTGACGCCGTCATCCACCTCGCAGCGGCGGTCGGAGTTGAAATGGTGGTGAAAAATCCGGTGCACACCATCACCACCAACGTGCACGGAACCGAGAACATCCTGACCTCGGCGGCGAAGTACGGCAAGCGCACCATAATCGCCTCGACCAGCGAAGTTTACGGCAAATCCGGAAACGAAAAGTTTTCGGAGTCCGACGATCTGCTGATAGGTTCCCCCTACAACTCCCGCTGGTGCTACGCCTCGAGCAAGCTGCTCGATGAATTTTATCTGATGGCGTTCCACAAAGAAGCCGGACTCCCCGGAACCGTAGTGAGATTTTTCAATACCGTTGGTCCGAGACAGACCGGACGTTACGGAATGGTGATCCCCAGATTTGTCGCTCAGGCTCTCAAAAACGAGCCGCTGACCGTGTACGGAGACGGTGAGCAATCCCGCTGCTTCTGCCATGTCGCAGACGTGGTGAGAGCTCTCATGCTGCTCATAGATAACAAGGAAAGCATCGGCAACATCTACAACATCGGCAGTCAGGAGCTGGTGTCGATAAAAGAGCTCGCCCAAGAGGTCATCAAACGCACCAACAGCAGCTCGGAAATCAAAGTCATCCCCTACGAAGTGGCTTACGCCGCAGGCTTCGAAGATATGAGAAGAAGATTCCCCGACACCTCCAAAATCAACGCCCTCACCGGCTGGACTCCAAAACACACCCTCGCCGACATCATCGACGACGTAGCCGAAAGTCTGAGGTGATGAGGGGGCAGATGACGCAAGGGGGAAGGGGAAAACTTCTTTTCACGGGAAAAGAAGTTTTCCCCTTCCCCCCTGCACCCCCCATCCTCTTTCAAGAAAAGCGGAGTACTTTTTTTATTCCGGTTCTGTTTTCTGACGGAGTGATGGTTTTTTCTGATACCTCTGTCACACACTTTCCCGGAATGTTGTTGTATTCCCCCAACAAAAAAGCACCGACCCAAAACGAACCGATGCTGTTTTCTGATGTTGTAAAAAATGAACTGATGCTGTATTTTCCCAACAAAAAAGCGACCCTCCCTCCGGTTGGTCGCAGTATTTCAAGAATTGGTAGCGGGTCACAGATTCGAACTGTGGACCTGCGGATTATGATTCCGACGCTCTAACCAACTGAGCTAACCCGCCGCCGTGATTATAAGATATACCGTAATTGATGATAATGCAAGTAAAAAATCAAAAAAAAATAGAGAAAAATTGAAAAAATGTTGACAACACCGAAATCCATGCGCCTGCAAATCGTGCTTGCGGGCAGAAGCAACGCAGGAAAATCAAGCCTGCTCAATCTGCTTTGCGGAAATAACACCGCCATCACCTCTCCCCTGCCCGGAACCACCACCGACGTGGTCGAGAAAGCCATGGAGTTCCGTCCGTTCGGAGCAGTGCTCTTTCTCGATACCGCAGGATTCGATGACAACACTCCGCTTGGTCAGGCTCGCATGGCTAAGACCGCAACTGCCCTCACCCGTGCCGATATCCTCATCATCGTGAGCAAGCCCGGAGTCTGGGGAGAGGTCGAAGAGAGACTCCTCAAGCTCGCAAAAGATAACAAAGTGCCAGTCCTCGCCGCATTCACCCACGACGACACAGCCACGGCTTCTGATGAGTTCTGGGAAAGCGTTTCCGGAAAACTCCCCATCCTGCGCTGCTGCGCCACCGACACAGCCGGACGTGACAGCGTGCTCGACACCCTGCGGAACATCATCACGCCGATGGCAAAAGAGCGTGCCGCATCCGAGCCTCCATTGCTGCGCGACCTCGTGAAAGCCGGAGAGACCGTCATCATGCTCGTGCCGATAGACAATCAGGCTCCCAAAGGCAGGCTCATCCTGCCGCAGGTGCAGGCGATCAGGGATGTGCTCGATGCCGGTGCCTCGGTGATAGTGGCGAACGTGAACAACTTTGCCTCACAGCTCGCCAATTTGAAAACTCCTCCTGCCCTCGCCGTCTGCGACTCTCAGGTGGTGCACGTCATGATGAAGGAGCTGCCCGACTCCGTGCCCTGTACCACGTTTTCGATACTCTTCGCCCGTCTCAAAGGAGACCTCGAGCTGCTCTATCACGGAGCGAAAGCCATCGACTCGCTCGAAGACGGAGACAGCATCCTCATCGCCGAAGCCTGCACCCACCACGCCGCCGATGACGATATCGGACGGGTAAAAATTCCGAAACTGATAGAGAAAAAGAGCGGCAAGAAGCTCAACTTCGAGGTGATAAGCCGTGACTTTCCCGAGGATTTGAGCAAGTACAAACTGATAATCCACTGCGGCAGCTGTATGCTGAACCGGGCAGAAACCCTCGCCAGACTGGAATTCGCCAGCCGCTCAAATATTCCGGTGACCAACTACGGAATGGCAATATCCCACTGTCAGGGAGTCCTCGAAAGAGCAATCAAGGTTCTGTTAAACAAATAAAGTAAAACTTCCGGAAATCAGCACCTGACTTCCGGAGTTTTTTATTTCCGTCTTAATTTTGTATTCAAATGAGTGTAAACTTGGTTTGTCTGCTTGAAAAACAAGGTTGTTTGGTGTATATTCCATAAAAATGTTATTTGATTTGGAATATTGTACCATGAAATCCCAAAACGAAATACTCAACTTCGATCATATAGTCATCGGCAGCGGTCTTGCAGGATTATCCAGTGCCCTGCATCTCGGACGCTCCGGCAGAAGAGTTGCCGTCGTTACCAAGCGTGACGTCGATGAGTGCAACAGCCGTCTCGCTCAGGGCGGCGTCGCCTGCGTTATGGATGCTCTCGATACTTTCGATGAGCACGTCAAGGATACTCTCGTCGCAGGTGCCGGTCTCTGCAATGAGGAAAATGTACGGGCCATCGTCGAAGCCGGTCCTGAAGCGGTACAGAACATCATCGACCTCGGTGCTCAATTCACCACCCGCGGAGACCTCGGTTTTGAAAGTGAACGCGATGCCTACGACCTCGGACGTGAGGGAGGTCACCACAAAAGACGTGTCCTGCACGCAGGTGATATCACCGGGGCTGAACTTGAGCGGGTGATGGTCGAAGCCGTCAGAAAACTTGACAACATCACCGTTTTTGAATACCACACCGCAATCGACCTTGTGATGTCACTGCGCCGCTCGACCGACAATCCCGGCAGGTGTTTCGGAGTCTATGTATTAGACAACAACTCAGGCAAAGTCATCACCATGCTTGCTCCGACCACGGTCATTGCTTCCGGAGGAGCCGGCAAGGTTTATCTTTACACCAGCAATCCCGATATCGCCTGCGGTTCGGGCGTGGCGATGGCGTACCGTGCCGGAGCCAAGATCGCCAACATGGAGTTCATTCAGTTCCATCCCACCATATTGCACCACGAAAAGATACGCTCGTTCCTCATTTCCGAGGCTCTGCGCGGTGAGGGAGCTGTGTTGAAGAGTGCCGAAAACCGCAACAGCGAACCCGTGGAGTTCATGCACAAATACCATCCGATGAAGAGTCTTGCTCCGCGTGACATCGTGGCGAGAGCCATCGACTCCGAGATGAAGAGAACGGGTGCCGAGTGCGTCTATCTTGATATCAGACATATTCCTGAGGATAAACTCAGACTGCGCTTTCCGCACATCTTTTCGAAGTGCCTCGAGGCGGGAATAAACATGGCGAAAGACCTGATCCCGGTGGTTCCCGCCGCCCACTTCATCTGCGGAGGAATCAAGACTTCGGTCAACGGCGAAACCAGTATTCCCGGACTCTACGCCGTGGGTGAATGTGCCTGCACCGGACTTCACGGAGCCAACCGTCTGGCAAGCAACAGTCTGCTTGAAGCGATGGTAGTTCCGATGTTCCTCGGCAGAGTCATCTCAAAAGACTTTGACGAGCTCTCAAAATCCGCTCCCGACAGCAGCGTTGACCTCTCCTGGAAGTGCGGCAACGCCACCGACTCAGACGAGCAGGTGGTCATCGCCCACAACTGGGAAGAGATACGCAGCTTCATGTGGGACTACGTCGGAATTTACCGCACCAACAAACGTCTCGAGCGTGCCAGAAACCGTATCGAACTGCTCAGAAAAGAGATCGACAAGTACTACCGTGACTATCTGGTAACCACCGATCTCATCGAGCTGAGAAATATCGCCACCGTAGCCGAACTGATAATCACCTGCAGTTTACTGCGCCACGAGAGCCGCGGAGCTCACTGCAATGCCGATTATCCCGAGCGCAATCCGGCAATGGACTGCATTGACACCGTGATCGAAAGACCCCTTTAATGAAAAAACTCAAACAACAACTGCCCATCAGCCGCAACGCCTACGACATCGTTTCAAGGCTTCAGGAAAGCGGCTTCGAGGCGTACATCGTAGGCGGAGCTATCCGTGACCTGCTGCTCGACCGTGACCCCAAGGATTTTGATATATCCACCTCAGCGACTCCCGAAGAGGTGCGCTCGGTATTCGGCAGACGTTTCGCCAGGATC
This sequence comes from Lentisphaeria bacterium, assembly GCA_017508385.1. Taxonomy (GTDB): domain Bacteria; phylum Verrucomicrobiota; class Lentisphaeria; order Victivallales; family Victivallaceae; genus UBA1784. The sequence goes on along the minus strand of JAFVZB010000008.1, from coordinate 105,776 downwards.
ATCGGCAAGAGGTTCCGGCTTGTCCACGTCTATATGAACGGAGAGCTCTTCGAGGTGAGCACGTTCCGTCAGGAGCCCGACTCCGACGAACAGGAGCTGCGCAAGCAGGGCAAGCTCGCCGACCTGCCCGAGCACCTCATCGTTTCCGACAACGCTTTCGGCTCTGCCGAGGAGGATGTCTGGAGACGTGATTTCACCGTCAACGCCCTCTTCTACGACCCGGTCAAAGGTGAGATACTCGACTACACCGAAAACGGAATAGATGATATCCAAAACGGAATAGTCCGTGCCATCGGAGTTCCCGCCCTGCGTTTCGAGGAAGACCCCGTCAGATTGCTGCGTGCGCTCAAACTGGTCGCCCAGTACGATTTTTCGGTCGAAGCCGAGACCGAGGATGCTCTTTTCAAACAGATGCACCTCATCCAGTGCGCCGCTCCGTCACGGCTCTCGCTTGAGCTTGAAAAGGTGCTCAACTCGATTTACAGTAACCGCCATCTCGAGGTGTTCCACGATTACGGTTTGCTCAAGTATTTCCTGCCCGAAATCGACGCTCTCTGGGGCACGGGGCACATCGAATACATGCTCGACATGCTTTACGAGCGCAACTGCCGTGTCGATGAGGGAGCTTACCGCAGCAGCATATCCATTGCGCTCGCCATCATCGCCGCCGCATTTGTGGAGTACCGCACCAACAACGAGCCGGGTTCGCTCTGGGATCATTCGCCCGACATCAACCAAATCATCGAGGATGCGGTCGTCCACGCAGTAAAGCCGCTCACCATGATGATAAGGATGAGAGTCTCGGCGGAAAAGATATTGCAAATCCTGCCCGAGCTGGTCTATGGCAACACCCGCCGCCGCACGCAGCTGATGCAGAACCGCAGTTATCCGCACGCCCGTGAGCTCGGAATAATCCACAGCTGCGTCACCCGCAAGTCGAGCAGTGAGTTTGAGTCGCTCTGGCCGTTCCGCAGTGAGCACACATCAACGGGGCGCAGAAACAATAACTCCAACAGCCACAAGAAGAAGCGTTCCTGATGAAGAGGGTGTTTTTTCTGATTTTATCAGCCGTGCTGTGCGGTCAGTTGCAAGCTGCTCCGGCGGCGAGAAGAGTTCCCTACGCAGGGAGATACAGCAAAAAGAGCGTATTCATCCCCAAATACACTCCGAAAACCGGGGAGTTCCGCGGAGTCTGGGTCGCCACGGTGGAAAACATCGACTTTGCCAAATGCGTAACTTCCAAGCAGTTCATTCAGGCGTACCGTCAGGTGCTCTTCAACGCCAAAAGAGCCGGCTTCAATGCGATAATTTTCCAGATACGTCCGGCATCTGATGCCTTCTACTACTCGAAAATCAATCCGTGGTCACGCAACCTCACCGGCATCGAGGGAGCAGGAATAAAAAACTTCGACCCCCTCGCCTACATGGTCAGAGCCACCCATCGTGAGGGTATGCAGTTCCACGCATGGCTCAACCCCTACCGGGTCTGCGGCAACACCAAAATGGGTAAAATGCAGTATATTTCCACGCTGAACGAGAAAAATTTTGCCCGCCGTAATCCGGGATGCGTGCTTGCCGTGCCGAGCGAAAGAAAGGGATACAACACGCTTTTGCTCGACCCCGGACTTCCTCAGGTAAGGAGTCATATCCTCAACACGGTCAACGAGATAATCACCCGTTACGACGTTGATGCCATCCACTTCGACGACTACTTCTACCCCTACGGAGGAGTCGGCAGAAGCGATTTCGGAACATATCAGAGACACAATCCGCACAAGCTCACACTCGACGCATGGCGCAGGAACAACGTTGATCTGGTGATAAAAAACATCCGCATCCTGCTCGACAGCCACCGCAAACGCACCGGCAAAAAAGTGGCATTCGGAATAAGTCCTTTCGGCATCTGGGGCAACGCCGGGCATATTTCAGGAGGCTCGCTCACCGGAGGAAAGGAATCCTACTTCATCAACTATGCCGACACCCGCAAGTGGGTGAAGCGCAACTGGATAGACTATATCGCTCCGCAGCTCTACTGGCATTTCGGACACGATACCGCCGCCTACGCCTGCCTGGTCGATTGGTGGTGTTCCACGGTGCGGGGAACAAACGTAAAACTCTATATAGGACTTGCTCCGTACCGTCTCGGAGCTCCCGGCTGGAGCCCAAGAGAGCTCGCCGACCAGCTGCGCTACAACAGCAGCCGCCGCGACGTATCAGGAAACATCATGTTTTCATACAGCAAGATATTCAAACCCTCAAAAGCCGCCCGTCCGGGAGTAAATCAGGCATTAAGTTTGTGGAAATAAAATCCAATCAGATAACACTGCTCTCCGGTAAAAATTTCAGAGCAGTAAGAGGCTGAAAAGTTCCTCTTTGAATATTTCCGGATTACGGCGGTTCATTGCTTCAGAAAGCGTGGATTTTGCCACGGCTTCCATGCCAAGGTGATAAAAACCGTTTGTGGTTGGCAAGCAAAGCAGTTTCAATTTCACGCAAAGAATCCTTGCCGGAAATTTGAACAAACAGCAAAGTCAGAAATTGTTTCCATGCGGTAAAATGCATGCAATATCTGTCTCCGCCTGACTTTTTTACGATTTTTTCAAAACGATATCGGGGAATGAAGTTGAAATGTTGAGAATATATGCTATTGTAATACATCGTTCGGGACTTTCTTGTTGAATATTAAGGATTTGGTCGTTTTTAACATATAACAAGTCCCCGACAATTTCAATTAACTCCGGTAATTTTTACCGGAAAGTAGTGATCAGATAAGAACTGAAACAGCACAAGAATGGAGGGAGCATCACATTATGAAAAAACTGATCATCGCACTCGCAGTAGGAATTCCGGTATTACTGGCGTATGCAAACGGTCAAGGCGTTACCAAAGACCCTGCATTGTATCGCAAAGCCGCTGAACAGGGGGAAGCAAAGGCACAATACAACCTTGGGAGGTGCTATGAAAAAGGACAAGGCGTTACCAAAGACCATGCCGAAGCCGCTAAATGGTATCGTAAAGCTGCTGAACAGGGGTACGCAAGCGCACAATACAACCTTGGAGTATGCTATCATTTCGGAAAAGGCGTTGCCAAAGACCATGCCGAAGCCGTAAAATGGTATCGCAAAGCTGCTGAACAGGGGGACGCAACTGCACAACACAACCTTGGTAACGCATATTATCTCGGACGAGGCGTTACCAAAGACCGTGCCGAAGCCGCTAAATGGTATCGTAAAGCCGCTGAACAGGGGTACGCAGATGCACAATTCAATCTTGGAATATGCTATGATAAAGGACAAGGCGTTACCAAAGACCTTGCCGAAGCCGCTAAATGGTATCGTAAAGCCGCTGAACAGGGGGACGCAACTGCACAATTCAATCTTGGAGTATTCTATGAAAGCGGTCAAGGCGTTACCAAAGACCTTGCCGAAGCCGCATACTGGTATTGGAAAGCAGCTGAACAGGGGTACGCAATGGCACAACTCAACCTTGGAGTGTGCTATGAAAACGGAGGAGGCGTTGCCCAAAACAGTGCCGTAGCTGTAAAATGGTATCGCAAAGCCGCTGAACAGGGGATTGCAAGTGCACAATACTACCTTGGGCGGCACTATGAAAAAGGTCAAGGCGTTACCAAAGACCTTGCCGAAGCCGCTAAATGGTATCGTAAAGCCGCTGAACAGGGGCACGCAAGGGCACAATACAGTCTTGGGGCGTGCTATGCATTCGGAGAAGGCGTTACCAAAGACCGTGCCGAAGCCGCTAAATGGTATCGCAAAGCCGCTGAACAGGGGCACGCAACTGCACAATTCTGTCTTGGGGTGAGCTACGAAATCGGAAATGGCGTTACCGAAAACAGTGCCGAAGCCGTAAAATGGTATCGCAAAGCCGCTGAGCAGGGTAACAAAATGGCACAATTCAATCTTGGTAACAAATATTATCTCGGAGAAGGCGTTACCAAAGACCTTGCCGAAGCCGTAAAATGGTATCGTAAAGCCGCTGAACAGGGGCACGCAACTGCACAATACAACCTTGGATTATGCTATTATTTAGGTCATGGCGTTACCAAAGACCTTGCCGAAGCCGTAAAATGGTTGCGCAAATCCGCTGAGCAGGGGTACAAAGATGCGCAAAAAGCACTCATCAGGATGGGAGAGACCTTGTAATCCTCAGGTTTCTTACCGGTATTGAGGGGGTTGGTCGGCTCTGTCATTGCGGTTTTCTGAATTTTCCGGTCGGGAACGCTTTTTTCTGTTATCATTAAAATAGCTGTTGAAAAAGTGTTAAAAACTGTTGCAGAAACGAGTTTTTGATGCTATATTAATATGATAACAATATCACCTGAAAAAATGGAAATTCAACTATGTCCGAAATAAGAAACATCGCAATTATCGCCCACGTTGACCACGGCAAGACCACGCTGGTCGATCAAATCATGCGCCAGTCTCAGATATTCAGAGAAAATGAGGTTGTCGAAGATTGTTTCCTCGACAACAACGACCTTGAGCGTGAACGTGGAATCACCATCCTTTCAAAAAACATCAGCATCAACTACAAGGGTGTCAAAATCAACGTCATCGACACTCCCGGACACAGCGACTTCGGCGGTCAGGTCGAGCGGGTGCTCAAGCTCGCCGACGGAGTTCTGCTTCTCGTTGACTCAGCCGAGGGTCCGATGCCCCAGACCCGTTTCGTGCTCGACAAGGCTCTTCAGCTCGGCTTGAGACCGGTGGTCGTCATCAACAAAATCGACAAACCCGATGCACGTCCTGACGAGGTGCACAACTGCGTGTTCGACCTCTTCTGCGAGCTCAATGCGACCGATGAGCAGCTCGATTTCCCATTGCTCTACGCCAGCGGAAGAGATGGTTGGGCAGTGCGTGACCTCGACGATGAGAGAACCGGACTCGCTCCGCTTCTCGATGCCATTCTCGAATTTGTTCCCGCTCCGAAAGCCATAGAGGGCAGCGTACAGGCGCAGGTCGCCACGCTCGACTACTCCAACTTCGTCGGACGTATCGGTATCGGACGTGTTTACCGCGGCACTCTCGACCTCAAGCAGCCGTTATCCATCATCAAGCGTGACGGCAAAGTGATGCGTGCCGAAATCAAGCAGCTCTTCACCTTCGAGGGTCTCGGCAGAAAAGACAGCGACGTCATCGAGTGCGGTGACCTCTGCGGTATCGTCGGAATTTCAGACATCGACATCTCTGACACCATCTGCGATGCCGAAAATCCCGAACAGATGCCGGTCATCGCCATCGACGAACCGACCATTTCGATGAACTTCCGCATCAACGACTCTCCGTTCTTCGGCAGAGAGGGCAAATACGTCGGCAGCCGCCAGCTGCGTGAGCGTCTCTTCAAAGAGACCGAGCGTGACGTGGCTCTGAGAGTCGAGGAGCTCAGCGGTGAGACCTTCAAAGTTTCAGGCCGTGGAGTTCTCCACCTCGCCATCCTCATCGAGACCATGAGACGTGAGGGCTACGAGCTTGCCGTGGCAAAACCGCAGGTCATCAACAAGATCATCGACGGAGTCAAGCAGGAGCCCATCGAGCGTCTCTCAGTTGACGTGCCCGCCGACTTCGCAGGCAAAATCATCGAGCTGGTCGGTCTGCGCCGGGGCGAGATGCTCAAAATGGAATCACGGGGAACCCGTCAGCTCATCGAATTTTTCATTCCCACCCGCGGACTCATCGGTTTGCGCAGCAAGGCGTTGACCGCAAGTCAGGGCGAAGCCATCGTCAACCACATCTTCGACCACTACGAGCCGGTCAAAGGAGCTATTCCATCACGCCTCAACGGAGTGATGGTGAGTATGGGCAACGGCAAAGCAATTCCGTTCGCCATCGACGGCTTGCAGCAGCGCGGAGAGTTCTTCATCGAGCCCGGAGTCGATGCCTACGAGGGTATGATCGTGGGTGAGCACTGCAAGGATGATGATCTGGTGGTCAATGTCCAGAAAGCCAAGCAGCTCACCAACATGCGTGCCGCCGGAAGCGACCGCAACATGAAGATAGCTCCGGCAAGAAAGATGTCGCTCGAGCAGGCTCTCGAATACATCGAGGATGACGAGCTGGTGGAGGTGACTCCTCTCAATATCCGCCTGAGAAAATTCTATCTCTCAGAGCTTGAACGCCGCCGTCACCGGGTGGCTGCGATGAACAATGCCGACTGAGGTACTCAATGGGACTCTATGAACGCAACTACATGAATGAGCCTCAGGAAAATTACAGCTCAGGCAGACGGGCGATGTGGTGGCTGATAGCGATAAATGTATTCGTCTATTTCTTCGTCGCCTCTCCCGGAGACCGGAGATACATCACTTTTGCGCTTCACGCTTCTAGGTGTTCAATGATGACTCCGGTGCAGTTCCTTACCTCCGGATTTCTCCACGGTAACTTCTCGCACCTGCTCTTTAACATGTACGGACTCTATCTCTTCGGCAGCATCGCCTCTCCGATACTCGGAGAAAAGAGATTCTGCACCCTCTATCTCGCCGGAATCATCATCAGTTCCGGAGCGTTTTACCTGATAAATCTGGGCAAACCGCTCTTCCTCGTCGGAGCCTCAGGAGCGATCTGCGCCGTCACCATTGCCGCCGCCATGGTCGATCCTGAAAAGCGGTTCATCATGATTTTCATGCCATTCACTCCGATAAAGATAACCACGATGGTGGTCTGCTACACCATTTTGAACTTTCTCATGTCCGTCGGCGATGCCGGAAATTCGATAAGCTACCTCGCCCACCTTGCAGGTTTTATCGGCGGCTACATTCTGATGAAGCTCATCGCTCCGGACTGCGTACTGTGGGACCCGCTCAAACTCAAAAATCAAAGCGGAAAAACTCAGACTCCGCCTCCTCCGAAAAAGCCGGTTTTCAGACGGAAGCCTGAGAGTGACGCATCAACTCCCGTGAGCAACGCCGAGCTGGATATGCTTCTCGACAAGATATCACGAGAGGGAATAAACAGCCTGAGTGAGCACGAACTTGCCCGTTTGCGGCAGGCACGCAAAGAGATGCGCGGAGAGTAAAACCATGCTCAAAACCTCCCTCTTCGACTACGATTTGCCCGAGGAACTCATCGCCAGATACCCGGCTGAAAAACGGGATGGCTCCAAAATGATGATACTCGACCGCCAAAGCGGTGAGGCTGTGCCGTCGCTGTTCCCCGAAATCATCAACTTTCTCGAGCCCGGAGACGCCCTCATCTACAACGATACCAAAGTCCTCAAAGGCAGGATGTACGGAGTCAAAAGAAACGAAAACGGCGAACCGGGTGCGAAATTTGAGCTGCTTTTAGTCTCTCCGTCAGGCAACGACCCTGCCGAGTGGCACGTTCTTCTGAAGCCGGGAAAGCGGGCGAAGCCGGGAACAGTGGTCATGCTGACCGACTCAGAGGGCAGAGTCTCTGAGGATTTTTTTGAAGTTGCGGGCAGATTTGAAGAAGAGAATTACACCATCCGCTTTTCGACACCCGATGTGGCGTCGTTGCAGGAAAAATACGGACACATTCCGCTGCCGCCTTACATCAACCGTCCTGACGAAAACGCTGATGCCGACCGCTACCAGACGGTTTACGCTCAGCACTCAGGAGCAGTAGCCGCTCCCACGGCAGGACTGCACTTTACGCCCGAACTGCTCGAAGCCATCCGCCAAAAAGGAGTGCGCACCTCGGCAGTGACGCTCCACGTCGGTCCCGGCACCTTCAAGCCGGTCTCAGTCGAGGATGCCACTCAGCACAAAATGCACTTTGAGGACTACATCCTTACTCCTGAAACCGCCGAACTGGTCAACTCCACCCACTCTTCCGGACACCGTGTTCTCGCCGTGGGAACCACCACCGTGCGGGTACTCGAAAGCTGTGTCGATGACTCTGGTACAGTTCATCCGCAATCAGGAAGAACCGATATCTTTCTCTATCCTCCTGCCAAGCCGAAAGCGGTCGATATGCTGCTGACCAATTTCCATTTGCCCAAGAGCACGCTGCTGATGCTGGTATCCTGCTTCGTGCCGAGGGAAAAGGTGCTCGAGGCGTACCGTCTCGCCATCGCAGAGAAGTTCCGCTTTTACAGCTACGGCGACTGTATGCTGATAAAGTAAAAGGGCAAAACCATGAACATCTTTATCACCTATCTCTGGAAAGACCCGCAGCTCTTCTTCGCCGTGACCATCGTCGTCATCTTCTCGGTATGCTGTCACGAATTCATGCACGCATGGGTCGCCCTGAAAAACGGAGACCCCACCGCCGCAGAAAACGGACACCTCACGTTCAATCCGTTCAAGCAGATGGGGATAATGTCACTCATCCTGCTCGCCCTCGTCGGACTCGCCTGGGGAGCTGTTCCGGTCAACCGTGCCAATCTGAAAAGCAAGTCCGCCGCCGTGATGGTGGCAATTTCAGGACCACTGACCAATCTTGTGCTCTCACAGCTCTTTATTCTGCTCTGTTTTGCCGTGGCACTTGCCGGAATAGACAACCGTTTTGCCATATCCATGCTGGTTTACGGCAGTGCGCTCAATCTGCTTTTGACCCTGCTCAATTTGATGCCGATCCCCGGGCTCGACGGTTGGAACGTTATCACCGAGCTCTTTCCGAAGCTCCTGACCGGCAGCAGTGAAACCGTTAAAGGTTCATACTTCATGCTGATCGTGCTTTTTTTCGTCTTTTTCAACCGGATTTTCGATTTCTGTCAGGCAGTCGCCATATCAGAGCTTTATTTTCTGGCATCACTGGTGAATTAAATGAAAGCTCCGCTAAACGTAGTAGCCGCCGTCATCCGCAAAGAGGGAAAAGTTCTGATGGCAAGCCGTCCGGCAGACAAGCCGCCTGCCGGCTGGGAGTTCCCCGGAGGAAAGGTCGAACCCGGCGAGAGCCTGAGTGCCGCATTGAAGCGTGAACTCAAAGAGGAGCTTGCTCTTGAAATCACTCCTGCCGACGAGATTTTTCAGGTAAAGACGTCCAAAATAACCCTGCACTTCATCCGTGCGGCAATAAAGAGCAGCTCAGAGCCGGAAGCGATGGAGTCCCAGCAGTGGGCATGGGTGAAGCTCGACCCGAAAGCTCCGGCAGGAATCCTCGAAAATGATCTCAAATTCTGGAAATTTATCACCAATACGCTCTGATCGGTGTTTTTTTTCATTTTTTTCAAAATTTGCAAAATAAAAGAGCTTTTCCATACGTTAAGCGGGTGAAAAGAGAAAAATCCGGAAAAAGGGGATGACAATGGCAGATAAATACGGGGAGCTTGAAGATATTCAGCTCATAAAGCTCTTCTGCCATGGAGATGAATTGGCTTTCGAGACTCTCTATATCCGCTACCGGAAAAATCTCTACGGTTTTTTGAACAACATGACCAAAGACAACGCAACTGCCGACGATGTCTTTTCGGAAACCTGGCTGAAAGTCATTGACAATCTGCCGAAATACCGTGACAACGGCAAGTTCAGCGCATGGCTGTTCAGAGTGGCACGCAACGTTTTTTATGACAAGTGCCGCAAAAGAAAGAGCTGCAGCGAAGTTGAGTTCAATGATGTCGTACTCGACGAAGTGATAGCCGAGAACCTTCCGGAACCCGACCGCGAAATGGATTCTGAGGAGCTGGGCAAGTGGATTCAAAAGGGAGTCGAGGAACTTCCTGAAGAGCAGAAAGAGGTGTTCCTCTTGCGGCAGCAGGATCTCTCGTTCAAAGAGATCGCAGCGGTCCAGGAGTGTTCAGTAAATACGGTATTAAGCCGAATGCAGTACGCGCTCAAGAGTTTACGCAACTTCCTGAGCTCGATAGACAACGGCGATTTTGCCAAACGTTGATACCAGAGGTGGAGTGATGAAAAAAGAATTTGAAGTCCTGAAAATCCGGGAAGTTCCTGAGCATCTTGATGCCAGAGTGCTTGCCGCAGCCAGACTCGCCGCTTCAGGAAACTCGAGGCGGAACCGCTACCGGCACATCATAGTCGCCGCAAGCGGAATAGCAGCCGCCTGCGTAGCCGGCTTCGCCATCTTTGCTGTGCCCGTGACTCCGAAGAAGCACGTCAGCGACACGCAGTATCTCGCACTCAACGACTTCAGCAGCATCGACCAGGAGTTTTTCGCTCTTGCCTCCGAGCTCAACTGCCAGAGCGTTTATGCCCTCGACAACAGTGTTAATCTGGAGAAATAAGATGAAAAAATTACTGATACTTGCCCTTTTGACCACAACAGCCATCGGAGTTTTTGCCGAAAAAGCAGCTCCGCCCCCCGAGCGTCACGCACCTCATCCGCACCGACAGAAGCGCAACAACTTCCGCAAAGGTCACGGAATGTGGATGGCTTTCGCCGAACTTTCTCCTGAAGAGCGTCAGGCTATGCTGAAACTCCAGCGTGAGGACCCGGAAAAGTTCCGCACCGAGATGCACAAGCTCGGTGAGGAGTTCTTCAAAGCCGAAAAGCTCCGCCGCTTGGAGCTTGCCGCTCTCGTCGAAAAGTACAAAACTGCCGGAGAAAAAGAGAAGCCGCAACTGCTCGAAAAGATAAAGACTATGGTGCGTGAGAACTTCAAACGCCGCCTGCGCCAGAGCAGAATGCAGCTTGATGAACTCCAAAAAAGAGCTGAAAAACTCGAAAAAGAGCTTGACCGCAGAGAGAAAGCCGAGGAAAAAATCGTCGATACCGTAGTAAACAACATAATATCCGGAAAACGTCCGAACTACGGAAAGAGACCGCACCGCCGCTTTGCCACTCCGCCACCAAAATAAGCCCCCTTGCAAGCGGAGAAATCCGCTTATTTCCCCGGGGCGGGAGCCCTTGCCTTTGTTCCCTTGAGGCAAGCGGTTCCCGCCCCACCTTTTTTTGGATAACGCACCGCCCCCGTTGGGGCGGTGCGAATGGTAATTGGCGCATACCATTCCATACCAGAGATTGCGTTTCGTTGGTGGGGTACCGGCAATGACGGTATGTTTCCTAACCGACGTTTTTGTTACCGGGATTTTTTCGTAATGAAATAAATTCGGGGCGGAATGTGGCGCATACCATTCCATACCAGCGATTGCGTTTCGTTGGTTGGGTACCGGCAATGACGGTATGTTTCCTAACCGACGTTTTTGTTACCGGGATTTTTCGTAATGAAATAAAGCCTTCCATACCTGAGATTGCGTTTCGTTGGTGAGGTACCGGCAATGACGGTATGTTTCCTGACTGACGTTTTTGTTTTCGTTTTTTTGCCGGAGTCGACATTACTTGCCTGAGCATAACATCTTGTACGTTGCACGCCCTGTTTCCTCCGATAAATCCTCAGTAAAAGACTTGACTATTGGGGATTGGCACGCTATATTTTCATTTGAACATCAATTATTATACGGAAAGTGTGAACTATGAAGAATATACTTGTACCTTATGGCAAGACTCCGATGAGTGTCGATGTCGATGATAATAATTTGCTCGGAGTTTACAACTCAACTCTGCCTCAGGCGGCTGCTGACCCGTTCCAAGAGGTCGTCAACGCCTTTGATAATCCCATTGGCTCTGTTACCCTCGAGGAGATGGCGAGAGGCAAAAAAAATGCCGTTATCATCGCAAGTGACCATACCCGTCCGGTTCCGAGCAAGTACATTATTCCGGAAATGCTCAAACGCCTGCGCCAAAACAATCCTGAGATCGATATCACCATTCTCATCGCCACCGGATGCCACCGTGAGACTACCCGTGATGAGCTGGTTTCCAAGTTCGGTGCCGATATCGTTGACAATGAAAAAATCCATATCCACGACTGCACTGACAGCTCGATGTACTGTGAACTCGGAACTCTTCCTTCCGGAGGTAAACTGGTGATAAACCGTCTTGCCGCCGAAGCCGAACTCCTTGTTGCTGAGGGTTTTATTGAACCGCACTTCTTTGCCGGTTTTTCCGGAGGCCGCAAGAGTGTTCTGCCCGGAATAGCCGCACGTGAGACGGTCTGGGCAAATCACTGCTCAAAGTTCATCCAAAATCCGCACTCCCGCACCGGAATACTTGAAAACAATCCTATCCACGCCGACATGCTCTTTGCCGCCCGTGCCGCAAAGCTCTCTTTTATTTTGAACGTGGTCATCAACCATGACAAAGAGATTGTCAAAGCCTTTGCCGGAGACACTTTTGCCGCTCACGAAGCCGGATGCAAGTTTCTTTCAGGTCTCTGCCGCATCGAAGTTCCCGAAGCCGACATCGTCATCACCAGCAACGGAGGATATCCGCTCGACCAGAATGTTTACCAGAGCGTAAAGGGCATGACTGCCGGTGAAGCCGTCTGTCGTGAAAACGGAGTCATCATTCTCTCGGCAAGCTGCTGCGACGGTCACGGAGGCGAGTCTTTCTTCAAGGCTCTTTCAGAAGCTCCGTCGGTCGCAGAGACACTGCGTGAAATCGAAAAAGTTCCGCAGGAAAACACCCGTCAGGACCAGTGGCAGTACCAGATACTCCTGCGTATTCTGGAAAAATTCAAAGTCATCATGGTGACCAGAGATTGCGACCATGCCATGATAAAAGCGATGAAACTCGATGTTGCTCCGTCAATACAGGAGGCTCTCGAAATGGCGTATCAGCACGTCGGAAGAGATGCCAAAGTGGCGGTCATTCCCGACGGAGTTTCAGTGGTGGCAGTCAAACGCTGAATTTATTTTCCGCTGCGCAGTTCGATTATGCGTTTGCGCATTGATTTGAGGGCTGAGTCGGCATCTTTCGCATCTTTGACTGAGTCCTCGAGCGGACAGAGTCCGTCACGCTTACGGTTGAGTATCCTCGGCACCAGCAGGTCGTGCGTTGCCTTGATATCGTATTGGGCGAGCAGCTCTTTGGCATCTTCGCTCATGATTTTGCCGTAAACCGCTTTGGCTTTGCCTTTGATAACGATGAACGCCGCCGCTCTGCCGATGACTTTGTCAACCACGGTTGCACCTGCCATCAGCTCCTTTTTGGTGTCGTAGAGTTTGAGCAGCGGACTCACTCCCCTGCCCCGCTCGACAGCAAGTATTGAGTTATCTTTCACAACAACGCATTCGGCACGGTTTTCGTGCACCATTTTCACAGCCTCGTTGAATGCATATTCGGGGTGTGAATAGCGACAGCATCCGCCGGAAACAAGTGCGGCAACGGCAAGTAAAAGCAGTTTTTTCATATTCATTCTCCAAAATTTATCATTTGCGTAAATATAGCACCACGTTGATGTTTTTTCAATCACATTCCGGAAATTCCCGGCTGAGAACCATCGGCTTTGCCCTTGTTGAACACGGTGTTTTCCACCATCTGCGCCGTGGCGTCGGGGAAACTTTCGAGACACGGAACGCTCATTTTCTCTCTCAGCTCAACGTGTCCGTCAATAAAAGCTGTGACCGCACGCTCCGCATGACGGAAATACGCCGCACGGTTTTTGCCGTAACTGCTGCCGGTGTTGTGCAGATTTCCCGGATTGGTCACTCCCGGATAGTAACAGAGGTGTCCTGAATTTTCCACGATCATCGCCGTCGCTCCCGGACGCAGATGGGTCTCACGCTTGATGCCCTGTCCGACTCCACGGGTGGCAACAAGGTAGTTCAAACCGTAGTTGGTCGTGATGTCAACCAGAGACTCCTCATCAGGACAACGCAGAAGTTCAACCGGCTCTTTTGACGCATCGACCTTGCCCAGATACCGCTTCACCGTATCGTTCAGCCAGCTCTTGGCATCGACGGTTTCTCCCTTTGAATTGATTGCTCCAGCTCCTCCGATGTTGTCGAGACAGGGCAAATATCCACCGCTGTCATCTCCGTAATAGTTGAACACCATCGCCAGCTGACTCATGTTGCTCTGACACTTGACCGCCCTGCTCCTCGCCCTCGCACTTGCCAGAGCGGGCATCAGGATTCCTGCAAGAACAGCGATGATTGCTATTACGACCAGCAATTCAATGAGAGTGAAAAATTGTTTTCTATTTTTGGATTTTCCTGACATTTTTAATCTTTCTGCACACAAAAAAAGGTATGCCTGCGTTCCCCGATACAAGGGAATACGGCATACCTTCGTAGTACGCTATGTTTCTCTTTTGTTGTTATTGCGTAACTGCTGCGTGCAGTTTGTATTCCGGCTTCGTGCCGGATAGTTTTATAATATAGTACAGATTCAACAGTTTTTCAAATTTTTTATCTCATTAACGGCGAGAGTTATGAGATTGGTGATGTTGAAGTCACCGACTCCGACGATGATGTTGTCGCAGTGCTGGAAGGGCAGCAGTATGCGTTTTGCTCCGCTCTGAGCTATGGCAAGAGCCATTGCCGGAGTGATTTCTCCGTAGAGAGAGTCAGCCACAACTATTCCGATGGGACCTGCGATGACATCGGCTTTTTTGGCGGCTACTGTCACGGCGTTTTCTCCGGTGGCAGCGGCATCGGCTCCGGCTCTGAGCATACTCTGGCTGGCGGCACTGTTGGTTCCGACCGCCATGACGAAAGAATCAGGAATCTCTTTCTTCAACATCTGCACCAGCTGTTTACCGACTCCTCCGCCCTGACCGTCAACGATAAGAATGTTCATGTTGCATCTCCTTTTTTCCCTATAATATACCTTTAATTGCGGCTCTTTACAAACTGTTGTGTTGCAAAATTTCAAAAAGATGCTATGTTAAGAACATTCCTCAAATTCAAACAAACAGGAGAAAATGAAAATGAGAGCAAAATGGTTATCAGGAGTTGCCTTACCGGCAATATCCGCACTGCTTCTTGCAGGATGCTGCTGCAAAGCCGTGGAAGCAAAAGTAAAAGAGAGCAAAACCAACTTCGCCGCCGCTGCGGTCAAACCATACATCGAATCAGGAGAGCTCCCCGGTATCATCAGCATCTTCTACAAGAACGGAGTTCAGGAAACCACCTGTTCCGGCTGGGCTGATGTTGAGAAAAAAATCCCGATGTCACTCGACAGAATGTTCATGCAGTGCTCACAGACCAAAGGTTTCTGCGGAGTCACCATTGCGATCCTGCTCGAAGAGGGCAAAATTTCTCTTGACGACCCGGTCTCGAAGTACCTTCCCGAGTTCAAAAACCTCAAAGTTGCGGTCAAAGGCAAAGATGGCAAAAAGAGCACAGTTCCTGCCAAAAACGTGCTGACCATCCGCATGGTGATGAACCATACCGGAGGATACCAGTTCGAGATCCCGACCAAGCAGAAAAAAGGCTGGCCCGGATGCTCTCTGCGTGATGCTGCCAGAGAAGCTGCCGCACAGCCGCTGCTTTTTGAGCCCGGAACCAAAATGAAATACTCCAATACCGGAATCGACATCGGTGCAGCCATCGTCGAAGTCGTGTCAGGTCAGCCGTGGGAGGTTTTCCTCAAAGAGCGTCTCTTTGACAAACTCGGCATGAAAGATGCCACTTTCAACCCCACAGAGGAGCAGCTGTCAAGAGCCATATCAATGTACGATGTAAAAAAAGGTCAGAAAGCAAAGTTCCGCAAGTTCAACAAATGGATGCCTCTTCCCCACAACGGTCCCAATGTCCATCCCTCCGCCGGAGCAGGACTCTGGCTCACCACCAATGACCAGCTCAAGTTCTACAAGATGCTGATGAACCTCGGTGTCGGCGACAACGGAGTGCGTATTCTCAAAGAGGAAACTGTTAAAAAGTATCTCGCCAAATCAACCCGTCCCGAAAAGCTCGGACGCTACTCTCTCGGACTCCTCGTCAACGAAAAAATCGGCATCATGGGTCACGGCGGAGCATGGGGAACCAGCTGCAATGTCAACTGGAAAAAGAAAGAGCTCAGACTCAAAGTCGTACAGCTGAACGGAAAAGATCGTCCGTGGGATAAAGAACTCAACAAAGCCGCTAACAAATTCTTCTCGCAGAAAATCGACACCTCAGATGTTGATGCTTACACCGGAAGACTCAAATAAATCATCCGCTCCATCAAACACAAAGCCCGCAAAACTGCGGGCTTTTTTCATGTTTGCAAGTGCGGAATATCAAAACACTCTGATTTTTAACAAAGCTCCGTTCCCTACAAGGGTAAAAAGGTTTCCCGCTTTTCTTGAAAGGGAGAGAGGGGCGCGGGGAGAGAGGGAAAACTTCTTTTCCCGGGAAAAGAAGTTTTCCCTCTCTCCCCGCATCATCTTCCCATATCAGGAACAAAATTTTCAACAAAGCGGCTTGAATTTGCTGTTGCCTTTGTTGTTTACGGCGATGGCATCCATCTCGACCAGCCAGGTCGGGCGGCAGATCGAGCCCCGCACCATCACCCGTGCGGTATCGGCAGGAACTCTCTTGCTCATCACTTTTTCGACCAGTGCTCTGTCAGCAGGGTCACGCAGATAAACCACCGCCTGCCTGAGGTCGGCAAGAGTTCCTCCGCCTTCGGCAAGGAGTGCTTCGACATTGTCGAGCAGTCTTTCGGTCTGTTTTTCGACATTGCAGAGGTGCATCACGTTGCCATCTTTGTCAATGCTGGCTGTGCCGGAAATATAATAGTGGCTGCGGTCTCCGTAAATGATACGGGTTCCCCGCTCGAAAGTGACTCCGTAAACGTGGGTGGGAGAGAGATTTTCAAGGGCGTGCAGGTATGCTATCTGTTCTCTTTCGTGACCGAAGAGAGCAAAGGAATCCATCCTCACCAGACGGTTGTGCGGATGTGACTGCCCCTCGATCCCGGTGCTTGAAATATAGTGGGTATCGGCGACCATGCCCAGCTTTTCAAAGAGCTCACGGCGGGCTTTGACCAATCCGGCATAGTTGTTGTCGATATCCCGGCAGTATATCCAGGTGCGCTGGAGATTGTTTTCGATGGTACCTGAAAAAGATGAGATGAGTTTTTCAGCAAGTTCAAACTCCTCATTCATCTGACCGAAACTGTCGCCTGACTTCACCTCTTTCAGATTGAAGAAGAGCTGGCTGTAATTTTCAAAATCTATCTTGCACACGCTGTTGTCGTTGCACTCGATGGTGCAGTCGGCATCAATGGCATAAGCCTCAACAGCAATGTGCGCTCCGCTCAGGGGAGCCTGTCCGACCACGGATATCATGGCAGGCAGTTCACGGGTCGCACTCTCGATTTCGGCGTACTGATTGGCGATGTCGCTCACATGGAAACGCACCCAGACCAGCTTGAAGTTCGAGGGAATGGCGGTCTGAAGCTCGCACAAAGTCGTGACCACCTCATCACGGAAACTCTCACGGCGTTCAGACTCTGAGGATATAAAAAGTTCAGCACATCCGCCGTCGGTGTAAAATTTGTTTATTATCATAAAACAGACTCCTTCTTTCGTTTTTCCCCTCTGAAGCAGGCGGGAGTTACTCCGAAAAATTTCTTGAAAACTTTGCAAAAATAGCTCGGGTCCTCGAAACCGCAGGCGGCTGCGACCTCTTTGACCGAGATATTGTATTCGTTCTGCAGTTTGCGCATGGCGAAACGCATTTTAAGGTCGAGGATAAACTCGTGCGGATTGGCTCCGGTTTTTTCCTTGAACTTGCGGTAAAAGTGACCTCTGCTGTACCCTGCGACCTCCGCAAGCTCGTCGATATCGGGATGACGCTCGATGTTTTCGAGACAGTAGTCGTGCATGATCTGGTGCAGATCGACATCGACTCCCGACGGAGCTGCTTCACTCTCAGAAAGCAGTGTCATCATAAATTCGTAAGCCACCGCACTTGCCTGATGCGGAGAGAGCGTTTTGTTGATGACTCCGTCAATTATCCTGTTGGCGACAGCCACGCTCTTTTCAGAACAGTAGCGGCTTGAGACGGCACCTGACATACGGCGGAGCTCCCATGCGAGCCTGACGATTTCAGTACCGTTGAGCGAGAGGTATAAAAACTCCCAGTGGTCGGAGTTTTCCGGCAGATAGTAGCGGTGCTTTTCGGGCACGACCAGCAGGAACGCCTTACCCGGCTCGAGATACATGGTGCGTGATGCGTAATCGACTGCGCCCATACCTGAAATCGTGTACTGCCAGAGCACGAGATCACGGTTTCCCCGCTTGGTGCCATCCCAGTTATAGGAGTGGTCGCAAGTTCGCTGACGCCCTGCCCCTTTGACCATCGAGTGAAGATGAACTCCACGCAGCGGAAAGAGCAGAGAGCCTCCGTGATCGTACCCGTTTGCCGGATTTTTTCCTGCCATAAAAACACTCCTGTTCCAAGCTGTTCCGGAGTAATATATAACAGTATGATGGAAATTGCAAACATTTTTTCTTGACTAAATAGGACTTTATTACCAAAAATGAGATTTTTTTACCACAAAAAGATGTTTTTCAAGGTTTACAAATCGATTTTCAGGGATATCTTATAACCAGAGCCGATATCAAACAACCCCTTTACAAAGGAGAAAAATCATGGCAAAAATCACATTTATGGGTGCAGGCAGCACCGTGTTCGCCCGCAACGTACTCGGCGACTGCATGTGCAGGGAAAGCCTCAGAGACTCACACATCGCCCTCTACGATATCGACGGTGAGCGGCTCAAGGAGTCTGAATATATCCTCAATGTAATCAACCGTAACGTCAACAACGGCAGAGCCAAAATCACCACCCACCTCGGAGTCCGCAACCGCAAGGCTGCGCTGCGCGGAGCTGATTTTGTGGTCAACGCCATTCAGGTCGGCGGCTATGAGCCCTCGACGGTCATCGACTTTGAGATCCCGAAAAAGTACGGTCTGCGCCAGACCATCGCCGACACCCTCGGTATCGGAGGAATTTTCAGAGCACTGCGCACCATTCCTGTAATGCTCGATTTCGCCCATGACATCGAAGAGGTCGCTCCCGATGCCTGGTTCCTCAACTACACCAACCCGATGGCTATGCTCACCGGAGCCATGCTTCAGGCGACCGGAGTCAAGACTGTCGGACTCTGTCACTCAGTGCAGGTCTGCGTTGAGTCGCTCCTGAAAGCCCTCGAACTCGACCACTCACCCGAGCGTCTGGCAAACATCAGATCTCACATCGCCGGAATCAACCACATGGCGTGGCTGCTCGAGATAACCGAGAACGGCAAAGACCTCTATCCGCAGCTCAAAAAACTGGCTGAGAAGAAGGTCAAAGCGTGGAGAAAAGAGAAAGATGTTTCCAAGAAATCCGGCAACATGATCCGCCTTGAGATGATGAAGCGTTTCGGATTTTACGTCACCGAATCGAGCGAGCACAACGCAGAGTATGCTCCGTTCTGGATCAAACACAACTACCCCGGACTCATCGAAGAGTGGAACATTCCGCTCGATGAGTACCCCCGCAGATGTATCGAGCAGATCAAGAAATGGAAAACTCAGTACGCAGAGCTTAAAAACGACCCGCATCTTTCACACACCCTCAGCAACGAGTACGGCTCGGGAATCATGGATGCCATCGTGACCAATAAGCCTTACGTCATCGGCGGAAACGTCATGAACAACGGACTCATCACCAATCTGCCCTCAAATGCCGTCGTCGAAGTTCCGTGTCTGGTCAATGCCAAAGGCGTTCAGGGAACTTATGTCGGAGACCTGCCGACCCAGTGTGCCGCCATGAACATGACCAATATCAACGTTCAGCTGCTCACCATCGAAGCCGCCCTCACCTTGAACCGTGACCGCATTTATCAGGCTGCGATGCTCGACCCGCACACCGCCGCCGAGCTCTCTATCGACGACATCGTAAAGATGTGCGACGACCTCATCGAAGCACACGGAAATATGCTTCCCAAATACATCTGATGCGGTAAAAACATTACTTTCAAACGGCTCCGGGAGTTCTGCTGAGAATTTCCGGAGTTTTTTTGTTTTTTTACTTGACAAATCCGTTTTTTTTGTTACATTTACCAGTGTTGTTGTTCAAGTGAAACAAGGAGTGTTTTATATGCCGATAAAAAGAGTTCCTCTCGGAACATCCAAGCCCCTGCCCGACCTCGCCGCCGAAAGATTGCTGGACGGCAAAAACGGATTCGTCGATCTGGGAAAGATCATCATGGTGATTCCGGGCAACTATGCCCGCACAAATTTGCAGGCGGCTCTTGCCGAAAAGGCTCCCAACGGATTACTGACTCCGGAAATGATGACTCCGGGAGTCCTGCTGCACTTCGGAGTTGCCGGAGCAAACACTCCTGACGCCATCGAAGATGAGCTCATCTGGTACAAAACTGCGGTCAGGGCGGCAAAAAGCGGCGATTTTCCGCTGCTCTTCCCCAACATCAAAGATGAAAACGTGGTGTCGTCACCGTTCGTCCGTCTGCGTTTCGAGCTCACCGCCGGAGGATTTTCCATTTCCGATGCCCGTGAACACCTCGGTTCAAGAGCCGATGAGCTTGCCGCCATTGAGCAGCTCTATCTTGAAGAACTGAAAAATGCCGGCTTCGATGACCGTCTTGAAGTGGATATCCGTGCCTCTGAGGAAACTGACTCTTTCGCAGCTTACGATAAAATAATCCTCTGCGGCATAGCCGATATGCCCCGCCTGCTCAGAAAGAAGATAGAAAATATCGCCTCACGCTTTGAAGATAAAGTCGAGGCGTGGATATACGCCGGTGAGAGCAAGCTCGACTGCTTCGACCACACCGGAACCGCCATTCCGGAAAAGTGGAGCAAGTGTGCCATGCCGATAAAAGATTTCGACTCCTGCATCCACCGTGTCGATTCAACGCAGGAAGCCTGCTCCAAATTCGCTCAACTTCTGGAAAAACAGTCGCAAATCGTGTTCGACGACACGGCAGTGATACTCGCCGACCCGTCGCTCTTCCCCGAGCTCAGGAAGAGCATCGGCAAGTGGGCGGAAAAACATGGCGGCAGACTCGAACTCTACGACCCGTCAGGAGTTCCGGCTTCCACATTGCGTCTGCACAAACTCGGCAGTGCCCTGCTCGACTTCTGCAAGCAGAGTGAGGATACCGACAATGCGGTAAAACTGATAAAAAATCATGATTTTCTCTTCAGCTTAGCCAGGAAACTTGATACCGCATCGGATAATATCCTGCGCAAGCTCGACGACTTTCTGCTCGAAGTTCTGCCTGCTGAAACTGCCAACATCACCGCATATTTTGAGAGCAACAGCGAAAAACACCAGCTCTGCGCAAAGGTGTTTCAGGAACTTGACAGCATACTCAAAAAGTACCGCACAACCGAGCTTGCCCTCTTTCTCAGAGAGTTTTTCACTGAAACATACAGCTGTTACCCCGGAATCGACAACTCAATGTTCGATCAGGTTCCGTTCTCTGCGGAGTGCAACCTTCTGCGTGACGGTCTCGACAAACTCGCAAAATACAGCAATGTTCTTGCCTCAGGCAAGGATATGCTCTTCGAGCTCTTCTGGAAACAGCTCGGTCAGGAAAAACTTGCTCCCCGTGCAAATGCAGACTCGCTCGCCGTGCAGGGATGTCTTGAACTGCCCTACCTGCGGGAAAAGAACGTATTTTTCTTCAACGTTGACTCAACTTGCTACCCCGACAGGATCGCTCCGACGACCTACCTCACCGACTCGGTCAGGAGCAAAATCGGAATAAGAAGCAACAAAGAGACCTTTGCCCGTGCCGCCGCTCACTTCAACGCCCTTTGTGAATCGACCACAGGCGACAGGAGTTTGAATATCATCGTTCTCAAATTCGACTCGCAGGGAGCTCCCCGCATTCCGAGTCCGCTCTTCTTTTCAGGAAACGTACAGCTCGACGAACTGGTACGCCGCAGCGACATGTTCTTCAAAGAGAAAAAAAGCGATGCACTTCCTGACGACAAGTGGAAATCAATCAACAGTGCGTTCACTCTCACGCCTGCGCTGAATTACAATGAGCACCCTGAACACCCCGGAGTTCCGGTACTGTCGGTCACAGATTTTGCCCAATACATCACCAATCCTCTCGACTTCTATTTCAACAGGATAATGAATATGAGCAGCTGCGACTACCTTGCAAAAGAGCCTGACAACGCAATTTTAGGAACCATCTTGCACGAGGTATTCCAGAAGCTCGGCTGCACCGTCTGCCGCAGTGAAGAGGAGTACAACGCCGAACTGCAGAAATACCTGAAAGATATCTTCTGCGCACGTTTCGGAAAAAATCCCTCTCCGATGCTCGAAGTGGTGAAAGAAAACATTTCCCAGCGTCTCGAATACGCTGCACCGGAACTGTTGAAGATGTCAAAAGACGAGCACTTTATTCCCAAAGAGTGCGAATACACTCTCGGCGGAGAGCAAAAGATGATACCGCTCACGTTCACCGAAAACGGAGTCGAAAAACCTTACGTCTTTATCAAAGGAAAGATAGACCGCATAGAATACTCTCCTGAAACCAACACCCTCAGGATCATCGACTTCAAGAGCGGAAAAATCGAGGATATCACTAAAAAGGCAACGCAGACGGAAAAATTCACCGACCTGCAAATGCCGCTCTATGCCATACTTATCAGGAAGGATGAGCACTTTGCGAAACTGCATCCTGAAATTGATATGGAAACGGTAAAAATCAACTGTTCCTACCTGGCACTGCCAAAAAATGTAAGCGACACCCGGCTGATTCCGTGCAAATGGGAAAATCCGGATGCAGTTCTTGAAAACGCCGAGGCGATGGTGTGGGATATCGTAAGAGAGTTGAAGATGTGGAAAGAGCAGAGAGTAAGCGCAAAAAGTTTGAAAAAGAGCCTTTATTCCGCCATCCTGCTGCCTGATACAACCAGCGCTCTCCCCGGAATAGTTTTTGAAGATTGAGCTGAGGAGCGTTTTGCAATATGAATAACAGAATTTGTGACTGTCCTGATTTTATAAAAGCCAACTGTCATTGTTCCGGATGCGGAGAAAAAGTATTCAAGTGCTTTCACCGTTACAACATGATAATGGCATCCGCCGGAACCGGCAAGACTTACAACCTTGCAAACCGTTATATACAGCTGATATCCTACGGCATTGAACCGTCGGAAATACTCGCCATCACCTTCGCCAGAAAAGCGACAGCTGAGATTTTCGACAAAATCATCAACCGCCTGCTGGAGCTGTTGAAAAACACAGCTGCATCAAATGACGGGGAGTGTTCCGCACTCTGCAAGAGCGTCACCAAAGAGAAGATGGCAGAAATCCTGCAGAAACTGCTCGTCTCCAACGGAGAGCTGCGTATCAGCACCATCGACAGTTTTTTCAGCAGCCTGCTCAAAGCCTACGCTCCTGAACTCGGACTCCCGGCAGAAACCACCATGGTTGATAACGACGATGACCGTCCGAAACGCAAGGTTCTGAGGCACTGGCTCAGCAGGGCGACAGCAGAAGAGAGAGAGGAGCTGCGTGAACTTTTGAAAGAGTGTTCCCGCAATGAACAGGTGATTTTTGAAAAGACCCTGCTGGAAATCATCCAGACCAACTACTCTAATTATCTCAAATGTCTGTACTCTGAAAACAAGGATATTCCGTGGGGAAAAGAGTTTGATTTTGAAAAGGAACTCTACCCCACCGACCGGGAAAAACTCACAGCTCTCGCAGATGAAATCATCGCTTTTCTGCCCGGTTACCAAAACAAAACGCTGGAAGAGCGCTGCACAGAACTTGCCAAACACATCAAAAATGTTGAACGGGGAAAAATTTCGCCTTCGATCCTCAGATTATTTAAAGAAAACTTTTTCAAGAACAACTCCGAAAACTGGCTCTGGGAAAGAGGAACTGAACTCATTTACACCAAATCCAAAATATTCACTCCTGAACATGCTGATCTCATCCGTGATGCGGCAAGTGCCCTGCTCCACCTTGAACTTGAAAGATGCCACGCAAAAACCAAAGCTGTTTTCACCCTGACAAAAAAATTCGATGAAATCTACACCAGAGAGGTGCGCAACAAGGGAATACTGACCTTTGATGACCAGCCCATGCTGCTGCGCAACTCAGAGGAGGATGGCATCTTTCATCTCTCGTACAACGAAAATATGAACATGGAAGAGCGGCTCGACTCGATCATCAACCACTACCTCTTCGATGAGTTCCAGGATACCTCAAGAAGTCAGTGGTACATCTTTGAAAACCTTATCAGCGAGATACTCAACCCCTACGACCGCTTCAGAAGCCTCTTCTGTGTGGGAGACATCAAGCAGTCGATCTACCAGTGGCGCGGAGGAGCCCCCGAACTGTTCGGAGAAGTGATAGAAAAAACCGCTCCCGCCGCCCGGGTGCTGGGGTATGAACCCTGCGAAACTCTGGTGAAAAGCTACCGTTCAAGCAAGGATATACTCGAAACGGTGAACCGGGTGTTTGAAACAGTTGAAAAAACTCCCGCCTTACTCAGAAGCTGTATAGAAAAGATGGGTTTCAAAGAGCACACCAGTGAATTCTCGTTTCCCGGATTTTCAGCTCTCATCAATACCAACGGAGCGACAAAAGATGCTCTGACTGCCATGCAATCTGAAACAATACTGGGCGTTCTCAATCAGATAAATCCGTTCAACCGCGCCAAAAAACTCACTGTCGGAGTGTTGTGCAGAACCAATGGGACCGCAACAACCATTTCAGATGCCCTGCGTGCTCTTGACGGAAATATTCCGATCTCGATAGACGGCTGTATCGCTCCGCAAAACAGCATGGCTTACGTTGTGATGAAACAAATGGTCACTCTTTCCGAGCATCCGGGAGACAAATACGCCAAAGGCTTTTTCAGTATGCTTTCAGGCAGCAGAGCCGATGGATATCAACGCATCACTCCGGCAGACATTGCAAAGAAAATGCAGTACAGCCGTGATGATGAAGTGACCCTTTCACAGCTTGCCGCGGCAATCAGAAAAGATATTTTTGAACACGGTCTTGCCGGATTTATCCAACACTATCTCGATGTTTTCGGAGATGTTTTTTCCGACTTCGACTACGAGCGTGTCGATGCGGCACGCACACTCGCAGAGAGTTTCACAGGCTCATCCGATGAGTTTTTCAGCGCCATTGAAAACTGGAACAGAAAAAAAGACCAATCCGTTGCCAACACCGTTCAGTTCATGACCATACACAAATCCAAGGGACTTGAGTTTGATATCGTCTTTCTGCCGGATGTAAAATCAACGCCGTTCACCGCAAACAACAAGTTGAACATTCAAAATGGCGAATGGATAAATTATTTTCCGCAGAAAGAGATATGCTGTCTTGCTCCGGAATTCACAGCATACGCAGAAGAGAAAGACAGAAACAGACTCTATGAAGATTGCTGCACCTACTACGTCGCCATGACCCGTGCCAAGCGGGCGATGTATATCTTTGCCGACTCGAAAAACGGACTTTCTCCTGACGAAAAGCATCCGCTTATCAACGATATAATTTCCGACCGTCTCAGCAGTTACGGCATGGTAAATCAGGCTCCTGAGCTTGAACACATCCTCGAGACATCGCAGTGTGAAAAACCCGGAACACTCTCCTACGCCTCAGGCAAAGAGGATTGGTACACTGACAATGCAGAAACTGTTGAGGTGCAGGAAAAACCTGCCGCCGTTTCCGTCACATTTGTTCCCTCAGCCCGTAAAAAAGTGCTGGCTTCAGGACAGCATGACGCTCACTTTACCATTGACCCGTCACTGCGTTTTGTTCCCAAAACTGCGGCACAGAGCGGAACGGCTCTTCACGAGCTGTTTGAAAAGATAGAGTACGTCGGAAAAGACTTCAACCCAAGTGACGTTCCGGGAGCCGGAGAGCTTGATGAAGATATCCGTGAACTGTTTGAAAAATCACTCGCTGAGGGTTCGGAAATCAGAGCCATCCTCGCCATGCCGGATACTCCGCACATTCTGTGGAAAGAGCGCAGGTTCCTGCTGAAAGATGACTCAGGAGCGATCATTCCCGGAGCTTTTGACCGGGTCGTACTCTACTGCGGAAAAGAGGGAAAACCTGTCTCAGCCGATATCCTCGACTACAAGAGCGACAATGTTGCAAAAGCCGAAGAGTTGATATCCCGTCACCATCTTCAGCTCAAACTCTACCGCAAGTGTCTGGCGAAGATGACCGGAATTCCGGAAGAAAAAATAAGATTACAGATAGCAGCACTGCGTTTCGGCAGGGTGCTTGAAGTAAAATAAAACAGCAGAGGTTAAAATGTATTCCAAGTTTTCAAAAGAGTTTCAGGAAATGGCAAAACGCCACGAAGAGCTGGTAAGCCGCAAAAACGTGATAGACACCAACTGGTACAACGGCTGTTTCGAGCGTTACGTTGACCCGGTGGTGACTGCGGAACATATTCCGCTCGAGTGGCGTTACGACCTTGATATCAAC
Source organism: Lentisphaeria bacterium (assembly GCA_017508385.1). GTDB lineage: Bacteria > Verrucomicrobiota > Lentisphaeria > Victivallales > Victivallaceae > UBA1784. The sequence goes on along the minus strand of JAFVZB010000008.1, from coordinate 79,639 downwards.
ACCAATCCCTACGGCATGGAGCGTCTGGGCATCAATGCGGTGATGAACTCGGGAGCTGTCAAGTTCAACGGCAAGTATCTTCTGGTCTGCCGTATCGAGGGATACGACCGCAAGAGTTTCTTCGCCGTGGCAGAAAGTGACAACGGAATCGACAACTTCAAGTTCAGAAAATACCCCGTCCTCATCGACCAGACCGATGACGAGGATACCAACGTCTATGACATGCGCCTGACCCGCCACGAGGATGGCTGGATATACGGTTTGTTCTGCACCGAGCGCAAGGACTCCGCAGCTCCGGCAGGAGACACCTCAAGCGCAGTCGCCGCCTGCGGAATAGTCAGAACAAAGGATTTCGACAACTGGGAGCGTCTTGCCGACCTGAAAACTCCGGGTCCGCAGCAGCGCAACGTGGTGCTTCATCCTGAGTTTGTCAATGGCAAATACGCCTTTTACACCCGTCCGCAGGATGGATTTATCGATGCCGGTTCAGGCGGAGGCATCGCCTGGGGATTGAGCGACTCGATAGAAAACGCCGTGCTCACCGATGAAAAGCTGGTCGATGCAAAAATCTACCACACGGTAAAAGAGGTGAAGAACGGTTGCGGAGCAACTCCGGTAAAGACCAAAGACGGCTGGCTCCACATCGCCCACGGAGTGCGCAACACCGCCGCCGGATTGCGTTATGTGCTCTACGCATTCATGACTTCACTCGATGACCCGTCAAAAGTGATATACTCCCCCGGAGGGTACTTCCTTGCTCCGTGGCAGAGTGAGCGCATCGGAGACGTCTCAAACGTGGTATTCAGCAACGGAATGATCGTCGATGAAGATGGCAAAGTGTTCCTCTACTACGCCTCGAGCGACACCAGAATGCACGTTGCCACCTCGACCATCGACAAACTCTGCGACTGGGTAAAGAACACTCCGGCTGACCCGCTGACCAGCAGAAAGTGCGTCGAGCAGAGAATAGCACTGATCAGGAAAAACGAGAACATCTGCTATTGATATTTCGCAAAAAGAGTTTAACTTGTAATATGCCGGGGATGATTTTCTCCGGCTTTTTTATTCACCCAAACAAGGAGAAACTCTTATGTCGAAACTCAAAGGCACCCAGACCGAAGTCAATCTGCTCAAATCCTTTGCCGGAGAGAGCCAGGCGCGCAACCGCTACACCTTTTTTGCATCTCAGGCGAAAAAAGAGAACCTCATGCAGATCAGCAGCATCTTTGCCGAGACCGCCGATCAGGAAAAGGAACACGCTGAACGCTTCTTCAAATTCCTCGAGGGCGGAGAGCTCGAAATAACCGCAACTTTCCCCGCCGGTCTGATACGCTCCACCGAAAAAAATCTTGCCCACGCCGCCGACGGTGAGTACGACGAGTGGCACAATCTCTATCCCGCCTTCGCCGACATCGCAAGAAAAGAGGGTCTTGACAAAATCGCCGATGTCTGGGAACACGTCATCATATCCGAAAAACAGCACGAAAAACGCTACCGCGAGCTCCTCGGAAACATCGAGAAGGATCAGGTGTTCCGGCGTGACCGCATCGTGGTCTGGAAATGCCGTAATTGCGGATATCTGCACGTTGCTTACGATGCTCCGAAAACCTGTCCGGCATGCGCACACGACCGCGGATATTTTGAGCTCAACGCAGAAAACTGGTAAAAAAACACTCCGTGAGCTTGATAAATAAGTAACTGATATTATATTAATTGGCGGTATATTCAAAACGAGGAGAAATTGTATTATGTACCGCTATGATGTGATGTCAAACATCGCAGACGAATTTATCAACGACGGAGAAATCCTGGCGACTCTCGAGTACGCCAAAGCCAACCGTTCAAACCGTGAACTCATCGACCAACTTATAGAAAAGGCGGCTCTCTGCAAGGGATTATCCCACCGTGAAGCCGCCGTTCTGCTCGACTGCGACCTTCCCGAACAGAACGAAAAGATTTTCGCTCTGGCAAAGCAAATCAAAGAGCGCATTTACGGCAGCCGCATCGTGATGTTCGCTCCGCTGTATCTGTCGAACTACAGCGTGAACAGCTGCGTTTACTGCCCATATCACATCAAAAACAAAAACATCCGCCGGGTGAAGCTCTCTCAGGAGGATATCGTTAAAGAGGTCATCGCCCTGCAGGATATGGGTCACAAACGCCTCGCCCTCGAGACCGGAGAAGACCCGGTGAACAATCCCATCGAATATGTGCTCGAAAGCATCAAAACCATTTACAGCATCAAGCATAAAAACGGAGCCATCCGCCGTGTCAACGTCAACATCGCCGCCACCACGGTCGAAAACTACCGCAAACTCAAGGATGCCGGAATAGGTACTTATATCCTCTTTCAGGAAACCTACCACCGCAAGACCTACGAAGAGCTCCACCCCGCAGGTCCGAAACACGACTACGCCTGGCACACCGAGGCGATGGATAGAGCCATGGATGGCGGTATCGACGACGTCGGCTGCGGTGTCCTCTTCGGACTCAATCTCTACCGCTATGATTTTGTCGGCATGCTCATGCACGCTGAACACCTCGAGGCGGCTAAAGGAGTAGGTCCGCACACCATGAGCGTTCCCCGCATCCGCAAAGCCGATGACATCGACCCCAACGCTTTCAGCAACGGCATCGACGACGACACCTTCGCCAAAATCGTGGCAGTGCTGAGAATAGCCGTTCCCTACACCGGACTCATCGTCTCCACCCGTGAGAGCAAAGAGGCTCGCAAACGTGTCCTCGAACTCGGAGTTTCCCAAATCAGCGGAGGCTCACGCACCAGCGTCGGAGGCTACGCCGAAGAGGAGGAAGAAGAGGATAACTCAGCCCAGTTCGAGCTGAGCGACCGCCGTACCCTCGACCAGGTAGTAAACTGGCTGCTCGAACTCGGATATATCCCGAGCTTCTGCACCGCCTGCTACCGTGAGGGCAGAACAGGTGACCGCTTCATGTCCCTCGCTAAATCCGGACAAATCAGCAACTGCTGCCACCCCAACGCCATCATCACCCTCAAAGAGTACCTCGAAGACTACGCCTCAGACGATACCAAAGCCAAAGGCCTCAAAGTCATCGAGCGCGAACTCGAAAAAATCCCCAACGAAACCGCCCGTAAAACCGCCAAAGAGTTCATCAAAAAAATCTCCACCGGCGAACGCGACTTCAGGTTTTGATAATAGGCAATGTGATGACGCAGGGGGGAAGGGGAAAACTTCTTTTCGACGGGAAAAGAAGTTTTCCCCTTCCCCCCTGCACCCCCCTTCCCTTTTCAAGAAAAGCGGAGTACTTTTTTTACGCTTGTGTTTCTGAGCCGGACTTTTTTACGCTTTTTTTTCGGGATGAGCTGTTTTTTATACCTCTGCCTTTTTGGAACTGCAACAATTTTTTTGAAAAAATTTTTTACTGCCACTTGTATTAATAAAAAACTTGTGATATAATAACCTGTAACACAATTATAAACCTTTAACAGAAACAGGTTAAAAATGGCAAAGGATAAAATTTATCTTCAGGTGGCGGCATTTCTCAGGGAGTGCATCTCTGAGGGTAAAATGAAGGTCGGCGAAGCGATTTATTCCGAAAACCTGCTCTGCGAAAAGCTGGGAGTTTCCCGCACATCTGTCCGCAAAGCGATAAGGTTGATGGTCGAGGATAACATTCTTGAGACTTATCCGGGCAAGGGAACTTTCATCAAAAGTGACGGCAGCGGAATACTCCACAACCGTTTTTGCCTGATAAATCACTACACAAGAATTCTGCAATACGATGTCACCGACAGCTATTACAGCGATATTATTTTCGGAGCCGAGGCTCAAACCAGAGAGTTCAATCTTGATTTTTCAGTGTTTTCCAAAGAGTTTCACACGCCTGACGAAGCAAAAGAGCTCTTCAAAAACATGAAGTATGACGGAGTTATCATTGATTCCGGCTTTCAGACACTGAAAAACAACTACTGTTTCCTTGAGGAACTCTTCAAAAATGCAGTTATAGTTGACGGAAATCCCGAAGAGGGAACAATTCCAGTCACAGCTCCTGATGCCGAAATGGGATTCAGCCGGCTGCTCGAACTTGCCGCTCAAAGAAAAGCTCCGGTATTCTTCATCACCCAGGAACACAACTCATCCCACCGCTGGCGCAAAATTTGTTTTGAGCGGGCGGCAAAAAAAGCCGGAATACAATACACCATTGTCGATTACGGCAAAAACATCAGATACGACAACTTCTTCCACCTGGATTTCAACCATTTTGACCACCATCCGCTCATTCACGAACAACTCAGAGAGATAGCTGTTCCCGAAAATCATGGAGCAACTTTCATCTGCTGCAATGACTACGTTGCGATCAAAGTGATAAGCTCCCTGCGCAGGTTCGGTTACAGAGTTCCAGACGATTTTGCAGTATCCGGATTTGGAGGAATCGGATTTTCAGCCTACTCAAATCCAGCCCTGACCACGGTAAAAATCGATTCCGATTTGCTCAGCCGCAACGCAGTGAAAATCCTTATGGATGTCGTTGAAAAGCGCCGGTCAGTTTCAGAACTGCTGCCGGTCGGAGTCATTAAGAGAGAGAGTTTGTAAACATCAACAATAAAAAAAGGAAAAGGTGCCATGAAAAAGTCCCCCTGCTCCGTATCAAACGCCTCCGGTATGAATAAGAAACAGGTGAAACTCTCACGCTTTGAATTCCGTTTCACCCTCATCGAACTTCTTGTGAGCAAAACTTGTCAAATATGTGTTTCACCGTTATATTGTTTTCAAAAAAGTACTCCGCTTTTCTTGAAGGGTGAGAGGGGTGCGGGGAGAGAGGGAAACTTCTTTTCTCGTGAAAAGAAGTTTCCCTCTCTTCCCGCGTATTCCTTTACCCTTATAGAACTATTGGTTGTCATTGCGATTATCGCCATATTGGCGGCTATACTCATGCCTGCCTTGCAAAGTGCAAAACTGCGTGCTCAGGGAGCAGCATGTCAGAACAATCTGAAATCCATCGGACTCGCCATGGCAAATTACACCCATGACAGCAACGGCGTTTTAATGCGTCACAGAGCACCGACCAAAACAGGTTCCCAGACCAGCCTCAAATGGTGGAACCGTCCTGACCAGCTCGAAGGATTGCTTGCCAACAAAAAATACATTCAATGGATAAAAAGACCTGATGGCACACATTATGCTCCGATACTCGCCTGCCCGGCTGATGCAGTAGTTGCTCCGAGCTCCGCAACAGTTGAAACAAGTTACGGCTACAACGAGCTTCTGAGCGGAATGCAGGTAAGAAAAATCCGTTATCCATCAAGAAGCGTACTGTTTCTCGACACCGACCTCTCTCCCCTGACCACCAACACAGTAGTGTGCTCAGTTCTCGGCAACGAAAAAGAAGAAGATCATCCCCTGATACTGGCAGGAGCTGAACGCCATGCAGGAACTCTCCAGATAGTCTTTATTGACGGTCACGCCGGAGCTAAACTCAACGTCAATACCCTAGCAGATATTCCATATTATAACAAATACAAATCCTATGCCACCGCAGAAGACTGTATTTTCTGGGGCAGACGGGAAGGTGAAAAATGAAATTTCTCTTTACATTTACAGCGTTTTTGCTGCTCATATTCCAGGCGAGCAGTTTCGACCTCAAACAGTGGAACGCTCAAAATCTGGAAAAAGTTGAGTACAAAGATAGAACTCTTTACCTTGCACGCAAGACCAGAAAGCCGAAAACTGCGGCGATCGTGCGCAAGTTTTCCAAAGCTGAAATCAAAAACTTTGCCGGAAAACAGCTGGTGATATCAGCTGATGTCGAACAGCTCTACTCCGACCGTCCTGATGTGGTGGGTCTCTCGCTCTATGGAAAAACCAGAGACGGCAAACGTTTCTCGAAAAGGAGCTCACTGCCGTTCAGAGGCAAACACGCTCCGGTGTCGATCGAATGTGCCCTTGACATACCGGAAAACACATTCACACTTTACGCTTCGATAGAGGCGGCAAGAAGCTGGAACAGAGCAGGAGAAGCTCTCTTCCGCAACATCAAACTTGAAACCAGAGCAGCTGGAAGCCCGATTTGGAACTGCGGCACAGGCTCATTTCTCAGTGTCGGAAAAAACAAGCTCTTCTGGAACTGGAAGTGTTCAGACGGACTCAAAGCAAATTTAAAAAATGACACATTCATTCTTGAAGGCAAGGGAACATTGACCCTGCGCTGTCAGAACGGAAAATTTTACGAACTGCTCGGCTCGACTCCTGAGTTCGGAGCCATGGCTTTTGAGCTCGGAACATCCACACCTGTCACCATTGACATCACCAGTTACGGCACTAAAAAAACGGTTGAGCTCGACCATATCACCGCCAGCAAAAATGGAGCAAGAAGAATAAAAATTCCGCTCTCGAAGTTCGCCCACTACCACGATCTGGTGAAATTCGAGGAACTTTCCTTTACTATCGACGGAAAACAAAGCATCAGAAAGTGCCGTATAATCGATATCGACCTCGAGGACAATGCTAAAAATCTCATTCCCGACCCCAGTTTTGAAGAGGCTTCAACTCCACGTGGAAACTTTGTTTCATGGGGCGATTACCACAGCGAAAAGCTCGCTTCGGGATTGAAATTTTCAACCGCTGAAAAATTCCACGGCAAACGCAGTCTTGAAATCGCTCCCGGTGGATTTATCACCATCCAGACCTGCGACCACGTCGGCAGAACTGCGATTTTTTCGCTCTACGCCAAAGGAAACGGTAATTTTGAGCTCGATTTTAGACAGCAACTCGGAAAAATCCACGGACCGGTCGCTTTCAATATCTGGAAAAAATCATTCACAGCCGACAACAGTTGGAAAAGATATCACTTTATATCTCCGCTCAAACAAAAGCCCCGGGCAGGTCAGTCGTTGTATATTGCAACCATCCGCAATACCGGAAAATCTCCGCTTTTCATCGATGCCTTGCAGCTTGAACAAAACAGCACAAAACCGACAGATTTCAAGCCTCAGAGAAGCACTGACTTCAACACATCCGTCGGAGACTGTTTCCCGCTTGCTCCGCTTGCCGAACCTGACAAATTGCCTGAAAACCCCACGACAGGCAGGGTAAGTTTCCATGCGGTAAACCAGGATAACGTTGATTACCAGAACATTCCCGTACGCGGAGGCATCACCTTTGCAAAAGGAGCTCTTTTCGATGTCAGATGTCTGAGAGTCACCGACAAAAACGGCAGAGAAGTTCCGGCGCAGTTCACTGCCCTCGCCCGCAGAGTCACGACCGATAAAAGCGTGATCTCTGTCGCGGTTGACTTCAACACTCAGCTCAAAGCCAACGAAAGAAAAGAGTTCTTTCTTGAGTACGGCAAAAAAGAGTTCAAATCAGGATTTCCAGCCATTGCAGCGCAAAAGGGTGATGAGATACATATCGACACAGGAAAACTCAAACTGGTGCTCACTCCGAAAGCGGCATCGTTCCTGAAAGGAAGTGACGCATTTTGTGCGGTGCAGAGCATTGACGGCAAAATAAACCGCTCCCCTGCCCAAATCGTGCGCATTGACGAAAACGGACCTCAGAGAGCAACAATTTTCCTGCGCGGAACTGCCCTGCTCGCCTGGGAGCTGCGCCTTACATTCATCAAAGACCAGCCGTACATGATGGTCGATTACTCATTTGAAAACAACTTTACAGCCGGGGACTCCATGACCCGTCAGGTGCGCTCGATTTTTATTGAGCTTCCCGGAGGCAGCAGTTACAAAGTTGACTCATTTTCAGGCAGCGGAAACGCTATTTTCGTTCAGCGAAACACCAGAACAGGCTACTTCAAACGTGATGTGTACGCCGTGCGCAACGGCAAAAAAGAGGTCATCGAAAACCTGACCCTTTCGGGCAGCGGAAAAAGCGGAAACGCCTCGTTCCACATAACCGATTTTGCCGAACTTGCTCCGCGCGCCATCGGATTCAAAGATGGAAAAATCCGTCTCTACCACTACCCGGAAGAGGGAGCGGCTTTTGCCGATTTATTTGCCGGAATATCAGGAACGATGAAGTTCAACTACGCTCCTGAGAGCAAATCGGTTCCGCTGAGTTCAAATGCTATCATCCACCCCGACCCCGACCACATCAGGCAGAGCGGAGTTTTTGATGAGTTCCTCACACAAAAGGAGATGGCAAAATACTTCCCGAAATCCAAGCATATCATCGACACGACCTTTGAAGACATGAAACGCTTCTCGAAAGTCAACAACTATTACGGCTTCTGGGAGTACGGTGACTTCGGTTCACGGGGGTACTTCGACAACCACGAAACCGCCATTGTCCGCAATCTCTGGGTGCGTTTCCTGATGACCGGATGCGTTGACGATTTCAAAATAGCGGAAGTCCACGCCAGACACCAGCGCGACCTTGACCAGGCGCACATCCGTTACGGAACCACCGCCGTGCACACCCACAACGGCTTCAACAACAACAGTTACAGTTTCCACACCGGACACTTCTGGCTGACCGGACTTGTCTGGCACTATCTGCTCACAGGAGACCGCAGAAGTTATGAGTCATCAGTGAGCGCAATGGCAGTATTGATTTCCAAATCGTCACTGAAATATCCCAGAGGCAGAGAGCGTCACCGTATGCTCTACCACCTCGCCGAAATCTACGGCATCACCGGCAACAAACTGGTGAAACAAGCCATGGATAGACAGTACAATCACGGCGGAAAATCAGACGGTTCAGCGTATTACGGAGCTATCGCTTACGAGGCTCTCGAAAAACTCTACGAGGTCACTGAGGATAAAAAGTATCTCGACCGCATGACCGAAGAGGTACAGCGTTTTGCCAAAGCTAACCGCACCGATATCCCCGATATGCCTCAAGACCGTACAGTAATGCCTCCGTGGACAGGTTACGCCGATGCCGGACGCGGAGTAATGAGTATCCTTATCGGAGCCCGTGCCGCACTGCGTTACGACCGACCTGAGCTGATAGAGTTCCTCAACCGGGGCAAAAACGACTCTCCGCTGCTCAACAGGATGCTCGACCCGAGATCCTACCGCTCAGCCAACATCGCCTGGATACTCGGCGGACTTTACGCCATGAAACACTACAATATTCCCGAGCACAAAAACACTCCGGATGCGTACCATTTTCTGGCGATGTTTGCCGGAGTGCAGAGACTCTTCAACAACTATGAGCCGTTCATATTCGAGATAACTCCCGATAAAGACGGAGTGTGTACTCTCGATTTGTACCGTTTCAGAATGTTCCGCTACTGGAACAAAAAACTCAAAGATGACTATGTGACCTGCAAAATTTTCAGCTCCACAGGTAAACTGCTCACAAGCATCTGCCTTGACGGCAACGTGACCTGGGAACACAGGCAGATAAAAGCAACCTCTCCTGACCGCAAGGCTCTGAGGGCGGAAATTATTTTCAACAACGACTCGTGGGGAAGCATATCGAGTCCGTGTAAAATACGACTGTCATCAAAGCGCACATTCGGAGCACGCAACACCAGTTCAGCTCCGACAGCCATCTACATAAAAGCTCCACAATCAGGAAAACTCTCGGTTTTTTGGAACTGGAAACAAAAAAACAATGTTTCAGCCGGAGAGATCCTCGCGGCAGGCATTGAAACCTGCGACGGCAGGATGCTGACAACAAAAGCATACACCATTCCCGAACAGGAGCTTGCGGGTGATTTCAACAGCACAGCGTTCACACTTGATATTCCACCTGAATTCAGAGGAAAAACCGTGAAGCTGTATATCGTCAACGCAAAATGGATATCGTGGCAGCTCAAAGGACTCGACTATCCGTGGCTCGGCAACCGGGCGAGCGACCTTGAATAAATCACCACAGCGGCAGGCAGAAAAAGCCTGCCTTTTTTAATCCTCGGCGGGTTCCACGTGGATGCTCATATCAGAAATACGTCCGTTTGCAGATAAAATTTCCGTTTCCAGCTGACGGGCGATGATGTACCCCTCACGGACAGTGATATCGGGTTCGACTCTGACATGTATTTCTCCGACGATGTTTCTTCCTATACGACGGGTTCGGATATGGTGTACTGAAGATATCTGAGAATATCCTGAAGCTATCTCAAGAATCTGTTTTTGCAGCTCACAGTTTCCGGCATCGCACAGCTCATCAAGTGCAGGTTTGACTATCTGCCACGCCGAAAGCATAATAAAAAATGAGACGATGAAAGCTCCTGCCTGGTCAACGTATTTTATCTGCGGAAAAATATTGGAAATTATTATCGCAGCCGCAACCGGAATCGAACTTAACGCATCACTTCTGTGGTGTTTCGCATTAGCCGCCAGAGCCGTTGACGAGCACTCTTTTGCGATTTTTCCGGTCACCTGATACAACAACTCCTTGGAAAATATCGAAAAGAGAGCTATCCAAAACGCCGGCAGTTCAGGAACGGTATATTTTCCGCTTTTCACCGTATCGAAAGCATCCCACGCAAGTTCAACGGCAACAGCACCGAGAATGACTCCGATGGCGGCTGACACCACCGCCTCTACCCTGCCGTATCCGTACGGATGCGACTCATCAGGCGGAGCATTCCAGTATTTCACGCCCACCAGAACTGCGATATCAGTAACCAGGTCACTTAGAGAATGAACCGCATCAGCGATAAGCGATTGGCTGTGAAAAATCACGCCTCCGACTGCTTTTGCCGAAGAGAGAAATATATTCAGCACGAGTCCGATAACAGTGATATTGCGGATTTTTTTAACGGAATTTTTCATAAAACATCTCCTCTATCAAGCAATATAATCGGGAAAAGTTGAAAAATCAACGCTTTCAACTTGCTTTTAACAGTCAAAGGTATTATCTTATGCCCGTGAGGTGATTTATGGGAATATTCAAATTGTGTGCGCCGTATGCTCCGGCAGGAGACCAGCCATCGGCGATTGCGGCTTTATCCGCCGGATTGAAACGGGGCGACCGTGCCCAGACTCTGCTCGGAGTCACAGGTTCCGGCAAAACTTTCACGCTTGCAAATGCCATAACTCAGCTCGACTGCCCGGTGCTGGTGCTCTCGCACAACAAGACTCTTGCCGCCCAGCTTTACAGCGAGTTCAAGAGTTTTTTCCCTGAAAACGCCGTGGAGTACTTTGTAAGTTACTACGATTACTATATGCCGGAATCATACATTCCGCAGACCGACACCTACATCGCCAAGGATTCCTCTATCAACTCTGAAATCGAGCGGCTGAGACTCTCGACCACCACCAGTCTGGTTGAAAGGCGTGATGTAATCGTCGTGGCAAGCGTATCCTGCATTTACAGCTTGGGAGCTCCCGAAGAGTTCACCGAGATGTGCGTGCGTTTTTCCGTCGGCGACACTATCGGAAGAAACGAGCTGCTCACCCGCCTGGTCGATATCCAGTATGTGCGTAACGACACTGCTCCGGAACGGGGAATGTTCCGGGTCAGGGGTGATGTTGTCGATGTCTTTGAGCCGCAGAGAGATGACTTTGTCAGAATAAGTTTCTGGGGCGACGAGGTCGAAAGCATCGAGCGGCGCAACAGTGTCAACGGAAAAGTGATAATAAAGCTCGACAACACCACGCTATTCCCCTGCAAGCAATTCGTCATGCCGCAGGATAGAATAGAGTCAGCGGCACATGAGATCAGAGCAGACCTCGCAGAACGCATAGCCTACTTCGAGGAGCGCAATCTTCTGGTCGAGGCGCAGAGAATACACCAGAGGGTCAATTACGACCTTGAGATGATGCACGAGCTCGGATATTGCAGCGGCATAGAAAACTACTCGATGTACCTGTCACAACGCCGTCCTGGCAGCCGTCCGTACTGCCTCTTTGACTTTTTCCCCGATGATTTCGTTACGGTCATCGACGAATCCCACGTCACATTGCCCCAGCTTCAGGCGATGTATAAAGCCGACCGTCACCGCAAGGAAATTCTCATCGAACACGGATTCAGACTGCCGAGCGCACTCGAAAACAGGCCGCTTCAATTCGAGGAGTTCTGCGAGTGTACCGACAAAACGATTTATGTATCAGCCACTCCGGGAGAGTATGAGCTGCAGCAAAGCGGAAGTCCGATCGAACTGGTAGTCCGCCCGACCGGATTGCTCGACCCGCCGGTGGAAGTCCGTCCGCTCGAGGGTCAGCTTGATGATGTGCTCGAGGAAATCAGAGTTGCGACCTCCAAAGGTGAGCGTGCCTTCATCACCACATTGACCAAAAAGAGCAGTGAGCGGCTCTCTGAGTATCTTTCCGAACTCGGAGTCAAAGCGTGCTATCTTCACTCGGAACTCGATGCTCTGGAACGGGTGAGAGTGCTCACCAAGCTCCGCAACGGAGAGTACGACTGTGTTATCGGAATCAACCTGCTCCGTGAGGGCATCGACCTGCCCGAAGTGGCACTCGTAGCCATTCTCGATGCCGACAAAGTGGGTTTTCTGCGTTCGGAACGCTCCCTCATCCAGACCGCAGGCAGAGCCGCAAGAAACAGTAACGGCAGAGTAATTCTTTATGCCGATGACATGACTCCGGCGATAAAGGGATTGATAGCCCAGACCGAGGCACGGCGCAGGAAACAGATAGCCTACAACAAGGAGCACAATATCGTTCCCGTAACCATCAGAAAAGAGCACAAAAAGACCATTGCTGAAATCATCGGTTCGACCAAACGCAAGAAGTCCAAACACGAACTGCCCGATTTCGGAAGCAACACCATCAACGCAGACGGTATCCTCTCTCTTGACGGCGAAAACCTTGATTCAGCAGAGCTCGACAAACTCATTTCAGAGTTGACAGGAGAGATGATGAGTGCCGCCGAAGCCCTTGAATTTGAACGTGCCGCCCAGCTGCGCGACCGCATAAAAGAGCTGAGAAAAAACTCCTGAAAACCCGTCTGTGCGAACACTTTTTGCCGTTTCCTGAAGACAAATGCGTTTTTTGTTCCACTTTTTCAGCTGAAAATGCTCCTTTTTTAATAAAAAAGTGTTTACAAAATCATCCTGACGTGCTATATTATTAGATGAGTGTGTATTTATTTTTCCAAACCTTTATTATCGGAGGGTATTATGAAGGAGTATAAAGTAGGAATCATCGGTTTCGGTACCGTCGGTGCCGGAGTTGCAGAAAATATTATCGCCAACGGCGATATGATCGCTCAGAGAAACGGCGTCAGACTCACTGTCACTAAAATCGCCGACCTCGACATCACAACCGACCGCGGAGTGAAAGTGCCTGAGGGAGTCCTCACCACCGATGCCGCAACTGCCATCAACGAGTGCGATATCATCGTTGAAACTGTCGGCGGAACAACCATCGCCAAGAAGTTCATTCTCGACGCTATCAAAGCGGGCAAAGCGGTGGTCACCGCCAACAAAGCCCTGCTCTCACTGCACGGCAAAGAGCTCTTTTCCGCAGCTGAGGAGGCAGGAACCGACCTCTTTTACGAAGCAAGTGTCGCAGGCGGAATCCCGATCATCAAGGCTCTGAGAGAGGGCCTTGCCTCAAACCGCATCCGCCGCATTTACGGAATCATGAACGGAACCTGCAACTACATCCTCACCCGCATGGAGCGTGAGGGAGCAGATTTTTCAACCGTCCTCGCCGATGCCCAGAAGCTCGGCTATGCCGAAGCCAACCCCAGTCTGGATATCGACGGCTTCGATACCGCCCACAAGACCTCGATCCTCGCCAGCCTCGCTTACGGTAAGTGGTTCGGACTCGACCCGGTTCACGTCGAGGGTATCAGAGACCTCGAAATCGAGGATATCAGATGTGCTTCCGAGCTCGGATACCGCATCAAACTGCTCGGTATCATCAAAGATGAGGATGGCAAAGTTCAGATGAGAGTCCACCCGACTCTTATCCCGAAAAACTCACTGCTCGCCAACATTTCCGACGTCTTCAACGGAGTCATGGTCGATGGCGACTTCGTCGATCAGACCCTCTTCTACGGACGCGGAGCCGGACGCCGTGCCACCGCAAGTGCCGTTGTCGCCGACATCATCGATGCCGCCCGCAACCTTGCCAACAACTGCGTCAGACGTATTCCGGCTTTCCGCAAAGGAATCCAGTTCGAGCAGGTTCTCTCTCCGGAGGATATTTCCAGCCGCTACTATCTGCGTCTTCTCGTTCGTGACTGCCCCGGAGTCATCGCTTCGATCACCCAGATACTCGCAGACCGTTCGATCAGTATTTCCAGTCTCATCCAGCACGAAACCAGACGTGATGACGGCGGCGTAAATCTGGTCATCCTCACCCATCCCGCAACCGAAAAAGATATGCGCAACGCGCTCTCTGAAATCGGCATCCTTTCAATCAATCAATCTCCGGTCAAGGTGCTGCGCATCGAAGACCTCTGAGTTACAGGAGTTTACATACCATGGGACAGCATACCGTTGAAAAAATCGGCGGCACCAGTATGAGCCGCTTCGGCGAACTTATGGATAATATCCTTATCGCCGAAAGAAAAGGCAGCAAACTTTACAACCGCATATTTGTAGTTTCAGCTTACGGCGGAATCACCAACGCCCTGCTCGAAAACAAAAAGACCGCAGAGCCCGGAATCTACGGCAGTTTCGCTTCAGGAGACAACAAAGCGTGGCAGAAAAAACTCGAAGATACCAGAAATATGATGATGGATATCAACCACGGCTTTGAATCTCTCGGACTCGACTGCGCCGCCGCCGATGCTTTCGTCAACGAGCGCATGGATGGAGCAAAAGCCTGTCTGATGCACCTCATGCAGCTGCGCAGTTTCGGACACTTCAGCGGAGCAAATTATCTGCCCGCAGCCCGTGAGATGCTCAGTTCCATCGGCGAAGCCCACAGTGCATTCAACTCTGCACTCATTCTTCAGAAGCACGGAGTCAATGCCGTTTTCGTTGACCTTTCCGGCTGGAAAGATCAGGAGACAGGCTCCATGGAAGACACCATCGAGCACCACCTCACCGGCATGGATTTCGGCACCTGTATGCCGATCGTCACCGGTTACGCCAAGTGCGCCGAGGGAGTCATGGCGAAGTTTGACCGCGGTTACAGTGAAATCACTTTCAGCAAGATCGCAGTCGTCACTCAGGCAAGAGAGGGAGTCATCCACAAGGAGTTCCACCTTTCAACCGGTGACCCCAAACTCATCGGAATCGACAAAGTCCGCACCATCGGACACACCAATTTCGACATTGCCGACCAGCTCTCGGATATGGCTATGGAAGCCATCCATCCCAAAGCCTCAAAGGCTATGGAACTGCACGGTATTCCGATCAGAGTTGCCAACGCTTTTGACCCCAAGAGTCCCGGAACTCTCATCAGCCGTGAGTACGTTTCCCCCGTTCCGAGAGTAGATATGATTTGCGGCAGACGTGACATCATCGCCATCGAAGTTTTTGACCCCGAGATGGTCGGAGTTCCCGGATATGACTATCAGCTGCTGCGTGCTTTTGCCGAAAACAACGTAAGCTACATCGCAAAAAACACCAACGCCAACACCATCACCCACTATGTGAGCGAAAAGCAGGCAGGACTGCAAAACTGTCTGGCTGAGTTGAGAAGAGTGTTCCCCAACGCTGAAATCAACACCAGTGCAGTGGCGATCGTCTCAGTGCTCGGTTCAAACATGAAGCTTCCGGGCTTCCTTTCACGGGCATCCAAAGCTCTCGCCGGAAGCGAAATCAACGTGCTCGCTCTCGACCAGTGCATGCGTCAGGTAAATATGCAGTTCATCATCGAGCGGAGACACTTTGAATCCGCCCAGATCGCTCTGCACCATGAATTCGTCGAAAACGCCAAAGAGTTTTAAGGTGATACTATTATGAAAATGAGCAAACTTGCCGGACGCAGACTCAAAGAGCTGCCGAAGGATGCAAAAACAGTAAGTCATCAGTTCCTCATCCGCGGAGGATATATCCGTCCGGTATCAGCAGGTATTTACAGCCTGCTGCCGATGGGCAAGAGAATCACTGACAAAATAGAGAAGATCATCCGTGAGGAAATGGACCGTATCGACGGTCAGGAAATCCTCATGCCGGTCGTTCTCCCCGCAGAACTCTGGCAGGAGTCCGGCCGTTACGAATCTGTCGGAGCCGAGCTTCTGCGCTTCTCTGACCGCAACGACAAGCCCATGCTGCTGGCAATGACTCACGAGGAGTGCGTTACCGCTCTTATCCGCACCGAAGTCAACAGCTACAAACAGCTTCCCGTAATGGTCTATCAGCTTCAGACCAAGTACCGTGACGAGGCAAGACCCAGAGCCGGACTCATCAGGACCCGTGAGTTCACCATGAAAGATGCTTACAGTTTCCACACCGACCAGGCGGATCTCGAAGCATACTATGTGCGTGCCCACGAGGCTTACGAGCGCATCTTCAAGCGGCTCGGACTCGACAACGTATTGAGCATCGAATCAAACTCCGGAATGATGGGCGGAAAAGTCTCGCACGAGTTTATGGCTATCTGCGATTGCGGTGAGGATACCATCTTCGTATCTCCCGACAAAAAATACCGTGCCAACAGAGAGATCGCAACTGCGGCATGGAAGTTTGAAAAGTCCGAAGCTCTTGAGCTCGAGGAGGTATCAACTCCCGGCAAAAAGACCATCGAAGAGGTCGCCGAGTTCCTCAACGTCAAGGCGGAAAACACCGGCAAGGCAGTATTTTACCAGAACGCCAGAACCGGAGAGCTGATTTTTGCCATGATCAGAGGTGACTTTGAAGTCAACGAGAGCAAACTTGCCAATCTGGCAAAAGTTCCCGAGCTGAAATTCGCCGACGACGAGGCGATACTTGCCGCCGGAGCTGTTCCGGGATATGCAAGCCCCATCGGCATTGACGGAAAAAAAGTAAAAATCATCCTCGACCGTTCCGTGGTCGAGTCATCAAACCTTGTGGTCGGAGCCAATGCTCCCGATGCCCACTACAAAAACTTCAACGTCGAGCGTGATCTTGCCGGAGTCGAATACATCACAGGCGACATCGCAACCGTGCGTGCCGGAGACCCCTGCCCCATTTCAGGTGAGCCGCTTGAAATGCTCAGAGGAATCGAGGTTGGAAACATCTTCCAGCTCGGCACAAAATACTCTGAGTCGATGAATTGCAACTACCTTGACCGTGACGGAAAAAGTCACCCCATGGTCATGGGATGCTACGGAATCGGAGTCGGCAGGGCAATGGCTTCTGTCATTGAGTATTCAAATGATGCTTACGGTCCCATCTGGCCGATGTCGATCGCTCCCTATCAGGTGCAGGTGTGCGCCCTCGACCTCAACAAGCCCGGAGTCGCTGAGGCCGCCGAAAAGCTGGTATCAGAACTCGAAGCCGCCGGAATCGAGGTGCTGTACGATGACCGCGGCGAAAAAGCAGGTTTTGTATTCAGCGATGCCGATTTGATCGGTATTCCGCTGAGAATAGTCATATCACCCAAGACCCTCGCCGACGCACAGGTTGAATTCAAGCGCAGAGGCAGCCGTGATGCCATGAGGCTCGCTGTCGATGAGACGGTTCAATTTATCGTGAACGAGGTCAGAACCGAACTGGAAAAATATCAGTTTTAAGCTATGAGAAAAGCCATCCGGAACATATTTGCGGCACTGTTGCTGCTTTTTATCAGCGGACTCTCTGCCGTTGAGGTATCCCTTGTTGCCTCAAATGCGCTCAATGTCAGCGATATGTTTTCCGGATTGCCTGCTCATCGCACTCCGGCGATACCCGAGTTAACCGCGGTTCGTCCCGGACACAAATTCAATATATATATATTGTTATCCAAAATCCAGACCCAAAAGGGCAAAGCCCACGTCACAGGCTCGATGTATTTGAAGTCGGGAGAGAAAAAAACAGAGCTGTTCAAAAATCAGGAACTGTTTTACGGCGAGTGCTTTGCTCCGACTTCGATAAACCTCTCCAATCTGGTGGCGAACTGGGATTTCAGCAGCGACGACCCCGAGGGTAAACATACGTTTGTAATCGAAGTCAAAGATATGGTAAACGGTTTTACCAAAACGGCTGAGCTTGACATTAAACTCATCCACAAGCCGTTGACTCCGTTAAAGATAAACACCAATGAGATCAGAGGTTTCATTTCAACTTTCTACAAAGCTCCGCAGCCGGAAAGACTGCCTGAGCTGTTCAACATCTTTCTTTCAGGTGATGCGGCGGCACGCAAAAACAAAAATTACTCTCCGCTGCCGCTGCTCTACGGAATGGCGAAAGCCATCGAGCAGAATCCATTTGTCTGGAAAGAGTTTGCCGCACTTTCTCCCGAACTCGAAACCGACCACAAAAAGTATCTCGCATTGCTCTTTGCCGCTGTCGGAAGTGATGCGATGAAATTTATGATCAAAAACGCCGACCGCAAAACTGCCGGATATCTCAAGCAGATGCAGGCAAACAATCCATGGCAGTTCAACGAACCCTATCCCGAAGAGGATATAAACGCTTTCTGGATGGAGTTCTACTTTACAGGAAAGCCTGAACCGATTCTCAAAATCGCCAATCAGTTGAGGAACCGTCCGACAATGACTCCTGAGCAGGCAAAGAAAAGGAAAGGCGAACTCTCTCCGGCAGAAAAAAACAGATTGAGAAATTACTACTCCGCCTCAAGCGCAGCGTGGAGCTTGAATTTGAACGCCGCAAGACACAACCTCGTGTTTTTCTATCTCGAAGGAATGCTCGATAAGGGCGACTTTGCTGATACGACGACAGCAGCAAAAATACAGAAAATTCTTTTACGGACCGCCGCTGAAGGCTCCGGATCAAAATAGCGAATAAAGGAGAATTTATATATGTGGAACTATACTGACAAAGTGATGGATCACTTTATGAATCCCCGCAACGTGGGTGAAATAGAGAATCCGGATGGAGTCGCAGAGGTCGGAAACGCCTCCTGCGGCGATGCGCTGAAACTCACTTTCAAACTTGACGAAAACGGCAGAATAGCTGATGTAAAATTCCGCACTTTCGGCTGTGCCAGTGCCATCGCTTCAAGCTCCGCTCTGACCGAGCTCATCAAGGGCATGACCATTGACGAAGCCGCCAAAGTCACCAATCAGGATATCGTCAACGTACTCGGAACTCTTCCGGAGGCAAAAATGCACTGTTCCGTCATGGGAATGGAGGCTCTTGCCGCCGCCATCGCCAACTACAAAGGCGAGCCCAATCCGTTTGAAAACGATGACGAGCACGAAGGCAGGATAGTCTGCCGCTGTTTCGGTATCACCGATATAAAAATCATTAAAATAGCCAGAGAAAACAATCTGCGCAAGGCGGAAGAGGTGACCTCTTACTGCAAGGCGGGCGGAGCCTGCGGAAGCTGTCTCGGCGACATTCAGCACCTGCTGGATGACATGTGGAAACTGAGGTAAGATATGACTATTGATGAACTCCAGCAGGGCAAAAGCGAACTGCGCCAGAAGATAACTCACCTTTACGGCTTCCTCAAAATAGAGGAACTCGAAGCAAAGAAAGCTGAAATCGAAAAGACCATGTCCGCTCCGGACTTCTGGAACGACAAGGATTCAGCTCAGGCTACTGTTGCCGAGATGTCAAGTGTCCGCAACATCATCGAGCCATTCCGTCAGCTAGAAAGCAACATCGAAGATTACGATGCCGCCCTCGAACTTGCCGCTGAGGATGAGGAGTTTGTTCCTGAGTGCGAAATCGATTACAGACGCCTGAAAAAGGCGATGGATAAACTGGAAATCATGAGTTTTCTTTCCGGAAAATTCGATAAAAACAACTTCTATTTTTCAATCCACGCCGGTGCCGGCGGCACGGAATCCTGCGACTGGGCAAGTATGCTCTTCCGCATGTACCGCCGCTATTTCGAGCGCAGAGGATGGAAAGATGAGCTTATTGATCTCCAGTCAGGCGACGAAGCCGGAATCAAAAGTGCCACCATGCACGTCTGCGGCGACTTCGGTTTCGGTTACTTCAAGGCAGAGCGCGGAGTCCACCGTCTGGTGCGTATTTCTCCCTTTGACAGCAATGCCAGACGCCACACCAGCTTCTGCTCGGTCGAGGTCTATCCTGAGCTTGATGACGATATCGACATCGAGATCGACGAGAGCACTCTGAGGATCGACACCTACCGTTCAAGCGGAGCCGGAGGTCAGCACGTCAATACCACCGACAGTGCTGTGCGAATAACCCACCAGCCCTCCGGAATCGTGGTCTGCTGTCAGAATGAGCGTTCACAGCACAAAAACCGTGAGACCGCAATGAAAATGTTGAAAGCCAAACTCTACGAGCTCGAGATGGCAAAGCGCAAAGATGCCGCCGATGCCGCACGCGGAGAGCAGGCTGAAAACGGCTGGGGAAGCCAGATACGCAGTTATGTTCTGCACCCCTATCAGATGGTCAAAGATTTGAGAACCGAGGTGGAAACCAGCGACACCACCGGAGTCCTCGATGGAGATCTCGACGACTTCATCGAAGCCTATCTCAAGATGGAAAAATAATTTCCGTCAGCCTTTTCGGGGAGAAGCATTTCTGATGTCTGAAAAAATCTATGATGTGATCGTAGTCGGTGCCGGTCATGCCGGATGCGAAGCCGCACTTGCCGCCGCAAGGTACGGAGCAAGCGTGCTTCTCACGACCATAAACGCCGACCACATCGCCCAGATGAGCTGTAATCCTGCCATCGGAGGAATCGCCAAAGGTCAGGTCGTCCGTGAGATCGACGCTCTCGGCGGAGCTCAGGGAATAGTGACCGAAGCCTCATCGATACAGTTCCGGCTGCTGAACCGCACCAAAGGTCCGGCGGTCTGGTCTCCGCGCGCCCAGTGCGACAAAGTTGCTTATCAGCGGGGAATGAAACTGCTGCTTGAGCAGAGCGAAAACATTGATATTTTACAGTGCGAAGTTGCTTCCTTCATAATGGAAGGTAAAAAAATAGCCGGAGTGACCAATCAGTTCGGCGACAGGCTGCTGGGCAGAACCGTTGTACTCACGACCGGAACTTTTCTCAACGGACTCCTGCACTACGGAATGCTTCACTTTCCCGGCGGCAGAGCCGGCGATTTCCCCGCCTCACACCTCTCTGATGCGCTTATAAATCAGCTTGGTCTGCGTTTGGGAAGATTGAAAACCGGAACTCCTCCGAGAGTCCTTGCCAAAAGTCTGGATTTCTCAGTGATGAAACTGCAGGATTCCGAACCCGGAACCGAAGAGTTCTCGTTCTGGGATAAATCAATGCGTCCTGAGCTGGTCGAAGCAGTCCGTCACGACCTGCCGTGCTACATGATACACAGCACAGATGAGACCCGGGATGTGGTAAAAGAGAACATCCATCTCTCACCGATGTACAGCGGAGTCATCAAGGGTACGGGAACCAGATACTGCCCCAGTTTCGAGGATAAAATCATCCGTTTCCCGCAGCACCCTTATCACCTGCTGTTCCTCGAACCCGAGGGAGCTCAGACTGACGAATACTACATCAACGGATTTTCTTCAAGTCTTCCTGTTGAAGTCCAGAAGAAAATGGTACACACCCTGCCCGGAATGAGAGATGCCGTCATCACCCGTTACGCCTATGCCATTGAGTATGACTTTATTCCTCCGGAACAGATATCGGTCACACTTCAAAATAAATTCCACGACAATCTCTTTACCGCCGGTCAGATCAACGGAACCAGCGGCTACGAAGAGGCAGCCGGTCAGGGGTTGATTGCCGGACTCAACGCCGCCCGTTTCGCCGCAGGCAAAGAGCCGGTTTATCCCGGCAGAGACACCTGCTACATCGGAGTTATGCTCGATGACCTTGCCGCAAAAGAGATCGTTGAACCCTACCGTTTATTTACCAGCAGAGCAGAGTACCGCCTCTCACTGCGTCAGGATAATGCCGATCTCCGCCTCTGTCAGTGGGGATACGATGCCGGAATACTGCCTGAGAACAAATATCAGGCGTTCCTCAAAAAGAAAAACTCACTCGATGAACTGCTCGAACTTTGCAAGACCCGAAAATATCAGGGCAAAACGCTTCTGGTGCACATGAACCACCTGACTCCTGATGACTTGGAAAATATCAAGCTGCCGTTCCCCGAAGAGTTGTTTCCGGAGTTTTCCTCAGCAGAAAAAACGGTCAAGGCTGAGCTGCTCATTCAGGCGCACTATGACGGATATCTCCAGCGTGAAAGTTTGCAGATATCCCGCCTGTCAAGACTGGAAAACATGACGATTCCGCAGGACTTTGATTACGAAAACATTTCCGGTCTGAGTAACGAGTCAAAGCAGAAACTCATCAAACGCCGTCCGGCAACGCTGGGCGCTGCCTCGAGAATTGATGGAGTAACTCCGTCTGATATCGCACTTTTGCAGGTACTGTTGAAGAAACACTGCGGTGAAAAATGAGCAGACTCAGGGAAACAGCGAAACGTTTTTGTGCCAATAAAAGCGCAGTTATTTCCCTTTGTGTCGTGCTGCTCTATCTTGCTGCCGCACTTTTTTTTGAAATAACATCGGTGATTTCGGAAGCGTCAAACAGTGTGCCGTCGTACATGCAGGCAAGCGAAGAGGTTTATGCTCCGCCGTCATTGAAACACCTGCTCGGAACCGATTATCAGGGACGCGATGTTCTGCTGAGGGCGGCAGCCGCAAGTGCCACCGCTCTCAAAGTCGGAGTCATCTCAGGAGTCATCGCCGCAGTTATCGGAGTCTTTATCGGAGCTCTCGCCGGATTTTTCGGAGGCAGAACCGATGATATCGCCGTATGGCTGTACAGCACTATCGCTTCCATGCCAAGTTTGCTTTTTATTCTGGCACTGGCTCTTCTGGTATCAAGAAACTTTTTATCCCCCGCACTGCTCGGAGCGGTAAAAGCGGTTTCCGCCGTTTTGCACGTCGAGCCGGGAACTCTCGCCGTTTACTGCGCCATCGGACTCACCGGATGGGTGACTTTGTGCCGCACAGTCAGAGCAGAAACGATGAAGTTGAAAAAGATGCCATATGTCGAAGCGGCAAAAGTTGCCGGAGTCGGTAACTTCACCATCGTCAGACGGCACATTCTGCCTAACGTTTTCCATCTGGTCATAATCTACTTTACCCTGACCTTTGCCGGAGCAGTCATGCTCGAAGTTATCGTAAGCTATCTCGGTTTCGGGGTACAAAACGCTCCGAGCTGGGGAGTGATGATTTCAGACGGTCAGGAGCAACTCTGGCGCGGAATATGGTGGGAGCTTGCCGCCGCCACCGGCTTTCTTTTTATCCTCGTACTTGCGCTGAATATCCTCGGCGATGCGCTCAGAGATATTTTTGACCCGAAGAATTGACATTCATCCTGCCGAAACCCGCCCGCAGGCTCTGCTGTTTTGGAATATCCCTGCCCTGCATCATCTCAACAAAACTTTTCGCCAACAGCTCTCCGCACGCCCTCCGGGGAGATATCACTGCATAACGGTTTGCCGGAACTGCTGATATTTCAAGTCCGTCACACCCTATCACGGGAATGTGTGATAATCCATGCTCTTCAAGTACCTCATAAATATCCGGCAGATGATGGTCATAAGCGGCAAAAACGGCATCACAGGTCGTACGGGCAAGCATAGTTTCCATCGCCGCCCTGCCCGCTCCGGCAAGCGGACGGATATTGCAGATAAGTTTGGAGTCAAGTTTACACCGCTTCTGCACCGCCTTGATGAAACTGCGGTATTTCTGGATATTTCCCGGATTGACCAGACTTCCGGTCGAACCGATAAAAGCTATTCTGGAACATCCGAGAGAGAACAGATATTCGACTGCCTCCGAAATGGCATCACGCATATCAAAATAGACTTGGGGCACATCCGGGTCGTCTATATTATCGCAGGCGGTGATAAAATGAACACTCATATTTTTTATCATATTTAGCAATCTATCCTCGCTTATTCCGAGAACGATTTTGCTTATTCCGGGCAGCAGAGAGATATCATCGGTTTTAAGAAGTCCGGTCTCAGGGTCGGAATTGAGCATATTGAGCACCGGACGGAACTTGTGTCTTGACAGCTCCGAAACCATACCATCCCAGATATCACTCCAGAAGGGATGGGTGAAGATGGCAGTAAATCCCTCGTACAGCACTTCGACCAGCTGAGGTACACTTGCGGATATTTCATCTTTTTTCACCACCTGCGTTCCGACATGCCGTTTGCGAACGACCAATCCGCGGCGAACCAGTCTGGCAACCGCTTTGTTTACCGTCTTGATATTGACACGGAACTCTTCAGCCAGCATTTTTGAAGTCGGAAGAAGCGTTTTATATGTGCCGTCGGCAATCCTCTTTTCAAGAGTTTCAATTATTTCCGGCTGTTTGTATTGCATTTTAAGTACCTTTTTTCGTTATGTCATCCTTATAACCATACCACACACTCCGTAAAAGTCAAATAAAACCACACCTTGAAGAAGATATTTTTTCAAAAAGACTTGAAAAAAAGAAAAGGTACTGTTATAGTAACACAAACACAAAAACAAACTCTAACTGTGGAGAAAGAAATGTCAGGCATCAAAACATTGTCAACCGTCATTGAGCGTCCGTATGAAGCGAGCTTCAGAGAGGTCACACTGACTCCGAAACACGATGATACAGTAGTCTGCAAAACTTATATGAGTGCGATCAGCACCGGAACGGATATGAAAACTTTCCACGGACTCCAGCATCCCGAGCAGTGCTGGTATCCCCTCGTTCCCGGATATGAAAATATGGGTGTGGTCATCGAGGAAGGCAGTTTTGACCCGACTCTGAAAAAAGGTGACCGCGTCATGATCAATGAGTGCCGCCGTTATATGGATGTCTGTTCAGCATGGGGCGGCGGTACGCTTCTCTGCCACAAAGACTCCAAAAACTCCTTTGGCGCAGGCGACCCGATGTGCAAAGTTCCGGATAACGTCACCGATGAGCAGGCTGTGCTTGCCTATCTTGCAACCGTTCCGGCAAAAGGAATCGAGTTCTTCGACCTCAGAGCCGGAGACAACATTCTGGTATTCGGTGCCGGTATGGTCGGTATCAGTGCCATGCAGATATTGAAAATCAAATGTCCCGGCGTGACCGTCATCGCCGTTGAGCCGCATCCGTACCGCAGGGAGATCGCCAAATTCTATGCCGACCACGTCATCACTCCCGATGAGGATGGCATCAAAAAGCTGCTCGAAATCACCAACGGCAAGAGAGCCGATAAAATCATCGAGTGCTCAGGAAATCCCGCTGTTCCCGGAACCCTCTGGCAGTACATCAAAGACGGAGGCTGGGCTGATGACAACAGCGATGCGCCCGGTCACATCCACTTGCAGGGCGATTATCCGGAAAAACTCGTATTCGACCACTATCACCACTGGTTCGTAAAACACGCAACCATCACCATGAGCTGCGCCAACAAATGGCGTTTCAAACCTCAGGTGCTCCAGTGGATGAGCGAGGGCAAGTTCGATACCAGCCACCTGCCCATCGAAATCTGGGAAGCCGGAAAAGCCAAAGAGGCTTTTGAATATCAACACAAGAAGGGAATGGAGTGTTTCAAAATTCTCTTCGACTGGAGGAGTCTGTAATTATGGATCTTGGTCTTGCAGCGTGGGGGCTCAGGAATGAAACTCTTGAAAGCCAGCTCGAAATCACCTCATCACTCGGAGTTGACCTGCTCGAATTATCGATTTCAGGCTCTCCCGGTGATCGTCTCCAGGTCTGGTCAAGCGATGAGGATATCGAAAAGGTAAAAGCACTTTTTGCCAAATATAATATCCGTCTTGAGTGCGCCTGCACCGGAAACGATTTCACCGATGGCGATGTGCCTGCACAAATCGGTAAAGTAAAATCAGTAATCAACATCTGCTCCAAACTCGGAGTGAAATATCTGCGCATATTTGCCGGATTTCTCTCAGACAGTGTCGTGATAGAAGACCGTTTTGAAACCATGATGAAGGCTCTCAAAGAGGTGAACGACTACGCCGCAAGCAAAAAAGTCACCCTCTGCTGCGAGACTCACGGAGGAGTTGCCACCCTCAAAAACGGAGCACTTGTGCACTTCAACAGCACCACGACAAGAGTCGATACCTGGAATGAGATTCTGAAAACCGGTGTCTCAATATGCTATGACCCGGCAAACCTTGCCGCAGTCGGTTCGATCTGTCCGGTCAAGTTCTACACTGACTTTGCCGACAGTATCAAATATATGCACCTCAAAGACTTCAAAGATGTTCCCGGAGGAGTCACTCCGGTTGCCTGCGGAGAAGGCAGACTCGACTGGCATCTGCTCGCAACCGCCGTCAAAAAATACAGTGGTCCTGCTCTCATAGAATATGAGATAACAGCTGATGTCAGAGATGGAATGGCACGCAGCATAAATTTCCTTAACAAATACAGCTTCTGAAAGAAAGAAAATGTCAAAACCGCAAGTTATTTTTATGCCTCATGCGAATATCCAGTATTCGCAGCTCGACCCCAAACGACGTGCATGGGTATGTAAAAACTGTTACCTTCCGCTCTTTGAAACAGTGCGTGACAGAGATTACAAAATTGCCTTCGAGGCTTCCGGAAGAACTCTGGAAGTCATGGCAGAAGAGACTCCCGATATCCTCGCACTGCTCAAGAGTCTGGTACAGCAGGGTAAGATCGAAGCAGTAGCTTCTCCGTTCATCCACGTCATGCTCGCCAATGTTCCTCCGGAAATCGGACTCGACACTCTGAAACACGGACTTGATGCGTGGGAAAAATATACCGGAGTGCGTCCTGAAACCGGATGGAATCCTGAGTGCGGCTGGGCATCCTACCTGCCCGAGATATACAAAGAGGCAGGTTATAAAAATCTGGTCATGGATGCTGACAGCTTCTTCCTCTCATTCCCTGAAATCCGTGAGGCTACCGGACTCAAATACGATGTGCAGGGTCACAGCAACAAGAATCACCTCTTCAAAATCGAGGAGTACATCAAGGATAAACCGGAATACCTCAAGTATCTGACCAATCCAAGCGTTGCTCCGAACGGTCTGCGCATGGTGTTCCGCAGTGACTGCATGGCTAACCCGATGCTCTGGTATCTCATGGGAGCAACCGAGGGTTACCGTGAAAAACCGGTCGCTATCGAAGAGTTGCAGGAAATGTTTGAAAAGTGGCAGCCCCGTGTCGCTCAGACCGGTCAATTCATAATGCCTTACGCCGAAGATGCCGAGTACATCGGTTCCAGCGCATATTTCTACGTCAAGCAGTTCAATCAGGCACGTTTCTTTGAGCCTGAACCTGATTCGATAGTCCGCTTCAAGGCACTGCTGGATATGGCAAAAAATATCGGCTATGAGCTCTCGACTCCGGCACAGGTGATTGCGACCGCAAAAGAGCTTATTCCGAATGCCCTTATCGACAACATCGAAAACGGAGCAGCGTGGCACGGAGGAACCTACAAAGCATGGGCAAACACCAGCTATTCTCTCATCTTCGACCCGGTCTGCCGCATGGTTTACGATGGAATTTGCGCCGTAAGAAAAGTCACCGGCATGACTCCTGAACTTGACGCTGCACTCAAAAAAGTGACCAGCGCATACGTTTCAGATTCAAGATGGCCTCCGCTGCCGACCACTCCGGGACGCTTCAACGTCAGAGAGAGTCTCGATGACCTCTTTGCCGCCAATAAACTTATCGGTGAAGCTATGGAAAAATCCGGCATCGGTGCAAAGAGATCGATTTACTCATCCTCTCTCATGGAAACACAAATAAAACTCATCGAAAATATCCTGATGGAACAGAAGTATTTCGGTGAATGATTTTCGGGGATAAAAATGGGATTACCGCAATGGAACGCTGAACTGGGCGTCAACGGCGTCTGGATGAGCATAGAAGAGTGTAAAAAACACAATATCGAACTCGTTGCTGCCTCACGAATGAACGGCAGCCACATGGAGTACCAGATGGGATGTGTCAACCGGGGTGAGGATTTTCACCTCGACGGGTTCCGATGGGTTTACTCCGGATGCGACGACCTGTTCGGCAAATGCGGCAAAGACCTTGCCGTCTATCTCGAGGGGTGGACAATGGCAAGTTTCTGCGGAACAAAACGGTTCGGAGAGTGTGATTTCACAAGTTCAGATGACTACGCAAAGTTCTGCGTTTCCTGCACTGATGAATACAAACCAAATACTCCGAACAGGTTCCGCTCAGACAATCTTTCGGCGATCAGAGATGCCTCGACGGGCAAAATAATCCTTGCCGGATTTATCACCTCTGCTGACCAGTACGGAAGATTTACCATTGAATTTGCCGACAACGGCATCAAAGAGTGGACTGCCGTAAGCTCAGGAGATGGTATTCTGGTTGAGAAAGATGACATAGTTTCCTCTGAAGTGTTCGCTGTATTTGAAGGAATCGACCTCTATCACATGCAGTGTGAATTTGCCGAGTTGTGGGCAAAGCGGATGAAAGCAAGAGTTCCTGAAACTCCTCCGCTCGGCTGGTGTTCATGGTATTACTACTTCTCTGATGTCACCGAAAATGATGTTTTGACCAATGTCAAATACATTTCCGAAAACCGTGACAAACTGCCCATCAAATACATCCAGCTCGATGACGGTTATCAGCCTGCTCTCGGAGATTGGCTTGATTACAATCCCAAATTCCCCAACGGATTGGCAAAACTTGCCGAAAATATCAAAAAAGAGGGGTTCACTCCTGCATTGTGGGTAGGTCCGTTCATGGGATTTGAAAAATCAAAACTCATTCAGGAGCACCCTGAATATTTCATTCACGACAAAAATGGAAACATTGCCTTTCCTATGGATTGGCGGGGCGGCAAATCTGCGGCTCTTGACGGAACCAATCCTGCAACTTGCGAATTTTTGAAAAATCTTTTCAAATCGATACGCTCGATGGGTTTTGATTACGTCAAACTGGATTTCATGGTCATCGGCGCAGGAATTCCCGGTGAAACCGTCTATTTCGACCCCAAAGCGACAAGAGCTCAGGCGTTGAGACGAGGACTTGAGGCAATCAGAGAGGGTTTCGGAAAAGATGGCTTTATTCTCGGATGCACCGCTCCGCTTGCCACCGTCGTCGGATTGGTAGATGGAGAACGCATCGGCACTGATATCGCAAAGAAATGGCAAGCCAAAGAGGTCACCTTTGATGAGGGTTTGAGCATCCCCAACGTCTGCCGCAACATCATCAACCGCAGCTACATGAATCACCGGCTCTGGATAAGTGACCCCGACACACTCCTGGTGCGTAAGCAGGGAGCAGAATTTACCGATGAGGAGTCTTACCTCTGGTTTGAAGCCATAAGACTTGCCGGAGGAATGTTGCTTTCAGGCGACAGGCTCGACACCCTTGAACCTGAACGCATGGCGTGGACAAGGGAGCTATTCAACAATCCTGATGTTTACGAGGTGCGTTCACTTGATGTCTGGGAAAGAACAGTTCCGGGAGTATGGCTTGCCATCAACAAAAAGTCAGGCGAACTGCGGCTTTCCATCTTCAATTTTGAAGATACTGAGCAAACTTTTGAACTTGAACAATATGCGCTTCCAAAATTTTGCAGTGATATTGACGGAAGCGATTTAACTGATAAAATAACACTTCCTGCGCACTGCTGCAGGGTGTTCAGTGAGGTGATCTGAAATCATGGCAAGGGAAACTTTAGCCTCCCGCCTCGGCTTTCTGGCGCTGGCGGCGGGGTGTACTATCGGGTTGGGTAATGTTTGGCGTTTTCCGTTCATCACCGGGGAATACGGCGGCGGAGCATTTGTACTGATATACCTGCTCTTTCTCGCCATCCTCGGATATCCGATACTTACAATGGAGCTTGCCATCGGCAGAGCAGGAGGCAGTAATCTCGTCGGAGCTTACCGCAACCTCGGCGGCAAATACGGAAAACTTTTCAGCCGGATCGGAATCCTGTTCTTTACCGGAAATCTGATATTGCTCATGTACTACACAACCGTCACCGGATGGCTCGGTTCGTATCTCACAGGATACATCGACGGCTCGCTTGCCGCCTGCAAAAGCACTGCTGCCACCGAAGTGTATTTCAATGAACTTATAACTAATCCTTACAAAGCAACTGCCGGAATGGCTGCTGTCAGTCTGCTCGCAACTGTAATTTGCGCCATCGGACTGCAAAAAGGTGTCGAAAAGTGCGTCAAGTGGATGATGTCGCTTCTCTTTGTCATGCTGATAATACTCGCCATCCGCAGCTGTTTTCTGCCCGGAGCAGCTAAAGCTCTCAAATTTTATCTGCTGCCGGATTTTTCAAGAGTCGTCAAAAACGGCATAGGAGCAACTTTATACGCCGCAATGGGTCAGGCATTCTTCACCCTGAGCGTAGGCATCGGCAGTATGGCTATCTTCGGCAGCTATGTTGACCGGAAACGCACTCTCGGCGGAGAATCTGTCGTCATCATCGTTTTGGATACCATGGTTGCTCTATTATCGGGTTTGATAATTTTCCCGATCTGTTTCTCATACGGTGTGGATGTTGCCCAGGGACCGGGACTGGTCTTTGTCAGTATTCCTAACATCTTCAACAACATGCCTTTTTCCGGAATCATCGGAGCGGCATTTTTCCTCTTTCTTCTGCTTGCCGCCCTGACTACACTCATCGCCGTGATCGAAAACATTGCCGCATTCTTCATAGATGAATTCAAAATGTCAAGAAAAAAAGCAGCGTGGATAGCAGGAGCACTGGTTGCAGTTCTCTCGCTGCCATGCGCTCTCGGCTTCGGAGTTCTGAAGAATATCCAGCCGCTCGGCAAAGGCAGTTCGATACTCGATTTCGAGGATTTTATCGTAAGCCAGAACCTGCTTCCGCTGGGAGCTTTCTTTGTCTGGTTCTTCTGTATGTCAAAGTACGCTTGGGGCTGGAAAAACTTTATCGCCGAAACAGATTGCGGAGAGGGTCTGAAATTTCCGCAAAAGAGTTACATATATCTCAAATATGTACTGCCGCTGCTTATCGCTGCCGTATTTGTCGCAGGATATATCCAGCAGTTTGATTTGATAAAGAAAATTTCTGCGCTGTTCTGAAACAATCACTTCTGGCAGGCAGGACAGAAAGCCGATGTCCTGCCTCCGAGTTTCACCGCTTTTATTTGCGAACCGCAGACAGGACACTTTTCGCCCTCTTTTCCGTAGATGGATAACTCCTGTGCGAACTTACCCTCGCTTCCATCGACGTTGAGGAAGTCTGAAATCGTGGAGCCCCCGAGTTCGATTGCCCGTTTCAGAATACGTCTGCTGTTTTCAACGATAAGCTGCCACTCTTTCAAAGTAAGAGTGTTTGCCGCCCGTTCCGGATGAACTTTTGAGGCGAAAAGAGTCTCGGTTGCGTAGATATTGCCGATGCCGACCACGATATCATTGTTCATAATAAAGGGCTTTACCGCTGTTTTTTTGCCTGATGCGGATTCGAGCATATATTCCGGAGTATATCCATCTTCAAGCGGTTCGACTCCGAGAGAGTTGAGTATTGCCGGAACTCCGTTTGACTCAAGCTCGTGGACTTCAAGCAGACTGAAGCGGCGGGTGCACTCAAAACGGAATATCTTGCCGCTTTCAAAATGAATAAAAACGTGTTCGTGTTTCCGCCTTGGAACAGTTATATCCTCGACCCGCACCACGCCTGACATACCGAAGTGCATCACAATGGCTCTGTTGTCATCAAGATGACACAGCACATATCTGGCACGGCGCACACACTTGACCACCCGCCTGCCCTCGAGCGATGCAGTGAGCAACGGTTCAAGCGGAGTTCTCATCTTCGGAGTGAACACCTCGACTTTAGAAATTATCTCATCTCTCAAACTGCGGTCAAGCGCACGGCAGATATTTTCGGCTTCAGGCAGCTCAGGCATTTAACAAAACTCCTCTTCGTCTGTTGACTCACCTTTCCAATCGACCTCGGAAAAGAGGGTCGAGATGATATTTGAACCATATCCTCTTGAGACCAAAAAACGGAATGCTTTTTCCCGTTTCTTGCGACAGTCACGCTCTCTTGAGAGCATCCGCAATTTGCACTCCAGTGCATATCGTGCCGCCTCGAGCTCAGTTTCGGGGTCGATATTACCTGCCGCCTCATCGACAAGCTCTCTGGATAATCCGCGGCGGCGGAGCTTCACTCTTATCATGCGTGAACCGGTTCCACGCTGAACAAGATACTCCGCACAATCGTTTGCCAGAAGTTCGTCATTGATGTAGTTGTGACGACGGCACTCTTCGACAGCCTGATCGACAAGGATTTCAGGATACCCTGCCCTACCCAGCTTGCGGCGCAGCTCCATCTCGGTTACGGGAGCTGTTGCAAGTATCTTCAACGCCTTTTCGAGCGCAGATATTTTGGGAAGTTTCCTGACAACAGGCTCATCCATATCAGAGACCAAGCATCAGTTTTATCAGAGAATCTTTGGTCATGTAGCCAAGAGAACCGGTGACCGCAAGAGTTTCACTGAATGATTCAATGGAATCGGGTTTGATTCCCGGCCCCATCACCGCCACCGGCACCGGAGTTGTCGTGTGCGCACGCAATTTTATGGGAACAGGATGGTCGGGAAGTATCGCAAAGCGGATGCCCCTGCCCTCGAGAGCGTTGAGCACCGGAACAACTACTCTTTTATCAAACTCCTCAATAGCAAAGAGTTTCTGCTTGAGGTCGCCGAGATGGGAACACTCATCGATAGCTTCAACATGCAGATAAACGAAATCAAATTTCTCAATGGCATCTATCGCTGCCTGAGCTTTACCCTCAAAGTTGGTATCAGTAAATCCGGTTGCGCCCGGTACATCTATCACGGTCATATTGGAACACTTACCGAGTCCGCGAATAACATCGACCGCACTGATGATCGCTCCGCTTCTGCCCTGATATTTTTTGCTGAACTCATCAAGCGCAGGACGGTAACCGGGACTCCACGGCCAGATACGGTTGGCAATTCCGTCACCCTTTGCGTTGAGCGGATGGGCTGCCAGAAATTTCGCCGCCTTTTCTTCAAGGTCAATAAGGAAATCAACAGTTGCCTGAGCCTCCTCTTTTTGAGCAGAGAGACGCAGCTCGCTTATGTGGATATCCTGAGACGAATCCGGCTTGAAGTAATCGACAGCGTCGGAAAAACGTTTGCCGTGAAGCACCAGAAGGTTGCGGTAACTTACTCCGCTGTAAAAGGTTACTTCATCACTGCCGAACTCTTTCTGCAAATCATTCATCAAAACTGCCGCTTTTTCAGGCGAGATGTGACCTGCCGAGTAATCACGCAGAACGCCATCATCATCGACGTACACGAGATTGCAGCGCCAAGCAATATCATCCTCACCGA
The DNA here is from genome assembly GCA_017508385.1 of Lentisphaeria bacterium. Taxonomy (GTDB): domain Bacteria; phylum Verrucomicrobiota; class Lentisphaeria; order Victivallales; family Victivallaceae; genus UBA1784. The sequence continues at coordinate 46,441 of JAFVZB010000008.1, read as the reverse complement.
GCTCGATACCCTGTGCTGTCGCCTCAATGGGACCGCGTCCGGGATAGTTGAGTTCAGGCTCAAAACCGAGAACGGACATATTGGCGACATCACTTGAAGTCGGCAAACCCTCGGGAAGAGTGAGAAAAGTTCCGCTTGCTCCCTCTTTTGCTATTCTATCCATTCCGGGAGTGTTGGCGAATTCCAACGGAGTCTTGCCGCCAAGCTCAAGAAGAGCATCATCAGCCATTCCGTCGGCGAGAAAAACGATTGCTTTCTGTTTCATTTTTACGTTGTCTGTACAATTTTTCAATTTTCTTCAAGACGCTTTTTTGCCTCTTGCGGAGAAACGCCGGTAACGGAAAAACTCTTTTCTCTGCCGGTCATTCCCGATACCAGGTTAACTTGCGAAGCTGCAACTCCGAGCCATCCGGCAAGGAGTTTCTGCAGCATCTTATTTGCTTTGCCGTCAACAGGCGGAGTGGCAACAGCAATTTTCACACTGTCACCATAAGCTCCTGCCACTTTGCTGACTTTGGCTCCGGGCTGAGCGTGCACTCTTATTCGCACGCCGCTGCCGTCAGCCTTGAACGCTGTTTCCGGAAGTTCCATCTTCAGCACTGTTGTTTGCAGTTTGCTCTGCAGGAGTTTCCTCAGAAGCGGTTTCAGACTGAGCATTTTCCTCAGACTCGCTCTGCGGAGTTTCCGGTTCAGCCGGAGTACGTCCGAGCAGAACGTTGATCTCTTCGATTGAAAGAGTCTCTTTTTCAAGCAGAGTCTCGGCAAGTTTTTCCAGCTCATCACGGTGAGTTTTCAAAACCTCTCTTGCGGTATCGATGGCGGTATTGACCAGACGCCTGATCTCAAGATCGATCTCACGGGCAGTTTCAGGAGCAAGCTGATCAGGCTGCGGACCATCTATGCGCAAATGGGGGTGAACTGAAAAATCTCCGACCTTGGTCGGTCCGATTTTATCAGACATACCGAAAATGCAGACCATTTTGCGTGCCATTGAGGTAAGTTGAGCGATATCACCGGAAGCTCCTGTCGTGATATCACCGAAAATCAGCTCCTCAGCGGCTCTTCCGCCCATAGTCATCGCCATCTCCGCCTCATACTCGAGCTTGCTGCGCAGATAGAAATCCTCTTCAGGAAGAGTATAGGTCGCACCGAGATAAGCATCTCCGCGGGGGATGATGGTCACTTTGTGCACCGGAGTACACTTATCGTTGTGCAGAGCGATCAAAGCGTGTCCTGCCTCGTGGTAAGCCACCATTCGGCGTTCACGGTCGTTTATCTTGCGACTGCGGCGTTCACTGCCGTAGCAGACTTTATCACGTGCCTCCTCGAGGTCTTTCTGCATGACGAACTCCTGATTGTATCTTGCAGCCAGAAGAGCGGCCTCGTTGCAGAGGTTGGCAAGATCGGCTCCGCTGAATCCGGGAGTGTTACGGGCAATAACATCGAGGTCAACATTGTCTGCCAAGCGGATCTTGGCTGCGTGAATGGCAAGTATCTGCCGTCTGCCTTTGATATCGGGCAAGTCCATAACCACCTGACGGTCAAAACGTCCGGGGCGGAGCAATGCCGGGTCGAGGACATCAGGACGGTTGGTTGCCGCAAGCACGATCACACCGTTGCGGCTTGAAAGTCCATCCATTTCGACCAGCATGGCGTTGAGGGTCTGCTCACGCTCATCGTGACCGCCGCCCCAGCCTGAAAAGCGGGAGCGTCCGACGGCATCGATCTCGTCGATGAAAATAAGACACGGAGTGTGTTTGCGTGCCTGTTCAAACATATCTCTGACACGGCTCGCACCGACACCGACAAACATCTCGACGAAGTCGGAGCCGCTGATTGAAAAGAAGGGAACGCCCGCCTCGCAGGCAACAGCTTTGGCAAGCAGAGTTTTACCGGTTCCCGGATTGCCCACGAGCAGGCAGCCTTTCGGAATCTGACCTCCGAGAAGCTGGAATCGAATCGGGTCCTTGAGAAACTCGACGATCTCAGCGATATCCGCTTTTGCCTCATCAGCTCCGGCGATGTCATCGAACTTGACGTTGAGCTCTTCAGGAGCAATCATTCTGGCACGGCTTTTGCCGAAATCCATGGCTCCTTTTCCGCCCATGCGCATCTGACGTGATGAAATAAAATAAATCACCCCGCCGAGCAACAGAACAGGAAGTATTCCGAAAAGCAGAAAGTTCCAGAGACTTGAGTTGTTTTCCGCAACTTTGACCTGAGTTTTCGAGGAAGAAAGCAGATCATTCATCGATTCCGAAAACAGAACTCTCGCGCGATAAAACCCGGTGCTCTCGAGAAATGCTTTTTTATCTTTCGCCTCGTCACCACTCTTTGCTGCAGCGGGAGCATCACTTAAATAGTACCTGCCCTCGACAACAAAAACCCGGCTGCTCTCGTCAGTAATATCGGCGGAAATGATCCTTCCTGCACGGAGCATACTTTCAAACTCAGTCTGAGTAAAGACAGTCTGGCGGGTCGATGATCCGCCTTTGAAGAGAGCAAGTGCGCCAAGCACACACAAAATCACCAGCCAGACGACAGCTGCACGGGGCACTCCCGGCAGACGTCTCTGCCCTGTATTTTTCTTGTTTCCGCCGCCGTTTCCTCCGGATTCCCCTCCGATCGGTTCCTGCGGTTTGTTTTCATTTTCCATATATGATTACTCCTGATTTCGATGATATATAAGCTCCAAAAAAGAGATAATCCGCAAAACGGCATTCGCCGTCAAAGCGGATATCTGCTGTGTTCAATGTTATCTGAACCGTATCAATTTCCGCCGAGACCGAAAATCTCCTTGGCGAGATAGACGAGGAGTCCGAGCACGCCGAGACCGGCAAGGGCGCAAAGTGCGATGATTCCGACACTGACCATGGTATGACGTTTGGTTTCCCTGTCGCCAAGCGGATTGAGACTGTCAAACTTGGGCACACTGTTGGTGTGGGCATCAAGAGATGAGAGGTCGAGAGTCACGCTGGTCGGAGCAAACACTCCGGTACCGCCCTCAGCATCGGCACTGCCGCTGTCAAACAGAACCTCTACTGAGCCGAACAGGATGACGTCAGAGTTTTTGAGCTCCTGCTCGGTCACCTGAACTCCGTTGATTTTCGTTCCGTTGGTGCTGTCGTTGTCTCTCAGGATATAGACTGTTTTGCCGTCACGTTCACTGCAAATAACATCGGCATGATGTCCGCTCATGCTTGAGTCTTTGATGCAGATATCCATACCGTCTCTGCGGCCGATGCTCATGGTCTCTTTGTTGAGATCAAAAGTAGTACCGCGAAGCTTTTCGAAAAGAACCGTAAATTTCGGTCCAGCCATAATACACACTCCGTATTTCGTATTTATATTTTTACACAAAAGTTCAATGGTAAATATAACACGGTTTATGCAACAATTCAAGCAAGAAACACACCATTTTTCACTTCAAAACGATTTTTTTTGTTTTACAACTGGACTTTACTCCATTCGGGGGTTATTTTATATAGTAAGGCAGAAGAGCGGAGTTGTATAAAAACATGTTGAAAGATATCAAACTGAGAACTCTCAAAAACACCCTCATACGGGGAAAATGCGACCTTTCACATTTTTCAGAGTCTCAAATAATCAATCTTTCCGGAAGCTGGATGGATCCTCCGGGAAAACTTTGCAAAAAGGGTTCTTCCACCGTGGCGTATATCTGCGGCGGAGTTTTTGTAAAATGCTCTCCGGCAAGAAAGTCAACAAAGGCTCTGCGACGGATTTTTCAAACACCCCGTTCAAAACGCTCAATGATAATGGCAGAGAAGCTCAATCAGCTCGGCATAGCAACTCCGCAGGTATTCTGCGCCGTGAGAGAGACAAAATATCTGCTGCCAGTCTGCGACTATCTGGCGACATCGGTGCTTGATGAAAACGTCACATTTTGCGACAAATTGCCAAGCCGGGAGTGGGAAAATGCTTTTCAACGCATCACCTCTCTGCTGGGAAATATCCACTCGGCAGATATCGTCCACGGCGACGCAAGCATGAGGAACTTTTATCTGTTCAGAAACGGAAGTGAAAATCTCACCGGCACCATCGACCTTGACGGTTGCAGAAGAGTTCCGTTTTTTCTGCGTAAAAAGTTGTTCTCAAAAGATAACGCAAGATTTATCAGCAGCTTCATCATCTGTTCAGGAGAACAGGAAACTCCTGAAAACATACGCAATTTGTGCAGCCGCTTTATCGGATTGTACCGGAATATAAACTCCAAACACAAAATCGACCCGGTGCGGCTGGAAAAAGATACGCTGCGCTTTCTGCAAAGCACACGGCGATAAAATAAAGAAAGGTATCCGTAATAATGGATTTCAAAACTATCAAAGATGAGATATTGAAGCATCCGAACGGTGAAAAGTATCTGACGGCTGCATTCACCCATCGCAGTTACGCCACAGAACACCATCTCGATTACGACAATCAGCGTCTGGAGTTCCTCGGCGATGCAGTTCTCGAGCTGGTCACCAGCAGCTACCTTTTCACCCGTTATCCCAAAGCAAAAGAGGGCGACCTTACGGCAATCAGAGCCGCAATGGTGCGCGAGGAAACTCTGGCGATGCTGGCAAGAAATCTCAAACTCGGCGGAAAACTGCTTTCCGGAAAAGGTGAAAGAGAATTGCAGGGACACAAACGCAACTCCACGCTTGCCGACCTCTTTGAAGCCCTGCTCGGAGCTTGCCACATTGCTTGCGGCTATGAAAAAACCTGCGAGTTTCTCATCGAGATACTTGAAGAAAACATTCCCGACCCGGTATTGTCATTCAAACAGTTCAACCCCAAAGGAGAGCTTCAGGAGCTCACCCAGAAACATCTCGGACTTACTCCGCAATACAAAGTGATACTCATATCGGGTCCGCCGCACTGTCCCTGCTACGATGTTGAGGCTGTTGCCGGCAAGTTTGTCGCTCCCGGACACGGTTCGAGCAAACGGGAGGCAGAGGGCAAAGCCGCTCAAAAGCTCAGAGACTACATTGCTTCCACACTCGGAGTTGAATAATGAACAGAAAAATCGCAGTACTCGGAGCCAATCCGGCATGGCAGAAAACACTCTCTTTCAAAAAATTTTCCTGCGGAAAAGTCAACCGTGCGTATCAGCTCGATGAATTCGCTTCCGGAAAAGGAGTCAACTTCTGCCGTGCCAGCATCGTTTACGGTTCTGCCGAACCGTGTCTGCTGCAATTCGCAGGCGGAGAAAACGGTAAACGTCTGGTCGATATGCTCGATAAACTTGCCATCTGCCACCTGACGAGTTTCACCGCAACTCCGACAAGATGCTGTACCACCATACTTAACGAAAGCGACAACTCGACCACCGAGTGCATAGAGCCTTCCTACACCGTATCAGAGAGTGAAACAGCAAATCTTCTTGAAATGGCAGAAAAAATCATGCCGGAGTGCTGTTTTGCCGCCGTTTGCGGAACTCTTCCCGGTGAAACCGACAAAAAAGTATATCGGGAATTTGCTTCGATCGCCGCAAAAAACTCAGTTCCCCTGCTCCTTGATGCCTGTAAAGGTGTCGATGATGTATTCACCACCGGATGCGGCATCCACCTCAAAATAAACCGTGAAGAACTTTTTTCGATGACCGGAAAAGAAAGCGTCGAAGAGGCTTTTGCCAGGTTGTTTTCAACCTATCCTGCGATTTTGAGTGCCGCCGTAACCGATGGTCCTGAGCAGGCTTTTGCCTCGGACGGCAAAAAGCTGGTGAAGTATCAGTTACCGAAACTCGACAACATCGTTTCCACTCTCGGATGCGGTGACACTGCAAGTGCTGTATATTCAGGAGCACTGGCAGACGGTCTTGATTTCGAGCCGGCATTCAAAAAAGCTCTGGCGGCGGCAAGTGCGAACTGCCTCTCTCATCTCTGCGGCAGCTTCAACACTGCTGATGCCGACAAAATAGAATCTTCAATAACTGTATCCCGGGAGAAAATCCAATGGGCAAAGTAAAATTCAGCGTATTTGCCGACCTGCACTATCGAGAGGGAAACTGGAACTGGGCCGACAAAAGGTTGGCTGCGGTATTTGAACGGGCAGAAAAATCCGGTTCGCAATTTATCATGCACTGCGGAGACTTTTGCCATAATGTGCGAGCCGCTAAGGAAATCCTTGAACAGTACAACAACTTTCATATTCCGGCATATCACACCATGGGCAATCACGACTTTGAAGAGAGTCAGGATATTTCCGAAGTGTGCGAAGCGTACCGCATGAATGGCAGGAGCTTTTACAGTTTTGAGCTCAACGGCAACAAATTCATCTCGCTTGATACCAACTTTTACCACAATGAATCTGGTGAACTGTGCCACTACGCCAATGCAAGCGTTTATGAAAAATGTCACCAGCAAGAGCAGTTGCTCTCACCTGAGCAGCTTGATTTTCTTGCTCGTGAACTTGATTCCTGCTCAGGAATGGCGGTCATCTTTTCGCACGCCTCGGTTTGGAGAAGCAATGGTATCACTAACAAAACTGATGCTCAAAAAATAATTTTTGCCCACTCAAATGTTCCGGTGCTGTGGATAAACGGTCACTACCACCGCAACAGCCTGAACATTTTGAACAACCTTGCCGCCTTTGACCTCAACAGCACCACCTCGGACTGGGTGAATAATCCGCACAATGCCTATCCGCCTGAACTGATGGCAAAATTCCGTCTTTCAAACCATGAACTGCTCTTTTCCGAACCTGTCCATGCAGTTGTGACTGTTGACGGTGACGGAGAGGTGAAAATCGAAGGCATGGATGGTGCCATGTATCTCGGGATCACCCACGAGATGACCGGCAATCCTTCAGCCGACAAAATGGGAATAGAGTGCGATGCCTCGGTACTGTCTGCACACTTCAGAATAATAACAGAAAAATAATAACCAAGAGTATCGCGCAAAGCTGTTTTTAATAAGGAACACTTGACAAAACTGCTTTTTTGAGGTATTTTATGTAATCGGTATATAAACATCTTTAAAAAATATATTGTGGAGAAAATTATGGCAGAGAACACAAACAAAAAAACATGGAAAATAGGTACTCTTACCTATACCACTGCAGGAGTCATTGCCCTGAGTTTTTGGATGCTCTGGGGAGATTTCGTCTGGTCAATGAAAGACCGTGCGATCGGTCCCTCATCCACATTGCTCTTCAAACAGATTATTGACTCGGAGTTCCTTTACGGACTTATCATCATCGCATTTCCCAACTTCACCAACATCTTTCTTCAGCCGATCATCGGTTTTGTTTCAGACCGCCATCGCGGAAGGCTCGGCAGACGTATTCCGTTCATTCTGTTCACCACTCCGTTTATCGTGACCGGACTTTACGGACTCGGCTTTACCAAGATGCTCGGTGCGTGGCTTCACGGAGTCTGCCCTGATATCAGTCTCCAGACCGCAATGCTTATATTCTTCGGTATATCCTGGGTGTTCCTCGATTTCGGAACCACCCTTGCCGGAAGTCTCTTCAACGCTCTTGCCAACGATGTTATTCCCCGTGAACTGCTGGGAAGATTTTTCGGTCTGTTCCGTCTGGTCAGCCTCGGAGCAGGTATGATTTTTCACTCATTCCTCATCGGAATCGTTGAAACCCACACCATGTGGATTTTCCTCGGTGTCGGAACTCTTTACGGTGCCGGACTTCTGCTGCTCTGCTTTATGGTCAAAGAGGGCAAATACCCGCCTCCGGCAGAACTTCCTCCGCTTCCCAACGGCAAGAAACGCACGGTCATCCAGACTGTTGCCGTCTCGGCAGTCACATACTTCCGTCAGAGCTTCTCTCTGCCCTACTACCGCTGGTTCATGGTTGCCACCACATTTGCTTCTTTCTCTTTTATGCCCATCAACAGTTTCAGTCTTCAGTACTCCAAGTTTCTGGAAATCCCCACCGCAACCTACGGCAAATATCTGGTCATCACCTACGGATGCAGTCTGGTGCTGAGTTACGGTCTGGGCGTGCTGGCTGATGAATTCCATCCTCTCCGCACCGGTATGGCTGCCCTGCTCGCTCATCTCGTGCTCATGATCGGCGGATATATCTTTATCAGCAAATCAACATTTGCGCTCATATTTATTCTGCACGGAGTTATTTCCGGATGCTACATCACCTTTGTGGCAAGTCTCAGCTCCAAAATACTGCCTCCCGCACTCTTCGCACAGTTTATTTCAGCCATCGGAATTTTCAACTCCGTCATGTATATGATAACCGGTCCTGCCATCGGTAAACTCATCGATAAGCTCGGCGACTACCGCTACACCCTGCTCGTCGGAGCCGGCTTCACCATTCTCGGAATTGCCCTGCTTTACAAGGTATATCTCGGCTTTCTCCGTTACGGAGGCGACAATAACTATCAGGCTCCCATGCCTGAATAACTTTTAATTTTATTCACAGGAGTAAAAAATGGACTTCGATTTCACCAACAAAGTTGCAATCGCAACCGGAGCTGCCTCCGGAATGGCAAAACTCTATCTTGAAAACCTGGCAGATTTGGGAGCCATTACCGTCTTTGTCGATATCAACAAAGAGTCAGTTGAAGCTGCCGCCGCAGCCGTCAGAGAAAAAGGGCACAAAGCCTATGCTTACGTTGCCGATATCCGCAAGCACACTGAGGTCTGCGCCGTGGTTGACGATGTGATGGCAAAAGAAAAACGTATTGACATTCTGCTCAACTCCGCAGGAGGAGCCTCTGCGAGAGTCTGCAAACAGCCTGCGTTCCCCTATTGCTCATACGAAAGTATCGAGTGGGGAGTTGATGTCAACCTCAAGGGAGCTATCTTCTTTGCCCGTGCGGTCATGCCTCACATGCTTGAGCAAAAGAGCGGAGTCATCATCAATATGAGCAGTATTGACGGAATAACCGGCAGCAAGGGCGCAGTTGACTATGGCGCAGAAAAAGCCGGAATGGTCGGTCTGACCAAGGGTCTCTCTATCGTCGGAGCTCCCAACGGAGTGCGTTCAGTGAGCGTTGCTCCCGGTCCGGTGCTGACCCGTGCAGCTATGGCAAACATGAAGACTCCGCTCGGCAGAGCTGCCGAAGTACAGGAAGTCGTTGACCTTCTCGTTTACCTCTCAAGTGAAAGAGCCGCATACATCACCGGTTGCAACTACCAGATCGACGGCGGCAGAGCCTGCATGATCGGAACAAACAGCTGAAAAACGTAAAGATTTACAATCATGTTCATCAAAAAAATAGTTTTTCCGGAAAAGGAAAAAGCACAGCTGATCGATGTCGAAATAAACGACAAACTCCAGCCGGATGAACTGCTGGTAAAATATGACTACTCAGCTATCAGTGCAGGAACGGAACTGGCAAACTTTCTGCACCTGCCCAACACGCAGGAAAACTTTCCGAAATATCCGGGTTACAGTGCCAGCGGTCACGTTATTGAAACCGGAAGAAAAGTATCTGATTTCACCATCGGAGACCGGGTCGTGCTCAACTGGGGATGTCATGTTTCCCATTTGATCAGAACCCCTGAGCAGGCGATAATGTCGAATGTAAAGCACCCCGGCTTCAAAGGAATAGTAAAAATCGAAAACGACTCCGTTTCCGGCATAGAGGCGGCATTCACCCATATCGCAAGTTTTCCGCTGCTCGCAGTGCGCAAACTCAAAATAAATATCGGTGAAAGCGCAATGATTGCAGGATGCGGACTTCTGGGATTGATTGCCATTCAGTTTGCCAAACTCTCAGGAGCATATCCTGTAATGGCTCTCGATTTTTCTCCTGAACGCAGGGAACTTGCCAAACAAATGGGAGCAGATATCGTCTTTGACCCGTCTGATGCCGACATGGTGCAGAAGATCAAAGATGCCACCCGCGGCTGCGGTCCTGACGTTGTGGTGGAAGTGACCGGCAAAGCACTGGCATTGCAGCAGGCACTCGAATACATCAACTACGAGGGAAGAATAACTTTGCTCGGATGCACCCGTGTGTCGGATGTCAATATTGATTACTACAAATATGTCCACCGCCGCGGGATCACCATGATCGGAGCTCACACAATGACCCGTCCGCATCTGGATAACCGTGAAAATGCCTGGACTGAAAAAAATGATTACAGAGTGATACTCGACCTGCTCGGTGCAGGACGCTTATCATTCAAGCCGCTGATAAACCGACTGGTCTCTCCGGCAGATGCCCACGAAGTATATACAATGCTTGCGACCGGAAAAAATCCTCCCCTCGGCGTAGTTTTCGACTGGAGCCTGCTTGATTGATATCAGCACATAAAAAAATCACAAAAAATGCTGCACTTCACTTTCGGAATGCAGCATTTTTTGTATCAAACTGTATGCAGTATCAAAGAGTAAATGTACCCTTGCCGTTGCACTGCGGACAAGTATCGGTTCCGGTCAGGGTTTCAACGTTAGAACCGTAACAAGTGCTGCAGCTGACCGTTCCGGCACCGTAACAGCACAAGCATAGGTCGACTCTATCAGGCACTCTGTAAGGTCCGGTGCCGCCACTGGTCACATGTTTTCCACGTCCGTTACAACCGCGGCAAATGAGTTTTTGTCCGTTACAGGCAGTGCATTTGATTTGGCGGCTGACGGAAATTCTTCCCGTTCCCCTACACTTGTTGCAGTTGAAAACAGGAGCTGCCACAAGAAGTCCAATGGTTGAAAAGAAAGTTACGACAAAGATGATGACCAATTTTTTCATAATAAAACCTATCCTTTTTTTGTGTGGTTATCTTCAATCAAAAATATCATAAACTCTTTTGGCGGCATCCCATTTTTCACGCTCAAAGCCGCCTGACGGACGTCTTGACGGGTCAAAACTTTTGCCGGTTGCGCTTTGATATTCACGGTCAGCATTGAATTTGGCATTCCATTCAATACGGTGCCCCTCACGTTTGGCAGCCTGAATACCTGAGTCAAGATACGCCATAAGAGCGCTGTAACGGGCTGCTTCATTTGCTCTTCTGATTTCAGTCAGAGTGTTATCTGAGTTGACCCCCAAAACTTTGACAAAACTGACAAGAGCCTGCTGCTGACTCCATGACGGAGTTCCCGATGCATTACGGACTGCCTTGACCATTTTTACTGCTGCCAACGCTTTTGCTTCATCCACTCCGTCACTGTGTCGCATGATATGAAGACTCCGTTCAATGGCTGATACCGCTTTTTCATTGTTGCCTGATATCCAAAGCAGAGCTCCAAGCGCAAGGAACGAGGATGATGTGACATCGGCATTGTAGCTTGAATTTATCATTCCGAATGTGCACTCGATCGCCCGATGCCAATTTGAAGAATCTATTGCATCACGCTGCTGTGCCACATAATTTGAAAAATCAGAAGCCGCAACGGAAACGACAGAAAAAACTGCGAAAAGAAAAAAACTGATAACCTTCATTGTTAATCACCACGGAGTTAGATAATCGTTCGTGTGTATAAATATACTGCACTTGAATATTTTTTGCAAGTGATGTTCCGCAAAAAATTTTTATTTTTTCGGGACCGGCGGACGTCTCTTTTTGATGTAACGTTTTTGTCTGTTATCTTTGTTCCATGTGCCGTGAAGCGGCATGAGCACTTCTCCGAACATCGGAGTTATGACGTGGAGTTCCATGGTCATGGTCTGGGCATCTTCGAAATCTGCCTGTTTGATTTTTGTACTGCCTCCCCACGGGTCACGGTAAAATATCTTTTTGATTTTTTTATTCTGCTCGTTGTAGCCGACAATCAGGCGCATGTGACCGCCCTTCATTTTCACCGCGGGGTCAAGATTCATTGCCACCGACCACAACACCGGAACTCCGGCATCGATATACCGGTAACAGACACTCCTCAACAGGGAAGCCATTTGCGGACGTGCCGTCGGAAACATCCGCCTCGCAGTTTCCCGGTTGACCGTATCAAACACATTTCCGTTTTTTTCATCAGGAGCTTTTCTGCTTTTGCGCTTGCGTTTGCTTGATGAGTCGTACAGCTCCATCATCCGGGATATTTCCGGCTCACTTATCTTGTAAAGAGTCTTGATTTTGAACTCACGGAAAACCGGGTCACTCTGAAACAATCCCTCTATTTCAGGAGTCATAACTCCTTTTTCAGCCTCAAGCTGATACAATGGAGCCATTTTCTTCTGATTGAGTTTATCGTTCAGATATCTGACAACCATAGAGACTGCCGCCTGCACACTGTACGCCCGCTTGGCATTGACCTGCGGAATACGTTTTATCCAGACATCACTCTTGCTGCGGACAACGTTACGGTTATAATCATTCCTCGCCGATACGCTGACCAGCATAAAAAAAACAAACGTACAACACAATATCTTCCGCAACATGATTCGACCTCAGAATGGTTTTATCTCTTCGATGCGATGCGATTTCAGACTCTTTTTCATAGCTTCCACCACAGCGACACCGTTGCTTATGCGCTCTATCGGTATCTCGTTATCAAGTGCTCCGCCCTTGCGCACAGCCTCGGCAAAGTATTCCCACTCATAGTTGCCGCTTCTGTCTGCCTCTTTCGGACAATGGTACACTTCGGAGTGCTGCTCGCCATCTTTGGTTCTCCAACGGATAGTGAAATCATACTTTTCGATTGCTCCCTCTTCACGCACAACGTATGGTCCGCGGCAGATACTGCCTCGCTCAAAGTGGATGGTGTAACTGCCGATAAAAACATCTCCGTTGCCGACACAAAAGCTGGATTGAACTGTTCCGATAGCACCATTTTCAAACTGAACAGTGAGCACGGCATTATCCGCAGTGGGGCGTCCGGTGCGGATACGGCTGTCAACACAAACCGCCGCCACCGGGCGTGCATCAAAGAGCTGTATCATATCATTTACAGCATAAATTCCGATGCGGTACAATGGAGCGGCTGGGCAAAGCTCAGGGTCATCATACCAGCTGCCGTCAGGAACTTCGTTTTTATCCATCATCACTTCAAAATTGCCGCACACCACTTGACCAAGATCATACTCTTTCTTCCACTTTTCGACCTGAGCCATCTCAACGGTGGGAATGGGATTGGGAGAATTGAGGTGCACAACTATACCCTTTTCACGGGCGAGTTCAAGAATATCCTGCGCTTTTTGCGGGTCAAGCTCAAACGGCTTGGTGGTCAAAACGTGTTTTCCTGCGGCAATGCACTTGCCGATAAGTTCGGCACGGGTTCCCGGAGGAGTGAACAAGCCGACTGCCTGAAGTTCAGGATCTTGCAGCATCTCATCAAGATCATAGTACGCCTTTGCTCCGATCTCTGCAGCGTATTCATCTGCGGCTTGACGGTTGAAATCACATACGGCAGTGATTTCCAAACTGTTGCCGCCCCTGCCCTCATAAATATCACGACGGGTCATACCTCTGCCGAAACGCAGACCTGCAATTCCGATTTTTATTTTGCCGCTCATTTTTTCACTCTCTGAGTTATATTTTTCATCTTACCGCCAGTATATCTGAAGAAATCAAACATGAAGTACGGAGTCTCTTTCTTTTTGTATTTATAGAGCTGTTTCAACCTGATAAAAGTTGATTTGCCGTTTATGATCAGGTGGTCAAATCCGACAGAACCGTGAAACAAACTTGTTTCAATGAGCTTCATATCAGGAGTATATACTGCAAAATTATGCTCCCCTGCTCCGTAAAAACACATGTAGAGAAATTTTCCGTCGTTGCTTATCGCCTGAGTGCCGAAGTGAGTCGGATAACCGAAATCGATTTCAAAGATTTTCAATTCATCCGAAAAATCGGCTTTCAGCCTGCCAATGCGGTTGACACGATGCGGTTTCTGTGGATTCGGACCCAATCCGAAATAGAGATATCCGCCGAGACAGGTTATTCCGTCACTGGGTCTGGGGAGTTCATGCTTGTCGATTTCGTTCAAATCTGCATCGTAAACAGTTATGCGTCCCTTGCCCTTTCGTGCCTTGTCATAGTAAGCGACTGCCGCATAGAGTTTGCCGTCAGAAAAACAAATATCTCCGGTGTGAACAGGAGCTTTTACATGTTTCAATAATTTGCCATTGCGATCAAGTTTGAAAATTCCTCCTTGATGAGAGAGATAAAGGGCATTGTCGGATATGCACATTCCCTGAATATGTCCCTGTGCCGCATTGAGTTCGCCTTTGACCGAATATATCGGAGAAATTTTTTCACTTTCCGCTCCGCAAAGCATAAGTGATACTGCAAAAACAACTGCCAACAACAAAAACTTTTTCATACCATTTCCTTTTTATTTTTATTCACATTTTGGTGACGTTGACCATTTTTCCATCAACAAACCTGTAAAAATCTATCCTGAACGCTGGTTTCTCACTCTTTTTTCTGTCGTATAACGAAACCAGCCTGGCAAAGTAAACTTTTCCCGGAGCTTCAGGAAAAACAACTGTTTCAAATCCTGTTCTTGCCGAAAAATCAACTGTTCCGACAAGTTTCATATCAGAAGTAAAAATTCCGACAGCCGGAGTGGTTCTTTTAACATAGTAAGACATATAAATCAACTTACCGTCAGTGCAAATATTTTGCGCTCCGCTTATAGTTTCATATCCGTGATCGGTGTCAAACTTTTCGGGTTTTCCGGAAAAATCAGCGGCAATACGGTAAACCTCATTTCCCCGGTGGAATTTTGGAGAACCCACTCTTCCAAAATAAAGATATCCGCCGTGACAAGTTATGCCGTCAAGCGGAATATCAAGTTCATAAGTACGGATCAGCCTCAAATTTTCATCATACTGCATAATACATCCCCTGCCCTCGCGGAGTTCGTCGAAATATACGACCGCAGAATAGATGTATCCATTGTGATAACAGACGTCTCCGGTATGATTCGGACCGGAAGTGAATTTAATAAATTTACCCTGACGGTCAAATTTGAACACGCCATGGTCATATCCGAGATAAACAGCGTCAGGAGAAATCGCCATCCCCTGAATGTGTCCTTTCCGGGCGGCAATGATATTGAACTCTTCACCTGAAAAATATATGGCTGGAATCTGTTTTTCAACTGCACCGCACAAAAATGCTCCAATCAAGAAGAATGAAAGCAAAAAAATACGTTTCACAGCAAAAACCTCTCAGTGATATAAAATACTCTTTAACGTATAAGATACACTCTGTTATCTATTATTTCAAGCCTTTTCTCTTCTTAAAGTTCCCGGAGTTATGCCTTTTTTCGCCTTGAAAAGACGGATGAAATAGTTGTGGTCGTTGAAACCGCACATCTCAGCTGCCATCTTTATGGATAACCCGCTGTCGGCAAGAAGTGTTTCAGCATATTCCAGCCGCCTTGAAATAATAAATCCGGTCGTAGTAACTCCGAAAGTTTCCTTAAAAAGACGGTTGAGATAATTCACGGTAATTCCGCAACTTTCAGCAACTGCCGAAGCAGTCAGCGTGGAAGATGAGAACTTGCGGTCGATACAGCTTTTGGCTTTGAGAAGAACACTCACTGCCTGTGAACTGTGAGGATGACTGTTCAAAGCTCCGCTCAGCGCCAGAAGAAAACTGCCGTTTGCGCCTAAAACATCACGTCCGTGAAGAGAGAAGAAATCACGGATATACTTGTAAACCTCCCCCGGCACACTGCGGCAGAAGTGCGGAAAAGTAACTCCGGGCAAATCAGGAATTGCTGCTGCCAGAGTCGGAACAAAACGGTCATTCGCCGGAGTATCGTAAACAAAGTAACTCTCTTTTTCCTGCGGGTCATCATGGCAACGGCAGTCTCCGTACCAATCAAAATGGATGCACCACCTCTCAACCGCACTGTCAGCCACAGTACAGTGCACCGCTTCGGGAGGAATGATTATAACACTGCCGGGCAGACACTCATACACCTCATTGCCGACTATCACTCTGGCTTTGCCCGATGAAAACCACACCAGCTCAAAATCATACAAACGGCGGTTTGGTTCGATTTTTCCCGCATTCCAGACTCCGTGCCAGACGGCTCCGGTGGTAATGTGGAACTTGCTTGTACTCATGTCACTCCAATCTTAATGTTTTGTGCTAATATAACTCGTTTTTGCGATATTTTCAAGACAAAAATGCACGTTTTGTGCTACAAATAGTTGTTTTACTCGATTGTAAAACCTGAAAACTTCTGATATATTTCCCCAAACACGTTTTTTATTTACGGAGCGATTTATATGAAATGGCATGAAAAACTTTATTCGAGAATGTTGATCGACAATCATATCACTGATTGCCATCCTGAATACATGACAAAATTTTCCGGCAGGAACTATGTTGACATGGTGAAACTTGCCGGAATCGAAGGCTCGATGGTCTATGCCTGCGACCACAACGGCAACTGCTACTACCCGACAAAAGTCGGACACATCCATGATGGAGTGAAAAAGCGTGATATCTTCGGTGAAACTGTATCACTGCTGAGGAAAGAGGGAATCTCTCCTGTCGCATATTACACTGTACTTTATCACAACGACTCCGCCATTCGTATGCCATCGGCACGGATGCGTGATATCAACGGACTTGAGCGCAACGGAAGATACCGCTTCACCTGCCCGAACAGCCCAGAAGCCGGAGCATTTTTCAAAGCACAAATCAGTGAAATACTGCAATATGATGTTGACGGAATATTTATCGACATGACTTTCTGGCCCATGGTCTGCCAGTGTGAAAACTGCAAAAAGAAATTCGGCAAACCCATTCCGCAAATCATCGACTGGAATAATCCCCGATGGGTCGAATTTCAGCGTTTCCGTGAAGACTCAATGGCAGAGTTCGCCATTGAATTGACCAACTTCTGCAAACAAGAGAAACCTGGCGTATCGGTGACCCACCAGTTTTCCCCCGTACTGCACGGCTGGTTTCTCGGTCAAAGTTCAGGAATAGCCGCCGCCGCCGATTACGCCTCGGGCGACTTTTACGGAGGCAAACTCCAACAGCGTCTCGGATGCAAAGTTTTTGCCGCTTACTCAAAACATCAGCCATACGAATTCATGACCAGCCGCTGTGTCAATCTGCAGGACCATACTTCGACAAAGTCTCCTGATGAGCTGTATATCCACGCCCTTACCACGCTTGCCAATGCAGGAGCATTCTTCTTTATCGATGCCATCAATCCGGACGGAACTCTTGAAAAGAAATTCTACAACAAGCTCTCCCAAGTCATAAATAAACTTGAGCCGTTCAAAAAACTTATCGCAAAACACAAACCTGTTCTTGATGCTCAGGTCGGAGTATATTTTTCCATGTCCAGCTGCGTTGACGACTCTCTCAACGGAGTAAATCTTGCCAGTTTCAGCGACAAGCGCACCAACATGGATTTCAGGCACAACTGCATTCTGGATGAAGTCCTCGGAACTGCTGAAGTGTTGAACAAAATGCATGTTCCATACGAAATCATCACCGATGCGACTTTGGATATCAAACGTTTCAAATGCATAATCATCAACAACGCCAAGTACATGACAGAAGATGAGTGCGAAAGAATACGCCGATTCGTTCTCGACGGAGGCACTCTCATCGCCACCGGAAAAACCTCTCTCTGCGACCGCTTCGGCAACTCCCCGGGAAACTTTGCCATCGCCGATATTCTGGGTGTTGATTACTCAGGCAGCGACACGATGCAGATAAACTACCTGAGTGCAAACGGTTCAAAAATACTCTGCAGCACTCCGTCACCGCTTGTGACGGCGACAACAGCAAAGACAACGGGATATATCAATATGCCCGACTTTCCGGTGTGGCACCATGAACAATACGCATCGATACATTCCAATCCTCCCGGCTTGGCTGACAGCAGTTTTACCGCAATTTCTGAAAACAACTGCGGAAACGGCAAATGTCTCTACATTGCAGGCAGTTTCCTGCTGCTCAGGCAATACACTCAGCAGGAGTTCGCAAAAAAAATCTTCAAAGAGTACCTGCCGGAATTTGTTGTATCATCAGAAAACCTGCCCGGTTCAGTTGAAATCACCAAACTGCGTTCAGATGATAAATCAACCATCCTGCTCGGAGTGGTAAACTATCAGGATGAACTGCCCAATCTGCCGCTTTACGATGTCACGCTTACTGTTGATGCAGGATTTACTCCGGCTGCCGTCACCAGTGCTTCGACCGGAGAAAGCATACCGTTTACAGCTGCAAGAAACATGGTAACCATCAAAATTCCACGCCTCGGCGACGGAGATATTTTTGAAATCAAATAAACTTTGAAAGGAATTTTTGTCATGAACGGAAAAAAACAAGCCATCCGCAAAGCGTTTGAAACCGGTAAAGGCATTTTGCGCCTTGCTCCGGCATGGGTTCCCAGAGCGTTCTGTATTCCGGGACGCCGCATCAAACTTCACCCCGATGACTACTACGCTCTCGGAGGGAAACGCGGAGGCATTGATGAACGCTGGCTCGCCAGCACAACTTTCGCCGAAAACGGTCCGGAAACGCCGGAATACGAGGGTATCAGCCACGTCGTCACTGCCGATGGCCTCATTCCGCTCACTGATGCCGTTGAGGAGTTGGGAGCAGAACTGCTGGGCGAGCGCATCTGGAACGAATATCATGCATGGCCGGTGTACTCCAAATTCTTCGACAACCTCGGTCCCCTGCCCCACCACATCCACCACGATGATGCTCATGCGGCTCTGGTCGGTCTGAAAGGCAAGCCCGAAAGCTACTATTTCCCCGAACAGCTCAACAACCACGGCGGTCACTTCCCGTTCACCTTTTTCGGACTTGAACCGGGAACTACCAAAGAGCAGGTCAAAGAGGCTCTGATAAACTTCACCAAAGGTGACAACAAAATCACCAATCTCTCCAAAGCCTACCGTCTTGAACCGGGTACCGGCTGGGATGTTCCTCCGGGCGTGCTTCACGCTCCCGGAAGTCTCTGCACCTACGAGCCGCAAGTGGCAAGCGACGTTTACGCCATGTATCAGAGTTTGGTTGACGACCAGATCATTTCTGAGGAACTGCTCTGGAAAAACACTCCGCAGGATAAAATCGGTGACTTCGACTATCTGCTTGATGTCATTGATTGGGAGCTCAATCTTGACCCTGAATTCGTCAAAAACCGCTTCATGCGTCCGCTGGATGCAGAACCCCGTGAAGAGATGGTCAACAATGGATATATCGACCAGTGGATATGCTACCGCTCAAAAGCAGTTTCCGCCAAGAAACTCACCGTTCTGCCCGGTGAGACCGCCACGATAACTGATGAAGCAGCCTACGGTTTCATCATGATGTAGGGTCACGGCACTATCGACGGTATGCCGATCGAAACTCCTGCCCTCATCCGTTTCGGAGAGCTCACATTTGACGAGTATTTTGTTTCAGAACAGGCGGCAAAGCGCGGAGTCGTCATCAAAAACGAGTCAAGCTGCGACCCCATCGTTATGCTCAAACATTTTGGACCTGAAAATCCGCAGTGGTGCAGAACTTTTGACAACTGACAAAGTTCCGGCTCAGGAGATACGTCTTGCTTTTTCTTTTGCGGCGTATCTCTTTTTTGTCTTGAAAACATGAGTTCCGGGAGTTATTTTATATAAAGTACAAAATCGAGGTATGACATTGAATATCCGCAACTTGACTGAAAAGACAAAAAAACTGAAGACACCGGCACTCTATGCGGCGATTTCCCTGCTTTCAGGAACTCTCTACGCTGCGGCACTTCCGCCGTTCAATATTGAATTTCTGGCATTTTTCATGCTGCTCCCACTGTTGTGGGTGATTTCACGCACCAAAACACTGTATTCAGCTTTCTGCGGCTGGCTGTGGGGAATCGGATGGAGCTTTTTCGCCTACCGTTTTCTCAGAGAGATCGACCCGGTGATTCCATATCTTCTGCCTCCTGTGATAGCGATTTGGTCAGCGGTCTGGGCAGCAGGAACATCATTCCTGATGAACAAAGAGTGCGGAAACAAAAAACTGAATTTCCCCGCCTCATCGCTCTTCGTGTTCGGCAGTGCGGCTCTGTTCGTTCTGCTTGAGTGGACACGCTCACGGCTCTTTGTCTGGAATGACTCAGGAGTGACCCAATGGCAGAATCTGCCGCTCATACAGCTGGCTTCGGTCACCGGAAGTTACGGAGTAAACTATCTGGTCATCCTCGCCAACACTGCACTGTTTGCGCTTTTCAAAAAGGGCAGCCGCACGGCGGCGATCCTTCCGGCTCTGCTGATAATTTCCGTCCTGATATGGGGAAATCACCGGATAAACGCTCTCGAAAAAGCAGACACAAGCAAGCTGCCGGTCTGGAAACCGATACTTATTCAGGGCGACCTGTCGCAACGCAGACACGCCACGCTTGAACAAGCGGCAGAGGCGCTTGACATATACGGAACTCTCTCTCTTGAAGCACTGAAAAAACATCCCGGCAGCAACTTCATCATCTGGCCGGAATCGGCAATTCCGCTGACCTACTACACCTGCGTTGACATGCGCAAAGTCAACGTCAGCAATAAACACGCCCTCAACACCCTGCGTTATCAGGAGCTTATCAGGCTGCTCACCATAAACTACCGCTGCCGTATGCTCATCGGAGCATTGGACTACGCTCCCATCTCCCCCGGCAGCCGCACGTTTGCCGCCTCAAACAGTGCACTTTATTTTGACGAACACGGAGTTTTGCAGCACAAATACGACAAAAGACACCGTGTTCCTTTCGGAGAATACATACCTTTCCGCAAATTCATTCCGAAATTCATAACCGACTACATCGATATGGGCAGAGATATTATTGCAGGCAAAGTGAACACTCCGGTTGCCCTCGCTCCGCAGGTCAATGCCGGACTTGTCATCTGCTACGAGAGCGTTTTCGGGTATGTCACCCGTGAAAGCGCACTGCGCGGAGCAAACATTCTGATAGCCTTATCCAATGACGCCTGGTATCCGCAGAGCAGTGAACCTGAACAGCACCTCGCCAACGCAGTGATGAGGTCGGTCGAAACCGGACTGCCGATGATAAGAAGCGGAAACAACGGAGGCTCAGGAGTCATTACTCCCGTCGGCAAGTTCACTCAATGTTACTCTCCTGAAAAAGGACGTCCCGAACTCTGGAGAGGCAGAACCATAAATCAGGTGCAAGTCACAATATCTCCTGAAACCGGCAGAACCATATATGTAAGGTATGGAGAATACTTTATTATAATACTTGCCATCCTCACTTGCGGCTGGGGAGCATTCGTTTGTATTACAGAAAAGAGAGAAAAACAATGAAACTGCAACATGACTGTTACAACTGCATATTCAAAATGGCTTTTGCCATATCACGCCAAACCGGCAAAGACGAAAAGAGACAATGCTCCGTCCTCAGGGAAATGCTCAACTATCTGGCAAATAACGGAGACAAAGTCATTCCACCGGAAGTCACAGTAAATCTGCACGCCATTTTTGAGCGGGAAACCGGTATAGCCGACCCTTACCGTGAAATCAAAATCAAATCAACTGCTCTCGGACTCGAACTTCTGGATGAGGTGAGAGAGATCGTAAACGCCTCTTCCAATCCGCTTGAAACGGCAATAAAAATCGCTATCGGCGGCAACATCATCGACTATGGCGTTTATCCTGATTTCAAGCTCGAAGATGCAAAAAAAGAGGTATTGAAAGTCCTCGATATGGAGTTCGATCAGGCGGCGTTGGATGATTTGATAAAACGCATAAAAAGTGCAAAGCAGATTTTCTATGTGCTCGACAACTGCGGCGAGGCAGTGCTTGACCGTCTGGTGCTGGAACAGCTTCCCTGCAAGGTCATTGTCGGAGTCCGGGGAAAACCTGCCCTCAACGATGTGACCAGAATCGAAGCCGAGGAATCAGGAATCACCGGCTATGAAATCGTCGATACCGGCTGCTCCGCCTCCGGAATTCTGCTCGACAGAATGCCGGATGACTTCAAAGACGCTCTCTATAACAGTGATCTGGTCATCACCAAGGGATTGGGAAATTATGAAAGTCTCGGTGATGATTTCAAAGAAGCTCCGATCTATCTGCTCTTCAGAGTCAAATGTCCGGTAGTGGCAAGATACCTCAATGTGCCGTTGAACTCCGTACAGACTCTCGGATGCAACTTAAAGTAAATTCAGTAAAAAAAATCCGGTCAGTTTGAACTCATATAGAGTATTCCTGACCGGATTTTTTGTTTCTGCTGAAATCACTTACTGAAAAGCATCTGAACGTCTGACACCAGCTGCTCCTGCCATTCGGGGGCACTCAGATTGTCATTGAGAGTATATTCCAGCGTGTGACGGTTTGAATAATAAAAACATGATACGCCGAGCAGTATAAAAAGCCAGCTTTCAAAATTAAGCGGTTTGATGATTCCGGCAGCAACGGCACGCTCAAAAATCACTTTCAGTGCGCTGTTTTCATCACGTCGTGCGGCTTCAAGGACTTTCACGCTCTCACCGCCCTCAAGGTTCGCCCACGAAAGCAGACGCCATAAAACCGGCTGTTCCGCATGGAGTTTCAAAAAAGACTCAAGAACTATGCGGCTCAGGTTTTCCGGCTCACGCTCCGCTTTTTCAAGAGTTGAACTGCCAAAAAGTTTCACCCGCTGGAAAACCTCAAGCAGAGCCGCCTCAAAGAGTTTGCGCTTCGAGCCGAAATAGGCATATATGCGCTGTTTATTCGCTCCGGCAGCGAGGGATATATCATCAACCGCCGTTCCATTGAACCCCTTTTCAGCAAAGAGAGTTATTGCGGCTTCGAGGATTTTCCTGCGGGTAACAATAGCACGATGCTGCATTTTAACTGCCATAACTCAATCTGCCAGCCACTTTGCTATATTTGCTGCCACAAATTCATCGTCATGCAGATGAGGATAGGCATCGTGCACCCGGGTGATCTCGTCACTCTGTCCGGGTGAGAGCACCTCAGCGGGATTCAGACACCAGGTTCCGAGGAGCAAACCCTGACGGCGCAAAACCTCGTGGATTCCGGGAATACAGCCGGCAAACTTATTGGCAGGGTCAAAGAATGCGGCATTGCTGTCAGTTACTTCGACGTTACGGGTGAGCAGTTCAGCAGGAACAGAGTCCCCTTTTTCAACAACTGCGTGAATCTCATCGAGAAGCTCAACAGCTTTCTTTGTCCAGCAGCACCAGTGACCGAGCAATCCGCCTTTGACCCGGATTTTTTTGTCGCCGAAGCGGTACTCAGTCAAAAGGTCGATGATGATATTGTCATCGTTTCCGGTATAGAGAGTGATATCTTTTCCGGACTCAGCCACGGCACGCACCACATCAAGAGTGCAGTAGCGGTTGAACGGAGCCATTTTGATGGCAAGAACATTGTCTATTTTGACAAATTCTTTCCAGAAATCGTAGGGAAGAATGCGTCCGCCGACACTGGGCTGGAGATAAAATCCGATTATCGGCATTACTTCAGCAATTTTGGCGCAGTGCTCAAGCATGGCATCAATACTGTCTCCTGCAAATGCGCTCAGGCTCAAAAGAGCGGCATCGTAACCGTTTTCAGCCTCGAAGTTCGCCTCATAGAGAGCCTGTTCGGTCTTGCCGCAAACTCCGCCGACCTTGAGTATTTTTTCACCTGTTTTTTCAGCCCACTCATCAATGAACTTTGATGTCTGAGCGAGAACTGGTTCAAAGAGTCCGATCTCTTTTTTTCTGATTTCAAACTGAGTTGAGTGAACTCCGACAGCGATACCGCCGACTCCGCTATCCATATAGTAACGGCAGAGTGCACGCTGGTACTTCGGAACAAACTCACGCTTCTCATTGAGTGCGAGCGGCTGTGCAGGAATAACACATCCTCTGCGGACTTTTTCCAATACTTTGCTGTCGATATCTGCAATGGTTTTCATAATAAAATTTTCCTCAAAACTTACCGTTGTTGACTTCAAAATGGGTCGGTTTGCCGATGGAAATGTTACCGTCAGCCATCCACTTCGCCTGCCAGATGATCATCTGCTCAAGAGAAACAGTCGGATAACCGAAAAGACGGCACATTTTTGCTGAATTATTGAGATAACCTATCTCACCCGGCTCCCCTTTGAAAGAGACCTCTTTACCCATGATTTCCCCCATCTTCTTTGCGGCTGATGCCACAGATGCGGTCTCAGGTCCGGTAACGTTCAGTACGGCGCACGGACTCTCGCACAGCTCAAGCGAGCGCAGAGCGTTGGAGTTGGCATCCCCCTGCCAGATACAGTTGAAGAAGCCCACAGAATTATCAACCGGCTTGCCGTCACGGATATTGATGGCAATATCGTGCAGCACTCCGTAACGCAGGTCGATGGAGTAATTCAAGCGGAAGAGCAGAACTTTCGTTCCATTCTTCTTCGAGTAATATTGAAATATACGCTCTCTGCCCAGACAGGATTGTGAATACTCACCCACCGGAGCAGGAACAGTCTCTTCAGTGCTTCCGCAGCTTTCGATACGCTCAAGCGGATAGACGCATCCGGTTGAAAACGCCACGATACGGCTATCTTTGAAGTGCTCACAGACATATTCCGGAGCAAGCACATTCATCGCCCAGGTCAGCTCTTCGCTGCCGCCGGTACCGAACTTGCGTCCTGCCATGAAAATGATGTTGCTGACTTTCTCAAGTTTGCTCACCTGCTCACGATCGAGAAGATTGCAGACAACGGTTTCAACTCCGGCTTTCTCAAGTTTTTCTTTCTCTTCGGCGTTGCTGAAACGGGCAACACCGATGACCCGTTTTTTAACTCCTGCAGCTCTGATGGCGTTGACGGCAAGCGTTGCCATGGTAACGCCCATTTTGCCAGCCACGCCGAGAATCATTATATCCCCGTCGAGACGCTTCATCATCTCAATGAGACCTGCATTCGGAACGGCGAGGAACTCCTCGAGCATCGCCACATCGCTCATTTTTTCCGGAAATCTGTTCATTTGAATACTCCTGCAAAAAACTATTCAGTTGCTTTTTATATAAGATAATTCATTCACCATGATTTTACAAGTGCAAACTAAATATAAATAAAGAGAAAATCAGCATAAACATCTCTGTAAACACCAAACGCAAAAAAAATCCGCATCTCACATCAGATTTTTTATTTTTCCACTTGACTTATGAAAAAATTGTGATATTTTATATAAAGTTAGACGAGACTAAGTTTCACAAGAAAATAAAAAAAGCAAAGCCAAGAAGGCAAACCTGCACGTGCTCCCCAACACTGTCAGAGCAGCCAGCAAGGCGAAGAGAACTTAGCCTCAACTAATAGCAACATCAAAACAGAAAGGAAAAAGAAGATGTTCAAAACCGTATTGAGTGCCGCCATGCTGCTTGGATTGCTCCAGCTGGGTTGTGCCAACCTTGAGTGTCCCGCTCCCGAAGCAAAAGCTCCTGCCGCTGCCGCCAAACACGAGTGCAAAAAAGGCAAGAACGGCAAGTGCGATCACAAAGCCGGTGCAAAACACCAGTGCAAAAAGGGCAAGAAGAGCCAGTGCGACCACAAAGCCGGTGCCGCCAAGCACGAGTGCAAAAAGGGCAAGAAGAGCCAGTGTGACCACAAAGCCGCCGCCAAGCACGAGTGCAAAAAGGGCAAGAAGAGCCAGTGCGACCACAAAGCCGGTGCGAAACACCAGTGCAAAAAAGGCAAAAACGGCAAATGCGCCCACAAAGCCGGTGCAAAACACCAGTGCAAAAAGGCTGTCAAATAACAACTTTTCATTTTGAATAAAGTCCGGAAATTTACGGACTTTATTCAACTCCCCTCCCCAACACAATACCTGTAAGGCAAAATCTGCATTTTACGGTGTACTCAGGGTACAGCCAATCAAAAAGTACCGAACACCGCCAATTTTGAACCAAATATTCCAAATGGAATTTATTAAATATTAAAGAAGGAATTTTTAATCATGCAAAAGAAAGAACAACACTTCACGCTGATTGAACTATTGGTCGTCATCGCCATTATAGCCATATTGGCAAGTATCCTGATGCCCTCACTCTCCTCCGCCAGAGAGAGAAGCAAAGCCAGCAGCTGCATGAACAACGTAAAAACCCTTGCCACCGCCTGCTTGCAGTATGCCGATGACTTCAACAGCTGCATGAGCCGTGTCGGCGGCATCAACGGCTTCAACAACGGCAAAGCATGGATCGGAAAATGCGGTAAGTGGTCATCTCTCGACCTCAATGAAGAGGGATTAGTCACTCCGTATTTCGGAAACAACATCAAAGCCAAAAGCTGTCCATCTGTCGATGGTGATATCATCAACAAAAAGTCCGGGCTCTTTCACGGCGGCGGACTTGGTCTGAATCTCAACTTCGGCTCAACGGGAATGTGGCCCATCGTCAAGCTGGTACAAATAAAAGCTCCTGCTTCAAAAATAATGATATCAGACGTGATGGGAACATATCAGCAGAGCAACGTCTGTCTCGGATACAAACTTACTCCTTACGGCAACTATCAGACCGGATACAACGGGACCCGTGGAACCGGCACTGCCGACTCCTGTTTCCGCCACAACGGAAGAGCCAATGTAGCCTACGTCGATGGTCACGTTACCAATCTGATGCCTGCCGAGCTGGATATTTCCGGAACTCTCGCCTTCTACAATGTCGGCTGGATTTCAACCGACGATGACAACAATCCCTACCGCCTTACTCAGTGGCAGGAAGACTGGGAGGATTAAAAATGAGCTTCTTATCTTCACTTTATCATCGCAACAAAAAACTCATTTGGATTTTTATTGCAGTGTGTTCGCTCGCCATCATCAATCTGCTGTTCCACAAAGAGAAAGATCCTTTGGCTGATTACAAAAAACAGGTCAAAACCGAGTTCCCGGCAGAAGCAAAACAAATCCTCGACAAGGCAATACTGCACATCGAGAAGAACAACATGAGGGAGTTATTCAAGCTCATGGCTCATAACAACCCCATGGCGTTCAGCGAAAACTACGAAAACGGACTTTTTGCACAACCGGATTTTTGTCCGGTACGCATCACTGACGACCACGCAGTAAAATTTGTCAGGAGCAAACACGACCATGTCATTGTCAAATTATACAGCGAAAAACGCAACAGCTACTATCTTGTATCTCTGCAGAAAATAAAAAACTCCTACAAAATCTATTCTATCATGCAGGATGTTCCGAGGGTTTGAATATGAAAAAAAGTTTTGTTTTCACCATTCTTGCCGCCGCATTGGTGTCGGTTTGCGGATGCAAAGAAGATCCGCTCGAAAAGATGAAAGAGACAACCTGTTCGAGTGTACCCGATGAGCCTGCTGCCAGAAAATGTGTCGATGATTTTCTGCTCTGCATTGATAAAACTAATAAACGCCAGATAGCCAAACTGCTCGCCTCGGGAAACAGCGACTTCGTCTTCGGAGAAGATGGTCTGCTCGCCGAAGGAGCATTTACTCCGGCAACCATCAAAAAAATCGTGCAAATCAAGCGCGGTAATACAACTGCTGTATGTGTTACGATTTCCAGTATTCCGAGAAGATGCGATTTCGATATAACACTATCCAAAAAGAAGGGCAAGTACCTGATTCAATCTGTATTTCCCTCACAAACAAAATAAAGGAGCAACAACATGAAAAAATTTATCTGTATGATTTTGACCGCATTCTCTGCCTGCGCAGTTTTTGCCTGTGAAGATTGCGATAAGAAAGCCGCATCCACGGCGGCGCAGGAGTATATCAATGATATCTCAGCCCTGCTACCCAAATTTTCATCTTTCGGCAAAAAGGTGAAAAACAGTATAGAGCTGCTTGATAAAGAGAAGAAAGTAATCGCCTATCTCAGAGTCGCTCCAGACAAAAAATATGAGCGCAAGGAGGGATTCAACAACTATATCAACACCGCCATTGTATTCAGCACTGAGGGAAAAATCCTCGGCGTCGTCATCGGCAAAAATGAGGAAACACCCAGATTCATCGAAAAAATCAGAGATGCCGGATTTATGAAACGTTGGAACGGTAAAACTTCAGAGCAGGCTGAAAAGATGAACGTTGATTCAATTTCCGGAGCAACGTGGTCATGTGAGGCAATCAAATCTGAGATATCGGTTATCCTCAACGAAAAATGAACTCTATTCAATGCACTCTTTCAAAAGGGTGTGCCGACTGCCTGAAAGTGATCTGTGATCTGCAAAAAATCGGCAGTTGCGCACACGCTTCTGATATTGCTGTGAAGATGGCAATAAGCCCCGCTTCCGTCAGCAGAATTCTGAAACTGCTTGCTGAAGAGCAGCTCATTTTTTACACTCCGCACTATCCGGTCAAATTGACGATGAGAGGAAAAATCGTCGCAGGTGAGCTGGTAAAAAAAAGAACCGGCATAGAATTTTTTCTTAACCGTATTCTCGGAGTTTCTCCTGAATGCGCCTCGGAACTCTCTCATAAAATAGAGCATATCATTGATGACGACACCGCTGTCAGGATAAGTATTTTATCAGAGTCTCTGCTCAACAGAAACGACTGCCGCAACTTACGCTCCCTGTTGGCGCAAAAACTCAGTGAAGTTCAAAAAAGCTCTCCAGAGAGATAACTTTTCAAGACGACATCCGCCCTGCCGTTGATGCCGGAAATCAAGATGACTCCTGCCGCTTCGAGAGCATCACGCAACTCTGCCGGAACTTTGGATGCTATAAGCAAATCAGCTTCAAGACCGTTCAGCTGGGCGGCGAATTTCTCTGCTGATCCCGGAGCAACTCTGACTTCCTCGCGTTCTCTCACACTGCCCTGCTCTATTTTGTAATATACAAAACGGTCGAAGTTCTCGCCCCACTCGGTCGATACCGCTATTACCATGATTTTTCTCCATTAAAAAAGTGGAGTTGATGCCATCGGCACCGGCTCCACTTTGCGACTTGAAACCTATAATTATGCAAGCTCTTGAGCTGCCTTTTTGATCTCGGCTTCCGACAAAGGCTCTCCTTTATGAGAAACAACTTTGTCGTGCAGAGTCTTCAGCTGGGCACACACTTTGTCACAGGCAAGATCAAACGCTTTGAAACAATCAAAATCGGTTGTTTTTGCGGTGAAAACATGATACTTGCAATTAACGACCAAACTTGCGGTAAACTGTTTGTTCTCGTAATCAAGCACCACGTTTGCCGATGACACTTTGAGCACCTGATCATCGAGCAGAAAAGCGAGAGCTCCCTCAATGTGGGCACGGATGTCAGGAGTTACGGTAAACTGACGTGCGTTGATAGTAATAGCCATATATTCACCTCCATATTCTCCGCCGGAAACCATTTTCCTTGCGGGCTGTCACTTACATATTGAAACTCTCGCCCAGATAGACCTCTTTCGCCTTCTTGTCGTTGACGAGGAACTCGCTGGGACCTTCCACCAGAATCCTGCCCTGAAACATCAGGTACGCCCGGTCAACCACCTCGAGGGTCTCACGGACATTGTGGTCGGTAATGAGAATTCCGAGATTTCGCTTTTTGAGCTGCAAAATGATTTGCTGGACGTCATGCACCGCCAGCGGATCGACTCCGCTGAAAGGCTCGTCGAGCATGATGAAATTGGGATTGGTCACCAGAGCACGGGTGATTTCCAGACGGCGACGCTCACCGCCCGAAAGGGTCATCGCTTTCTGCTTGCGCAGACGAGCCAAATCGAGCTCCTCGAGGAGCTCCTCGAGCCTGTCTTTGCGCTCTTTGGCAGTGATATCGAGCGTCTCGAGAATAGCCATGACGTTTTCTTCGACCGTAAGTTTGCGGAAAATCGATGGCTCCTGAGCGAGATACCCCATACCCATTCTGCCGCGCTTGTACATCGGCATGTGGGTCACGTCAACACCACGGAAAGTGACACTGCCGCCATCGGGACGAATCAATCCCATGACCATGTAGAAACTTGTTGTCTTGCCAGCTCCGTTGGGACCGAGCAAACCGACGATCTCGCCGGAGTTTACCGTGAGCGACACTCCGCTCACCACCCGGCGACCGTGGTATATCTTTACAAGTTCGGTGGCTCTCACCAATTCCTGTTGTACGTTTTCTGCCATTATCAATCCATCTTTCCCAGACATCAAGTTCACAACTTATGCCTGTCTAACTTTATTATACACACACTTTACGCAACAGTCAAGCGTTTTTTTCAAAAAAACAGGAAAAATTTATTATTTTCCGCTTTCGACCCCATCTTTGAGCTGTTTTTTTGCTTTGTCTGAGCTTTCAAGCTCATCAAAAAACTTTTCGGACTCCGTTCCTCCGACACCGTAAATACGGTCATTTGCGACATCGCAGATGATTTTGTCGCACCATTGGCGGTGATTATCCGCCCGCAGCCACGCTTTTTTGGGAGACTTAGAGGTGATTATCATAGTACGGCTGGCAGCAAGATACTCACCTGTGTCACCGCCTGCGGCAGCCTTTTTACCCCTGTCAACAGTGCTCATCACCACCTGCTCCTCGCAGAGCACACGTTTGAGCTCAAGCTGAGGATTCAGCATGATACTTTGAGGCACGGTATCCTCATTCGAAGATAAGGCAAACGGATCAGCATCGGGATCGACCGCACTGCTTTTCTTTGCCGGAGCTCCGGCAAAAATCGACATTTTCTGACAATCCACCCTGTTGGTGCTGTCATAAACGGAAACATCTTCATAGAGGTAAGCGACATTCTTTTTCAAGTCGGTCTCTGACCGCTTGGCGACAACGGTGCGCTTGGAACCGCTTTTGCCGAATAGATCATCCTGCTTGCCCTTCTGCGGAACAGTTTCAAGCCTGACTCCGCCATCGCAGGCTATCCATGTGACACGGCTGCTGCCTGATTGAAGCATTCCGGGAGCAGGCTTCGTGCCTTTTGGCAGCTCTTCAAACAGCATGGTAAGCTCTTTGGTTTCCAGAGTTCCCTGCGGGTCGGTCATCACGACTTTTTCACCGGTAGCAACGGCTTTGGTCAGGACTTTGTCACGACCGCCGACTCCTGCAACTCCGGTCTGCTTGACGGAACTGCCCGGCTGACCGCTCTTGAGATGGAGATCAAGCTGGTCGCAGTTGAGCTTGGATTTTTTATTGACCAATTCAACATTGTCGTTGAATACAAGCAAATCTTTTTTGTAATGGAACACTCCTTTTTCGGCTGTAAGAGTTCCTGCATTTTCGCCTTTACCGACGATTTTGACACCCTCAGTGCAGACTATCCTGTCAACATTGCCTGCCTGTGATTTCGGGTCAGACTTCTCATCGAGCAAAATGCGCATTTTGCCGGATTCAAGAGTCATCTGGGTATCGAGCAGCCTCACGTTGCGATTGAAGTCGATATATTTACCTTTGGAGTCGTATCTGCCGTTATCGGCGACAAGATCAAGTTTGCCTGCCTCCTTGCCTGAGGCGTTATCCTGAACCCTGATTCCATTGGTAAACTCAACACTGTCAAGCTCTCGGGAACCACCGAGACCGCTGGTACCGAATCCTCCCGGAAGCATACGGTCATCCGGAGTCTTTTTCATCTTCGCCACCTTGCCGGGTTTGGAGGCAAGATTCAAATTGGCACGGGGACCGGAAATAACCACTCCGGAATCAGTCATACGGACATTTCCGATAAACGCTCCTTTATTGACTCTGAAATCAATATCACCCCGTTCTGAATTTATCTGGCGGATACTTCCATTGGTTCCGGCACTGCGTATCATGCAGTCGCCGACAATTCTCACCTGCTGTTCCTCACGGTAAACTACTATTTTTTTACCGCTTATCACATCCTGCTTCTGTTCAAAACGTGGATTGACCGTATCGCCGGTAAAAGTAAACAATCCGACTCTGATATCATAGATGAGGTGGTCGGCAAAGAGCCGCTGGAGATTTTCACCCTCTCCGTTGCTTATCACCACGTTTCCGTCAGCGAGGATTCTGGAAATGCTGCTGTCGCCCTCAAGTGCCAAGCCGGAAGCGTTTTTGTCTTTGCTCTTCTTTTCCTCACGGTCAAAGAATATGGTCAAACGGTCGCAGTTCAGCACAGAATTGCGGTCAACGACTTTGACACTGCCCACCAGCATGATCTGATTGTGCATATAATCTATGAGCAATGAATCAGAGTAAGCCCGGACAAAACTGTAATCAGCTTTTTCAATTTCCCCGGATTTCAATTTACGGGGATCGCTTGATGCCATTCTCAAAACGACATTGACATCGTTGTTCACCTGAATGGTACGGTTTTTGAAATTGGAGTCAAATCCGAGTCCGTCAAGGTCGATTTCAGGAGAACGGAAATATACAGGAGCTGTTCCGAAAACACGTCTGTTCTTCTGATCGATGTTTGCCTGCTGAGTTATGAACACTCCTGAACTGTAAGTCAATCTCGGAGCCCAGAATTTCACAACTTCCGGCAACTTGGCATCAAGTCCGTAGTATTTGAGCTGCCACGCATCGTTGATGTGGTCAACGTTGGTATCTTTTTTGATGATTTCCAGCACAGTATTTTTGCCGACGATGAGCTTGCCCTCGGGCACTGCACGGTCAACAAACGCCATCACCTGCAACTGCTGTTTGGAGTCGTAAATCGGAATTTTTGCATGATTGAGAACCAATCCGCGCAAATCCGAAATATCTTTGCTTGCCGCCATTCCGGCAAAAACGACAAAAAACAGCAACGCTGACAATACTCTTTTACTGCATATCATATATCTGTTTCACCTTTGTCAACACCTGACGGGCAAGTGCAAAATCAAGACTGTTGGGACCATCTGAAAAAGCCTTTTCAGGATTGGGATGAACCTCGCAGAAGAGCGCATCTATTCCGACGGCTGCCGCCGCTCTGGCAAGCGGAAAAACGAACTCACGCTTTCCTCCGGAAGCATTACCGAGACCTCCCGGCAGCTGAACTGAGTGAGTCGCATCGAAAACCACCGGAACCCCCATCTCACGCATGGTGACCAAACTGCGCATATCAACCACAAGATTGTGATATCCGAATGAGCTGCCCCGCTCGCAGAGCATGACATTGTTGTTTCCGGTAAGACGGACTTTATCGAGAGCTCCTTTCATATCCTCGGGAGCCATAAACTGACCTTTTTTGATGTTGACAGGCTTCATGGATTTTCCTGCGGCGACCAGCAAATCGGTCTGGCGGCAGAGAAATGCCGGAACTTGCAGTACATCGACAACGCTTGCCACTTCAGGAACAGTGTAGCTGTCATGAATATCGGTCAACACCGGAACTTGGTATCGGTCTCTTACCGCCTCAAGGTAACTCAAACCTGCCTCGATGCCGGGCCCGCGAACCGAAGTTGCTCCGGAACGGTTGGCTTTATCGTATGAGGCTTTGAAGATATAATTGATATCAAGCTCTTTGCAAAGATTGCTGAGAAAATCGGCTACTTCCAGACAAAGGTCTCTGCTCTCGGCGGTGCAGGGACCTCCGATCAAAGTGAGTTTGCCTGAACCGATGGTGATATTTTCACTTACTTTGACCGGATTCATTTTGCCATCTCCGCAAGACGCCGTTCAGCTTTCTCGAGGTCTTCGGGAGTATCGACTCCGATACTCTCAAGCTCTTTGACCAGAACGTAGATGCTTATGCCGTTTTCGAGAGCACGGAGCTGTTCGAGCATCTCACTTTTTTCCAGTCTTCCTGAGGGAAGAGTCACAAACTTTTCGAGTGCACTTTTGCGGTACGCATAAATTCCCCAGTGGAGATAGACCAGATCTGCAACTCCTCCTTTTCGGGCAAACGGAATCATTGAGCGGCTGAAATAAAGAGCACGTCCATCATTGCCGAACACAACTTTGACATTGTTTTCGGTCATGGTATCACGGTTTCCGGGAACGGCGATGGTCGCCATCTCGTAATCGGGATTATTGAGCATCAGCTCGAGCAGATCGTCGATCGCTTCTGTCGGAATAAGCGGCTCATCGCCCTGCACATTGATGACCACATCCACGTCAGGAGCGGCCTTTTTCACCGCCTCGGCAATACGGTCAGTTCCCGACGGGTGGTCATTGCGGGTCATCACCGCAGTATATCCGTACTCTTCGACAACTTTGGCAATGCGCTCATCGTCGGTGGCGACAAGGACATAATCAGCCTTTCCGGCAGATGCTTTTTCGCAAACGTGGCATATCATAGGTTTGCCGGCAAGCATGGCAAGCGGTTTGCCGGGAAAACGGGAACTTGCATAACGTGCAGGTATAACGACCGCAGTTTTTTTACTCATCTTTCAATCACTCCTCGGTGTCAAAACTCTTTTTCAATTCATCGAACATGATCGGAGCAGTTCCGACCTTGCCGACCACGATCCCGGCTGCCCGGTTGGCTATCTCGGCAGCTATGCGTGCCGGAGCTCCGGAAATTGCGGAAACAGTGTAGGTTGCCGTCACGGTGTCGCCTGCTCCGGAAACATCAAAGACTTCACGGGCACGGGTCGGGATAACTTCGACTTCCCTACCCTTGCGGAAAAGTGCCATTCCCTGAGAGGCAAGCGAGAGCAGCAGCAGTTCAGGTTCCCAGATATCGAGCAGCTTATCGGCAACGGTGTGCAGAAGCGTATTGTTCCTCACATCGATCATAGCTCCGTCATCGGCGATTCCGGCAAGAGCGAAAGCCTCGACTCTGTTCGGCTTCATCACCGAAAGATTTTTGACCGGCTCAAGACTGCCCGGTTTGGGATCGAGAGCGGTTATGACTCCGTGCTTTTTGGCTTCGCAGATGATCTCATTGAGCATCCATGCTGAGAGCAGACCTTTATTGTAGTCCTCAAAAATAACCGCATCCAGCTCTCCTGCACGGATTCTGGATATCACCTTTTCGACAAGACGTTTTCTGATGTTGTTGTCAACCTCAAAAGTATCCTCTGTATCGACCCGCAAAAGCTGCTGACTTCCGGCAACGATGCGTTTTTTCTCGGTGGTGCGGCGGGAGCTGTCAATAATAATGCCATCATCAAAAACTCCGAATTCCTTGAGATTGTCGGCGAGCTCCCTGCCTGCTTCATCGTCACCGACGACACCGTATGCGTAAGCAGCAGCACCGAGAGTACGCAAGTTGCGCATCACGTTGGAGGCTCCGCCGAGACAACTTGTCCTGCGGTCAACGCTCACCACCGGCACGGGAGCTTCAGGAGATATTCTTGAAACCTGTCCCCACAAATAAACATCAAGCATCACATCACCGACTACGGCAACGCGTGCTCCGGAAAAACCTGATAAATACTCTAAACCCTGTCTGCTGCTCATTTTTTACTCATTATGCTGTTTACATACCCCGCAGTATCCAATTTGACGGGACGTGAAAAAGAATTTTTCTTATTTATATGACGCAAAATAGCATCCGACTCATTGACGATTTTTTGAAATCTGGCAATCTCCTCACTGGAAAGTGAATCTGTATTTTTACGGAGATAATTCGCCATCTTATTAAGTTCCCATGAAACCAGATTGCGTTCGAGGACGGCGTTTTCGTTCGAACACTTGACATCTTTTGCCAGATTGCGGGCACGATCAAAACTCTCACGCAGCTTTATACGCCGCACCTCTTTCGCCATAGCAGTCGAACGGTTGAGATACGACGGAATACTTATCGCAATAACTATCTCGCCGACGACGATGGCAAAAAACAGAAAAACGGCAAAGCAGGCAACATAATCACGCTTGAAGTTGGCGGACTGTATGATTTCCGGTTTCTTTTTCACTTTTGAGAACACCCGATTTACTTTTTTACAATTAACCTTTACAGAATATACACCTGAAAAGCATTTTTTTCAATCCCGTCTGCTGAAAACTCCGAGTCTCCAAAGGTAATAAAGGAGTGTCAGCAAACTGCTTACTGCTGCGGCAACGTAGGTGAGGAATGCCGCATTGAGGACTTCTCCGGCATATTTTGACTCCTGACCGGAAACGATTCCGCTTGATACCATCATTGATTTTGCCCGACTGCTGGCGTTGTATTCAACGGGAAGCGTCACCAGAGAAAAGAGCACAGCTCCGCAAAAACAGATGATTCCAAGCCAGAGCAATGCAGAACTGGCAAAGAAAAAACCTATTCCTATAAATATATAGGATAAAGGACTTGCAATGTTGATTACGGGAACCAGGCCCGAACGCAGTTCGAGAGGACCGTAACTTTCGGCGTGCTGGATGGCGTGACCTGCCTCGTGACAGGCAACTCCGATAGCAGAGAGACTCGATGAGCCGTAAACGCCCGGTGATAACCTCAGGGTACGGCAGCTTGGGTCGTAGTGGTCACTCAGAAAGCCATCGACTTCGACGATCCTGACTCCGCTCACTCCGGCAGCTTCGAGCAGACGTCTTGCCGCCATGGCTCCTGTCATTCCATTGAACGAAGCCACACGGGAGTAATGTTCAAAGGTGCTTTTGGTCTTGAATTGAGCCCAGAGTGCAAGAAGCAATCCGGGAAGGGCGAAGATAAAATAAAATGGATCAAAGTACATCACAATTTCCAATCAAGTATTTCAAAGTTTAACTCTTTTGCCTCTTTTTCGAGTGCGGCTCCGGGTGAGACCGCAAACGGATGTCCCACGGCTTTAAGCATAGGCAAGTCATTTATACTGTCACCGAACGCGGCGAACTCAAGTGTCGGAACTCCGCTTTCTGCCGACAATTTCCTGATGACCTCGACCTTGCCCTCCCCTGCGGTATATATTCCGGAAAGATTGCCGGTATAAACGCCACCGACCATCTCAAGCTCAGCTCCGTACACCTCATCAATACCGAAGTAATCGGCAACCGGACTGGCGATGATGCTGTTGGTAGAGGTGAGAATGACACACCGTTTTTGCACTTTCACCAATGATTTCACATAATCGAGAGCTTTGGGACGCACCTTGCTTTTTACAAAATTGTCAAAATGCTTCTGCGCAAGTTCATTCATGCGTTCCGCACTGTTTCCGACAAACTCTCTCAGCTGAAAAGCGAGAAACTCTTTGAAGTCCAGCTTTCCGGCAAGGTAGAGCTCGTAGAAACGTTCTGCCTCGGCAATATCCGATACAGGAGCAAGTTTTTCCGCCACGCAAAACTCTTTCCAACTCACATCGCAATCGTTTTCGATGAGAGTGTGATCCATGTCAAAAACGTAAATCTCAGCCATGCTCATCCTCTTTTGAGAGCACTGGTTGCGGCTTTGATAAATCCGGCGACATCGGCAACGTCTGAGGAAACTACCACGGTGCTGCTCTCTTTGGCTATCTTGCCGAATTCTGCGATATACTGCTCGGCAAGTCTGAGATTCATGGCATCATATCCTCCCGGAGTTTCCGCAATAGCATTTGCGATGTTGCGGATACCCTCGGCGGTAGCCTGTGCGACCAGACGGATCTCTTCAGCACGTCCTGAAGCCTCATTGACCCGTTTCTGGAACTCTCCCTCAGAGAGTGCGATAGCCTCCTGCTTGACACCCTCGGCACGGTTGATGCGTGACTGACGTTCTCCCTCACTTTCGGCAATGATGGCACGTTTTTCACGCTCGGCTTTCATCTGTTTTTCCATAGCATCAAGCACTGACGGCGGCGGTTTGATAGTGCGTATCTCGTAGCGGGTAACTTTGACTCCCCACGGGTCGGAGGCCTTATCGACCTCTGCGCAGATGGCGGCATTGATCGCAGTACGCTCCTCAAAGGTGCGGTCGAGTTCAAGTTTACCGATCTCGCTGCGCAAAGTGGTCTGCGCCAGCTGGGAACAGGCGAAAAGATAGTCGTAAATTCCATAACTTGCCTTGACCGGGTCAGTCACCTGCAAATAGAGCAAACCGTCAACCTCGACGATGATGTTATCACGGGTGACACACTGCTGCGGAGGCACATCTATCGCCACCTCTTTGAGGTCACGACGGTAAGCGATGCGGTCGATAAAGGGAACAAGTATATGCAGTCCTGCTCCGAGAGTGGCACGGTAACGGCCGAGACGCTCCACCAGATACGCCTTTTTCTGAGGAACGATACAGGCTGATTTAAAAAGAGTTATCACAACTGCGACAAGAACAATAATAACAGCAAAAAGTCCGGGATTCATCTGTTTTTCTCCACAATCAAAGTTATGTTTTTACGTGAAATTATGCGAACACGCTCTCCGGTGGCAATCGACTCACCGGATACAGCGTTCCAAAGCGACCCTCTGAACTCGACCTTTCCCTCTCTATCGGAATTGATCTCAGTAATAGCGGTAGCAAACTGCCCCGACACATCGTCAAGGTCGGGATCGACCTCGCAGATAACATTCCTGCCCTTGAACACACCGGGAAAATAACGGCGGGAAAGCACCAGAAGCAGTACGCTTGAAACTGCAAAAATCAGTATTTCCCATGCAATTCCGAGCTCAGGAGCACAGTAAGTTACAACACTCACCAGACAGGCTGCCACTCCGAAAAAGAAGATGACAAATCCGGGTATGAAGAACTCCGAAATCAGAAGTATCATACCGAAGATAAGCCAGTACCAGAATTTTTCCATAATCTAAAATCCTCTCAAACAAGGAAACCATATTTTGCAAAGTGTGCGATACCTTCAGCAGTGG
Source organism: Lentisphaeria bacterium (assembly GCA_017508385.1). Lineage (GTDB taxonomy): Bacteria > Verrucomicrobiota > Lentisphaeria > Victivallales > Victivallaceae > UBA1784. The sequence continues at coordinate 8,111 of JAFVZB010000008.1, read as the reverse complement.
TGAACGAACCGTCGTTTTTGACCTCACTCTGATGACTCACAAGTCTCGGAGCCTGAGCAAGCGCATTGCAGATACGCTCCCAATCTATATTGCCTTTGACTCCGGGAAACTGGTGGTGGTCGCCTCTGCCGTTGTTGTCATGCAAATGGGTGGTCACGATATGGGGCAGCATCTTTTCGACGCAGTTTTCACGGTAAGTGATGATACCATCGGGCCAGGCGAGCTTGATCATCTCATCCATCTGGTCAGGAGTTTTTGTGCTCTCTTTTTCGACCACATTGGCGTGACCGGCATCGAAACAGATTCCGAGATACTCTGAGTTGTAATGCTCGATGTAAGCCGGCAGTTCGTCACAGGTCGCTGTCGGGTGGAAGAGGTTTTCAAGTGCGATAATCACTTTGTTCTCTTCGGCGACAGGAAGAAGCTCATCAAGACACTCGAGAGTATATTTTCTGACACTTTCAGGAGTGCTTGCCGGAATATCCGGATGAAAACAGAGTCTGCCGATATGCATGGTAAGAGTTTTGAGTCCGAGCACTCCGGCAACCCGGAGCGAATCCTTTTGCAGCTCATGTATCCACATACGGGAACGCTCCACGGGATAGCCGAGATTCTCTTTCGGAGCAAACGGAGCATGAGCATCGACCGGAATCAATCCCCTGGATTCGATATCTTTGCGCAGCTGTTCAGCCTGCGACATATTCTTGACCAGATAGCTGATAACTCCATTGTGGATGACCACATTTTTTGCGCCTCCGGCAGCAGCCGCATCAAGTTCATCAAGATACTCTTTGGTAAACGGATTTTTTGAATATATCACCCAACTCAACGGAACTTTCTGTGTAACCATATTGACTCTCTCCTCATTTTGTGCCAGTAAAAAAACAGTCTGATAAAATATAGATTAAAAGATGAAAAAATACAACCTGTCTGCTGACTTTTTTACGTCTAATTGTAAAAAAAATTCAATTTTGCGAAAAATACACATCTTTATCACAAAAAAACATATTTCTTTTTTTGCAATACCGGTATATAGTATATCAATGTCAAAATTTACGAACAATACATGAAAGATAAAAAATGAATATACCCAGACCGGAATATCCCCGTCCGCAGTTTGAACGCAAAAACTGGATCAACCTCAACGGCACATGGAGTTATGAATTTGATTTTGGCAGAAGCGGAATCGAACGTGAAGTATTCAAGAGCACCGGTTTCAAAAATGAAATAACCGTGCCTTTTGTACCTGAAAGCAAACTTTCCGGAGTTGAATATACCGATTTTATTGAATCAATGTTCTACCATCGCAAACTTGCCATTCCTGCCGATTGGAAGAACCGCCGCATCATACTCAACTTCGGAGCAGTCGATTTCATAGCAGAAATATTCATCAACGGCAAAAAAGTTTTCCGCCATGTCGGAGGCTCGACTCCGTTTGCAGTTGATCTCACCAAAGAGGTCACTCCCGGTGAAGAGTACGATCTTGTTGTCGGAGTCACTGATTTGCTCAGAAGCAATACTCAGGGTGCCGGAAAACAGAGTCCGGAATACCACTCACACAACTGCGTTTACACCCGCTCGACCGGCATCTGGCAGACCGTTGATCTGGAATCATGCGGTATGTTCGGAGTCAAATCATGCCGTATCACTCCCGATTTTGACGGAGGGAAATTTATTTTCACTCCGAAATTCTACGCTGAGAAGCGCGGCTGTACTTTTGAAGTTGAAATTTTCGACAACGGCAAAAGCTGCGCCAAAAAGAGCATGGCAGCAAATTCAGGAGCATCAATGGAAATCGTCCTTGATGAGCCCAAAGCATGGAGTCCTGAATCACCGTTTCTCTATGATATAGTTTATACTGTGAGGGATGAAAACGGCAACATTGACGATGTGGTAAAATCCTACGCAGGATTGAGAAAAATCCACATTGAGGGCAACAAAATGTTCCTCAACAACAAAGAGGTTTACCTGAGATTTGTTCTCGATCAGGGCTTCTGGCCCGACAGCCTCTGGACTGCTCCCTGTGATCAGGAGCTCGAAAATGATATTCTCCGCTCGATGCGCTGCGGTTTCAACGGAGCAAGACTTCACCAGAAGGTGTTTGAACCACGCTACCATTACTACGCCGACAAACACGGCTATCTCACCTGGGGAGAGTTTCCGACCTGGGGACTTTCGTGTACCCGCGACCTTTATTATGGCGATGCAAACTATTTTGAGTCTGTCAACAATCATCTGCGTGAGTGGAGCGATGAAATCGAGCGTGACTTCAACCATCCTTCGATCATCGCATGGGTTCCGCAGAACGAAACACATCCCATCGTCAAAAAGCTCACCCGTTACAGCGACTACATCACCTATCTCTACGACCTGACAAAGCAACTCGACCCGACCCGTCCGGTAAACGAGACCAGCGGCTGGGATCACATCAAAACTGATTTGTGGACCATCCACTGTTACGTTCCCACCGTCGAACAGCTTGCCGAGCGTCTGCAGAAAGATGAGGTTTCGGGCAAGGAGTTCAAACGCCACCACGAGAAAAACGAAGTCGAGTACGATGGACAGCCCTGTCTTGTCGATGAGTTCGGAGGCTTCAAATATATTCCTGCCGAGTTCCGTGATCCCAACGACAAAAGCTGGGGATACGGCGGACTCATGCTTGAAACTCAGCAGGATCTTCTCGACCGCATAGCTCCGCAGGTGGAATTGATGAACAAAGATGAGCGTCTTTCAGGTTACACCTATACCCAGCTCACCGATGTAGAGCAGGAAAAAAACGGACTTTACACCTACGACCGCATTCCGAAATGCAAAGAAGAGGACTACGCCGCCATCTTCGGCAAAGAGCCTAACCGCTTCAAATAATAAAGCCCAAACACCCCATTCCAAAAAACGGTGTGTTTGCTGCTTGAGAAAAGGGAAAAAATAAGGCGGCTGCTGGAGCCGCCAGGAAGGACTTCCCGCAGGAAGTAGCCCTCAGTCCTTTATCAGGACTTGTAGAGTTAAAAATAATATAACGCTGTTTGTTGTTTTTTCAAGTTGACAATCCGAAAAAAAACGGATATATTTACTTGTGTTCAAAAATATAACATAAGGGGAAACAACTATGGCATTCGTAACACTTGGCTTGGATTTGGGTATTGCATCTATCGGTTGGGCATTGATAGAAGAGCAGGGAAAACAGAGAAATTTGCTCAACTGGGGAAGCCGCATTTTTCTACCCGGAATGGATGATGACATCTCTTCAGGCAAAGGTGTTTCCCGCTGTGCTGAACGCCGCCTCAAACGTGCACTGCGTGAACAATACAAACGCAGACGTGAACGAAAAGAACAACTCATAGAAGCGATGGTATCAGGAGGATTGTTGACAACAACTCCTGATGCAGAATTTTTTGTTGAAATCGACAATCGAATATTAAAACTTTTCCCAGCAGAAAATCGCCGTCAGATGGCGCATCTCATACCATATATTTATCGCAAAAAAGCTCTTGATCAGGAATTGACTCCGGAAGAGGTCGCCAGAGCTATTTTTCATCTTGCCCAACGCAGAGGATATTTGAGCAATCGCAAACAGGAAGCTAAAGATGAAGAAACAGGGGTTGTCAAAAGCGGAATCAGCGCCTTGCAGAAAGCAATCGAAGAATCCGGTGCAAGAACATTAGGAGAATATTTCTGCTCTGTTGACCCTGAAATTGAACGCATCCGCTGCCGATACACATCTCGGGAGATGTATATTACTGAATTCAAGAAGATATGTCAAGCTCAGAGAAACATCATTTCTGAGGAGTTGGAAAAACAGCTTTACCGTGCAATATTCTACCAACGTCCGCTGAAATCCTGCAAACATCTTATCGGCAAATGCCGCATTTATCCGGAGTTGCCCAGATGTTCTTATTCCAAGGAGGAGGCGCAACTTTTCAGGATTTATACCACTGCACGTAATTTGCGTATTGATTCGGCTGGGAAAATCCGTTCACTGACCGACGAAGAATTTCAAACTGTAATCGGTATTTTAGACAGTTACTCTCCATTGTTCAAAAAGAATGGAAAAATAGCATTGGCAAAACTGCAAAAGGCTGCCGGACTTGCCAAAGGTGAAAAATTCACGCTTGGTGATGATGAAAAAGAGATTTACGGCAACGAGTTAAAGAATATTTTATTCAGAGCTTTCGGAAACAAAGCTGAACAGCTCACCGACGCCGAAAAAGAGAAATTTTTCAATGATCTCGGTTCAATCACCAAAACAGATGTTTTGCAAAGAAGATTGCGTAATTATTGGAGACTTTCTGAGGAAGTTATCGAAGATGTTTCCGGAATAGTGCTGCCAGATGAACACTGTTCCTTCTCAAGAAAAGCGTTGTTGGAAATGCTGCCTGATTTGGAAGCAGGCATTGATTTGAGCACAAAACTGAAACTTGATCATCCGACAACTCCGGGCACGGAATTTTCCAGACTTCCGCTGGTCGATTGCAGCGGAATCGAATTGCGAAATCCGGTTGTGCACAGAGTTTTGACTGAGCTGCGCAGAGTTGTTAATGCAATCATCGCCAGATATGGCAAACCAGATCAAATCAGGATAGAGCTTGCCCGTGATCTGAAAGCTACCAATAAAGAACGCGAAAAAATGACACGTCAAATAAGAGAACGTGAAAAACTTCGTGCCGATATTGCGGAAATGATTGCCAAAGAAGCAGGAATCCAGAAACCTTCACGCAACGATATCTTAAAAGTGATGCTGGCGCAGGAATGTAATTTTGAGTGTCCGTATTCAGGAAAAACATTCACCATGCAGGAACTCTTTAACGGCACACTTGAAATAGAACATATCATTCCTTATTCGCGCTCGTTTGATGATTCTTTTGCCAATAAGACACTCTGTACCCGTGAATATAATGCACGCAAAAACAACAGAACTCCATACGAAGCGTTTGCGGGAAGTAAAGAATATGAAAAGATGCTTGCCAGAGTCGCTCATTTCAAAGGTGCGTTTGCAGAAAGAAAATTGGAGCTTTTTGAACAGACAGAGGTTGTTCAAGAGGAATTTCTCGCACGCAATTTGAATGATACCCGTTATGCAAGCAAACTTGCAATGCAGTATCTTGGTTTACTTTACGGCGGTCTGATCGACAAGGATGGCAAACAGAGAATTTTCGCCACATCCGGAAATTGCACTGCACTTATACGCCGCATTTGGGGTGGAAACCATCTGTTGGGTGAAGGTGAAAAGGTGAGAGCCGACCACAGACACCACGCCATTGATGCCTTGACAATAGCACTTACTACTCCTGATTTGATACGTCATGCAGCACGGATGACTCCTCAGGAGCGTAACAAATGCAGGGAAAACAATAATTTCGTTGATAATGCGTTGTTTCAGCAGGCAAAAAGTAAACTTGATTCTGCCGCCGTATCACATCATGTGGTAAATAAAATGCGGGGTGAGTTGCACAATGCGACACTCTACGGAAAAGATTTCGGCAATGAAGAGCGGCACATGCGTATATCTCTTGATGCTCTCAAGAAAGAAAACGTCGCAGATATCGTTGATGAAAGCATAAAGAAAATAATCCTCGAAACGCTCGGTGTATCATCGGTTGAAGAAGTTACAGATGCGATGCTGAAAATCTTCAGAGATCCGTCAAAACTTCCGGTGATGAGAGACAAAAAGGGAAATATTATCAATACGATAAAAAAAGTACGCATCCGCAGAAACGTCAAGACCAGGACTATCGGCAAGGGTGATGGCAAACGTGAAGTTGCCAACGGCTCAAATTACATTCTGGCGATATTTGCCAAGGTTGATGAGCAAGGCAATGAAACTGAATGGGTCGGTGAAATCGTCACGCTTATGGATGCTGTTCAGCGAAATCAAAAAGGACTTCCGGCATTCGTGCGGGAAAAGCCGGGGTTGAAATTCAAGTTTTCATTGCAGAAAGGCGACATCGTCAAATGGGAGCGTGATGGTAAGGAGTTGCTCTGCATTATCAGAGGAGTTTCCATGCCACAATTTTCCTGCGTACAAATAACTGATGCCAGAATGCAAAATGAAATAAAAGCAGCCAAAGTGTGGTATACACCAACATTATCGGCTGCGTTCAAGGGAAAAATGCAAAAATATACAATGAATGTTTTCGGAGAACTGCAAAGAGCCAATGACTGACCGGATAATTGAAATTGCAGATACGGCGGCAAAGCTGACACTTGAAAATAAACTGTTAAAAATAAGTGTCAGAGATTCCCGTGAAGTGACTGTTCCTGTTTCAGAAATCCAATGCCTTATTCTTGCCAATCCGGCAGTTTCTGTTTCCGGAGCGGTGCTGTCTTATCTTGCCGAATGCGGAGCAATCGTTGTTATTTCAGGCGACAACCGTTTACCGACGGCAATGCAGCTGCCGCTCAATGGCAACTACATTCAAAACGAAAGATTCAGAGCACAAATTTCAGCTTCTGCGCCTCTTTTCAAACGTTTATGGCAAACGATTGTAAAAGAGAAAATCAAGAATCAGGGGCTTTTGTTGAAATCTATACATGGTGATGACTTCGGATTACTTAAACTTTGTGAAATGGTAAAATCTGGTGACCCAGATAATATCGAAGGCAGAGCCGCAGTAATTTACTGGAAAAATTTATTTTCTGTTCACTTCACACGCAACAGAGACAACAATGATAATAATATGCTGCTTAATTACGGATACGCAGTATTAAGAGCAATGGCGGCGAGAGCTTGCTGCGGTGCCGGACTGCATCCAACGTTAGGAATCAATCATCATAACCGTTATAATCCATATTGTTTGGCTGATGATATAATGGAGCCTTACCGCTGGATTGTTGACAAAAGAGTTGCGGAATTAAATCCGGAAAATTCACCAGTCAAGGAATTAGATCGTGAATTAAGAAGCAAATTGATTGGAGTATTGCTGGAAAAAACAAGTTCTTCAAATGGAACGTGGCATATTTCAGACTTGTTGCGTCACAATGCATCACAAATTGCGGAATCATTTCAGAACGGTGAAATAAAATTACGATATTAGGAAATGCTGTCGGAGATAAAATCCATGTGGCTGATGGTCATGTTTGATCTGCCTACTATCACGAAAGAAGAAAAACGTGAATACACCCGCTTTCGCAAATACATTATAAGCGAAGGATTCATCCAGCTGCAATATTCAGTGTACGCAAAATTTCTCTCATGCAGAGAAAACTCAAAAAAATACTATCGTTACATTCAAGAGGTCGTACCTCCCGGGGGACACGTCCGCCTGTTAATGGTAACAGACAAGCAATTCGGAGAAATGGTATCTCTGTACGGCAAGCGCATCGAAGAAGTTGAATGTGAACCGGAACAACTGCTTTTATTCTAAAAAAACAGCTCACGACAACTTCAAACAGCTTTAAAATTGTTTTTTTCGGAAGTATAACCATATTGACATTGCTGATATTCAACATATTATATCAGATGCAATATAGCACACTTCTCAAACTCTACAAGCCCCAACTCGGGCAGGGTATTAAGCAAACTTATATCTAATATAGCACACTTCTCAAACTCTACAAGCCCCAACATCGCCCTGCTTATTTTCTACACCGTCATAAATATAGCACACTTCTCAAACTCTACAAGCCCCAACCAATCGCTCACTATTCCTTGTATGGCGAAGAATATAGCACACTTCTCAAACTCTACAAGCCCCAACTACTCACAGCGCAAGGCTCACCCGCTGGTAATATAGCACACTTCTCAAACTCTACAAGCCCCAACGAAAACTGTGATGATGACCAAGCCTACAAAAATATAGCACACTTCTCAAACTCTACAAGCCCCAACTTTATCCGTTCAATGGCTGTTCCGCAGAAAAATATAGCACACTTCTCAAACTCTACAAGCCCCAACAACCACTGGTATCAATGCCAATTGCCAAATAATATAGCACACTTCTCAAACTCTACAAGCCCCAACAATGGAGGAATAGTATCCGCCAATCCAATAAATATAGCACACTTCTCAAACTCTATAAGCCCCAACTACCCCGTATGCGAAGAGATTATATCGACGAATATAGCACACTTCTCAAACTCTACAAGCCCCAACGATGTGGATTATGGAATCACGT
>JAFVZB010000080.1 GCA_017508385.1 Lentisphaeria bacterium | reverse complement strand
TGAGGGAGTGTACGACTGTACATGACCGAAGCAGCGCAGTAGCAAGGCACGAGATTGTCCGCAATGCGCCGCCGCCGGTCGTCTTTCTTCTTTACGCCTCTGACTGTACATGCAAGGCACGAGATTGACCACAATGCGCCGACGCCGGAAATTTTTCTTCACAACAAATGTGACAATAATTTTTTTTATCCGTCAGAGCTCTATCACTCTCCGGCGTCGATTTTCTTCTGGAGACGTACTGCCGCATTTGCGGCGGACTTCATAAACCAGCCTTTCGCATTGAAAGTTCCGACCTTTTTGAAAGCCTCAACCGCTTTTTCGTACTCCTCGTCACGCTCGTAAGCCATTCCGATGTTGTTCCAGAGCACGGCTTTCTGGGTTTCGGTCAAACCGTTGACAGCGAGAGCCTGCTCGAATGCTTTTACCGCTGCTTCGTAATCTTTTTTGCCGTCACGGTAGAGATATCCGCGATAACGGTAAATGGTCTCTTTCCAGCCATCGGTCAATTTGAGAGCCTCAGCTTTCTTCAGGAGCTCCAAGCCGGGGTCCGGCTTGTTGGCTTTCCACATCAGCCACGCTGAGTTGGCGAGAAATCCGAGGTTTTTATCTGCATTCGGAACCTTGATCGCCTCCTCATACATCGCCATAGCCAGAGCGACTTTTCCGCAGTTTCCGGCGGTCTGGATGTACTCTTTGGCGCAGTCGGTTCTGGTATAGTTGGTACCCTTCAAATCAAAACCGGCTTTGTATGCGGCAAGAGCCTCATCGATTTTACCCAGGTCACGCAGGGCGTTGCCCTTGAAACAGATGAGATGGGTTTTCTGATTGGCGGTGGCTTTGGGATTATTTTTGACCCATGCATCGACCTCTTTTATCACATCCTCATTTTTTCTCTGGCGGCGCAGGGCAAACATGGTGCCGATGGTGCCGTTGTAACTCTGACCGGGCTGGGAAGCGATGGTGCGGAACACCTTTTCAGCCTCCTGAAACTTTCCGGAATTGAGCAGGCTCCAGCCGTCGTTCATCACCGGAGCTGCTTCGGCAACAAATGCTGACGCCATGACGGCGGCGGCAAAGACAGAAATCATCTTTTTCATCCAAAAATCTCCTCAGTTATTTTTCAAGTTTTTTGATCATCATGACCGAATTGCGCTGAAAATAGGCATCGCCCTTGTAGGCAGCCGCCTTTTTGTAACACTCGAGAGCTTCGGCTTTTTTGCCGAGTTTTTCCAGACTCTGAGCCTTGAACCAAGTGATGCGTCCCTCACGGTAGGCATCGAGTTTGAGCTCGAGAGCCTTGTCGTAACACTTGATTGCCTCCTGGTGATTTTTCTTGTAGGCAAAGATGTTGCCGCGGTATCTCAGACTGGTCTCTTTGTGGCCGACAGAGAGATTTTCGATTGCATCAAGTTTGTCGAGGATGGCGAGCCCCTCATCATACTTGCGGTCGTAGAAAAATGCATAGCTTCCGGCGGCGTGGAGACGGGCATCACTGTCAGCTCCTTTGAACTTGGCGGCACGGTTGTACATCTCCTGAGCCTCGGCGTATTTTTTGACCGATGGAGCGGTATCAATAAAGTAGAACGCCGCCTCTCTTGCGGAGTATCCGTCTTTCGCCTTGTCAACGGCGAGTTTGAAAGTATCGAGCGATTCGACCCGCTGTTTGACGGCACGCTGGGCGATACCCTTGTAAATCAGGATGGCGGCGGCGTGCTGATCGTTTTTGCAGTTGGCAAGAAAGGCATCGGCATCGGCGATAAGCTCGGCATTTTTGTTCTGACGGCGCATTATCATCATCAGCTTGTTGTAAGCGATGAAGATATCGGCAGGCTTTTTGATTTCGCTTATCAGCTCACGGCAGGACTTTTCGGCATCGCTCCATTTTTTCTCTTTGATGAAAGCGTTGACCTCCTGAAAGGTGGCTGCAAATGATGGAATTGCCAGCACAAATGCGGCAATCAGACAGATGATTTTTTTCATATATTACTCCTTTTTAGGTTAAATTGCTCCGACGCAACTCTATTTACTATAACACAAATTAACTCTTTGTCAACTTTTCTGCGGAGTTTATACTGTTTTTTTACCGATAATGTACTTGCGGGTTCGCCATCTGCCCGAGAGGAAGTAACATCCGCCGATAACGAACGGAGTAAATCCTGCAAGCGCATGACCGTACCAGAAACCGTAAACTCCGTAACCGATGGTGATGCCGAGCAACAGAGAGAGACAAATGCGCATGAACACTCCGTCGAGCAGAGCCACGGCAAGATTGAGCTTGAAGTTGCCAGAACCGTTTATCAGACTGGTCATCGGAGGACGCAGCGCTCCGCCTCCGAAAAGCAGAAGCAGTACCGGAACATAGGTCATCGCCATTTTCAGCACCTCGGCATCGGTGGTAAAAAGACCGAATACCATTTTGGGGAAGAGCACACAAATTATTCCTGCGGCGGCGGCGATGAGTCCGTTTATTGAAAATGAGACCTTGAGCACCTTGGGAACACGCTCATACTTTTCGGCTCCGATACACTGACCTATCATGGTGCTTCCGGCGGCAGAGAGGGCGATATTGACGATGTTGACGATGCTCGAGAGCTTGTTGCCTATTCCGGTCATGGCGGTGGCGACTACTCCGTAAGTGTTGATGTACGAGTTGACAAAGAGCATCGAAAAAGTTATCGCCGCACTCTGGATGACCATGGGAACACCCAGTTTCACCAGCGGTCTCAACGCCTCACGGGAAACGGTGAACTCTGCCAATGTAAAGTGAAATCCGAAGTGTTTGCGGTTGCGGCAGAGAAAACCAAGTGACCAGAAAAAACTTATCATCTGGCTGATGACCGTGGCAAGAGCCGCTCCCACGACACCCCACTTGAAGTGGACGATGAAAACGATATCCAGCACCACGTTGACAAAGACTGAAACGGCGACAAAGATAAAGGGATGGCGGGAGTCGCCCATTCCGCGCAAAATGGCACTGATGATGTTGTAGCCGTAAAGGAAAATCATTCCGCAAAGACAGATGGCAAGATAGTTGCGGGTGTACGCCCTCGCTTCGGGCGGAGTATTCACCCAGTCGAGCATATTGTCGAGCAGAAAAAGTCCGGCAACGGTGATGATGAGAGCCCCCGCACCGAGAAAGGTGAAGAGCGTGCCGATGGTGCGGCGCACCCGCTCGTGCATGCCTGCTCCGATGAGCTGTGAGATTATCACCTGACCTGCATTTGAAAATCCCATGGCGATAAAGCAGAGAAAATGCAGGATATCAGTTCCGATGGAAACCGCCCCCAATCCCTCTTTGCCGACGGTTCTGCCCACGATGACCATATCGGTCACGTTGTACACGGTTTGGAGCAGGCTCGAAAGAAAGAGCGGAGCGGCAAAAGTCAGCATCGTAAGAGTGACATTGCCCTCAGTGAGGTCACGGACAATTTTATTTTTGTTTTGCGGCATGGTACATTCCTGTTGGTAAATACGAGCCAAAATATACCACGTTTTCCGCTGATTTTCAAAGGAAAATATATTTAAATTCTATTAAATCATGATATGGGGAGATGATGCGAAAGAGAGAGGGAAAACTTCTTTTCACGAGAAAAGAAGTTTTCCCTCTCTCCCCGCGCCCCTCTCTCCCTTTCAAGAAAAGCGGAGAAACTTTTTTATTTGACAAAGTCCTGATTTATGTGAAATATGTAAAAGATTGGGGTTGCGGCAAAACGCAAAACGCCCCATTACCATCGGCGGATGCAGTGCGAGGCAAGGAAAGTGTTTTGCGTATGAGCAGCTGAGGGAGTGTACGACTGTACATGACCGAAGCAGCGCAGTAGCAAGGCACGAGATTGTCCGCAATGCGCCGCCGCCGGTCGTCTTTCTTCTTTACGCCTCTGACTGTACATGCAAGGCACGAGATTGACCACAATGCGCCG
>JAFVZB010000079.1 GCA_017508385.1 Lentisphaeria bacterium | reverse complement strand
GGGGAGCGGGAAAACTTCTTTTCAACGGGAAAAGAATTTTTCCCGCTCCCCCCGCGCCCCCCTCACCCTTTCAAGAAAAGCGGGATACTTTTATGCTTTGTTTTTGAGTATGGGTATGTTGCACGCTGTTGTTTGCGCCGATGCAGGCGTCGTTGGATTTTTTTCTTTTTAGCTTTGTTCCTGAATGGGGAGATGATGCGAAAGAAAGCGTGAAAACTTCTTTTCACGAGAAAAGAATTTTTCCCTCTCTCCCCGCGCCCCTCTCACCCTTTCAAGAAAAGCGGGGAACTTTTTTATTTGATAAAGTCCTGATTTATGTGAAATATGTAAAAGATTGGGGTTGCGGCAAAACACAAAACGGCTTGTTTGCATCGGCGGATGCAGTGTGAGTCAAGAAAAGTGTTTTGCGCCCGAGCAGCTGAGGGAGTGTACGACTGTACATGACCGAAGCAGCGCAGCAGCAAGGCACGAGATTGACCACAATGCGCCGCCGCCGGAAATTTTTCTTCTTTCCCCTCTTAAAATAAATAAAAAATAAAAAAAACGCTTGCAAATGAGTTGTTTGTAATGTATTGTATGTAAGGTGTATATTGCTTAGGTAATGCACTGCCGGAGTGTTTTCAATGTTGAATTTTCCGGTAAACTGTTGATTGAAAATAAGTTATAATTAAATATATCAAAAGCGGACTGCTCTGCGGTTTGCGGAAAAATCCTGAGTTCCGCAGTTCAGTCGAGAAGGAGAACAAATGTTTACTTCAACCAAAATCAGCGATGGCGATGTCCTGAACGGTGCCTCTTTGGAGCACGGCGATAAACTTACCGTGACCAAAGGCGGTTCTGCGTACAACGTGACCGTCGGTTACAAAGCCGATCTCGAAGTCTTCAACAACGGAGTCGTTTCCGGTGTGAGGATCCAGGAGGGCGGCGACATGGAAATCAAGAACGCCTCCGCCTACTCAGTGAACGTCAGCGATGACGGTAATTTCATCATCGAGAGTGCGTTCGTCAACGGTCTTTCACTCGCAGAGGGCGGTAATGCCACCATTTCCAACGGCGCAGTAGTGAGAAGTCTCAACGCCTCAACCAGTGCTCACATCGGACTTGTTTCCGGCGGTATCATTTCCGGCGGAACCATGGGCGGTGAGCTCAAAGCTGCCGCAGGCGGTATCATGATTGCCACCGTCGCCGCCGGAGCACGCATCAACGGTTTCGACATCACCGGAAGTTACTCGGTTGCCAGCGGCGGAGTCGTCATTGCCAACGCCAATGTCAGCAAGTACGGTTCAGGCGAAGTCCTCTCAGGTCAGGCTCTTCAGAACGTCAAAATCGAGTACAAGGGCAATGCCCATGTGCGTTACGGAGCTGCCGCAAGCGGAGCAGTCGTTTCCAGCGGCGGCAATATCCACATCTATTCCGGAGCGACCGGAGAGAACCTCAGAGTCGTCGGAGCCGACGGCAAGGCGATCATTTACAGCGGAGCTTCAGGAGCCGTGCTCGCAGCTTCCAGCGGCGGTATCATTGATGCCGCAGGCAAAGTTGACGGCATTGCCGCAACTTCAGGAGCAAAAGTTATCATCCGCCGCACCGCCGATGCCGATAAGCTCGTCATCGCCTCCGGAGCCGTGTTCACCGCCGAACAGGGTGCCGAGATCGACGGTTTCAAAGTTACTGCCACCCAGACCTCGACCGAGGGAATGGTGCTTTCAAACGCAGTTGTGAACAAATCAGCCACCGTTTCCAGCGGCGGCAAAGTCGTTTCAGCTCTGGTGAGTTCCGGAGCGACCATGACCATCGCCAAGGGCGGTACTGCAGTCAGTGCCATCAACAACGGCGGACTCGTTGAAGTCGTCAACAGCGGCGTGGCTTCAGGTGCGGTCATCAACGCAGGAAACATGGTGATTTCCAGCGGCGGCGAGGCTGTCGGCGGAAAAATCAACGCCAACGGTACTCTCACTGTGCTTTCCAAAGGCAAAGCAACTTCAGCTTACATCGCAGGCGGAAAAGCGGTCATTTCCAGCGGCTCTATCATCGAAGAGCTGCGTGCCGCTGCCGGAACTGTTCAGCAGAAGAAGAACGCAGTCATCAACGGCATCTCAGCCGATGAGGATATCACCCACGTCAACGGACTCAACTACTCAAGCGCAACGGTCAGAGCCAACGCCAAAGCCTACCTCAACTCAGGAGACAAAGCCTCAGGAGTCAAGGTCAACAACGCAGGAACTCTCGATCTCCGTGCCGGAGCTGCCGCAACAGCGACCGTAGTCAGCGGCGGAGGTAAAGTCAACGTTTTCGGAACCGCAACCGGAACCGTCATCAAGCAGAACGGTAACGTCACCGTGAGCTCAGGCGGTGTCGCCCGTGCCAACGATATCGCCGTCGGCGGAAATCTCACCGCAGTGAGCGGCGGAGTCGTCGCCGATACCACCATTTCCAACGGAGCCAAAATCACCGTGAGCTCAGGCGGCAGGACCGACAACATCAAAGTCACCTCAGGAAGTGTCAACGCCTACGCAGGCGGTACTGCCGGTAACGTCACCGTGAGCGGCAAAGGAACCGTCTATATTTACGACAAAGGTCTGATGCTGGGCGGCAAAATCGAAGACAACGCCAAAGTCACCGTTTCCAAAGGCGGTACTGCTCAGGCGGTCAACGTCAACTCCGGAGCTCTCTACATCGATGGCGGAGCAAAGGGTGTCGGCAACATCATCAACCGTGACGGAAACCTCGTTGTCCGTGACGGAGCAGTTGATGAAAACAGCATCATCAATGCAGGTTACGCCGTCGTTCTCGCCGGTGGAACCATCAGCAACACCACCGTCAAACTCCACGGAGAAGTCGATGTTCAGGATGGCGGTATCGTCAAATCCATCAACTTCGAGAGCGGAGCAGTCATCAACGGTCTCACCGCCAAGAGCAAACACAGCGCAAACAAGTTCCTGATCACAGGAGCAGTTGTCTCCTGCCACGAGACCGCCAATCTTTACAGCAATCAATCCGCTGCTCAAGTGGTCGTGCAGAGCTCAGCCATTCTCAATATATATAATGGCGGAGTTGCTGAAAACGTCAACGTTTCCGCCGGAGAGATCAGAGCCTCTGCCGGTACGGTCAACGGTGCTGAAATCAACAACAACGCCATGATCCTCGCCCGCAGCGGAGCGGTCGTGAACGATGTTCAGGTCCACGACGGAGATATGTTCATCTACGATGCCACCGCCAACGGAACCGTGGTCAAGTCATTCGGTGAACTCTACGTCAACAACGGCGGAACCGTCAACGATACCACCGTCAACAACGGCAATGTAACTCTGACCAAGGGTGCTGCCGCCGACGGCATCACCATCAAGGGCGGAAAAGTCACCGCCGCAGGAAAAGTCAACTCCGTCAACCTCGTTGCCGGTTCATTCACCGCTGAAAACGGAGCTCTGGTGCAGAACTCCGTCATCACCGGCGGCAGCTATATCCTGTCAGGCAACGCCGTCCACAGCGGAACCATCAACATCGCCGCCGGCAACAGCATGATCGCCACTGCCGGAACCACCATCGACTTCGGTGTTGCAGGACGTTCCGCCAACGATGGCTACATCATCAACAACATCTCTCTGGTCAACGGAGCTCCCACTTACACCATCACTGTCGATAACTTCGAGAACGCAGGTATCTACAAGCTGGCTCAGGGTGCTCAGAGCTTCAACAAGACCGTCAGCGTCAAGAACGCAAGCGGCAGCTCAGTTGTCACTCTGACCACCAACGGCGGCAACGTCTATTACGACGGAATGCTCTACGAGCTCAAACAGAGTGCGGGCAACCTCACCCTCAAGGTGAGCGAGCAGGAGCGTTCCTCGATCAGCGGCAACAAAGTCTCTCAAATCATCGCCTGGGATGCCCATCGCGGAGCGGTCGGAATGGTCGCAACTTCTCCCGATGCTCCCGCCCAGTGGAAGGGTATCTGGGATTGGAGCGGCTGCTGCGGAACCGGCAGTGTATGCTGCACCGACAAGTGGGCGGTCGCAGGTACCGGACGTTTCAAGGGTACTGCTCTCGACACCGACGGAATCCTGCTCTACAACAAGCAGAACAACACCTTCGCCGTCTGGAGCAACATTGCCGATCCCAGCTACGGATACATTTCACTCTGTCACGTTGAGGCAAACTTCTCGGTCAAAGCCGTCGGCAACTTCAACAACAACGAGTTCGACGACATCATCATCTGCGACGAGAAGGGCAGTTTCGGAGTTGTCCTCGACGGAGTCACCTACCGTGACATCTGGCACGTTGACAATCCCGCAAGCAACAACATCGAGCTGGTGGGTGCAGGTTACTTCGGCAACGCCAACGGCACCGAAAGTCTGGTCATCAAAAACAAAGCCGACAACACCTACTGCATCTGGAACAACAGCGACATCACCTTCAACAAGTGGTCATGGAGTCAGGCAGCCGATGCCGCCGGAGCTGTCATGGCTGACTGGGAAATCGCTGCCATCGGTGATTTCAAGGGCGATGGAATCGACGATATCATCGTTATGAACAACAAAAACGGTCAGATGTTCGCCTGGGAAAACGGTAAATCATCCGATCAGCGCTGGGTCGGTCAGGTCGAGGCAGGCAACTGGGAAGTCGCCGCAGTCGGCGACTACAACGGCGACGGCAAAGAGGATATCCTCCTGCGTGAACTCATCAGCGGCTGGGGCGGACTCGGCTACTGGGGAGCAGCCAATGCCGACAACTGGGTCGATCTCAACGCCAGAGTTGAGAACAACGAGATCAGCAACTTCGCAGTTATTGCGTAAGAGGTTGCGTTACAACAGAAAGTCCTTTGCCGCCAAAGCGAAGGACTTTTTGTTTTGGCTCTGTTCCCGACAAGGGTAGGTAAAGGTAAATAAAAAAGTATCCCGCTTTTCTTGAAAGGGAGAGAGGGGCGCGGGGAGAGAGGGAAAACTTCTTTTCCCGTGAAAAGAAGTTTTCCCGCTTTCCCCGCATCATCTCCCCATATCAGAAAAAAAACTTTTATTTTTGAGGTGCGTTAAATGAAAAAAATTCTGCTGTTTTTTCTGATTGTTGCAGCGGCGGTTGGTATGGCGCAGGAGCGTTTCGGAGCTCCGGCAAAGTACACTTTGCTCAGGGGAAACGATGACTCCCGTGCGCTCGAGACAGCCAAGGGATATCTCTTTTCGGCGGGCAAACGTGACTTGACCGTCTATGACATATCAAATCCGCTTGAGCCGGTGAAGAAAGCTGTGCTCAAAGGAGTTGGTCCCGGCAGGCAGATGGCGCACTCAGGCGACTATCTCTACCTCACAAAACGTGCCTCGGGCATCACCATCATCGACATAAAAAATCCGCTCAAACCCGAAGTCGCCGGAGTTTACGACACCGTTGAGATGGCGACCGGAATAGACATCGCCGGAAATCTGCTCTTCTGTGCCCAGCGGATATACGGAATCGAGACCCTCGATATCACCGACCCGGTAAACCCCCGTCCGGTGTCGCTCCAAAGAACCCATGAGGCGCAGTCGTGTATTTATAAAGACTCCCTGCTCTACGTCGGAGACTGGGGAGCATCGTGTCTCACGGTCATCGACATGAAAAATCCGGCTGAGCCCCGCATCATCGCCCAAAAACCGCTCGACGGTTACGGCGACGGAGTCGATGTCGTCGGCAACTATTGCTACGCCGCCACCGGACACCACAGCCGCAGCAAAGATAAAAAATCCGGTTTCGGCTGCGGACACGGCTTGGAAATTTTTTCGCTGGCTGATCCGCGGTCTCCTGAAAAGCTCTCAGTGTTGAAGTTTCCCCGTTTCCACGTCACCGGAAACGATTTCTGGACGGTTCGGGTAAGCGGCAACACCGCCGCAGTCGCCGACACTCACAACGGAGTTTTCATCGTTGATGTGACAGATAAAAAAAATCCGGTCATCAAATCCCGTGCGGTGTTTCCCGAAGTCAAGTTCGGCAAACGGAAACTTCCGGCCTGCGTTGCCGATATCGAACTCGGCAAAGATGTGGTGTACGCCGCCGTTCAGGGAGTCGGTCTGGCAGTTATTCCGGTTGATGGAGTGACCTTTTCCGCTCCCCGTCCGCAAAAAAAGATCACCGTTCCCCGTATGGCGGAAAAAGAGTTCGAACACTACCGCCGCTTCGACTTCAAGCACACTGTGCGCCGGGTGGCAATCAAAGATGACACAGCCTACGTTGCCTGTTCGTCCGGAGGTTTGCAACTGCTCGATCTTGCAAGCGGTAAAATCAGGCAGTCGATTCCGACAGCCCGCACCTTCGATGTCGCAGTAAGCGGTGACAAACTCTACTGCGCCGCCGGATTTGACGGAGTGATCGTCTATAAAATCAAGAGTGACAACACGCTGGAAAAACTTTACAGCCAAAACACATTTTCCCTTACCGGAACCGGGCGAATATTCACTCCCGATGTCCAGATGCTGATGAAGCCAACGAACGGAAATATGCTTGCCTTTTCCGACCGCACGTCGTGGATATATTTTGCCGATACCGCAAAGCAGCTTGCCCTGACCGCAAGAGAGCACTTCACCCGTCTGCTTTACGGAGACGCTCTGCCCGACGATGACATCAACGGAGTTCTGCCCGTCCACTACTGTAATTACGGAACGCTCTGGTTCGATGTGAGCGGCGATACCGCAAAACTTGCCGCCAAAACAACTCTTCAGAAAAACGTATCAGGTCAGTCCGAGGGGTGGACGGTATTGAACGGCAAGTTCCTCGCTCCGTCAAGACGGGGATACACCCTGCTCGACCCGGCAAAATACGGAGCGGATTGCGTATTTACTCCGCACAAATCGACTTACGGAACAGCCACAGCAAACGGAAACATCGTCGCTTTCACCGGAAGAGTCAAAGGAACGGTGAGAGTATTTGATTTCAGCAACCCCGCCAATCCGGTGGAATTAAAAAAATATGCGCTCAACTTGTCAGGAACTCCCGACAGAGCCCGCTTCTGGAAAGGACATCTGGTCGTTCCGGCAGGACTCGACGGACTTCTGGTGACAAAGGAGCCGGTAAAATAGGAAAAAAAAGCATTATGGCAGGAACAATTTATATAGTAAGTACTCCGATCGGCAATCTTGAAGATATCACCCTGCGTGCGTTGCGTATCCTCAAAGAGGTCGATCTCATCGCCGCCGAAGATACCCGCCACACAAGACAACTGCTTTCGCACTTTGATATCCATAACCGGCTCGAGAGCTGCCACGCCTTCAACGAGCACGGCAAGGTGGATTCACTTCTTGACATGGCAGAGAGCGGCAGTTCGATAGCCCTGGTTTCGGATGCGGGAACTCCGTCGGTGGCGGACCCGGGATTTCTGCTGGTGAGAGAGGCAGTGAAGCGGGAGATACCCGTAGTGGTGGTTCCGGGAGTATCAGCGGTGACCTTTTCGGTGACGGCATCGGCACTTCCGGTGGATAAATTTGTGTTCAGAGCGTTTGCTCCGGTGAAATCGGCACAGCGCGAAAAGTTCCTGAGTGAGATACTCGAGTCAGGAATGACGACCTTTTTCTTCGAGTCGCCCTACCGTGTAAGTAAAACGCTCGAAGCGTTGTCACAGCTCGCACCCGATTGCCAATGCGCAATCATCAGAGAGGCAACGAAACTGCACGAAGAGATACTCCGCGGAACAGCGACCGAACTCGCCGCCATAAAAAGAGACTGGAAAGGCGAATTCGTCATCGGAGTTCACCCCGATAAGCGTTAAAAAATCATAGAAAAACTGCATTTTGGAAGTTTTACGGCTTGCATTTTTGTTTTTCGGTGGTATATTATAGCAACGTTTAAGACGTGTCTCCATCGTCTAGAGGCCTAGGACAGCGGGTTCTCATCCCGCCAACCCCGGTTCGAATCCGGGTGGAGATGCCATCGTTTTTATTCCGGAATACTCTTCCGGTTTTTTTGTTTAGGGATGCTCCGTACTTTGAGTTGCAGGTCAGGCGGGCAAAATAAAGGGCGGGATATCGGCAACAGCTTTTGCCGGTTATCTTCCGGCTGAGGTTTGACTGCGGCAGGCGGCAAAAAAAGTCCGGTGCTCAAACGGAAGTCAGTCCATCATGGTATATATTGCAATCGTGTTTGCTTCTCTTGCCGCCGGAGCGGTTTTGTCTTTGATTTCCACTCCCAAATCTTTCATAGCATCTTTCTTCGGCGTCGTTTCTGCCGTTTCCGCCTCTTTCATTGCTCTCGGCATTGCCGTCTGGAGCCTCTTTACAGGTCAATCTTTCGCCGGAATTTTACCCGGCAATATTCCGTGTCTTTTCAGTGCATTCCGTGCCATCTTCCTGATTCCAGTTGCGCTCATCGGTTTTGCCGGCGCACTCCACAGCGTAAGGTATATCGGCAACTCTCCCAAACACGGACTCACCGGCGTTTACTATTTTGCCTACAATCTTACTTTGCTCGCCATGATGTGCTGCATCTTCTTTACTTCGCGCATCTCATTCCTGCTCGCGTGGGAGATCATGGGACTGGCAAGTTTTATGCTCGTTTACTTCGACTTCCGCACCCGTGGCGTCGATCGGGCCTCGTGGATATATCTTTTGAGTTGTGAGGCGGGCGGACTCCTTTTGATGTTCTCTTTCACCCATGCGGGCATTGCAGCTTTAGTTTGCGGTCTGCTCGGTTTCGGACTCAAGGCAGGTTTTCCGGTCCTCCACGTCTGGCTGCCCAAGGCTCACCCGGTCGCTCCGGCTCCGGTATCGGCTCTGATGTCAGGAGCCATGGTCAATCTCGGAATTTTCGGAATCCTTACATTTTATGACGTTTCCGCCAAGTCATGCGGCTGGACTTTCGGTATCCTCGGCATCATCGGCACGCTTGCCGGAATCATGTTCAGTCTCACCAAGCGCAACATCAAAGCCATTTTAGCCTACTCCACTGTCGAAAACTGCGGCATCATCACCTTCGGCATCGGTTGCGGACTCATCGGCAAGGCTTACCAGCTGCCCGGATTGGAGTTTTTCGGATTCCTCGGCGCATTCATGCACCTCATCAACCACGCAAGTCTCAAGGGTGCTCTCTTTCTCGGTGCCGGAAGCGTTTACCACTCAAGCGGTTGTCTCGATGCTGACAAGCTCGGCGGTCTCATCCGCAAGATGCCATCCACCGGCAAGATGTTCACCATGGCTTCGCTCGCTCTTGCCGGATTGCCTCCGTTCAACGCCTTTATCAGTGAACTTATCATTTACGTCGCTCTCTTCGCCGGTCTCGCCGGAGCCAAGAGTGTGCCGATTGCTCTCTTCTGCGCCTCAGGAATCGTCATTCTCGGTGCCTCGGGAGCTTTTGCTCTTGCCTCACTCATCCGCGCCTCATCCGGAGTCTTTTTCGGAGAACCCCGTGACAGCGAAATTTTTGAAGCCGCAAAAACCGAGAGTTCACTGATGGGCAGGGCGATGTTCATCACCCTCATTCCATCGCTGATAATCATGCTTCTCGCCGACAAGATGGCACTCTTTGTGCTGCGGGCAATTACTCCGTTTATCTCGCTCAAGCCGGAAATTTCCGACGCTGCTGTTACAAGAGTTACATCCATACTCAGTCCGCTCTGCCGGATGAACATCATCATCACAGTTGTGGCGTTTTTGCTCTGTGTTGCCGTCCGCCGTCTGCGCCGCAGACGTCAGGTGCTCTTTTCTCCCACCTGGGATTGCGGTTACGTCAAGCCGACCGCCCGCATGCAGTACACCTCGAGTGCTCTGGTGCAGAGCATCACCGACTTCTTCTCTCCGCTCTTCGGAATCGTCAGCCGCAAACGGGGATTTGCGATTTCAGGTGAGCAGGGCAGCGACCTCGCCGACCGGATATTCTGGAACTTCATCTTCAGAGTTACTGCCAGATGGTCTGAAAAGATACACCGTTTCCAGACCGGATATCTGCACTTCTATATATTAGTAATGGTATGCGCCCTCTTCATCATGCTTTTATGGGCGTACTTTTCAGGAGGAGCCAACTGATGATGACCAACAACTGTTTCCGGTTTGCCAACATCGCTGCCGCTTTACTGCTCTCTCCGCTGCTCTTCGGCATCATTGCCAAGGTCAAGGCGTTCTTTGCCGGAAGAAAGGGTGTTCCGCTCTTTCAGCTCTACTATGATATTTTCAAGCTGCTCAGGCGCGGAGTCATTTACAGCACCAGTGTGAGCGGAGTTTTCCAGATCGCTCCATGCATCACTCTCGTCGGGGTGGTGTGCGCCCTCGCCATCCTGCCGTGTCAGGAGTACAATGCGCTGATCTCTTTCGACGGAGATATGCTGCTTTTCATCTACCTGCTTGCCCTCGCCCGGGCATTCACCGTGCTGGCGGCAATGAATACCGCCTCAAGTTTCGCCGGAATGGGCAGTGCCCGTGAGCTGCACTTTGCGATTTTTTCCGAATGTGCGATCATGGCGATGCTCGGAGTCCTCACTCTGCACTCGGGCGGAGAGCTTTCGCTTTCAGGAATTTTTTCCTCACTTGCGGTCAACAACATGAACAGGGGGCTCGCCTCCATGGCGGTTCTGCTGGCGGCGATCGGATTCTTTCTGGTCATGCTCGCTGAAAACTGCCGTGTTCCTGCGGATGACCCCGAAACTCACCTTGAACTTACGATGATCCACGAGGCGATGATCCTCGATTACAGCGGCATAGATCTCGGAATCATCCACTACGCAGCGGCGGTGAAGCTGTGGGTGTTTGCTCAGTTCATGGTGATGATGCTCATGCCTTCGCAGCCGATTTGGATAGTCTGGATCGGAGTTTTCATCGTCGCCGCCGCCATCGGAGTGGTGGAGTCGGTCACCGCCAGATTCCGTATGCTCAAAGTTCCGCACTATCTGGTCGGAGCTTTTGCCATCGAGCTCGCCGCACTGGCTCTGCTCATCTGGGAGACTTTATAAATGAATACCGCTGTTGAAATCATCTTTGTTATCCTGCTGGGGTTGAACTTCGCTTTTGCCGGAGCCAGCAGAATTTTCCACTGCATCAAGCTTGCAGCTTTGCAGGGTATGCTTCTGAGTGTGCTCGGATTCCTGCTTTCCCACGGGGGAGTTGAGATCGCCGTGCTCTCTGCGATAAACTTCGCCGTCAAAGGTTTTATCCTGCCGCTGCTGCTCAAAAAAGCGGTGCTGCGTTCAGGAGCCAGCCGTGAACTTGAACCGCTGGCAGGTTACAGCATCTCTCTTGTCGCCGTGGCTTGCGTTACCGCCGCCGCCTTTGCGGTGTGCAGCCGCAGTGCCATGCTCACTGCGCTTTCCCTTATTACCATGTTCACCGGATTATGGCTGATTATTTTCCGCAAGAAGGCTATCACTCAGGTGATCGGTTTTCTCATCTTTGAAAACGGTATAGCCATCTTCGCATCAGGAATGGCTGTTCACTACGGACTGGTCATCGAACTCGGAATCCTGCTCGACGTATTTGTACTGGTGTTTATCATGGGTATTGCGACATTCCAGATCAACCGCGCGTTTGAACATGTCGATATCGACCGTCTGCACCAACTGAGAGAGCCGGAAGCTGATAAGGAGTTAAAATGAACACTATTCTTTCAATAATTCTGCCGGTATTTTCTCCGTTCGTCTTTTCGTTGCTCGCCCTTTTGCGGGGCAGAAAGAGTGCATCGTCCATTCTTATCACGGGAGCGTTTTTCCATCTGACGGTTTCAGTGCTGTCATATTTTGCCGGCAACATTTTTGACGGTGACGGAACTCTTTTTCCCCGCGGCATCCACCGTCTTCACCTTATGCTCGACCTCAACAGAGACTCCCGTCTCTTTCTGGTGCTGATATCGCTGATATTCCTGATTTCGTCAATTTATTTCGTCAAACACGATAAAATAATGAAAAGTGATGGAAAAACTCCGTTGTTCCGTCAAAGCATCTACTGCGGAGTCATGCTCTCTTTTCTCGGTTCGATGACCATGGTGCTCGCCGCAAGAAACCTCGGACTTCTCTGGGTGGCGATCGAAGCGACTACTTTGTTTTCCGCTCCGCTCATCATCTACCACCGCACCTCCGGAGCCATCGAGGCGATGTGGAAATATCTGCTCATCTGCTCGGTCGGCATCGGTTTCGCTCTCTTCGGAACTCTGCTTATCGCCTGCAGTGTTCCGGATGGATGCGCTCCCGGGCTCTCGCTTGACACTCTCGGACAGCTCCAGCTCGACCCGATGCTCTTCAAAGCAGGTTTTGTTTTCATCCTCGCCGGATACGGTACCAAAGCCGACCTTGCTCCGTTCCACAACTGGATACCCGATACATACAGCGAAGCCCACGGCCCTGCAAGTGCGCTGATATCCGGAACTCTGCTGAACGCAAGTTTTCTTGCGATCGTGCGCATACTGGAAATCGCTCCTGAAGCGGCAAGAGCTTTCTGCAACGACCTGCTGCTGGCTCTCGGTTTCCTCTCGGTCGCCGTCGCCGCTTTCTTCGTCATCCGCCAGTACGACTGCAAGCGAATGCTCGGCTACTCAAGCATCGAGCACATGGGACTTGCCATGATGATGCTGGTCTCCGGCTTGACCAATTACGCCGTCTGCCATCTGCTCTGCCATGCGCTTTTCAAGTCATCGCTTTTCATGACATCGGAAAATATCCGCATCACCTTCAACACCAGACGCATCGACGGCATCAGAGGCTTGCTCGCCGCATCTCCCTTGAGAGCGGTTCTGCTGCTCGGAGGTTTGATTTTGATTTGCGGAATGCCTCCGAGTCCGCTCTTTCTCACTGAGCTTGCGCTGATATCGCATCTCAAGGATTGGCAGGCATTGGTTCTCATCGTACTGCTCTTTCTCATCTTTGCCGGAATGCTCCACGCCGCCTTGCGCATGGTCTCGGGCAAAGAGAGAAACAAACTTGCGGCTCCCGGCGTATCAATGGATATCACGGCACTCATGTCGGTGGTGATTTCTCTCGTCTGGGGAGCAGCTTTTTATCTCACGGTGATCCATCAAACAGCGGAAAGTGTAATGCCATGAACACCAACATCTTTCTCACTCTCGAAAACGGACAGTCCGCCGATGCCGGAATGTTGGCAGGTGTGGAATTCAACACCTTCCGCAGTGCCGTGACCACCGCAGTCAAAAACGGCTGCCGGGTGCTCGACTTGTTTGCTGAGAAAAAAGATAACAGCAACATCCATAAACTGATCTGCATTCTCGGCGACCCGGTGCGCAGATGTTTCAAACTGCTCTCGACCGATGTGGGCAGCTCGTACAATGCGCTGACTCCCGAGTGCGGAGCTTTCCGCTGGTTCGAGCGTGACATCGCTGAGCGTACCGGAATAATTCCGTCAGGTTTCGAGGATATCAAGCCGCTCAGGTTCATCAGAAACAGCGGAATCCATCCGGATGCGTGGAAGAGAGAAGAGATACTCCCCGGCGACGCGGTCTGCAAGGAGCTCGGCGGCAGTTCGGCTCACGAAGTCGCAGTGGGGCCGGTTCACGCCGGAGTCATCGAGCCGGGCCACTTCCGTTTCCAGTGTTTCGGTGAGGAGGTTCACCGTCTGGAAATCTTCCTCGGATACCAGCACCGCAACATCGAAAAACTTATTCTTTCGGCTCCCAACAACGATTTTGCCCTCAAACTTATCGAGACTGTTTCCGGCGACTCAAGCTGCGCCTATGCGTGGTGTTTCTCTCAGCTGCTCGAGGCTCTTTCCGGAGGCGTTGCCGTTCCTCCGGCAGGTTCCGCTCTGCGGATAATTTCCACTGCTCTCGAGCGCATAGCCAACAACACCGGAACTCTCGGAGCTCTCGCCGGTGACGTTGCGTTCCTGCCCACAAGCTCTTTCTGCGGCAGGATCAGGGGTGAATATCTCAATCTCACCGCAGAGCTTGCCGGAAACCGCTTCGGCAGGGGATATATCGTTCCGGGAGGAGTCCGTTACGGCATCGACCGTGAAGTGACCAAAAAAATTCTCGACAAGATGGAAAAGGTCGATCGTGAGCTCGAACATGCCCTCAAACTCATGTTCGATACTCCGAGCGTGCTCGACCGTTTTGAAAATCTCGGAACCGTTTCCGGAGAGGATGCCGCTTTCTACGGTATCACCGGAGCCGCCGGAAGAGCCTGCGGACTCAAGTGCGATGCCCGCCACGATTTTCCGCCCGCCAGCGGTTCGATCGAACCGTACATCACCGGAACAGCCAACGCCGGAAGCGTTCTGGCAAGAGCTCAAATCTATCAGCGTGAAGCACTTTCGGCGACCGTAGAGATAAAAGAGATACTCAACTCAGGCATAGATCTCAACAGTAATTATCAGAGTGCTCCGGCGGCAGATTGCCAACCGAACCGTATTGCGGTATCGGTGATCGAGGCGTGGAGAGGCGAAGTTATGCAGTACGCCGTCACCGATGAAAACGGAAAAATCAAATTTTTCCGCTGTATCGACCCGAGTCTGCATAACTGGAGAGCTCTCGAGCTCGCCATGCGCGGAACCCAAATATCAGATTTCCCCATCTGCAACAAGAGTTTCAATCTCTCATACTGCGGTGTGGATCTTTAAATAAAAGAGGATATCCAAATGTTCAGAGCGTTGTCAGCAAGGTTGTTTCAGGGCTACCGCACCAATAAGTTTCCGGCGGCGGCTCCCGCTCTGCCGGAGCGTTTCAGAGGACGTCCGGTGATTGCAGCAGATGCCAAATTAGACCCGTCGTGCTGTCCCACAGGAGCACTGGGAAAAGATTGTCTTGATATGGGCAGATGTATCTTCTGCGGCAACTGCTCCAAGTGCGGAGTGGTATTCACCAAAGAGTACCGGCTCGGAGCTTTCGACCGCAGTTCCCTCATTGTCAAACAGGGTGAGGAGCTGCCCGAAGTTGTGGTAAAAAAAGATACTCCGATGGCGAAACTCTGCTCAAAATCGCTCAAAATCAGGCAGGTCTCAGCCGGAGGATGCTCCGCTTGCGAGCTCGACTTCAACGTGCTCGGAACTCTCGCATGGGATATGGGCAGACTCGGAATACAGGTCGTGGCAAGTCCCAGACACGCCGACTGTCTGCTGGTCACGGGACCGGTGTCAAAAAATATGCTCACTGCGCTCAAAAAGACTTACGATGCCATGTCAGAGCCGAAGTTCGTCATAGCCAACGGAGCCTGCGCAATTTCCGGAGGACTCTTTGCCGGAAGCGATGAGATATGTGCTCCGCTGGATGAGATAATGAAAGTTGATTTTTACGTTCCGGGCTGTCCGCCCCACCCGGCAGTATTGCTCGAAGCTCTGGTAAGGTTCAAAGGCGGCAGCGCCGGAGCAATATAATTTTTTGAAAAGGAGCTGAGATGAGAAGTGCTTTATTTCTTGCGTGGAAATTTTTGAAGCCCAAGCGCAGCATCGTTTCTCTTATCACCGTCACCAGTATCCTCGGCGTTACTCTCGGAGTCGCCGTCCTGATGATCGTGCTTGCCGTTATGACCGGTTTTACCGATCTTATGAAGCAGAAACTTATCGAAACCCAGGCTCATTTTCAGGTGGTGAGTCCGTATGGAATAATCCGCAACAGCGATGCTGCGGTAAAGCAGATAGAAAACTGCGGAGCCAAAGCCGCCGCAGTGTTGCAGTCTCCGGTGCTCGTCCAGTACAGCTCACGCAGACTCGATACCCAGGTAGTTATGTTCGGAGCGAACTCCTCAGATCTTGCCAAGTATCTTGAGCTCGACAAGAAAATCATCAGTGGCAAGCTCGATCTCGACGGCAGGAAGGTGGTCATCAGCTCCGCCATGGCGAACCGCTGGAACATCAAAGTCGGCGACAGAATAATCATCCACTCAGCTCAAAAGCTCACCTCGATGGTGCGCTTCAATGAGCAGGGAGCGGTCGAGCTCGACAAGTCAAGGGGGTATCTGCCCGGAGAGTTTACTGTAAGCGGTACCTATTCCATGGGCAAGTATGACTTTGACCGCATCATCATGTTTGCCGGAATAGATGACGCCTGCGACCAGTTTGACCTGCTCTGGGGCAGCGCAACCGGAGTTTTCTGCTGGGGCAAAGACCCGTTCGATCAGAAAGAGCTGGTCAATAAAGTCCGCCTCGCCATGCCCGGCTATCGGGTAATAACCTGGCAGGAGGCAAACCGTCAGCTGCTCGGCGTGCTCAATGTGGAAAAGAATATGATGTTTTTCCTGCTGATATTTATAGTGCTCGTGGCGGCATTCAGCATTGCCAACACCCTGATAACTTCCGCTTACCAGAAGACCCGTGAGATCGGACTTATCAAAGCTCTCGGAGCGACTGATAAATTTGTGGCAGGAGTTTTTGTGGCGCAGGGTTTCCTCATCGGAGTCATCGGCAGCATCTGCGGAACGCTCCTCGGCTTTGTGGTGCTGCACTACCGCAACGACATCATATCTTTCGTGAGCAAATGCACCGGCAGAGACCTCTTTCCAAAGGAGTTTTACTACTTCAACGAACTGCCTGCCAACATCATATTTTCCGACGTTGCCGTGATCGTCACGGCAAGCATCATACTCTGCACGGTCGGAGCACTGCTGCCTGCTCTCAGAGCTTCCCGACTTGATCCTGCTCAGGCACTGAGGTTTGAATAATCATGAATAATATGCTGGAAATCAAAGATTTGTGTCACTCCTACCGGATTGGAGACAAGACGCTCGATATCATCAAAAATTTCAACTTCACGCTTGAAAAAGGCAAATGGTGCTGTGTTTACGGAGCTTCCGGCAGCGGCAAAACGACACTGCTCAACCTGATAGGAACGCTTGAAAAGCCCTGTTCCGGCAGCATCACCATCAACGGAACCGATGTTGCCGCGCTGTCACGCAGAAATGCGGCAAAATTCCGTGGAGAAAATATAGGATTCATCTTCCAGAGCTACCATTTGATAAACGAGTTGAACGTGCTGGAAAATACCGCATTTGCGGCATCGTTCGGAACTCTCGGCAGTGCGGAAGCAAACCGTAAAGCCAAAGAGCTGCTCGAAGCCGTCGGACTCAAAGAGAGAATGCACCACCACCCCTCGGAGTTATCCGGAGGAGAGCGTCAGAGATGTGCCATCGCGCGCAGTTTGATGAACTCCCCGCAGCTGCTGCTTGCCGACGAACCGACGGGAAACCTCGACGAAAAAACGGGTAAAGAGATATTGGAACTCTTCACCGAATTGCGCAGACAAAATCCGGAATTGACAATACTGATGATAACCCACAATCCGGAAATAGCGAAACTTGCAGATCAAACGATCCACCTCTGACATTCCGGAGTCAAGAAAATTCGCCAAAAAAACGGTCAGGTGACAAGCTCAGTGCTGTTCCTGACCGTTTTTTATGCAGTGCCTGCAGTTATTCCCTGGTTAATTCTGAGGGAGTTATTTTCAGGGTTTTGGGAAAGAAGTTTCCGGTTATTGCGGCGGCGGTTTTTCCGGGCGATTTCTCTTTTATGTTGAGTATTGCGGTTTTTCCGTTTGCGTATTTTATGGCAACTCCGGGAGTGCAATTCGTTCCTGCTGTCGCGCTCGCTTCGAATTTTATACACGTCCCGTCTATCATTATCATTTGACTCTTTTGATTCGTTCCATCCATCATACGGGAAAAATCCGTCACTTTTTCTCTTTTGACGACTCTTCCGTGTTCGTCGTAATATGTTACCGTTCCGGCACATCCGCTTATTGCTAACAATAATGACGGAAATATGACGGATATTATCAGCTTTTTCATTTTGTCTCCTTTCTGTTCGCTGCACTGCAGGGACACTGTGCGCGCAGGCGGTCACACTCATCCTTTGATATTCTCTTTTTCAACTCTTTTTTCAACATTTTGAAATCACGTTTGTGTTCGGTTATCACTTCACGCTGTCCACGCTCGATGCGGTGGACTATCCACTTGGCTATTCCTGCAAAACCAAGCAGCAGGGTGGTCAATTTTACGATCGCATCAAGGTGTTCCATTGCCGGGAAGCTCCTTTTCCGTTTTTGTAGGCGTACCAGCCGAAGAGCTGGCAGAGCAGTGCCGATGCCGCTCCGAGCACCGGACGGCGGCTGCGGCAGGCGTTGTACGCCAATCTCAGGTTCGCTTTCGTGAAGTGACCGTAGGACTTCTTTTTGCGGGTGTACTCAAAGTCGTGGATCAGTGCCGCCGCTTCGAGGTGGAGACAGATATATGTGAATATTTTGCGCATCCATCCCGGCATCCACTGCGCTCCGACGCCGTTGTAGCAGCGCAGAAGTGTTTTGGAACTGTAACGGCGGAAGTTTTCCGGAACGCTGAAACCCAGCAATACTGCGGTTTTACGCAGGTATCTTATGTGTCCGATATCACTCATATCAGTACCTCGCTTTATTTGATATTCTCACTTCATCCATGCAGCCCTGCCATCTTGAATCGAAGTCTCCGGCATCTCCTCCCCACATTCCGAGGGTGAAATACTCTCCGTCGCCGCCGACGGTTGTTGTGTCGGTCACGGTGCAGCCGGTCGCTGTTCCGTCGAGCAGGCACGATATGACTCCTGCCTTTCTCTGGATGACGAGGTGATACCACTTGTTGAGTTCGAGGGCATCGCTGAGTTGGTTATCTCCCCAGCTGCCGGAATGGAACACGCTGATTTTGCGGTCACTGTTGTATGAGAAGCAGACTCCGAAAACGCCGTCGGGGTCATAGGCAAAGATGCACTGGCGCGCATCGGATACCGGAAAGATATGGGCTTCAAAACAAAAGTCACCGTCAAACGTAAAAGCGTTGTCACTGTTCGTCACTTTGATATATTGCCCGTTGAAAAACCATCCGTCACTTTTTCCGTCATATCCGGTTTCCACGTTTCCTCCGCTGCTGATACAGCTGCGGTGGGCGAGCGAGAGATCGAGCATCGGGCTGGAGGAGTCAAACGGCAGGAGCAGTTTGGTGTAACTGTCACGTCCGTATATTGATACAGCTGTGCTGGCTGTGTCTATCATTTTGCCGACAAGACCATCTGCACTTGCGGCGTAGATACCGTTCACCTGCGGAGTCTCTTCAAATGAATTGTACTCCGAGACTGTTCCGTCACTTTGCCACGAGTTTCCGTCAAATCCGCTGACCGCAGTTCCTTTGAGGACGAGCGGCTGTGCCGGATAGCTGACTTTATCAGGAAAGATACTCAGGGCGGCAGAAGTCTCATACTCATAGCTGTGCCACGAACCGCTAACCAGATTTTCGTTATAAAAATCGGCATCGTAGAGATAATCGGCGGAGGGCGTGGTATTGAACACCCAGTAAAAATCTCCGTTATCCTGATCGTAGATCCTGAAAAGATACCTCTCTGCCGAAGAGTGTTTGAACACCCGCTTTTCGGTGCTTCTTGCGGACTTTGTTTCAGGAGTAACACTGTAAGTGCCGTTCCAATCTGAGTAATCAACGGTTTCTTCATATCCCTCGTACGTTGCAAACCCGGTAACTCTGATCGACTCTGCTGCGCTGTAAGCATCGTACGGAGCGACAAACTCCGTCACTTTCACCAGAGCTGAGCCCTTGCCGAACACAAGTTCACTATCCACCCATCCGGGAGTGATGGTAACTTGAGATGCGGTTTCGGTGACTGCGGCGGCGGCAAGCTCGATGGTGTGAGAGTAGGTGAGTTCGCCGTCGATGATGATTTTTGCCCCCTCCTGAGTTATAGTTGCCGGAGAATGGTCGCACAAATAGTAATTCCTGATATCGAATACCAGCTCTGAATCAACGTAACCGGTGCTGACGATCGCCTTATTGTTTTCATAGGTGATTTCGGCTTTCGGCACGGTGAGCATGGTGTTTTCGACATATCCCGCGTTGACATAAAATACATTTCCGTTGAGTACCGCAGTTGTCTGAGGTATCTCAATAGTCTGCTCATCTATGACTCCCGGAGTGATGGTGACGATATTTTTGTTGACTGTCACAGTGGCGGCTTCAGGCTCTTCGGGAGTGATGGTGACCGAGCCGCCCTGAGTGTAACCGGGAGCAATGGAAACGCTGTATCCGCTCACGGCGAGCTCGACAGTCGGAATATTTCCGGTAACGACTGTTCCGTTTGAGTCGATGGCGGTAACTCCTGAGAGCAGGTCATCGGCGGTCACGCTCACCTGCGGCAGTTCGGTTGTCACTGTTATTGCATCGACCGCCGAGGCGTAATCGCTGATGCTCTGCTCAACTGTAAGAGCCGCTCCTTTGGCGGTGATGGAGTTGTAGAGGTCATTTTTGGCGAGCTGTAAACGCTCGATTTCGCTGATAATACTCATCTGTCATATCTCCGCAAGCTGTTGTTCGATGTTTCCGAGCATGGAGTCGATATCGGTTTTGGAGTAAACATTTCCGACATCGGCTTTGGCATTGAGCAAACTGTTGATCTGCATGGCGTTGTAGTATTCAGGAGTGGTCACTTCCGGAGGTGCCGGAGCGTTTTCACCGGCAAAGATCCGGTTCTTCACGGTCATCTGGAACTGCCAGGTGGCGACCATGTTGGCGTTGGCATCCAAGCCTCCGATCTCGGCGGTGTACCTTTTGGAGGCGGCTCCGTTCATATCGGCGACCAGCTCAGCTGTTCCGGTATTGGCGATGGGGATTTTCAGCAGTGCTCTGCCCTCTGACAGCTCGCACCTGATGCCCTCGGTGATGAGGATTTTGAGCGAAGTTGTGTGGTCAAAATCGCAATCAAGAGCGAAGTACCATCCGGTGATGTTGAGTTTTTCAGGGGAAAACAGATCGAGTTCTCCGCTCTCGACCCTCTCTTCCGACCTCAGATCGAACTCCAGCACCACGCTGGTGTGGAGCATTATTTCAGGAGTATCAACGATGATGTTGCCGTATTTGTCAACGACTTTTGCTCCTGACGGCAGGATTTGTAAAATAGTTTTCATTTTTTTACCTTTCAAAATATTTCAAATAATTTCTGTAATCCCTGACGGCGTATCCGCAGCAGGTTTCGCCTGCGACTTTGAACTCCCGCAGCGTGAAGCCGACGGAGTGCGACTTGTTTCTCTGCAACTCGGGAACTGCCGGGATCTCTGAGTCGGGAAAAGGAAACTCAACCGCAGCCGTTTTGACTCTTCCTGTTGTCTCAAAGATATCGGGTTTTCCGGCGCAGTGCCACCTGCCGGGTTTTATTCCTCCGATACCGAAATTGGAGTACTCATCGTATCCATTCTGCGGCAGACAGTAGAATTTTATGTCGCATGGTCTTGTGTCATCGACCCAGGTGACGAAACGTCCGCTGCTCTGGAGCAGGATGTAATCACCTATCCCGTTGCATTGTGTCAAAAACAACTGCCCGCGGTTCTGCCCGTTGCGGTACGGAGTATTTTTCAGCTCCTCCAGAGCTTCGGGAATATTGTCATAACTTGCTATTTCAAGATGTTCCCGCACATATCCGCAACTGTTGTCGTTGACAACTCCGACCCGGCGCACGCAGCAGAGGTTGAGCACCTTCCAGACGAACAGCAGGAATTTTTCCCGGTCACAGAATGCCGAAAACCTGACGCAGTCGTCTTTGAGTTTATCCTCGAGACTCTCATAAGTCCAGTTTTCGAGATCGGGGTAGTGCTCGAAATCGTCGGCTTTTTCCGGATCGCAGAAGCACGATGCTATCTGATAGATGCGTCTTTGCAGAAAGTACCAGAGGTTGCGGCTTTCCCCCTCAAAGCCGAAATGCCAGTAGTTTTTATCCCGCAGGTTTTTCGGCATATTTTTCAGTGCTCCGGCATCGATGCGGTTGTCTTCGGTGTCGATGTGGCAGTTGATGCGGCTGTCAGCGCAGGAGCGTTCTGTCATGGCAGAGCAGATGGTGCGGAAAATTTCCATCGGATTTCTGAAGCGGAACCCGAAGGGAAATCCCGCTGCCTGCCACGCTGACTGTACTGTATCTGCCTGCCGGGTCATATCCAGAACCTTGAGCCCCAGTAGATCATGCCGTTACGGTGCTCCTGAGTCAGCTTGAGATATTTTGTTCCATCCCTGCGGGTATAGACGGAAACACTTCCGAGCAGCCACAGAGCGTATTCGTCGCTGCTTCTCTCGGATTCGAAATCTGTGGTGATAATCTGACGGTAAGCTCCGCTGTTGTCATCGTTTCTGACGTACTCGGCAAGCAGATGGACTTCGGCGGAGCTTGTAATGTCAAAATCTCTTGACAGCACCTCACCCAGATCGGTTTTGCCTCCGAAAACGGCGAGTTTCAAAGAGCCGTCTTTACTCCGGTCGTAGAGCGTGAACATACCGTCGTAGCTCTCACCGGCGTTGGAGCTTGTGCCGATAAGTACGGTGCCGATACCTCCCTTTCCTGCCTGGGATATCACTCTCACGGAGCCTTTGTCATCGACGTTCCAGCTGCCCTTGTCGTTGGCTGAAATGGTGTCGCCGGGAGCAAAAAATTCGGCGAGCACGGCGTTGGCTATTCCGGAAACGACGATGGTTCCGGCGAAACCGGGAGCAAGTTCGCATGTGGTGATGCCGACGGTTTTGGCTGAGCCGAGGTTCTGCTGAGTGACCTCCATGCAGATGTCGTCGCTGATGCCGGTGGTGAACATCTGAGAACCGATGGAGACCGGGGAAAATGCCGGAATAACTGAGCTTGAAGCGTTGTATCCGGTAACAGTGTTTGCGTGTTTAGCCATTTTAATTCTCCAATCCGAGTATGCCGAAGTCGCCTGAGTCGTAGAGTCTGCCGACGAAAGCGCATCCGCTTTTGATGTCGCGGTTGGCGGGGTCGGCGTAGAAGGTTCCCCAGAGGTGATCCCAGCCTCTGACCCTGCCCACTTCTATGCCGCACCACTCGACCTTGCGGCGGTGGCGGCGCACCGAAAAGGAGCACTGCAACTCGACCAGAGTCTGATTGAGGTCGTTGCAGAAAGGCTCGGATATCTCAAGGCTCGAAAGCATGACCTCGTATGATGCCCACGAACGGAAACTTGAGTTGTTGATTTTGCCCACAAGTTCAATGGCTTTCTGACGGAAAGAGGCATCGCACTGAGAAGCAAAGATGTATTTGCGGCAGAACTCCTCACAGCGGGGAACGAGCTTGTCGATGCCTCCGATGGAGGAGTCTTCTCCGAACTTGCCGTTCCAGTTGGTCGAGTAGCCGACTGCGCAGTACGCCGCTCCGGGAGAGGCAAAGACCTTCTGTTTTTCAGGAGTTTCGTAGCACTTTTCTTTTGCCAGAGTGCATTTGCTGCTCCAGAATTTGTCGCCGTGTCTCGCAGCCGCGCGCCTGTTGTTCGATGGCTCTTCGGCGGCGACGGTGGTGTAGCTTACTTCGAGCTCGTAAACGTCGGGAGTGCGGCAGTCGAGCAGCTCGATTCCGCTCCTGACCGCACTGCCGATAGATTCAGGAGCCTGCTCGAAAACCTGCCTGAGCATCTTTTCATCGTCACTTTTTTCTCCCTGTTCCATGCCGGCAACATAGCTCAGCACGGCAGATGCGACCTGCCCCTGCTTATCCAGAGATAGAGTCCTTACATTTTTCTGAATGATGTTCATTGTTCATTTCTTTCTGTTTGTTTTCCCATTCTCATTGTCCCATTTGTTGTGAAGAAAAATTTCCGGCGGCGGCGCATTGCGGACAATCTCGTGCCTTGCTACTGCGCTGCTTCGGTCATGTACAGTCGTACACTCCCTCAGCTGCTCATACGCAAAACACGACCTTGCCTCGCACTGCATCCGCCGATGGTAATGGGGCGTTT
>JAFVZB010000078.1 GCA_017508385.1 Lentisphaeria bacterium | reverse complement strand
CTTGCGCATCGCACGGAGAGAGTGCCTGAGCAGCCAGAAAAGGCTGCTCAGGGGCGGCTACTATGCCGCCCGGAGCCGAACGCAGGGAAGAGGCGGATGAAGCCGGGAGCAGAAATTCGCAGAAAAAAGAGCAGAAGTCTCAATTTTCCATCCCCCAAAAAAGTGTCGGACACATGATTTTATTCAAAATCATGTGTCCAGAGGTGCAGGGGACTCTCCCCTGCCGGGAGATTTTTAAGAGGCAAGCAGCCTCTTAAACTCCCTCACCATACGATGCTGAAACAATAAGGTTTTGCAACAACCTCTTTTTTCTGCCTGTAAAACAGCGTTTCTGAATTTGAATTTCTTTTTCCTGCGTGCTATTTTATTGCTGAGGTGGAAACAATGAGTATAAGTGCGATCGACATAAAAGTAAACGGATTGATTGAGCCGCTGGGTATAGGATGCGGTACTCCTGAGTTTTCGTGGCGGGTTTCCGGCGGAATCGGGCAGGCGGCTTACCGCATTGCGGCGGCGGAGTCGTTGGCTGATCTTGAAGATGGCAGGTATATCTGGGATTCAGGAGCGGTCAACTCTTCCCGGATGTCCGGCATCCTCTGGCAGGGCAGGGCTCTTTCCGGCAGGGAGCGTATCTGTTTGAAAATCCGCCTTGCCGATGTGTCGGGAGCGTGGGGAAACTGGAGTGCTCCTGTCTGGTTTGAAACCGGACTTGCCGATGAGGCGGAGTTCGACTCTCAGTGGGTCGGTTTTCCTGCCGGATGGTCGGGCTCGGCTCTCTGTTTCCGCAAAACTTTTGTGCTCGACAAACTGCCGCAGGCGGCGAGACTCTATGTTGCCGGAGGCATTGTCGAGAGCTTTCTCAATAAAGTCCGATTGGGCGGCAAATCCGTATTGCAGCCGGTGATAACCGATTACGGCAGGAGTTACCATGTGCTTGCTTTCGATGTGACTCCTCTGCTGAAAATCGGAGAAAACACCCTCTTTTTCCACGTCGGAGCAGGGTGGTACGGTATGCCGGTTTT
The DNA here is from genome assembly GCA_017508385.1 of Lentisphaeria bacterium. Taxonomy (GTDB): domain Bacteria; phylum Verrucomicrobiota; class Lentisphaeria; order Victivallales; family Victivallaceae; genus UBA1784. The sequence continues at coordinate 19,398 of JAFVZB010000078.1, read as the reverse complement.
GAAGTACCGCCTCGAGGGTGACAAAGAGCTTATCACCCGCAGTCATGCTCTATCTCTGCCGATGGTCTGCCCATCTGCGGCGGTGCGCCACAGCATTTACGGAGGTGAAGAGTTTGTCGCCTCAAAAATTGTTTCCATGGAGCAGGAATTGCCGTCAAACAAAGCCGCTCTCAGAGTTTACGGACCATGCGGAGTTCTGCGTGGAACCGAAGAGGAGCCGGTCACTCCGCAGCAGGAAATAACTCCGGAAAAGTGGCACACCAATGCCGACGGCTCAATTACCGTGGATTTCGGCAGGAATTTCACCGGCTGGTGCCGGCTTGCCGTCAATGTTCCTGCGGGAACGGTCATAAAGATGCGTTTTGCCGAACAGCTTTACGCCGATGGCACGGTCAATCAGGAAAATCTCCAGGGCGATTACTCTACCGACATCTATACCGCCTGCGGAGACCCTGACGGAGAGTGTTACGAGCCGTCTTTCACCTTTCACGGCTTCAGGTATGTGGAAGTGTCAGGACTCCCCTGTGCATTCAAGTCTCCGATGCTCACCGGAATAGTTCTGCGCAGTGATTGCCGCAGAAGCGGATTTTTCAGGTGCAGCAACGATACTCTCAACCGCATTTTTGATATGATGCTCCACACCGAAGAGAGCAATCTTGTTGCTGTGCCCACCGATTGTCCGCAGCGCACCGAGCGCATGGGGTGGCTCAACGACATGATGGCACGCAACGAGGGAGCACTTTACTTATACGATGCTTCAAACATTTACACCAAGTACCTTGCCGACATAGCTGAGGCTCAGGAGGAGTCGGGCAATGTTCCGATGACAGCTCCGTTCTACTGGGGATTCGATATCGACCCCGTCTGTTCAAGTTTTCTTGAAATCGCCATCAACAGTTTCCGTTTCTGCGGCAAAACTTCCCAGCTCTACCGGCTTTACCCCCACATGAAAAAGTGGGTGGAGTATATGCTTTCATGTTGTGACAGTGACGGTATTTTGAGGCAGGGGGGATTTGTCGGTGACTGGTGTCCTCCGCTGTGTTTCAACGGTGAAATCGAGTCTCCGCAGAACAAAAGCGTGCCTCACGGATTGGTTTCCACCGCATTGATGTACTACGCCGTAAATATGTTGTGCGATATCGCAGGCATGATTGGCAAAGATGGGGATATTCCACGCTTCAGGAGTGAGGCGGAAAAGATTTTTCAGGCGTTTGAACGTGAGTTTCTTTCAGGTGAGAGCCGTTTGAAAGTCGAGTCGCAGGCGGCGTATGCCATCACGCTTTACTGCGGATTGTTCCGGGAAAATGAGTGCAAAAATGCGGCATCCCGTCTGGCTGAGCTCTTTGCCGCCAACAACTGCAAGCACACTACGGGAAACATTTGCACCAAATATCTGCTTGAAGTGTTGTCAAAGTATGGTTACATTGAGCAGGTGATGAAACTTGTGACTTCGACCGGTTATCCCGGCTGGGGATATATGCTTGCCAACGGAGCAACTACCGTCTGGGAGCGGTGGGAACTTGACGACGGCAAGCGGCTCTCGTCGCTCAACCATCCGATGCACTCAGCTCCGGTGGTATGGATTTTCAGGTATCTCGCCGGAATAAAGCTGCTGCCCGAAAGCGTGGGAGCAAATATTGTAGAGTTGTCTCCTGAGTTTCCCGGCTCCCTCGATTGGGTTGAAGCGGAATTTGACTCTGCGGCAGGCAGATACTCTTCATCATGGAAACGTGAAAACGGCAGGGTGATCTGGCAGTTTACCATTCCTGCAAACTGCCGTGCCAAAGTGAAAATGCCCGATGGAAGCAGAAAAGAGCACCGGTCGGGAACTTATCAGTTGTGTTTTGAGTGAAAAATGAAAGAATTTTGTTATGATTTAAGCAGCCAGGAAATCAAGCGTTTCAACCGCCATTTTCCTCTTTATACCTCGCAGGAGGGTTTCAGAAATGCTCTGTTCAGGCTCGGTTTGCGCAGTGGCGATAAAGTTGTGGTACACTCCTCTCTCGGCTCGCTCGGCAGTTTCGAGGGCGGAGCCGACGGAGTCTGCCGGGCATTGATGGAGTACGTCACCGAAAACGGCACTTTGATGATGCCGGGCTTGGTGAAATATCCCGGCGATGGAGCTGATTACACCTACATTCCCGAAAGCACTCCGGTCGGAGTAGGCATTGTGCCGGAAACTTTCAGGAAAATTCCCGGAGTGGTGCGCTCACTCGACCCCACCCACTCATTTTGCGTCTGGGGCAGGGAAAAGGTAAAATATGTTCGTGACCACCACAAAGTGCATACCATGCACCGCAACAATCCGCCGGGCTTGCTCGAGCAGGATGGAGGATACTGTCTGCTTATCGGATGTCCGGAAAAGACCACCTTCATGCACGTTGTGGAAACTGCCTGCCAAGCTCCGTGTCTCGGCAAAAGAACCGAAGAGTACCCTGCTGTCATCAACGGCAGAAAAGTCCGTCTGCGGGCGTGGGGATGGCGCGACGGCAGCTGCCGTGCTCTGCGGCATGATGAGATATTCGGCTTCATGCGGGATAGAGGTACATTAAAGGAGTGTATGCTGGGTTACTGTCACCTGATGTTGTTCAAGCTCAGTGACTACCGTGAAAGCTATTCAAGATTGCTCAACTCTGCTGAAAACGGCTGTGCGGGGTGTCCTGTACGTCCCCGTGAAGTTGCGCAGAGTCTGCCATCTGACTGGGATGAAAAAAGCGGCACCCTCAAAGAGAGCACCGCTTTCGTCGGAGATATTGATTTTATTTGACTATCTTTCTGAAAGTCTCGACCAGTTGTCTTACCGAGTAGCCGCATTTGAACATTCCGACCTCGGTCTGCATGGTCATCAGGCGGGGAGCGGTGGCAAGTTTGCTCATCACTTTATCCCAGTCGATGATGCCGTCTCCGGGCATCATGTGTGAATCGATGTAGCCGTCGTTGTCGTGGAGATGGCAGGTGACGATGTGGGGCAGAAGTTTGTCGAGAGCATCGTTGCAGTACTCCATTTTGTCGAGCCATGCGTGAGTGACTCCACCGAAGTAGCGGTCATACTCTTTGCCGGGGTAATACTCCATGAGATTGGCATGGCCTGAGTCGAAGCAGACTCCGAAGCAGGGTGAGTCGAACTGGCTGATGTAGTAGAGTATCTCGTCAGGAGCGTTTGAACGCTCGAAACTGTTTTCGATGGCGAGCATGATTCCCAGCTTTTCCGCCTCAGGAATAAGTTTTTCCAGCGCATCCACCACCAGAGGACGTATCTCACTATTGGGAGTCTGGAAAATCATACTCTCAAAAGCTCCGACGTGGATGGTGGCTGTTTTACAGCCGAGGTCGGTGGCATAAGCGAGAGCCTGTTTCTGCTCTTCGATCATTTTGGCACGGCGTCCGCGGTCGGGGCAGGCGAGATCCATGTGTTCGCCGAAAGGCATGTGGGCATCCTGAAAATCGATTCCGAACTGCTGTTTGAGTCTCAGCCAGATGCGGAAACTTGACGGATTTTGGATGAACCCTTCGAGAATCGGATTGACGAGAACGAGTTTATCAACGCCGTTCGATTTGAACTCCCGGACGAAACTGTCGAGCATTGACTCAGGCATGGAACCCCAGTTATGGTAAAATGACAACGGAGCGGACATTTTTTTTCTCCTTTTGAACAGTTGAATTTCTCCGAATAAAGACTCATTTTCTTGAGTATCATCTATAAAATAACCGCCATACATTTTTTTTCAAGTCCCATTTGAGTATATCAGCTTGAAAAAACTCCACTGTTACGCTATATTACCCTATAAAATAAAGGAGTGCTGCCATGAAAAAGTTTTTTTTGTCTTTTTTGCTCGTTTTGTTCTGCGCCGGTACGCTTTTTGCCGCTGAAAGCAAAATAGCTGTCGTTGACCTTGAAAAGGTGTTCCGTGAGTATTACAAAAGCAAGATCGCCGAGGATATGATACGCCGTCAGGCAGAGATCTACCGCAACTATCTCGAGCGGCTGGCAAATGAGTTGAAGAGTGCTCAAGACCGTGCCGCCAACGCCAGAGCCGATGCCCTCAATATCGGACTGGCTGATGCAGAACGCGCCAAGGCTGAGAAAGCCGCTGCCGAGGCGATAAGAGTGGTCACCGAAAAACGTGCTGAGATCGAGCTCTACCGCTCAGGACGTGCCAAAGATATGCAGAAGCTCGAAGCTGAAAAGCGCAATGAGATCATGGCTGATATCAAAGCCGAACTCAAGAAACGTGCCGCCGCCGGAGGCTATACTTATGTTTTCGACTCCTCGGGCAAAACCACCAACAATCAGGGAGCAATACTGGTGTATCCGGCTTCACACGATATAACGCTCGAAGTCATCAGTAACCTCAACCGCAGAGCATCAGGTAAAAAATAATATTTGTAATATCAGGAGAAATACAATGAAAAACATCACCCTTTCCGCAAAAGAAATCGCCGACATGGTCAAGGGAGAACTCTTCGGAGACCCCGACCGCACCATCAACTCAGTTGCCGGTATCCGTGATGCCAAAAGCTCCGACCTCTCATTTGTCGGCAGCAAGGCTTACGAGGAGATGCTTGCAGCTTCCGGGGCGGGAATAGTCCTCATCTCTCCGGATATCAAGAGCCGTGATACTGAAAACCGCACACTGATTTTGTGCGAGCACGTTGACCACGCTTTCGGAAATATCGCCGCCAAATTCGCCGATGAGCCTCCTGCATGGAAAGTGGGAGTTCACGTTTCCGCGGTCATTTCCGACAGCGCAGTTATCGGTGAGAATGTTTCCATCGGAGCCAACGTCACTATCGAAGACGGAGCCGTTATCGAAGACGGAGCCTGCATCGGTGCCGGCTGCTACATCGGTCACGATGCCCGGGTCGGAATGGGTACTATCCTCTATCCCAACGTCACACTCATGTACCGCTGTACCATCGGCAGAAAGTGCATCATCCACCCCGGAGTGGTCATCGGAGCCGACGGTTTCGGTTTCGTTCCCGGTCCTGCCGGATTGGTCAAAGTGCCCCAGACCGGAATAGTTGAGATCCACGATGACGTCGAGATCGGAGCCAACACCACCGTTGACCGTGCCCGTTTCGGCAAAACGGTCATCAAAAGCAACGTCAAAATCGACGATCAGGTGATGGTCGCCCACAACGTCGAAGTCGGCGAGAGCAGCATTCTTATCGCCCAGTGCGGAATAGCCGGTTCCAGCCGTATCGGTCAGGGAGTCATCATCGCCGCCAAGGCGGGAATCAATGGTCACATCACTATCGGTGACGGTTCCAAAGTCGCAGGTACCAGCGGAGTGGTCAAGAGTCTGCCTGCAAACTCCATCGTGGTCGGTACTCCTGCCGAGGGTCAGCGTGAATTTATCGCCCGTCTTGCTCTGCCGGGCAAGGTCGAAAAACTCACCGCCAAACTCAAAGCTCTCCAGGCTGAACTGGATGCTCTCAAAGCCGCAAAATGAGTTTTGCCAAAGGTCTTTTGCTTCTGCTCGGAGCGGTACTTTGTTTTAATCTGACCGCCTCTGAGCAGAAAAAAGAGGATAAACTGCTGGCAAGTGCCCGTGCCGGAGACGCTCAAAGTCAGCTGCTCCTCGCCGATGAGTATTTTTTCGGACGCAACAACCGCAAAGTCAATCCGCAGCTTGCCGCCTACTGGTACAGAAAGTCCGCCTCAGACGGCAACGCCCGTGCCCAGTTCAATTACGGAGTCTGCTGTCTCAAAGGCTGGGGTGTTCCGGCAAGTCCGCAAACCGGATTTCTCTGGATATCCCGTGCCGCCGAACAGGGAGTCGAAGAGGCTCTGATAATTCAAGCTGAACTGCTCTTTCGCGGACTCGAAGCTGAACTGGATTCTGAACGCCGTTTTCCCTCAAAAAGTGCCGAGCCTGAAAAGGCTCTTGCCATATTGCGTAAACTTGTTTCCAGAAAGAGCGCAAGAGCGGCAAAGGCTCTGGCAAGATTGCTTCTGAGCGACACTTCACTGAGAGTGAAACACTCTTTTGAACTGCGTGATTGTGCCGCCAAAGCCGTGAGATCCATGCCCCGTGATGTAGAGAGCGTACTCATATATTCCACGGTGCTGCAGAACGGTATCGGAGGTGCAACTGATATGAAAAAGGCGATTTCTCTGCTGCATGGAATCGAAGATATCTCTCCTGAGGCGATGGCAAGGTTGTCAGAGATTTACGAGTACGGATTATCTGTCGCTCCCGACCCTGAACGTGCGCTTACCCTCTGTTTCAGAGCAGTGAAAATGGGCAGTCCGAGGGCGATGCTTGCGCTCGGCAACCGCTATCTTGAGGCCAACAGAGTCGGGCACGACCCGGCAAAAGCGGTGAAACTTTTTACTCAGGCGTGGAGTGCCGGATATCCCGGCGGAGCATCCAGTCTCGGCAAGTGTTATCTCAATGCCATCGGTACGGAAAAAAATATCGACAAGGCTTTCGAGCTCTTTATGCAGGGAGCCAATCTCGGAGACCCCGAGTCACAATATCAGCTCGGACTCTGTTTCAAAAACGGTATCGGATGTTCACGGGATGCCGCAGGTGCAGTGCACTGGTTCAAAAGTGCCGCATCTTCAGGTCACGCCGATGCCTCAAGGGAACTTGGAATATCCCTCATACGGGGTGAGGGAACTGAACAGAATATCCAATACGGCAGAGAACTGCTCAGAGCGGCAGCCCGCAAGGGAGACGTAAAGGCAATAGAATTTTTACAGGGTAAAGAATCAATATGAACTGCGCAATCATCATCACCGGCGGCGGAACCGGTACACGATACGGAGAAAAAAATAAACTGCTTGAGCTTTTGAACGGAGTTCCGGTATTCATACACAGTGTGAAAAATTTTGCCGGACTCGCATCAAAGGAAAATTACATTCTGACCGTCAATTCAAGGGATCGTGAGCTCTTTTTGAGAGAGCTCGAAAAGTATTCACTTGATGACAGAATAACCGTGGTCAACGGCGGAGCAAGCCGGGTGGAATCGGTCAGGAACGCTCTTGATGCGGTACAGCTTGATTCCGGCAGAGTGGCGATACACGATGCCGCCCGTCCTCTGGCTGAACGGGCTCTTCTTGAGAAGTTGCTCGACGATGAGCGCAACGTGATAGCCGCTCAGAAGGTGGTGGACAGCATAAAGTTGTGCGATGCAGACGGCTTGATAACCAACGAGGTTGACCGCACTTATCTGTGGCGGGCAGAGACTCCGCAGGTGTTCGATATAGTCGAGTACCGCAGAGCCATGGAGCAGGCTCCTGCGGATGCCACTGATGATGCCATGATAATGAGAAGTGCAGGATATGATGTTTATGTGGTGAAAGAGGAAAAGGAAAATTTCAAATTGACCACTGCATCCGACCTGCCGAAACTTGAAAAATATATGAATTAAAGAGGTGAAAATGCGTAAAAATTTCCGGCGGCGCATTGTGGTCAATCTCGTGCCTTGCTGCTGCGCTGCTTCGGTCATGTACAGTCGTACACTCCCTGCGCTGCTCATACGCAAAACACTTTTCTTGACTCACACTGCATCCGCCGATGCAAATGTGCGTTTTGCGTTTTGTCACAACCCCAATCTTTTACATATTTCACATAAATCATGACTTTATCAAATAAAAAAGTTTCCCCGCTTTTCTTGAAAGGGTGAGAGGGGCGCGGGGAGAGAGGGAAAACTTCTTTTCTCGTGAAAAGAAGTTTTCCCTCTCTCCCCGCATCATCTCCCCATATCAGGAATAACTTACTGTACCGGTATCAGCGAAATTCCGTCGAGACTCAGTGCTCCTGATATGCAGTTCAGGGATATGTTCTGCATTCCCTTTTTCAAATCAAGAGTGATATCGGGGGAAAATTCTCTCCAGTCGAGGTAGTTAGCTCCCATTGCTCCTGTCGGGAAAAATCTCAGTGTGCCGTAATTTTTACCGTTGATTTCAAGCTGACGTCTGACGTTGTTTCTTTTGGTGGCATACCTGAAAATTATTTTGTATTTTCCGTCTCTCTTGATCGGAATCTGCCATCCGATCTTGTGACCGGGCTTGAGCCAGTTGGTGATCGCCTTGTTGCGAGTGGCTCCGTTCCACTTTCTTATTATCGCCTTGCCGCCTTTCTGGAACTTCATGTTTTCAGCTTCGCTCCAATAGCCCTTGAGTTTAGCTTCCGGAACTTTGACGGTCTGCCTACCTGAAAGAGTTCTGGCGGTGAGCGTTTTTCCGTTGGAAAGTTTGAGCACGGCATATATTTTATCCGGCTTGGCGGAGTCAACTCCTGAGAGCTTTACCGTTTTGTTCCAGATGCCGCCCTTTTCAAGTTTGATATCAGCCTTGTTGAAGTCTCCTTTGATGTAGTCGGGCAGCTCAAGAGAGAGAGTTCCCTCGACTCCGCTCTGCATCGGAGCTGTGACCGTGATTTGCAGCATACTCTTTTTCAAAGTCAGCACAACGTCGGTCGCAACTGATGACGGCAGTATCTGCGGTATGGCATCGTAGTGATAACCGCAGCTTTCGGTGGCTATCGCCATGCGGTAAAAATGGTCTTGCATGAGAGATGGACGTCTATCCATGGCGGGAATATCGGTCGAGTATATCCTCAACTCGCCCTCGGCTGAGCAGATGATCTCTTCTCTCCAGTCACCGTAAACATCGGCAATGGTGATTACAACTCCATTCCAGCCTCCGCCGACCTCACCGCCGTTGTATTTTCTCATCAGGGGCTTGATATGTTCTCTTCTCAAATCTCCATCCCAGTAGGCGAACCACGGAGAGTCGCCGAAAAACTGAGTTTTTCTGCCGCGTGAGAGCATTTTGCCGTCACTGGTGAAAATCCAAGCATTTGCGGGATATTTTTTGGTTCCTGCTCCCTTGTCAGTACCGCCGATGAGCACACCGCGGTAAATCGGGTCGATATCGCCGCAGAAGCCGTAGTGAACATGGAATGTTGACTCTTTGAGTTCCCAGACACACGCTCCTGTTCCGGCATCAGAGACGTTGAGTCCGCCTTTGGTGTTGTCTATCTCGAGACAAGTTGCAACTTCAAGACCCTCTCTCTGCGGAATCAGGTCGCCGACGAAGAGAAAGTCGGGATGGCGTCTGGCATTGCTCCACAGCGGCTGACCGTCATCATCGAGCACCATGTTTCCGAGAATGACTTCGTCTCTCGAGTCGCCGTCGATATCGGCGCATCTGGTGGTGTGAGCTCCCTGACCCTGGTACTTGGCTTCTCTGCCTGCCGAGGAGTATTTCCAGACATTTGTGAGCTTGCCGTCAGCAAGTTTCCACGCCTCAGCCAGCATGAGATTGTAAGTTCCTCTCAGAGCTATGATGTACGGAGTTTTTCCGTCAAGATAAGCGACAGCCAACTGATTGCGGGCGTACAGGTGGTAGGATATATCATAGTTGCGAAAATCATCACGCGGAGGCCACGGTGCCTGAGCCACGACTTTGCCTGTTTTTCCGTCAAATACAGTGAGATACTCTTCACCTGATGTGACTTTTCCATCATGGTCACGGGGGTCGCCGACTCCTGTTTTGACTGCGACTTCGGCTTTTCCGTCACCGTCGAAATCGTAAACGATGTAAGGACTGTACCAGACTCCGGTTTCGATGCTCCAGCCGAGATCTTTTTTCCACATCACCTTTCCGGTTCTGCCGTTGAGGGCTTCGAGTTTGTTTGTTCCCTCTGATGGGAAATAAGCGGTGTACCACGGGTCAACATTGGCAGGAGCGTATTTCACCACATAGTCATAGACTCCGTCACCGTCGAGGTCGCCGATGCCGACTTTGGAAACACGGGCTTTTTTGTCGTCAAGTTTGAAGATGCGGCAGGGCGATATCGACCCGGGAGTGAGCTTTTCAAAATCTGCTTTCCCTGATACTGCATCGGAGTTTACAGGTTTCACCATGTAAGTTTTGCCCTGACAAGTATCATAAAAGTCAGTAGTTGCGCTCACTGGAGCAGTGTTTATCTTTTTGCCGTCACGGTAGATATCAAAGGCGATATCAGGAGCATCACTTTTGAGCAGTCTCCACGAGAGATAAGTACCCTTTCCGCTCTCAAAAGCGGTCAGTCCGCGGTCGAGTTTTTCGCTGTATCTTTTGCCTGCCGGCTGCGGAACCGGATTGTATTTGCCCTTGGCAGGAGCTTTTATTTCCGGCAGGGCGGGGACGATGGAGCTGTTTATACTGCTTATCGCAAATGCGTTTTTGGGAAATCCTGCGAGTTCGAGTTCAAACTCAGTTACTCCGTCGGGAATGTTGACGGTCTGGCTGTATTTTCTGGTAAAACCGATGGTATCAGCCATCTTCATGGTGTGAAACTCTTTTGAGTCGCATTTGTTGTCTTTGACACTGTATAATCTTGCAAACAGCATCGCATTTGCAGGAGGCAGCACTTCAAATTCAAGCGTAAGTTTCACCGCCTTGCCGGGAACGGCTGTGTTGCGGTTGTTGTTGCGCAGACTCCATCTTTTTTTACCGGTGTTTATTACCAGTCTGCCATTTTCCAAAGCAGCCTTGCCGCCGGGATTTTTGCTGACAAATTTCCAGTTTTCGAGAGAGATGTTACCTGCACTGCAATAAAAGAGGCAAGCAGACAGAACGGGTGCAAGAAAGTGTTTCATTTTTTGATTTCCTCAAGCATGATACTGCGGAAAGTTGCTATTTCCTCGTCGGTGATGCCGCAGCTTTTCAGGTAAAGTTCAATGCGTTTTTGCATGGAGTCATTGGCTGAACCGTACTTCATCATACCTTTGACCAGCTGAGAGACCGAGCGTCCCGGGTTGTGTTTTCCCCGTGACGGGTCATCGGGAAGGTCAGGGTAAAAAGAGTGTTCCCAGTCAATTTCAAGGTCGTTCTGACTCACGCCCAGAAGACCGTTGAGGATAAATGCAACAGCTCCTGTGCGGTCAACTCCTCCGATGCAGTGGAAATAGATGGGGTAGTTGTTTCTGTCGCAGAATACCTTGAAGATATCCCTGATCATCTTTTTGCCTTCGGTACGGAAAACTCCGCGGTAGGCGGGACCGGGAATGTTGATGAATTTCACCTCTTTGCCCAGCGGAGAAGCGGTCATGCCTGCCGTTTCACGCAGACTGCGCAGATCGAGGTCGGTTTTGATTTTGAGCACCTGAGTCATAAAGTGCCAATCAGACATGGTAAGCCTGTGGCGTCCCGGATTTTTCCGGTCAGGACTGTTGTTGTTCAAACCCTCTCCACGGAAGTACATCCCCTGACGGACACGCTTGCCGTCAAGAGTTTTCCACGCTCCGGCATCTCTGACGTTTGCGGTGCGCCCCTCAAGACGTATGTGCCGGGGAGCCATATCTTCGGTGTAGAAAAATCCGGTGGCTGATACGGTGGTTTTGTTGTTTTTGAAATCGTAAGCGGTGACTCTCCAGAAATACTTTTTGCCGACCTCAAAATTGCTCTCGACTCCCCATGTTTTGAGTTTGGTCATGTGTTTTCCATTCTTTCCCCGGTCAGAAAAAAAGCTGTGGCACGGAGCGGAAAAATCCTCATTGGGAGAGACTTCCACTTTGTATGGAGAGCCGAGGTTCTTCGGGTCTTTCCACTTGAAAACAATGGCTTTTGCTCCTCTCCATGGAGCCTTTGAAGAAAAGAATACCTTTTTTTCCTTGCGGTCAGCGGCAAGTGCGGCGAGACGCTCCTTGCGGCTGGCGTAACTCATTATCTTTTTCTGGTTTTCCGGCACGCGGCTCACAGTTTCTCCGTTGGCAGGAGAAACCAAGGTTATCTCAGCCGCCAGCGGCAAAGCGATAAGTGCTGACAGTATGGTTAAAATGGTTGGATTGCTCATTTATCATTCTCCGTAACTTTGCGTGGTTTCCATTCCCCTGAGTCAATGACGTGCATATTGACGGGAAGATTTTTCTTGTCAAGATCAAATCCGTAAGCGGTGAACACTGCTTTGTCTTCGAGACAATCGACGATGACGTAGTTCATCTTCGAGTGAAACACCTTCTGGTGCGGATTGAGGTGAGCCTTTATCGGCTTGTAGGGCATCGAACTTGTGCTTGCCGCCACGATTTGAGTCGTTCCGTTGCCGGGTTCACTGCGTGAGTATGAGTGGTCGTGTCCTGAAAAGAACGCCTGAACTTTGTTCTTTTCGAGAACTTTTATCACCTTTTGAGAGTGCTTGTAGTTGCCGTGTTTTCCGCTCGACCACGCAGGACCGTGACCGGTAGAAAATATACTTTTCATTGGCATTCTTCAACTGTTTATCCAGTTCGGTACAGTATCTTTTGACCGGCATTCCGTAACGTCCGAAACCGAGAACGATGAGCTTCAAATTTTCATTTACCTGATAGATTTGGCTCTCCTTGCCGTCTGCCATGCAGATAAGTTTGGTCACGAGAGACGAGCGGCGTTCATGGTTTCCGGTCGCCAGAAAACGGGGGAACTGTGCCTGATAACTTCTCACTCCGTCAAAATCCCATAAATCCCAGTAGCTGAACTGATTTCCCTCACTGGTGAGGTCGCCGACGTGCACCAGGAAATCCGGCTTGTGCTTCGCCGCCTCAGCCATGATACGCCGCCAGCACTCGGGATTGCCCTGTGAGTCTCCGAGGACGGCAAAACGGATTTTCCCTTTGGCGGGAAGCGTTTTTATGGTGAATTTGTCTGTTGTTTTTTTGTATCCGCGGCAATCGAGGGTCATCGAGTAGCTGTATCTGGTGTCAGGAGTGAGATTTTTGACCTCAAACTGGTGAAAAAATCCCTCTTTTGAAACCATTTTTCTGCCGTCAAAATCAAGCTCGACTTTGCAGGGAAGATCAGTGAAAGCCGAAAAGCTCAAACGGTCGGTGAGTCCGTAACCTGCGACCGGACCTTTGCTGAATTTTGCTTTTTCAGGAGCAATACTTTGGAATACAAATGATTTTTTATTGTAATCCGCTTTTGGAGTCTTTCCTGAACCGATAGGCATTTTGCCGATATAGACGACCGCCTCACAGGTAAAAATATTTTTGCCCTTTTTGAGCAGTTTACCCTCAACTCCGGTGATGTCTTTTGAGAGGATATCATCTCCGTTGCGGTCTATTCTGGTACCGTTGAGCAGCCATTTGGTCATCATCAACGGTTTTTTGAAGTTGAAGAAAACAATTTTTTCCGGCTCATCAACGTTTACGGTGAGTTCGCATTTGACTTTGTGTTTCCCCCGCTTTTTCAGTGAAAACCTGTCGGAATACTCTTTTCCGTCATAGAAAAATTTTACTGATTCAATCGAGATGTTTCCCGCTTGGATTTTCTTTTCCTGAGTCTTATTTTCAATCTTGACTTCTTTATTTGTCAGCGACTCTTTCAACATCCGGTAAAAAGTTTTTTCTCCGCAGTATTTGAGCTTTTCCGGAGCTTTTGAGACCGCAGAGAAGAGTTTTTTCATCCTGATATCGAAAAACACCTGCTCGGTGGCGGCGATTTTCAGAGTTTTCCCGGGAGCGATGGCGGCAGTTTTGCCGTTTTTATCCAGAATCAGGGTGTGGGTCTTTGCCAGCTCTGCGGAGGATTTTGCAAACTCATCTGAGCTCATTTCAAAAGTGACAAGTTTATCCCAGTAGGAGTAGAGAAAACTCAACTTCACCTCATCGAGCTGCTGAGCAAAGTGTTGAGATGAGCGTTTGCGCTCACGCACAAGATAGATATCCGCATCGGCACTCTTTTTCATCACATCGAAGATGAACTCCTCACGGCTCTTTGCTCCTGAGTTGACACAAAGCGGCTCCCGGGCTTGGCGGGTAAGCGGAGAGACCTTCTCTTTGAAGAACTTTGCCGTTTCCGGACTCAGCTTTTTTTCCGCATCAAGTTTGATGAATTTCGCTTCGCTCTCTGTCACTCTGCCGTTTTTGATTTCAAGCGTGCTCACTGCCACTTCAGGAGCAAACGATTGAACACACAATGTTTTGCCGACCCGCTTGATTTTGTCAACATGGCTGTGGGCGTTTATCACCAGAGATATCTCAGGAAAATTTGCCAACAGCTGTTTGGTGGCAGTGTGTATTCCGTAGTGGCGCACCAGAATGAAAACAGTCGCTCCTGCGGCTTTGAGTTTTGCCAGCTCTTTTTTTACGGCGGAAATTTCTTTTATCACCCGGTATTCTTTGTTGAAAACCTGATGTTTCATCATGCCGATACCGCCGTGGGCGATACCGATGATGCCGACTTTGATATTTCCGCGTTCAATGATACAGCTTCCGTCAAATCCTGCCGACGGAAAGTTTGCGGCAAGAGTTTTTCCGGTAAATGCTTTGGTCATATCAAAGCAGAATTTTTCTCCCCGCTCGAACTCGTGATTTCCGGGAACGAAAACATCATATTTATAATGCGAGAGGATATCGAAAGTGATTTTACCATCCGTCGCCATGGCTTCGGCACTGCCCCAGCCTTTACAGATATCTCCTGCATCAATGAGTATGGGAGCAATTATACAATCGCTTCTCAGCTTGGAAATAACCGTGCCCAGTGATTTGAGATATCCGTTTTTTCCGCTGATGCTGCCGTGCAGATCTCCGGTCGAGAGGACGACCAGCTCATCCGCTGAGAGCAAGCAGGCAGTCAGCAGGGCGAGAGAGAGGAAAAACTTTTTCATTTTTTTGTGATCCTTATGCCCTTGAGTCCGCCGAGCCAGAGATCATTGTGTATGTTTTCAGGCATTTCAGCCTCTCTTTTGTTGATCACATGACCGTCGAACATGACCATGTTTGCTGATTCTCCGTTGTGGTACCAGCTCATTGAGTAGAGTCCGTTGTCGGTTCCTCCGATGCGTTTGACCTGATTTTGGGAGTAGTCGTCACTTGCTACGGCAGTCTGGCTGCCGCTGTTGGAAAATCCACCGTCACCGATAAGCAGTGCGGCAGAGGGCATTTTTATGCGTCCGACGTGAGTGAAATAGTTGGTCGTGCCGCTCTCGTTGAGAGCTCCGACACCGGCCTCGGTGTGCTCAGGAAGCATACGGTTGAAGGCGTATGTGGGAGTTCCGGCAAGAGCCTTGTTGAGAGTGCTCAACTTCTTTTTGCCCGGGTTCGGATGGGAGCGGTTGTGTGATTTTCTTTCTTCGCAGGTAAAAACAGAGGCACGGTCTTTGGTGTATTTGTGGTACTCATAAAGACGGTGATACCAGTACTGACCGCGCTCGTTGCCCTCCACTTCAACGCTGGTCACTGTTCCCGGTTCGGCAAATCTGAACGGAGGAAACAAATTGGCATAGTCATTCATATAGTTGAAAGAGAGAGTTCCGAGGGTCTTCAAGTTGCTCTGGCACGTTGCGCTTCTGCCCCGCTTGCGTGCTGAGCTCAAAGCCGGCATGAGGATTCCTGCCAATATGGCGATAATCGCAATCACCACCAGCAGTTCGATGAGGGTGAAGCGGAGTTTGCAGTTGTTTGACTTGCGGAACATGGGAGGCGTCAGACTTTTTTGTGAGGTAATTTTCATCTCATTTCTCCTGTGTTTTGCCTGTTGTTTCAACGTTTGATTGATTAAAAACACCATCTTAATTTTACACTATAATAAATATAACACCTGTTTTTTGCTTTTTCATTGACAAAAAGTACCATCATTTGACTTTTTGTACCCATTTTTGTTTTGAGGTGAAATAATCTGGATTTGAGCTTGAAAATAGAGTAAAGTTGTGCTAAATTTTCTCAGATACAGTTTTTTTATCCAAAATAAATTGAAAGGATTTTATTATGCGTGCACTTTCGAAAATTTCTCCGGACTGGTGGGATTACACAACTCTTGACCGCTCCATTCTGGATGCGGCAGCCCGCCTGACCCTCAACGACCTCAAAAAACTTGAGCGTCCCGGCTTCAAAATCAACATCTTCCCGACTCTGCAGGAGTTCTATGCTGCCGAGGCTCTCGAGTACATCAAGTGCTGGAAGCAGGCGACTGCCGACAATCCCGCCGGTATCTGCGGCCCCATCGGACCCACTGAGCAGCTCCCTATCGTCGCCCAAATCGTCAATGACCTTGACATCAATCTTAAAAACTGCCACTTCTGGGGCATGGATGAGTGGATCGTTGACGGCAAAGCCGCCGGAATCGATTTTCCGCTCGGCTTCGCCAAGGCTGACTGGGATCTCTGCTTCTCACGCATCAGAAAAGAGCTGCGTATGCCCGATGAGAACCTGCACTTCCCGACCGAGAATCCTGCTGAGTACTCCGCCAGCTTCGATGCCGCACGCTGCATCATCATGCAGGGCGGACAGGGCGAGACCAAGCACTGGGCGTTCAATGACCCGGTGAAGCGCACGGGAGCTTACGCTGACAATCCTCCGACTCCCGAGGAGTACCGCAAGCTCGGAGCAAGAACTGTTGAGCTCCATCCCATCACCCTCATCCAGAACGCCCGCACCTCAGGCGGCGGCACGGTTCAGAACGTTCCCAACAGCGCAGTGACCGTCGGACCTGCCGAGACCTGGAAAGCCGAAAACGTCTCGATTTGGCATCCCGGACACCACGACAATCCTTTCGGCCAGCGTCTCTCAACCTACATGATCGCCAACAAGATCGCCGACAGCTCAGTGCCCATGTCACTGCTCGCTGACCATCCCAGCGTTATCTTCAACTTCTACGCCGGAGGTTTCGGCGTTTGCGATGTGGAGATGCATTGATCTATGAGTAAAGCAGCATTTGCCATTGCCGCTCATCCCGATGATATTGAATTCAGCATGGCGGGAACTCTCATCATGCTCAAAAATGCGGGCTATGAGATCCACTATATGAATATCGCCAACGGCAGTCTGGGTTCAAAGTTCCACGACAGGACTACGACAGCCATGATCAGACGGAAAGAGGCGATGGCTGCTGCTGAACTTATCGGCGCAGTTTATCACGAGAGCATCTGCGAGGATGTCGAGATTTTCTATACCAAAGAGCTTTACAGCGCATTGGTTCCCGAAATCCGTGATGCTGACCCTGAAATCATCCTCACCCACTCTCCGTGCGACTACATGGAAGACCACATCAATGCCGGAAGACTTGCAGTCAGTGCGGCGTTTTTCCGCGGAATGCCCAACTGCGCAACGTCACGCTACGCCGAGGCGGTGGATACCGAAGTGGCGATTTATCATGCCATGCCGCACGGTTTGCTCGACCAGCTGAGAAAAACTGTGGTTCCCGAATTTCTGGTCAATACCGCAGATACCATTTCCATCCAGAAGGATATGCTCAGGTGTCACCGCACCCAGAAAGAGTGGCTCGATGTCACTCAGGGACCGGATGTCTATCTCAAAGGAATAGATGAGAGCGCAGAGATGTGCGCAAAGTTCTCAGGCAAGTTCACCGCCGCCGAGGGCTGGATACAGCACAATCACATGGGATTTGCCGCCTCAGCTGATTTCAATCCGCTGGCGGATGCCCTGAAAGAAAACTGTGTAAGAAATCCGTCTTATTGATATGGTAAAAACAACACTCTTCACTCTTCTTCTGCTTGCTGCTGCGGGATGTAATATGAAAAACAGTGCTCCCTCTGAAATTCCCCCGTCAGGGATCATCGTCGATGTCCGGACTCCGGCGGAGCGGTCTGAGTTCGGATATATTGCAGCTTCGGTCGGAATAGTCCACACGGAAATACATACCGAAATAGCCAAAGTTGCTCCTGATAAACGAACTCCGATAGCGGTTTACTGCCGCAGCGGCAGACGTTCAGCCATGGCAGCTGAAGTGCTGAAAAATATCGGCTATAAAAACGTCACCGACCTCGGAGGCTTTGAAGAGGCACAAAAGAAACTTTCACTCCCGATAGTAAAAGTCAAATAAAGTAACCCGTTTTTCTTGAAAAGGAGAGAGGGGTCCGGGGAGAGAGGGAAAACTTCTTTTTCCGTAAAAAATAAGTTTTCCCTCTCTCCCCGGTTATTCTATTCTTCACCCCGCCTTTACCGGAAAACCGTTGCGCTTGAGGTTTCGTATTTTGCGCCAGTAGTCCCAGGTGAGGAGGATGACTGAGCCGAACCAGGCGAGGGGGTGGCTGAATGCTGCGCCGGTGAAGCCGAACCAGACTGAGAGCCATATAGCTCCGGCGACGCGCATGATCATTTCGACGACTCCTGCCATGAATGGAGAGAATGGGAAGCCCATACCTTGCAGGGCGTTGCGGTACACTAATATAAAACCGAGCAGTACATAGAATACGGCCTGGATTCGCAGGAATTTGGTTCCGTAGCCGATGGCAGCCATGTTTTCCGGAGTCGGAGTCAGGAATATTTCCACCATTTCCTGAGCGAATATGTACATCAGAATCGAGGTGACTATATTGTAAGCGATGGTCATCATCAGGCTTTGCGAAGCACCTTTGCGGATGCGCTCAAGGTTGCGTGCTCCGTAGTTCTGGGCGATGAAGGTCGAGACGGCGATACCGATGGAAAACATCGGCATGAAGGTGACGGAGTTGAGCGGATGGACTGAGGAAATGCCTCCGACTGCATCAGAGCCGAAGCCGTTGACGGCACGTTGAAGAACGACTCCGCCGATGGAAGTAATGGCGAACTGGAACGCCATGGGTAGTCCTACTCTGAGATGCTCCCAGTAGAATTTCCAATCTATTTTCCAGTCAGACGCTTTGAGGCGCATCATCGGATTTTTCTTTATTACATAAATAAAATAACAGGTCACGGCGATGACCTGAGCAAAAACCGTTGCCCATGCGACACCGGCGACCCCCCAGTCGGCGACCAGCACCAGATAGAGGTTCATTCCGATGTTGAGGAAGTTCGAGAGAGCGAGAAAGTACAATGGTGACTTGCTGTCGCCGAGAGACCTCTGAATCGAATTGAGCACCGTCTGCATGATGTTGGCGAAGCCGAAAAAGTAGAGGATCCTCAAATAGATGGTGGCGTCATCAATAACATCGGCAGGAGTGTTGAGCAGTTCGAGAGCCTGCCTTGCGGTGAACCCGAAAAAGATGAGACACGGAATAGTTATTCCGGCTGATATCGCAAGCGAGGCGGCGATGGAACGCCGGACATTGTCATAATCTTTTGCTCCGAACCTCTGAGCGGTGATGACGGTGAGACCTCCGCCGAGACCGAAAAAGAATCCGAAAACGAGAAAGAGCAGCGATCCGGAAGCACCTCCGACGGCGGCGAGAGCATTTTTGCCGAGAAAACGTCCGACAATAAATGTGTCGGAAAGATTGTAACACTGCTGGCACATATTGGCGAGCAGTAACGGAATGGAAAACAGCAGAATCAGTTTAGCCGGATTACCGGTTGTCATGTCTTTCATAACGGGAGCACTTTCAAAAAGGGTGTGGTGATGTTAAAGACTTAAATATATACCAACAAAACAAAATTACAAGGAAAACTTTACAATTTTTTTTGTAAAGGCTCTGTTCCCGACACGGTTAAGTAAAGGTAAATAAAAAAGTATCCCGCTTTTCTTGAAAGGGAGAGAGGGGCGCGGGG
>JAFVZB010000077.1 GCA_017508385.1 Lentisphaeria bacterium | reverse complement strand
ACATACCCATACTCAAAAACAAAGCATAAAAGTATCCCGCTTTTCTTGAAAGGGTGAGGGGGGCGCGGGGGGAGCGGGAAAAATTCTTTTCCCGTTGAAAAGAAGTTTTCCCGCTCCCCCCGCTTCCCATTACCATATCAAAAAAGGATACTTACCTGCGTTGGAAGCGTTTTTCGAGTTCTTTTTTGGTGAGGGTTATCATGGTGGGTCTGCCGTGGGGGCACATGGTACCCTGGCGGCATTTTTTCAGTTCTTCGAGCAGTTTTTCCGCTTCGGGCAGTGAGAGCACATCGTTAGCGCGGATGGCGTTATGGCAGGCTGCCTTGGCGGCGGCATCGCTGTCGATGGATAGTTTGGCTCCGGACTTGCCGTTCAGGAGTTCCTCGAGCATATCGGGTATCATCTCTTCGGGTGAGCGGCAGATATCTGCGAGCTCCGCCGGGACTGCGCTCAGGAGCACGGTCGAGCCGCCTGTTTCCTCGAAATCGAAGCCGATATTCTGAAAGACCCTGCGGTTTTTTATCAGCAAGCGGTACTCACCGCTGCGCAGTTCGATCGAGCGGGGGATGAGGAGCATCTGAGAGGAGCAAGCTCCTTTTTGCGCCTGCTCAACTATCTTTTCAAACAGTACTCTCTCGTGGGCGGCGTGCTGATCGACGATCACCATTCCCTGCGGGGAGTCGCAGAGTATGTAGGTATTGCTCCAGATGCCCAGAACTTTTGTGGGCCAGTTTCCCCTGAAAGTCGGCTCTTCCGGCAGGCGTGCCGCAGGGGCGAACGGAGGAGCTTCGGGCATCTGCTCAATTTCAACAACTCTTTGCGGCAGCTCCGGAGGCGGCGGAGAAACGGCTTCTTCCGTCGCTGTTTCCTCTTCATGGGAAACAATATGTTCAACTGCCGACTCCGGCGGAACTTCAATAGTTTTCACCTGAATTTTTTCCGGCTCAAGATCGAGAGTCTGCTGTTCGCCACTCTTTACCTCGTAGTGCACCATCGCCGCATTGATTATGTTATCCACCGATATGCCCCCGGATATCTGCTGCACCACGGGATTGGGTCTGCCGTTATCATCGGGCAGCTCCTCGGCCTGGCGGCGCAGTGCGGATGACACGGCGTTGGCGATACAGCGTGTGACTGAATACTCAGAGCTGAAACGCACCTCACGCTTCGCCGGGTGGACATTGACATCGACTTCGCCTGACGGAATGGTGAGATAAAGGATCACCGGAGGATATCTGCCTGACTCAGTGTTGAGCGTACCGTAACCATCTTTGATGCCGCGGTATATCGCCTGACTCTCGATCGCCCTGCGGTTGACGAATATCCGCTGTTCCCGCCTGCCCGGACGGGTGAAGCCGGGAGAGGCGATGAATCCCGATACAGTCATGCCGTTTTCACGGTGGGATACCGGCAGCATATTGTTGGAAAAACTGCGTCCGAAAAGCTCACGGATGCGCATTTCAGGAGTGCCTGCTCCTGCGGAGTTGAACGACACCCGGCGGTCGATGCGCAGCTCAAAAGCCTGCTCGTAGTGCCCGAGAGCCAGATTGAGCATCGCCTCTTCGATGTGGTGCTCCTCGGTGGCGGGGGATTTGAGAAACTTTTTGCGTGCAGGAACATTGTAGAAGAGGTCTCTCACCTCAACGGTCGTTCCGGCGGGGGAGCCGTCGGGCTGAGTCGAAACCAGAACTCCGGCATCGACCGTAACTTTGACTCCGGAATCGGCATCGTGACGTCGGGTTTTCAGCGTGAACCGGCTCACGGAAGCGATCGAGGGAATAGCTTCGCCGCGGAATCCGAGCGTGCCGACAGCGAGCAGCTGTGAGTCATCGACAAGTTTGCTTGTGCCATGCTCCTCAAAAGCGAGCAGAGCATCCTCTTCATCCATACCGCAGCCGTTGTCGGTAACCTGTATCAGTCTGGAACCAGCCTTTTCAATAGTGACCCGGATGCGGTCAGCTCCGGAGTCGATGGCGTTTTCGACCAGTTCCTTGACCACGGAACCGGGTCTTTCCACCACCTCTCCTGCGGCGATACGATTGGCGAGCTCACGGCTCATTACTTTTATGTTGCCCATATATTACTGCTGCCTTCCGGTCTCTGTTAAACTTACTGTGACGACTCCGATATTGTTGCGATGGATAAACGACGGGTTCACTGTGATGGTAAAACTCTCTGCCCTGCGGTTCAACTCCATCGCCCGCATTGCGGTGCGGATATTTTCTGCAACATACTCCCGGCTGACCTCGTTGCGGTTGGCATACTGAAGCTCACGCAGAGCAGTTTCATACTGATGCCTGAGCAGCAGAGCAGCTCCGAGATTGCTCCGGGCGGCACTGTTGAGCGGATTGGCTGAAGTCATGCGGCGGAACACCCGTTCAGCCTCATCGGTTCTGCCGGTCTCGAGCAGGATACGTCCGTAAAAGAGCTGCATCTCAAGATTGTCGGGCTCGATTTTCAGCAGTCTCCGCAGGTTGTTTTCGGACTCAAAAAACTCCCGCTGGCGGAAGTGGCGCAACGCCTTGTTTCTGAGCTCCGAGCAAACCTTGTACTCAACATCGGTAAAGGTGCTGACCCTGCCGTGATTGCCGTGCGAGGCGACGATCACGGCGGTGACTCCGCCGGTCAGAAGAAGTATTGAAAGCAGGATGACAAATTCACGGGTCATAGAAACTTCCTGAAATGGCAGTAAGCTTTGTGTCCGTTCGAGTCTTCGGAACACTCCGGAACGACACTGCGGCAGAGCTTTTGCTCATCTTCACCGAGCGATGCCGCAAGCGGACATCTGCGGCAGAAACGGCAGCCATCGGGGAAGTCCTCGGGAGACCCCACGCTGCCGGGAATGGTCGGCAGTCTGCCCTGCTCCTTGCCCAGAACGGGAACGGCACTCAAAAGCGCAGCCGTGTAGGGATGGCGCGGAGCATCTATGATATCCCGCACTCTGCCCGATTCAACTATCCTGCCGGCGTACATCACGGCGACCCGGTCAGCCAGACTTGAAACGATCCCGAGGTTGTGGGTGACCAGAATGACCGACATATTTCCCGATTTGCGCAGGGAGTCGATCAATTCGAGTATCTGCGCCTGAATGGTCACATCAAGTGCGGTGGTCGGCTCGTCGGCAATCAGCAGTTCAGGATTTCCGGCAAGTGCCATGGCGATCATCACCCGCTGCTGCATACCTCCGGACATCTCGTGCGGAAAAGCATCGACCCGGCTCTCAGGAGCAGGAATACCCACCTGACGCAGAAGTTTTATGCACTCAGCTCTCACATCGGTCACTTCCGGACGGTGCAGATGGATGACTTCAGCGATCTGCTCCCCCACCCTGAACACCGGATTCAAACTTGCCGAGGGCTCCTGAAAGATATAACCGATGCCTGCCCCTCTGATCTTGCGCATGGCACGGTTGGAAAGTTTGGCAAGATCTTCGGTTTTGCCGCCATGAGAAAAAAGTATGCTCTGAGCACTCACCTGCGCATTGGCGGCAAGGAGTCTGCCGATGGCAAGACAGCTGGCACTCTTGCCGCAGCCGGATTCACCGACCAGACTGAGTATCTCACCGGGCATGACGTCAAAATCGACTCCGCTCACCACATTGGTGATTTGTTTGCCGTTGCGGAATCCGATATTAAGGTCACGAACTTGTAATCTGTATTGTTTTTCGTTGTCTTGCATCTTTTTGTTTGCCGGGTGATGTTGCAAAATTTGTCCGTTGGAAAATATAGCACATCAGGGAAAAAATTTCCAATCCGGAAAAAATTTTTCTAAATTTTATCATTTTTGCATTATAAATTCGCAAAATTGCATTATATATGTTATATTATACGTCGAACATCTTTCAGTAAAATATAAACGAGGAATTTTTGATACATGGAACGGGTGTTTATAACCGGTCGCGGATTGATAACTCCGCTCGGAGACGGACTGCAAGCCAATGAAGAGGGTTTGCGTTCCGGCCGCAGCGGCATAGTCAATATTCCGGGCATGATCGAAACTCAGCTTCCGAGCAACGTCGGAGGAATGCCGAACTACGAACCCGAAGTGGGTGATCTCATCGACCGCAAAAAAATGCGTTTCTGTCCTCCGGTGGCAGTGATGGCAGTCGCCGCCGCCCGCGAGGCACTGACCGAAGCGGGAATTTCCATGGAGGATATCCCCAATCTGCGCATCGCCGTGGTCGGAGGTGTCGCCGGAGGAAGCTACTACGACCTCTGGAGCAATACCGATGCCTATGTGAAAAATGATTATCATCTGCGCAAAGTCTCTCCATTCGTCGTGCCCCGCATAATGCCGTCAAGTGCAGTTTCCAACATCTCGCTCATCTTCGGAATCAAAGGCGAGAGCTACGACATCACCGCCGCCTGCGCCAGCGGAGCTCTCTCGACCATCGTTGCCGCACGTCTGATAAGAAGCGGTGAGTACGATATCGTCCTCACCGGAGGAGCTGAACAAATCGACTGGGTCACCGCTCTCGGATTCTGTGCGTGTCATGCACTTTCAACTAAATATAATGATACTCCGTCAAAAGCGAGCCGTCCGTTCGACCGTGACCGTGACGGATTTGTCATGGCAGGCGGAGCAGGTTTCATGGTGCTCGAGTCAGAAAAGAGCCTCAAAGCACGCGGAGCAAGGGCAATCACCGAGATATCCGGCTGGGGAGCAAACAGCAATGCCAGTGATATGGTGGTTCCGAATGCGGCAAGCAGCGCAGAAGTGATGCGTCAGGCAATAGCTCACGCCGGAATAACTCCTGCGGATATAGCCTATATCAACACCCACGGAACCTCAACTCCGGTGGGAGACAAGGTCGAGCTCGAAGCAATCAGAGAGGCGATCGGAACCCACGCCGCTATCAACAGCACCAAGAGCCAGACCGGACACATGGTCGGAGCCACCGGCAGCAGTGAGATCATCTTCACCAGCATGATGATGGAAAAAGGATTCATCTCTCCGACGATCAACCTGGAAAATCCTGATGATGAATTTGCCTGGGCAGATCTGGTAAAAGAGTGCCGAACCGGAGTGGATATCCGTCATGCGATTTCAAACAGCTTTGCATTCGGAGGTTCAAACGCCGCCGTCGTGCTCTCGAAGCCGAATATCTGAGTAAAGCGGGAGTGTTGAATTTACAGCAGTCCCTTTTTTATTCTGCGGGAAACGTGAAATGGTTGAGACGATCATAATTGTTATTCTGGTGTACGCTTTCATAGTTTCGACTTACAAAAGCATCGATGCCGAGCAGAGGAAACAGGGAGGCAAACCCATAACCCAAAGTCCGGTAATTCAGATCAGCTGCGGATTTTTCATACTGGTAATGATAATCCTGATGATCTTCTGCCATTTCCGGTAAAAACAACCGCCTCTCAACCGTACCGGTGTAATTTGCATTTCTTCAGAAAAGTGCTTGCGTAAACCGGAAGTTGTGTGTATATTATTCAGAATGCTCTGTTCCCGATACGGGCAGGTAAAGTCCCCGCTTTTCTTGAAAGGGAGAGAGGGGCGCGGGGAGAGAGGGAAAACCTCTTTTCTCGTGAAAAGAAGTTTTCACGCTTTCTTTCGTATCATCTCCCCATATCGGGAACAAAGCTATTCAGAATGTAAAACAGTTTAACTATGGAATGAGTTCCGATGATCGACTTTACTTTAAACAGAGATGTACTTGAACGCAATATCCGTGAGGCGCGCAAGAATAATATCATTCTGCCTACAATTTCCCAGCTGAAAAATCCCGAACTTGTTCCGCAGGAAATCAAAGAACGGCTCAAGTCGGTCGGTATGCAGGAGTTCTCTCCGCTCAACCTCTTCCGCATCACCTGGAAAAATGAGCCCAAAGATTTCGGAGGAACTTACGGCAGACCCAATATCATCGAACTGCCTTCCGAACTTACCGGAGTAAAAGCCCGTATCTTCTGTCTGGTCGGCAAGTGGTTTCCCACCGGATGCCACAAGGTCGGAGCTGCTTACGGCTGCATGGTTCCGAAACTCGTCACCGGTCAGTTCGACGTGGTCAATCAGAAATCAGTCTGGCCCTCGACCGGCAACTTCTGTCGAGGGGGAGCATTCAATGCCAAAATCCTTTCGTGTGAATCCATCGCCGTCATGCCCGACAATATGAGTCGTGAGAGATTTGAGTGGCTCTCGGGAATCGTCAGCGAAACGTTGAAGATCTCAGGAGGAGACTCCAACGTGAAAGCTGTTTTTGACTGCGTGAACGAGCTCAAACGCAACCGCAGTGATGCCGTGATATTCAACCAGTTCGACGAGATGGGCAACCACCTCTGGCACTACCACGTTACGGGAACAGCGGCAGATGAGGCGTTCCGCAATATCAGCCGTCCGGGAGACCGCTTTGCCGGAGTCTGCTTCGCCACAGGTTCCGCAGGAACCATCGGATGCGCCGACTACCTGAAGGAGCGTTACCCCGGAATAAAAGTTGCGGCGGTGGAGTCACTGCAGTGTCCGACCATGTGGAGCAACGGTTTCGGAGAGCACCGTATCGAGGGTATCGGCGACCGTCATGTTCCGTGGATACATAACATCCGCAACACCGACGACATCATCTGTATCGACGATGCCGACCCGATGCGCCTCTTGCGTCTCTTTAACGACCCCATTGGCAGACAATATCTCAAGGAGGAGGCAAAAGTTGCTCCTGAGTTTGTGGATGAGCTTGGAATATTCGGAATTTCCGGTATCGCCAACGTTCTTGCCTGCATAAAGATGGCAAAATACTACGAGTTGACCGAAAACGATATCATCGGAACGGTTCTGACCGACACATCGGTGCTCTATCGGTCACGCATCGCCGAGCTGGCAGCCGCCGGAGGAGAATATTCCTATTGTAAAGCGGCAGTTGATCACGCCTCAGCAATGCTCGGATTGCGAACTGATTACGTGAGGGAGCTGACCTATCCTGAGCGCAAACAGATCCACAACCTGAAATATTACACCTGGGTAGAGCAGCAGGGACACACCGCATCCGAGTTGAACGCCCTCTGGTACGACCCTGAAAAGACCTGGAATTCAGTGCACAAAGACATCGACCAACTTGACGACCTGATCACAAAATTCAACCAGTCAGTAATAAAATAAAGCTTTGCTCCTTGTATATTATTCCCGGTTATCAAATAGCAGCAGCTCCCTTTGGCGAGAATGGGTATTTTAACTCGTCGGAGCCAAAGGTGAAGAGCTGCTGCTTGACTGATAGCTGAAGTGATGCTATGGTAAAGAGTGTTTTATTT
>JAFVZB010000076.1 GCA_017508385.1 Lentisphaeria bacterium | reverse complement strand
TTATTGTCCCATTTGTTGTGAAGAAAAATTTCCGGCGTCCGGCTTCGTTTCACTACGCCGCGACAAGGCGGCGCAAAACACTTTCCTTGACTCACACTGCATCCACCGATGCTAATAAGCCGTTTTGCGTTTTGCCGCAACCCCAATCTTTTACATATTTCACATAAATCAGGACTTTATCAAATAAAAAAGTTTCCCCGCTTTTCTTGAAAGGGTGAGGGGGGCGCGGGGGGAGCGGGAAAAATTCTTTTCCCGTTGAAAAGAAGTTTTCCCGCTCCCCCCGCTTCCCATTACCATATCATGAACAAAGCTTAAACAAAAAGCCCTCCGCAGCTCAAAGGAAAGAGCACGGAGGACTTTTTTTGCCTGATTTCTGAAAAAATCACTGCAGGTTGCTGATATCAGCTTCGGCAAGAACTCTTACTTTGTCGTTGTCGGCTTCGATTATAAGAGTTATGTCTCCGATTGCAGGCATACCGTATGGCAGAGCGTTGCGCAAATGCGGCTCTGTAACATTTTTTATCAATGCTCCGGAAACAACAACACTCGCAACTTTACTGCGGTCAATCTTTTCCACCAGCGGATTTCGGCGGCGCGGAACGAACGGGGTAACATGAGCTTCCTCTATGAAAAACTGCAGTATTTCGTCTGAATAGACCAGCATACTGAACTCACAACGCACATCTTCTTTGTATTTCCATCCGCAAAGCATCAGACGGTATCCGTTTGAAACGGTTTCCAATACAACCTTTCCGCTTCTTTTTTGAGCACTTCTTTTTTTGGCACGGGCGATCTTGTCAAAAATCTGGTGGGCATTTTTGCGTGCAAGTCTGACGACAACACCGCGGGCTCCCTGATCATCACCCCAGACGATGACTTCGCCTGCAGCATCTTCAGGAGAGATTCCAATCTCCTTGTTGAGACTGTTCATGACTTTGTGATACTCTCCGGCTTGCCTGGTGATCCTTTCAGCAACAGACCATATTTTATGCTGCAGAACAAAAGCGGTATTGCCGTAGGCGATCCAGGATGCGCTGCCGTCAACATAATTCAAAACATCATCTGCGGAATCCTGTGCGAAAACCGCAAAACAGACACACAAAGCAGTAACAATTCCAAAAAACTTCATTTTCTTCCCCATCTTGTTGATTTAAGGTGTTTAACACTTCTAATACAGACTCAAATAAAAACCAATATGAACTTTAAAATAAATCACACCGCCGGTTTAGCTTCTTTACCGGGCTGAGCCGGAACTTTCTTTTTTGATTTTTTCAGCTCTTCGAGTTGGCGGAGCAGCTCTTTTTGTTCCTGACGGAGCTTTTCTAGCTCTTTTTCACGCTCTATCAGCGTTTTGCTCCTGTCGGCGTTCTCTTTTTCGGCTTTTTTTATCGCCTGGTCACGACGGTCGAGTTCCGCCTTGTGGGTCGTCTGCATTGCGCTCACTATATCTTTCTGCTCTTGGCGCAGAGCGGAGATCTCTTTGGCGATTCCGGATGCGGCAACACGCAATTTTTTCCTCTCGCTCTCGAGCTCACGCCGGTGGTCGGCATCGGATTTGGCGATACTCTTTTTAAGTGCGGCAATTTCCTTTTTCTGCTCGGTGAGGAACTTTCTGTTCTCCCTGCGCTCACGCTCAAGACTCTGCTGAGCCTCTGCGTTGGCTCTGGCAAGTGCGGAAATTTTATTATTGCTTGCCGCCTGCAGTTTGAGCAGGTTCATCATGTACCAGGCGGTCACTATCGAAAATACTGCGAGAAGCATAATGATGAGCCAGACATAGAGTGCTCCGCGGCGACGGCTTTTTTCGTGACGGGAAAACTCCTCAAGGGAGGATACAAAACGGTCGAACTCCTCGCGGCGCAGGGCGGGAAGTGACGGAGTGACGGATTCATCCTGCTCCTCACGAACTGCCGGAACACTCTCTTTTCCGTCACTTTCAGCGGCGGCGACACTCTTGTTTTCCGGCTGGACTTCCTCAGGGCGGATAGCATAAAGTTTTTCAAGTTCCGAATCGATTTTGCTTACGCTCATACCCTCGTTGCGCAGACGGTTGACGGTTTTGAGCACCTCAAGTGCGCTTGCGGTGTAAGCACGGCGGCGTCCCGTCATTTCTGAGGGCAAATAACGGTCAAACCGTTTCAGCCAGTCGTTTATGGTGGTTCTGGGAACTCCGAGTTCAGCTGAGAGATCGCTTACAAGGTAAATTTTCTTTTCCGTCATTTTTTATTTCCTTTCGTCATTTTTCCGTCACTTTGTCATAATATAGCATAAAAAAGTTCAGGGTCAATACCCCGGAAGAAAATTTTACTGCTTGATTCCGGAAAAAAAAGTTGTATATTATATATCGTATTTTTTATTTTTGCATTCATAAAAGGGAAATTTAATGATTGTATGCAAATTCAAAACGGCGCTTGCGGTTTGCGGAGCGCTTTTTATGATATTTCCGGCAGCAGCTGATTTCAACCGGAATGTCACATCCGTTAAAAACTGGATACAAAACAAGTATGCTGACAATCCGAAAGTGCTTGCACTTTACACCGGAAGGCTCAACAGCATTGTAACAGCTCCGGAAAGCCAAATGGTGAGAAATGAAAAGCTCAAAAGTGCTTTTCCCGACGTATTCGAGGTGAAAAAGCGGAACATCACCGAAATAGTTAACGATCTCTTCCGCCGTGCACACACCCGAAACGATGCCGAAACCCAAAGTCTGCTCGGACACTGTTTTTTCTTCGGTGTCGGCACCGGAAAAGACTGCACTCAGGCAGTCAAATGGCTGACAAAAGCCGCCGATAACGGAGATGTTTCCGCCTGCTGTCTGCTTGCTATGTCACTCTATTTCGGCATCGGAATCGAAGCTGACCGTCCCCGGGCAATCGAAAGTTTCAAATACTGTGCCGAAGCCGGAAATCAGTCTGCTCAGCTGGTCATGGGAGTCTGTTACCACGAGGGAATAGACGTGTCAAAGGAGTACTATCTCGCATTTGAATACCTGAAAAAAGCGGCTGTGAAAAATTGCAAAGTGGCACAGTGTCTCCTTGCTAACTGTTATTACCTGGGTGACGGAGTTGCCAAAGATGACAAGGAGGCATTCAAGTGGTATTCCAAAGCGGCGCAGCAGGGAGAAAGTGAGTCTATGTGGCGTCTCGGCTATTGCTACTACCACGGCTACGGCTGCCGGAAAGATTACAATAAAGCTGTCGGATTATTCCAGAGAGCTGACAAAAGCGGAGACAGCGTTGCCCACGGTCTGATGAGCGGTCACTACCACTTCAGCTACGGAGCGATTCTGGATAGGGAAAAAACCATCCGCCACGCCCTGAACGACATCAAAACCGGATTTTTGAAGAGATTGCATTAACCCCATTCCGGATATTCCGATACAGAAAGCTGTTTTCATTGCAGCTCCGCCCCTGCAGTAAGAATCTTTTATCAACTCTGCTGCAGCTTGCAATAGTATATTTTGTGTGCTATATTATATCATTCTTATTGTATATTGTATGGGGTATGTTATGAAAAAAATTATGTTGGTTTTCGGAACCCGTCCTGAGGCTATTAAAATGGCTCCGCTGGTCAAGGAGTTCCAGAAGTAT
The DNA here is from genome assembly GCA_017508385.1 of Lentisphaeria bacterium. Lineage (GTDB taxonomy): Bacteria > Verrucomicrobiota > Lentisphaeria > Victivallales > Victivallaceae > UBA1784. The sequence goes on along the minus strand of JAFVZB010000076.1, from coordinate 22,379 downwards.
CCCGATAAGTTTGAAACCGTTGTTTGTGTTACCGGCCAGCATCGCCAGATGCTTGATCAGGTGCTCAGCCTTTTTGAGATCTCTCCTGACTACGACTTGAATATTATGAAAGCCGGGCAGGATTTATATGATGTCACGGCAAGAGTCCTTACGGGAATGAGGGATGTTTTGACAGAGTGTAATCCCGATGTCGTTCTCGTTCACGGAGATACGACTACATCTACCGCTGCCGCTCTCGCCGCTTTTTACAAACAGATCCCGGTCGGACACGTCGAGGCGGGGTTGCGTACCCACAATATTTACAGTCCGTGGCCCGAGGAAATGAACCGGCAGATCACAGGACGCATCGCCGCTTACAACTTTTCTCCCACTCCGCTGAGCCGCCAGAATCTGCTTGCGGAAAGCGTGAAGGATGAGAGCATTTTCGTTACCGGAAACACCGTCATCGATGCCCTGCACTGGGTTACGAAGAAACTCAAGAGCTCAAGCGCCATGCAAAGTGAGCTGAGTGATTTCCTGCGCAAGTCCGGATACGATGTCGATCGCCTTGCCGGAGGCAAAAAGCTGGTGCTCATCACCGGACACCGCCGCGAAAATTTCGGAGACGGTTTTATTTCGATGTGTTCGGCGATAAAAGCGTTGAACGAAAAGTATCCTGAGGTTGATTTTGTCTATCCGATGCATCTCAATCCGAATGTGCGCAAGCCGATATCCGAGGTGTTCGGCAGTGTTGCTCCGGCAAATATGTTTTTCATCGAGCCTCTGGACTACCTTCCCTTCGTGTTCCTGATGGAAAAGAGCAATCTGGTGCTGACCGACTCCGGCGGCATTCAGGAGGAGGCTCCCGGACTCGGCAAGCCGGTGCTGGTGATGCGCGACACCACCGAGCGTCCCGAGGCACTGGAGGCGGGAACAGTCAAACTTGTCGGAACCGATTTCGACAAAATCACCACTGAAGTATCAAAACTTCTCGACGACCAAAAATACTACGAGAGCATGAGCAAAGCGGTCAATCCCTACGGAGACGGCATGGCGTGCCCCCGAATTGCGGAAGTTCTGAAATAGTTTATCATGGCAGTCCCCCAGAGCAACATAGACAAAAAACGCATGGCGAAGAATACGATGTATCTTTACATAAGGATGATATTGCTTCTTTGCGTGAATTTTTTCACTGTTCGCTTGGCATTGAACATTCTCGGAATAGTAAATTATGGCATTTTTGATCTGATATTCGGTTTTGTCGTCATGTTTATGACGTTAAACAATTCGCTGGTTGGCATGATTCACAGATTTCTTTGCTATGAAATGGGTAAAGGAAATCAACGTAATGTACGATTGGTATTTAATATAAGTTTGCTGTTCTTTTTATCTGCAGCATTGATGTATGTGGTTTTGGCTGAAACTGTTGGTTTGTGGTTTGTTCGCAACAAATTGAATATTCCGGAAACAAGGATGACGGCAGCTCTTGTCGCCTACCAGTTTGCTGTTTTTTCTGTTGTGCTCAAGACAGTTCAAATTCCATACAATGCTATCATTACCGCATTTGAACGTATGGATATTTTTGCAAAAGTAACAATTATTGAAGTTACAGGACAATTGGTCTCAGTGTTGTTGCTGAAAGTTGTGACATTTGATTTGTTGATTGCTTATTCGTGTTTTTTCCCTTTCAGTGATATGCTTGTTGTGAGTATTTACATGATTTATTGTTATACACATTTCAAGGAATGTAAACCGATAATGAGTTTTTCCAAAGCCAGAATTCTTCATATGGGCAGTTTTTTTTCGTGGGGATCATTGAGTGCTCTGGCGCGTGTATTCGGAGATCAGGGATTAAATATATTGCTCAATGTTTTTTGTGGTGTTACGTTTAACGCAACATTTGGTCTGGCAAATAAATTAGGAATCGCTGTTTGTCAGATAGCGGGCAAGTTCCAAGTTGCATTAAATCCCCAGATCGTCAAATCATATGGTGCAAAAGATGATAAGGGTTTTTTTGATTTGGTTATATCAGCATCGAGATACTCATTTTTGTTGATTTGGTTGTTTGCCTTACCGCTGTTGATACAAACTGAATTTTTATTGAAATTGTGGCTTGGCGAAAAATTGCCGGTTGACATTATTATTTTTGTCCGTTATACAGTTTTATCGTCAATTGTCAATACAGTAAATTGTCCGTTGTGGACAGCTGCGTTTGCTAACGGAAAGGTAAAAGGGTATCATATTGGACTTTCGATACTTATATTTTTAATGTTTGTACTATCATACTGCGCTCTCTTAATGGGAGCTACTGCCAAATGGGTGCCCGGAATAATTTTCGGAGTAAATATGTTGACATGGGGATATAGAGTCAGGTATTTGAAAAAGGTCTATGGATTTCCATTAAAACAATATATGAAAAATGCAGTAAAGTCTATTGTGCTGATAATGTTCATTTCAACTTCAATATCAATCGTTTTGAAAAATGTGTTTCCGACATCTTTTGTTTTCAATATATTGCTTGGTTTGACTTGTTTGTTTGTTAATTTAGTTTTTATATTCCGGTTGGGATTGAATTATTCTGAACGCAGTTATTGTATCCAAAAAATAAAAGGTGTCATAGGCTATGGATGCTGAACACAAAACTGTTGCCAACAGCGAATTATGTTGCGGCTGTGGTGCCTGTGCAAACATTTGCCACAAGAGAGCTATTGTGTTGTCGCAGGATAAACAAGGTTTTTACGTTCCGCAAATAGATAGAAAAAAATGTATAGAATGCGGTTTGTGCAAAAAAGTTTGTCCAATCGGGCGCAAAAGCGAGTTGGAAGAGCCTGTTTTTGTTCCTGAAGTGTATGCAGCATATTCAAAAGACGGCTCTGTTAAGAGGCAAAGCACTTCAGGTGGAGTTTTTTCTGTATTGGCGAATCACACTTTGAGTAAAAATGGCATTGTATATGGAGCGGCATTTGATGAAAATTTGACGGTGCGGCATATCGGAATACGAACTAAAAGTGATTTGCCGAAATTGCGTGGCAGCAAATATGTTCAAAGTTTTATTTCAGATAATATTTTTGTCGAAATCAAAAATGAATTGCTCAGAGGAACACCAGTTCTTTTTACCGGAACACCTTGTCAGGTCGCAGGGCTGAAGTTTTTTTTAGGACACAATTATGATAATTTACTTACCGTTGATTTGATTTGTCATGGTGTGCCGTCTCCAAAAGTTTTTGAGGAATATCTTAAGGATTTGGAACTCGAATACGGAAAGATATCTTCTTATAAATTCAGGGATAAGCAGCATGGCTGGACACATCCCAATGTTGAATTTTGTGCAAATGGCAAAATTTACCACATACCTTATGGACTTGATTATTTTATTGGTTTGTTCGGTAAATCAACGATCCGGACTTCTTGTTACAGTTGCGAATATGCCTCTTCAAAACGCATATCTGATATAACGGTCGGTGATTTTTGGGGATTTGTGCAAACAGGCAGTATGGTTGATGATAATACCGGTATTTCCTGTTTAATATGCAATACTGCATACGGCAAAGAGTGTTTTGATATGCTGAAGGATGATTTTGTATATGAAAAACGCACATTTGAAGAGGTCGCCAGAAAAAATCCCAGATTATCGTCTCCGAGAGAATATCACTCCAATAATTTCTGGGATGAGTTTTTGACATCAGGTTTTCGTGAAACAAAGAAAAAGTTTTTGAAGATAACCTTTATAAATAAAACAGTTGTGTTTTTACGTATTTATTTCCCCTTTGTTTACAAATTATTATATAATATAAGGAATAAATTAAAGAAATGAAAGTCGGCATTTTAACTTTTCACGGTGCTGATAATTACGGTGCTGTTTTGCAGGCATTTGCGCTGCAGGAGTACATACGTTCACTCAACAATGATGTTGATATGGTGAATTATTCCCCGAAGGCTGTTTTGAAAGACTATAAAACTTTTTCGTTTGCATTTTCAAACACATTCACCGGAGTCAAAAAATATCTGTTGCACCCGCTGATTTTGTTGAGACGCTTTATAAGGATAATTCCATTTACTCGCAGAGCAAAAAAATTTGATAATTTTCGCAAATGTTTTTTTGATCTGTCAGAGCCGTCTTATACTGATATTGAAAAAATTCCTCAAGATTATGATGCATATGTAATCGGAAGCGATCAGGTTTGGAATACTAAAATATCTCAGGATGGAGAACCTGTTTATTTTGGCAAATTCAAGAAAAACATAAATTCAATATGTATATCTTACGCTGCGAGTGCAGGTGACGGCGAGGAGTTGTTGAATACGTCCGAAAGTTTTGATGATTTTGATGCTATTTCTGTAAGAGAAATATCATTAAAGAATCTTTTGCAGAGCAAATTTAACATTGCTTCTGAAATAGTTGCTGATCCAACACTGTTGGTTGAACCCGAGGTTTGGAATCAAGTCGCCGCAACAAGTACATACAATACTCCGGAAAAGTATGTTTTGGTTTACATGGTGTACTATACTGAAAAGGCACTCAGTATTGCAAAGAAAATCGCACGCAAAAAGAATATGAAAGTGCTGATAATTGATTTTTGCAGAATAACAAAAAATCATTTTATTTCTCCGATTGGACCGGAAGATTTTGTATCTCTCTTCAAAAATGCTTCTTATGTTGTAACAACTTCTTTCCACGGAACTGTTTTTTCCGTTATTTTTAACAGAAACTTTTATTTCGTTTCTACAAAACGCAAAGGGGAAAATAGAGTTCGCCTGTTGTTGAATGATTTGAAATTGGAACACCGGATTATTGATGATACGCCGGAGTTGAAACCAATCGACTATGCTTACGCTATGAAAATACTGCCGGAGTTGCGTGCTTCATCAGAAGCTTTTCTGCAGAAAACTTTGATAAAAAAGGAATAAGTTTATTTTTTTGAACTTTGCCGCAGATATGAAACAATTGTATAATTACTTTATTGGTTCAATATAACAATCATGTGTGTTTTTCTTACAATTTTGTTTGTAATTTGGCCCTTCGGCACTCTTCCTCTTGTGCTGTATTTAATGTACTGCCAGAAGAAGTATGCTTACTACTTTTTTGGTATTTTTATAGCTCTTTTTACAATGTACTACCCTCCGGTTGGAGATCAATACCGGTACTGGCTGATATTTCAGGACCCTATATCATTATTCGATATCGACTTTGGTTCGGAAGACGGGCAGTGGGCACGACTGCTGAACCTGATATATCCAATATCTTCGATGATAAAATACTGTGGTGGTAATTTCGAACACGTAAGATTTATATTGATTTTGTTTACATATTCATTTAGTTTCAATTTTTTTTGGAACCAGACATTGCGATTGAGGACAGAGGTTTCAAGAAAAAAATATTTCTTTATTGCGTTATTTTTCCTTTTGTCACTTCCTGTTGCTCCAATTATGACCGGTTTCAGATGGGGAACAGCAGTTATTTTTTTCTGGTTGGCAGCAAGTTATTTTGTAATTGACAGGAAAATAAAAGCGGCAGTATTTGCAACGCTTGCAATGTTTTTTCATTTTGCAATTGTTCCGTGTATTGCACTTTTTGCATTGTGTATGTACGTAAAAAACATAATTTGGAAACGCCCTGGAATCGTCTTGTTTGCGGCAGTTTTGATTTCAATCTTTTTAGAATTGTGTATTGCTTTTTTATTGAAATTTCCTTTTTTTGATTTAGTAAGAGTGTATATTGAATCAGATGGAGCATGGCGGATAGGAGAACTTCCATATGAGATGAGTTTTTTAAGTAAAATAGGCTTCTTTTTTGCAGATTTGATGTTTTATATTTATTTGATAGTGGTATCTACTGTTATTTTCAAATATAAAAAAAATAATATAAATACTGACAACAGTTATCCGACATATATGTTCTTGTTCACATTTGTTCTTATTATTATTTTTGTTATATTCTGGAACTTTTATGCAATTGCAGGAAGACTTAAAAGCTTGATAATACTGTTTGCATCTTCCGCTGTTATGATGGCAGTTTTGAAAAAGTATATGCATATAAATAAAAAAGCATTGTTATTGTACGGTCTGTTTATTGCATTCTTTTTCACATTTCCTTTTTTATCCTACAAAAAAGCTTTGCGGGTGGCTGGATGTCATCGTTTTTGTTATTCTAATCTGTTCACTATTATAACTAATACATATTCAGAAAAATGGATTTCTGAAAATGTTAATGATGACAGCTCGATAATAGCTGATTAGGAGAGGGTTTACTATGATAAAAATTTTACAAGTAGTGCCTAAATTAAGCAGGGATGGAATATCAACATTCTTATTAAATTATTTGCAAACTATATGCAACGAAGAAACAGTTTTCGACTTTATATGTATGAAAATTGATGACAGCACTATCGTAAATACAGTAGAAAAACACGGAGGAAAAGTATTTGCAGTTCCATTGCTGTCTGTTGGTAAATTAGTGAAAAATCTTTGCTTCATCATCTCCTTTTTTTACAAAAAGCGCAAAGAGTATGATATTATCCACGTTCACCAGATCGGAACTGGTTTTATCTATCTTTTTATAGCTTGGATTTTCAGAATTCCGAGACGAATCGCACATTCACACAGCACAATGTATTCTGCAATTAAAAATAAGGCTTTTGTTAATAAAATATTTACCAAAGTATTTCTAAATTATGCTACTGATTATTGGGGTTGTTCTGAAGTGGCAGGAAAATTTATGTTTGGCGAAAAAAAATGGAATAAACAAGGTGTTCTGATAAAAAACGCCGTTCCAATATCGCAGTATGCATATTCAGAAAATAACAGGGTGGCTCTCCGGGAAGAATTAAACTTGTCTTCTGAATGCAAGATATTCCTGTTTGCGGGGTACCTCAATGTCGGAAAAAATCCGTTTTTTGCATTTGATGTATTCAGCAAAATTGTTTCAGAAGAACCCGATGCAAAGTTGCTTATTTGCGGTACTAATTATATGGGGGAGAAAATTTTTACCTATTTGCGCAACAAGGGAATTCAAGACAATGTTTTGTTATTGGGAGCCCGCTCAGATATCGAGCGTTTTTATTCTGCTGCAGATATTCTCTTATTTCCGTCATTGGCTGAGGGTTTGCCTTTTACTGTCATTGAAGCACAGGTGTCTGGATTGCCCTGTCTTATTTCCGACCGGATAACTGAGGAAGTTGTAATACTTGATACTACGATTCGTTATCCTTTGGAAAAAGGTGCTGCGGCTTGGGCAAATCAAGCGAAACAGATGTTAAATAAATGCAGAGAAACCGGAGAAAAGCAAATAAAGTTGTCTGGCTACGATATTGTGACAGCTGGAAAACGTTTACAAAATCTTTACTCATTAAAAAATTAAAAGGCACCTGATATGAAATTTTCTGTTTTAATGTCAAGTTATTACAAGGATGATCCTGAAGAACTTAAAATTGCACTGCGCAGTATTTGGGATGAGCAAACCGTTAAACCTGCTGAAATCGTCATTGTTAAAGATGGTCCTTTATCTGCGGAACTGGATGCGGTAATTGATGATTTTTCTGCCCGCGCTCCGGTGAAAATCGTTCCGCTTGAGAAAAATCAGGGGCTCGGTATCGCTTTGGCTGAGGGCGTGAAACAGTGCTCATGCGACTGTATCGCCAGAATGGATGGAGATGATATTTCCCTGCCTGACCGGTTCGAAAAACAAGCCGCATTTATGGAACAAAATCCCGATATTGCAATATGTGGCGGTATGACAACGGAATTTTCAGAAAATCCGGATGTAATCACCGGAAAGCGGCAGCTCCCTCAAACTGATGACGAAATAAAAAAGTTTTTGAAGTGGCGTTCTCCTTTTAATCATCCCACAGTCATGTTCAGAAAACAGGCTGTTCTGGATGCCGGAAATTACCGGCATTTTCTCTCGTATGAAGATTATTGGCTTTGGGCACGGATTTTGCAGAACAACAAGGGGTACAATCTTCCTGATACATTAGTCAATATGAGAGCCGGTCAGGATATGTTGTACAGACGTAAAGGATGGCGTTTTTTCATTGCAGAAATTAAATTAGCTCAAAACCTTAAATCTATAAATGTATTGAACTCGTGGCAGATGTTAAGGAACATATTTATAAGAGCCACATTAAGATTGGTTCCTGTTTGTGTGTTAAAGTTAGTATATATCAAATTTTGCCGTAAATAGATATCGTGACCAGATTTTTTGAAAAATTCTGCCGCTTTCTGCGCGGTTGCTCGGGATGGGCTCAGAGGCATTATCTCTTATCTCTCTTGCTCATCTCAGGCGTTGCCTTTGCTATGAAACTCCTCGGAAATTGCATGGAGTCCGGGGTCGGCCGTGATGCCGCTCTTTATCTTATCAAAGTTCAGCAGTGGCACGACTCAGGAGTTGCTCCGTCAGGGTGGGTTCCTCCGATGCTTTACGTTCTTATCAGGGCAGTTATGGCGTTGGGAGTTTCCGCTTACACCGCAGGCACGCTGATAAATCTCGGCATGGGAGCGTGCTCCGTATTCATCGCTTCCGGAATCGCTTTCGAGGCGACCGCAAACAAAAAAATCGCCCTCGCTTCCGCCGCTTTCGCCGCTTTGCATCCCGGATTGAATGAGCTTTCAATAGAAATCCAGCGTGATGTGCCCTACCTCTTTTTTTCCGGAATCTCCGTCTGGCTCGCCTTTGCCGCCGTGCGCCGCAAAAAGTGGTATCTCTGGAGCTTTGCCGGTGCACTGCTTGCGATCTCAGTCCTGACCCGCTACGAGAGTGCGGAGTTTTTCCTGCTCTTCCCGGCGGCGGTGCTCTGCTGTGCGATTTCCGGCAGAATATCATGGAAACAGGCAGCACTCTCGACCCTCTGGCTCTTCGCCGTCAGCTTCGCCGTGCTGGCACTCTTTTTCGCAGTTTACGCCGACGGCAAAATGATAAACGAGTACCGAAAATACTACTCCAACAAGGCGGACGTTATCGAAAGATCCGTCATGGAAAAGGAGGATTCTCAACCATGATCGACTACATCTTCGGTTCACTCGCCCGCATGATTTACGAGCCGCTCTCAGTAGCAGTACTGGTCTGGCTGCCGTTAGCCTTTTTCTTCTGTAAAAAAGAGCCCAAAAGTACTCCGCTTTTCTTGAAAAGGGATGGGGGCGACTCCGCATCAACCCACCTCCCTGTCACAAAAAAATGCAGGATAGCTTTTACGCTTGCTTTCGGAGGAGTTATATGTATGCTGTTGTGGCGCATTATGTTCCACGAGCTTATGGTTTCGGGAAGATACTCGTCGTTTCTGATATATCCGACGGTGATATTTACAGGATGTCTCAGCGTTAAGTTCGGAGTTTTTGTCGGCTGGGTATTCAAAAAGCTCAAGCTCAGCTTCAAGCTGCGCCGTGACGTGCTGACCTTTATCGGAGCGGTGGTTTTCATCGGTCTGCTTATTCCGTGCCTCTGCAAGAGCCTGCGCTTCAACACCTTTTCGGACTACTCCGCCAAAATCGCAAGAGCGTATCTTGCGCACTGCCAAAAACCGGGAGAGCTGCACGTCATCGACAAGGAGCACTCCAGAATTGCGTGGTACACAAAAAAACGGCTCGACGATATCGCCATTATCCTGCCTGAAGAGGATAAGCCGTACGCAAATATGATCGGTGAGAGAGTTGAGCTGATGAAAAACGTTCAGGGTGAGCACTGGTTCATCTTCTTTTGGGATAAAAAAGCAGGAGTTCCCGACTCTGCGGCGTTACAGATCGCTCCGGAAAGCGGCAGCTGGGAAATCGTGGAAAAGGCTGCGACCTCGAAGCGGCGTAAAAGACACCTCTATCTCTGCCGTTTTGTTCCGGCACTGCCGGATATAAAGGAGTGGCACGGCAAAGTTCCCGATCTGCCGCCCGGAAACATCACGTCCAACGCCGGATTTGAAAAGTGCAGGGATAAAAACAAAATCATCCGTCTTCAGGAGTACTTCCGCCAAACAGGAGTGACAGAGTATTTTGACCTGAGCAACCGCAAAATACCCGACAACTGGTGGTTCAATATCGGAAAATGGAACAAAGACAATCCTCCTGATATGCGCCTGACGGAAAAAAATCCGCTGCACGGCAGATACTCGCTCTTCATGGATGGAACGGCTCCCAAAAGTTTCGCCTCGTGCAATAACGGAACTTACATTTCAGGCAAACGCTGCAACTACGCCTTTTTTGTCAGGAACGAAAGCACGCAGAGCGTGAGGTTTGAAACGGCGGTATTTTCCAGAAACACAGAAAGCAAAAAATACATCTTGAGGAAAGTGAACAAATTCATCCTTCCACCCGGTAAAACCTGCCGTATCACGGGGAAAATCCCGACCGACACCTACCCGGAATTTGAACGCAACTTCTGTTTACAGCTCAAGAGCTTCGGAAAAGTTACCGTTGACCAGGTAAGTTTCATTCCATATTGATTGAAATAAATTGATTTAAGCAGTATATTATAACGTTTGAAAACAAATAAAAAGGCTCTGTTCCCGACACGGGTAGATAAAAGTAAATAAAAAAGTTTTCCCGCTTTTCTTGAAAGGGAGAGATCCGCCGTCGCCAAGGCTATGGCGGGACAGGGGGGAAAAGAATAACGAAGCCGACGTTCGGCTTCTTTTCTCGTGAAAAGAAGTTTTCACGCTTTCTTTCGCATCATCTCCCCATATCAGGAACAAAGCTAATAAAAAAGGAGCAACAAAATGTCCGAAAACAGCAACTCAAGTTCCGTGCCGGAAATAAGTTTCGGCGATATCCTCAACTTCGTCAGGCAGTACGGAGTGCGTATTCTCTGCTATGGAGTGTTCTCTCTGGTGATCGCTCTGCTGATTGCCGCAGCCGCCTTTTTCCTGCTGCCGAAAAAGACCACCTATGTGTCAAAAATCCAGCTTCAGCTGCCCAAGTCGATGGAGTCTTTCGTTTACTACAATAACAAGGTTTTCAGCGCAAACGATATCGTTTCCACCGCAGTTCTGCGCAAGGTTTATGAGGATAACAAACTCGCAGACAAGATAGATTTTGAGGATTTCTGCGAGCTCTTTTCCATCACCGGAGCCGATATCAGAAAAGCTCTGCTCGATGCCTCATACCGTGAAAAACTCAACAACAAAAAAATCACCGTCGTCGAACTCAAGAAGCTCGAGGAGGACTACAACACCGAGCTCCAGCTGCTCGAGAGCGGCTCAGTGAGCATCGCCATGACTCCTTCGATCAAGTTCACCGAAGAGGAGTCTGCTAAAATCCTCAACAACATTCCCCGCACCTGGTTTGAAATCTACTCAAAGCAGGAGGCAAAGATATTTCCGGCAGTCGAAACCGTCGGACAGATTTCCGCTCTGCGCAAAAACCTCGAGTATGACGGCAAACTCGCCGTTTACGATAAGCTCAGAGGAGTCTGCCGCAATTTGAATAATGCCTGCGTTGAACTCGGTAAAATCACCGCCGGCAGCAAAGTTGCGCTTCCGAGCGGAGAGTTTCTGAGCGACCTGCAAGAGAAGGTTGCCAACCTGGAAACCCATCGTATCCATCCGATGATGTTCGTGGTACGGGAGATGCCGGAATATCAGAGTCCGCTCGATGCTGTTTCTCTTCAAACCTGCATCATGGAAGCCGACAAAAAGATCGTGCGCGAGAAAGCCCAGTACGAGGGAGCGATAGCCGCCGTCAATATGATATCAAACGGAGCAACTCCTGCAAACAGCAGCTCTGCTCAGGGAGCGAAAGAGGGAGCAGCTCCGATGAATGTGACGCTCGACAACGCATTTTTCAGCTCACTATCAACTTTGATCCAGAAATCGCATTCACTGGGAGTGAGAGAGGGCTACGCCGCCCGGGCCATGCGCCACAAGGATAAACTTGCGGAGTACGAGTCTGAAAAATTCTTCTATTCCACACTGCTGTCAAAAGGGGCGAAAAAGGACGGCATCAACATAACTCCGGAACAGTTCAAAAAACTTGAAAAAGCGATGTTCGAAGAACTCACCGAGTTGTGCGGCAAAGTCAACCAGATGCGTGACATAGTGTTCCGTGATTACGTCCAGGATAGAGCATTCTACACCACCGGAGGAACCCTTGAAAAGCAATCAACATTCTGCATACCGTTCACCAGAGCAGTGGCAGGCTTAATAATAATAGTGCTGCTGCTCAACGCGATCTACATCGGCAAACTCTTCTACGCCACCAAAAAATCAGAATAACCCCAACCCACGGTTATTCACGGTAAAAAAAAACGGTCAGATGACAAGCTCAGTGCTGTTCCTGACCGTTTTTGCTGCTTCGCTCTTGCAGGAGCGGTGCGGTTTTTGTTTTATTCGGCTGTCGGAGCCGGAGCAGGCGTCGGGTGCGGCGCAGGTGTCGGACAGTTTCCGTCTTCTGTTCCGCACCCTGCGATGTTTACTGCCACCTGATTGCCGCAGTTGCTTTTCGCTTTTTTGTTTTTTTTGTGTTTACACGGCTTCTTCGCTTTTTCCATACACTGATCGCACGGCTGGGCAGGAACTGCGATGATCACAGCTTCATCCTCTTCCACGCATCCGGATTGTCCGTCACAGCAGCATCCGGCGATGAGAGCAGCGGCGGCGGCGGCGGTGAATGCCAGCATAAGTTTTCTTTTCATTTCTCTTTCTCCTCTGTTATTGTTGCCCCCTCCAAGCATGAATATAAATTATCCTCCTGCAAAATCAAGGGTGTCAATGCGATAAATCCTTGAAAAATCCGCCGTTTTGTGCTAAATTATATGACACAGATTATACCGTCAAATTCAAAAAGGAGAACACATCATGTCCGGACACAGTAAATGGGCAAACATCAAGCACAAAAAAGACGCAGCCGATAAAGTAAAAGGCAAGGCGTTTTCACGCATCGGTAAAGAGATCATGGTCGCTGCCAAGATGGGCGGCGGAGATCCCGGTTCCAACCCCCGTCTGCGTTCAGCACTCACCGCCGCCAAGGCTGTGAACATGCCCAACGCCAACATCGACCGCGCCATCAAAAAAGGACTCGGCGAGCTCGGCGATGTCGTCTTTGAGGAAATCGTTTACGAGGGTTATGCCGCAGGCGGTGTCGCCGTCATGGTTGACTGCCTTACCGATAACCGCAACCGCTCCATCAGCGAAGTCCGTCAGATTTTCGACCGCAACGGCGGAAACCTCGCCGCCAGCGGTGCTGTTGCCCGTCTCTTCCCCCGCAAAGCTCACTTTGTCATCACCGGTGAGTGGGCTGATGAGGAAAAACTTATGGATCTTGTCCTCGATGCAGGTGCCGAGGATCTCGTTGTCGAAGACGAAGTCGCCGAGATCTGGGCTGAGCCCGAGAACTTTGAGGAGCTTGCCAAAGTGTTTGAAGCTAACTCCATTCCGACCGAGAGTGCCGAAGTTGTCCGCAAACCCGAGATGGTGGTCAACATCACCGACGCCTCAGTCGCCAAACAGGTTATGCGTCTGGTTGACAGAATGGAAGATCTTGACGACGTCCAGATGGTCACCGCCAACTTTGAGATCGACGACTCAATCGCCGAAGAGATCGAGGAGTAAGTTATCATGTCTCAATGGCTTGAGCGTTCACGCAAATACACCGTGACCGATCCGGCAACCGGATTTTCAGTGGCTTTCGCCGGAATGAAATTCGAGGAGTCCGACCTTGCCGCCATGGCTGATAAATTCAGCCGTGCCGCTGTCGAAATGAAGAAAATCGAGGCGGGAGAGATCAAGAATCCCGACGAGCAGCGCAAAGTCACCCACTTTACCGACCGCATCGAGTATCCCAAGAGCAAGCTCTTTGCCGACGTCGAATCATTCGCCCTTGACGTGAAAAACGGCAAGGTCTGCGGCTCCACCGGCAAGAAGTTCGAGGCTCTCGTGGTCAACGGAATCGGCGGCAGTGCACTCGGTCCGCAGCTCATGCAGTTCGCCATCAACGGTCCTTACTGGAACGAGTTGAGCAGCACTGCCCGCAACGGTTATCTCAAGATATATTTCCTCGACAACACTGACAGTGCGGAGTTCACCGATCTGCTGGCAGTAATGGACCCCGAGGTTACTTTGCAGCTGGTGATTTCCAAGTCAGGCGGAACCCGTGAGACCAAAAACAACATGATCGCCATGGAGGATTTCTACGCTTCCAGGGGACTTGATTTCGCCAAACACGCCGTGGCTATCACCATGCTCGACAGCCAGCTCGACAAGCATGCCAAAACAAACAACTGGCTGAGAGTCTTTGAGATGGCTGACTCCATCGGAGGACGCACCAGCGAGACCAGTATCGTCGGACACGTTCCGGCGGCTCTCACCGGAATCGATTTCGCCCGCTTCCTCGAGGGCGCCTGTACCATGGATAAGTGGACAAGTTCAAGCGACTGCGCCTCCAATCCCGCTATGATGCTCAGTGCCATGTGGTACATCGCAGGTCAGGGCAAGGGAGACCGCAACATGGTCATCGTTCCTTACAGCGACCGTCTGGTGCTGCTCTCACGCTACTTGCAGCAGCTGGTCATGGAAAGTCTCGGCAAAGAGCTCGACCTCGACGGCAAAAAGGTCTGTCAGGGACTCAACGTCTTCGGTAACAAAGGCGGAACTGATGCTCACGCTTTCATCCAGCAGCTCAACGACGGCAGAGATGATTTCTTCGCCACCTTCATCGAGGTACTCAAGGATTCCGCCCGTCTCGACATGGGCAACGGAGTCGCTATCGGTGACTACCTGCACGGATTCCTCGAGGGTCTGAGCGCCGCACTGCTCGGCAAAGGACGCCAGATCATCACCATCCGGGTTCCCGAGCTCGACGTGTTCACTCTGGGTCAGATCATCGCCCTCTACGAGCGTGCAGTTGCCATGTACGCTGAATACATCAATATCAACGCCTTCCACCAGCCCGGAGTTCAGGCATACAAGCTCGCCGCCAACGGAGTGCTTGAGCTTGCAGAAGCTGTCCGTGCCAAAGCCGCTGAGCTTTCAAACTGGCAGGGATGCGCCTGTGAGTTCGCCAAACTCATCGGCAGAGAGGAAGATACCGTTGTTATCGCAGGACTCCTCGACAAAGCAGCCGTCAACAACTGCGGAGTCACCAGAGAGTTCTGCATCGAAAAGAACACCTGGATTTACGGAATCAAGTAATTGAACCGACTGATCCTTGAAACGAGCGACTTTATATCTCCGGACGTCTGCCGCATCACCGGCAGACGTTTCCGGCAGCTCGTTGACGTAATAAAAACTCCCGTGGGTAAGGTCTGCAAGGTCGGACTGCTCGGAGCTCTGCGGGGAACAGGAGAGGTCATCGAAGTTACAAGCGAAGATATCACTCTGCGGGTAACTTTTGATGAAAAATCTCCGGAAGCGATTCCCGTGCGCCTTGCCATTGCATTGCAAAGACCGCAGACATTTTCCAAAGTGCTCCACATAGCGACAACGATGGGAGTCAAAGAGATACTTTTTTTCCACAGCTTCAAAGTTGAAAAAAGTTACTGGCAGAGTCCGAGGATACTGCCGGAAAATTTCCGCAGTGAGCTGATCGAAGCGCTCGAACAGTGCGGAGACACCATACTTCCCGAAATAAAATTCTGTAACCGCTTCAAAGATTTTTCCGAAGGAGTTTTGCAGGATTTTTCCTCCGGAAGCACCATGATATTCGGAGACCCGCCGGCAACCCGTAACGCCGCCGAATTCAACAATACTCCCGTGACCCTGATCGTAGGTCCTGAGGGAGGATTGACCGAATACGAAACGACCAAACTGCGTGAACTCGGAGCCATCGGAGTAACCCTCGGCGCAAGAATTCTGCGCACCGAATACGCTCTTGCCGCCCTGCTGGGCAAACTCTCTTGAACAACGCCCGACTTTTCCACTCAGACATAACCAATACGACAAGCGTGCCTGTTACCCGCTTTCTCATATACAGCGGGAATTACCGTTTGACAATTCTTATAAGTCTAAATAAACCACCCAGCCACCCACACCACGGTCATTTACAGTGACAAAAGCGTTGGTCAGGCAACATACAATGTCATACGGTATCACTCCGAGCGTGGTTGCCGGCATAGCTGTGTATGCGCCAATTATCTTTCGTGCTGCTCCAGCGGAGCCGGTGTGTTATCAGAAAACTTGATTTTTTACTTTTTTGTGGTATATTATTAACTAACCAAATATTTATAATATGTTAACGACTAATCTAAATATAGCCTCAGGAAAGGAAAAAAGTAATGAAAAGTCAGAAAATAATCAGCATCGCTCTCGGAGCGGTATTTTGCGGAACGGCTCTTTGGGCCGCTCCTGAAAAAAAAGCTTCTGCTATGCAGGCTCCGAAAGCGGTTGTCACTGTTGATGATGTCAAAACTGCTCCGGATAAACTCAACAGACGCTATTCCGGAAGAGTTGCTCCGATCTTTATCATCACCAGTGTTGCCCGTGTTTCCGGCGACCTTATCCATCAGGGTTTCAAGGATGGTGATATGGTGAAGAAGGGGCAGTTGCTCTTTGCTTTTGACGATGTCCGCTACCGTGCGGCTGTGGCGAGCGCAAAAGCCAAAATCCAGTCGATCAAGGCGCAGCTTGCTTACGCTGAGAAGAGTCTTTCACGCCACAACACTCTTTTCAAACAGAAAGCGGTCTCTCAGGATACCAAGGAGAACTCCGAGGAGCACGTCAATGACCTCAAAGCGCAGCTGCTTGCCGCCGAGGCTCAGCTTATTCTTGCCGAGGATGATCTCAAAAATACCAAAATCTACGCTCAGGTTACCGGAAAATCAGGTAAAGCTATCTATGCTCCCGGCAACTATATCACTCCGGCATCCGGAAAACTCGTTGATGTTATTTCAACCGACCCCATCCGTGTGCGTTTTTCCATCAGCCAGAGGGATTTCCTCGAGCTCTTCGGCAACGAAAAGAACCTCAAGGATCAGGCTGTCGTAACTCTCAATCTTCCTGACGGAACCACCTACGACAAGACCGGTAAAATCGTCATCGTTGACAACCAGACTCTCAACGCCACCGACTCCATCAGAGTGTGGGCAATCTTTGAAAATCCCGAAAACAAACTCATTCCGAACGCTGCCATCACCTGCTCACTCTCACGCAACGCCGCCGTCAAACGTGCTGCTGTGCTTCCCTCGGCTGTCATGCACGACCGCAAAGGTGCATACGTCTATGTTGTTGACAAAGACAACAAAGTTTCACGCCGCAACGTCCTGCTCGGAAACACCGACGGTGAAATTCAGATCATCCGTCAGGGACTCAAAGCCGGTGAGAAGGTCATCGTTGAGGGAACTCACAAGACTTTCCCCGGTTCCGAGGTCGAGACCGTTACCTACAAAAAGAGGGTGAAGTAAGAGATGTTTTCACAGATATTTATTGAACGGCCGAAATTTGCGATCGTCATCAGTCTGGTGATGGTGCTCGCAGGAGCTATTTGTATCACCAAACTTCCGGTAGCCGAGTATCCTGAAATCGCTCCTCCGAAAATCAACGTTGAGGCGGTTTACACCGGAGCCAGTGCCGAAGTTATCGCCGAGACCGTGGGTATTCCGCTTGAGAACGAGCTCAACGGTCTTGAGGATTTGCTTTACTTCAACAGTACCAGTAACAACAACGGAACATACTCCTGCAGCATCACCTTCAAGAGCGGAACCAACAGTGATATCGCCATGGTGAACGTGCAGAACGCCATCAAGCGTGCCGAGCCGAAACTTCCGGCTGAGGTCACCAAAGTCGGTGTTACGGTCGCAAAACGCTCGAGCGACATTCTGGCGATGATAAGTTTCCTCTCTGACGGAACCAAACTCAACGCCATCCAGCTCTGCAACTATGTCACCGTGAACATCAAGGACCCGATCGCCCGTCTCGACGGAGTTGCTGCGGTGAGCATTCTGGCGACCAAAGAGTACAGTATGCGTATCTGGATGGACCCGCTGCGTATGTCCGCAATCGGAATCACCACTCAGGAGATCGTTTCCGCCATCAACAGCCAGAACATTCAGGCAGCCGCCGGAAGTATCGGTAACGAAAACAGCAACGATTTCGTCGAATACAAAGTAAATATGCTCGGCCGTCTCAAGACTCCGGAGCAGTTCGGTGAGATGATCATCCGTGATGACGGCGAGGGCAACATCGTGCGCCTGCGCGACATCGCCCGCATCGAGCTCGGAGCAAAGTCTTACAGCGGAGAGGTTTACCTCAACAACAAAGAGTGCGTGGGTACTGCAATCTACCGTCTGGATGACTCCAACGCCCTCGACACCA
Source organism: Lentisphaeria bacterium (assembly GCA_017508385.1). Classification (GTDB taxonomy): domain Bacteria; phylum Verrucomicrobiota; class Lentisphaeria; order Victivallales; family Victivallaceae; genus UBA1784. Next base: position 4,179 of record JAFVZB010000076.1, on the reverse strand, counting down.
TCGACCGGGTGAAAAAGGAGCTTGACAAACTCTCAAAGAGCTTCCCCGATGGAGTCAGTTATCAGATCACCTACGACCCCACCGAGTTCATCCGTGTGACCATGAGCGAGATCGTGACCACTCTTGTGGTCGCTCTGCTGCTGGTTATCGCCATCACCTACCTCTTCCTGCAGGATTGGAGAGCGACGCTTATTCCGACACTGGCTATTCCGGTGGCACTCATGGCAACGTTCCCGTTCTTCCTGATATTCGGTTACAGCATCAACGTGCTCACCATGTTCGGACTCATTCTGGTTATCGGAAGTCTGGTTGACGACGCCATCGTGGTGGTCGAAAACACCCAGAGTCTCATGGAGCGTGAAGGACTTTCTCCGCGTGAAGCCGCCTCCAAGTGTATGCACCAGATCACCGGAGCCATCATCGCCACCACTCTGGTTACCGTGGCGTGCTACGTTCCTCTGGCGTTCTACGGCGGTATGGTCGGAACGATTTATATGCAGTTCGCTGTGGCGATGTGTATAAGTCTCTGCATCTCAACAGTTGTCGCCATGACATTGAGTCCTGCGCTCTGCTCACGCATCATGAAAGTGCCGGTGCCTGAAGAGAAGCGTCCCAAAATTTTCGCTCCGTTCAACATCGGACTCAACTTCAGCAGAAACATCTATCTCGCCGGAGTCAGGCTGCTCGCCCGCAGAGCTCTGCTTACTCTGATACTCCTCGGAGTTGCAATATTCCTGAACTGGAGTCTCTTCAAATCCATTCCCGGCAGCTTCATTCCGGGTGAGGATAAGGGAGCTTTCTTCTGCGATATCCAGATGGCTCCCGGAGCAACTCTTAACCGTACCCGTGAGGTGGTCGAAGAGTACAGCCGCCAGATGCAGAAACTTGCCGGAGTCCGTGAGGTGCTCTCGGTCTCAGGTTTCAGTTTCCTCAACGGTGAGGCTGAAAACAACGGACTGCTCATCGTTCAGCTCGAAAACTGGGATAAACGTACCGACCCCGCTCTCGAAGTCAACAAAATCATGCAGAAAGCTCAGGCTATCGGAGCAAGAAATCCGGCGGCAAGGATCATCTGCTTTACTCCGCCTGCCATCATGGGTCTCGGACTCACCGGAGGAGCCAGCTTCATGCTCTCAGGAGATGGTACTGTCGATGCCACTGCTCTCTCAGAGACCGCCAAGAAGTTCAACATGGAGCTCATGAAGCGTTATCCCGACAAGGTGCTTTACAGCAACACCGGTTACAACGCTGATACTCCGCAGCTCTTCTTCGACCTCGACCGTGCCAAGGCAGAGAGTCTCGGAGTGCCCGTCAGCACCATTTTCAGCACTCTCCAGAGCAAGCTCGCCAGCTTCTACGTCAACGACTTCAATTTGCTCGGATATGCTTTCTATGTAAAAATACAATCCGACATCATTGACCGCGGCACCATCGACGATATCAACAACATCGAAGTTCCCAACAAGAACGGAGAGATGGTTCCGCTCAACTCGCTCGGCAGGATCTCATACATCGTCGGACCCCGCCAGATACAGCGTTTCAACAAGATGATCTCTGCCGATATGAAGGCACAGGGAAAGGGAATCAGCTCAGGAGAGCTGATGAACCTCATCGAAACTATCGACATTCCTGAGGGATACAGCATCAACTGGACTGATATGAGCTATCAGGAAAAGGAAAATCAGGGTCAGATCGTCTTCCTGATGGGATTGGCAATGCTCTTTGCCTACCTCTTCCTGGTGGCGCAGTACGAGAGCTGGACTATTCCCGTGCCGGTCATGCTCTCAGTGCTCTTCGCTACTCTCGGTGCTCTGGTCGGTCTCAAAATCTGGAACGAACCCCTGAGCATCTACGCTCAGCTCGGATTGGTCATGCTGGTCGGACTCGCCGCCAAAAACGCCATTCTGATGGTTGAGTTTTCCAAGCAGGAGCGTGAACGCGGTTTGTCGATATTCGAGTCAGCAGTCCGCGGAGCAGACCTGCGTTACCGCGCCGTTCTGATGACCGCATGGAGCTTCATCTTCGGAGTATATCCTCTGGTGGTAGCCACCGGAGCCGGAGCCGGCAGCCGCCGTGCGATCGGAATACCGACCTTCTCCGGAATGTTGATGGCAACCTTCGTCGGACTCTTCTTTGTACCTGCCTTGTACGCAGCCTGTCAAAGAGCCCGCGAATACATAAACAGCAAAATCTGGAAATAATTTGGGTAACGCACCGCCCCGCTGGGGCGGTGCGAAAGGTAATTGGCGCATACTGTCACATACCTGCGGATTTATATGTTGGTTGGGTACTGCCAAGAGTTGCATGTTTCCTGACCGACGTTTTTGTTACTGGGAACTACTGTTGAGGATTTTATTTACTCTGCATTTTTCTCTTTTTTGGTTGGGTACTGCATAAAACAGCAAGTCACCTAACCGACGTTTTTTATTACCATAAACAGCCGTGCCAATTACACGATTCTTCACATACAGCAAAAATCACCGCTTGCTGAAATCCAATACTCATAAGCAATTCGTATAACCACATAGTCAATCACTACAACCACCTTAATTATAATCAACAAAAAAACGGTCAGGTTACACGTTTTGTGTTTTACCTGACCGTTTTTGTTATGCCGCGCAACTGTGCGGCACTTAAATTATTCCCACTCGATGGTGCCCGGGGGTTTGGCGGTGATGTCGTAAACTACACGGTTTACTCCGTCAACCTCTTTGATGATGCGGCTCATCATGGTGTCGAGAAGCTCCCACGGCAGGTGGACTACCTGCGCGGTCACTGCATCCACGCTGTTGATGGAACGGATGGCGATCACATAGTCGTAGGAACGTTTTCCGTTCTTGATTCCGACGGTCTTGACCGGAACAAAAATCGCAAAAGTCTGCCAAGTCTTGTGGTACCATCCCGATTTCAGCAGCTCCTCGGTGACGATGTTATCCGCATTGCGCAGGATCTCAAGTGTGTCACGCTCGATTGCTCCGATGTGACGGACTCCGAGAGAGGGACCGGGGAACGGATGGCGGTCGAGAAGCTCCGAGGGAAGTCCGAGCAGACGTCCGACCTTGCGCACTTCGTCTTTGAAGAGACGCTCGACCGGCTCGACCAGTTTGAATTTCATGTTTTCCGGCAGTCCGCCGACGTTGTGGTGGCTCTTGATGACTGCGTTCGGGTCTCCATCGAGCGGAATGCTCTCGAGGATATCCGGGTAAATCGTACCCTGTCCGAGGAACGGAGCATCGATTTTTGCGGCTGCCTCGGCGAAGACCTCGATGAATTCCTTGCCGATGATCTTGCGTTTCTGCTCAGGCTCGGAAACTCCTTTGAGCTTGTCAAGGAATCTGTCGCTGGCATCAATGTAGCAGAGATTCATATTGAAGTTGCGGGCAAAGATTTTCTGCACCATCTCGGGCTCGTTTTTTCTCAGCAGTCCGTGGTTGACGAAAACGCAGGTCAGCTGATCTCCGATCGCCTTGTGGATGAGTGCGGCGACGACGGAGGAGTCAACTCCGCCTGAGAGACCGAGCACGACTTTGCCGTCACCGACCTGGGCACGGATATCGGCGATAGCCTCGTCGATAAAACGCTCCATCTTCCATGAGCAGGAGCACTTGCACTCGTCGATGCAGAATTTCACAGCTGCATCAGCGCAGAGTTCCTTGCCGGAAAGGTCGAGGGTCGGCAGATTGAGTGATGAAAATTTTGCTTTGGCATCGCTGCGGTCGGCGGCATCTGAATCGGCGCAGATGATGAGACCGACAGGATTTTCCTGAGTGACACGCTCGGCAGGAACGGTATAAGGCATCACCATGGTGTAGATGTTCTTATCCCTGATTGCGCGTGCGAACTTCTGGATATCAGTGCATCCGAAGTTCAGCAGGATTACGGTTTCCGGAGTTTGTTTCATAAAAAACCTCACATGAAAAAGTGTTTTGTTGACGTAAAATATACCAGTAAAAACCGATTTTTTCAAGCAGAAAATCAAAAAAATTATATCACTTTTACTGCAATGAGAGCAAGTGAGCGTATTTAAAAGCTGTGTTCTTGATATGGTAATGGGAAGCGGGGGGAGCGGGAAAACTTCTTTTCAACGGGAAAAGAATTTTTCCCGCTCCCCCCGCGCCCCCCTCACCCTTTCAAGAAAAGCGGGATACTTTTATGCTTTGTTTTTGAGTATGGGTATGT
>JAFVZB010000075.1 GCA_017508385.1 Lentisphaeria bacterium | reverse complement strand
GAAAACTTCTTTTCACGTGGAAAAGAAGTTTTCCCGCTCCCCCCGCAGCATCTCCCATTACATTTTATTCAGTAAAGTTGGCTTTGAGTGCCCAGAGACCGAGAGCGGGGTTGCTGATATAGAAAATTTCCTCGCCGTTGACGGTGTTGTAGCCGTCTTTGAGCTGCTCGACGGGATATTTTTTGAGCATTTCGTCGAGGTTTCCGTATTCGAAGCCGACGGATTTGATTTCCTCTTCACTCACTCCTTTGCCGGGGCAGTAGGTGATGGTGAAGCGGCCCTCGCTTGAGCCGTGGATGAAGTGGGCGGCGGCACCGAGTCCTTTCTGGAGCTCCTCGTTTTCGGCAACCATCTTGAGAGTGTAGTCGGTGCCTTTGTAGCCGTACTTGCGGATGAGTCGGTCGTTCTCTTTGTCTTCACCGAACTCTTTGAGTCCGGGAGCGAGCACGATGAGCTCACCGTCATCTGCGATCGCCATGCGGGTGCGGTAAACGGCTTTGTTTCCGAGCCAGGTGCTCTTGAACTCCTCGGGGTCGAGATAGACGACCACCTTTTTGAGCGGAGCATCAAGCAGCTGCAAGTTGGTTTCGACCGAGAGCTTGGCGGCGAGCTTGAAGGCATCCTCGTTGTCGCCGGAGTAAAAACCTCTCAGAGCCATTTTGCCGGTCTCTTCGTTCTTGGAAAGCACGGTCAGCATATAGACGATCGGACGGTCGGCAAGATAGGTGTTGACTCCGTAGTTGAAGAGCCTGCGCACCGGACTGTCTGCGTGTCCCATGATTTTTTCGAGGTTGGAAACCGCTCCGAGGAAGTGGCTTTTGTTGATGATGTCGCTTCCGCCGACACCGACCATGATGTTTTTGGTGTAGTTTGCCATTCCGACAACTTCGTGCGGAACCACCTGACCGATGGAAAGAATCAGGTCGTAGTCCTCAAAGAGGATTTTGTTGACCTGAATATTGACCTCGTAATCGAGCTTGCCGCCGGAAAGTTCTGATATGAGTTTGCTGTCGGCTTTGCCGAGAGTCACCACATCGTTTCTCCAGTCGTGCACCAGAAAGGCACTCTTGGGAATGGTGTTGCCGAACATCAGTTCCAGTTCGGCATCGCCCATCGGACTGTGGGTTCCGAGTGCGGGCATGATGTCGATGTGGCACTTTTCGTGATACTCGTTCCAGATGATGTTGGTGATTTTGCCCGCCTGAGAGTTGAGTCTGGTGTGGTCAGGAGGAAGCAGCAGCAGTTTTTTGATCTCTTTTCCGGTGGCTTTGATGGTGTCGAGCACCAGCTTTTTGAGTTCGGCATCACCGATATCCAGAGAAGCTCCGCCCATTTGAGTGTAAACTGACATATTGAAAATCCTTTTTTAAGCATTGCGGGGAAGGGCTGAACATAAAAATCCAGCCTATCCCCGTTTATGCAGTTGAGTTGTTGTTACGCAGTGTAAGTGCCGGCAACGGTTTTGCCGCTGTGCTCAGTCCACTCGGTGTGGAAGAACTTGCCGCGCTCGGCATCGACACGCTCGTAGGTGTGAGCTCCGAAGTAGTCGCGCTGAGCCTGAAGCAGATTGGCGGGCAGATTTCCTGAGCGGTAGCCGTCGAAGTAGGCGAGGGCACTGCTGAATGCCGGAACCGGAACTCCGCAGAGAACAGCCTGGGCGACGACCTCACGCCATGCACTCTGACACTCGTCGATGGCGTTGCGGAAGAAGTCATCCATGAGCAGGTTAGCCAGCTCGGGGTCTTTGTCGAAAGCCGCCTTGATCTTCTCGAGGAATGTGGCACGGATGATGCATCCGCCTCTCCACAGCAGGGCGATCTCGCCGTACTGGAGATCCCAGTTGTACTCTTTGGCAGCGAGCTTCATCAGCTGGAAACCCTGAGCATAAGAGCAGATTTTTGAAGCATAAAGTGCCTTGCGGACTGACTCGATGAACGCCTTTTTGTCACCGCTGAACTCTTTGGTGATGCCCTTGATGACTTTGGAGGCGGCAACACGCTCCTCTTTCACGGCAGAGAGACAGCGTGAGAAGACAGCCTCGGCGACGGTGGGAGCGGGAGCTCCGAGGTCGAGTGCGCTCTGGCTGGTCCATTTTCCGGTACCCTTCTGACCTGCGGTGTCAAGAATGATATCGACGACCGGTTTTCCGGTCTCAGGATCGGTCTTGGTGAAGATGGCACTGGTGATCTCGATGAGATAGCTTGAGAGCTCACCCTTGTTCCACTCGTCGAAGACCTCGTGCAGCTCTGCGGCAGAGAGTCCGAGAATGTTTTTCAGCAGCCAGTAAGCCTCGCAGATCATCTGCATATCGCCGTATTCGAGTCCGTTGTGAACCATTTTGACGTAGTGACCGGCACCGTCGCTGCCGACCCACTCGCAGCAGGGGAGTCCGCCTGCGACTTTGGCTGAGATGGCCTGGAAGATGGGTTTCACTGAGGGCCATGCCTCCGGACTGCCTCCGGGCATCAGACTGGGACCGAGCAGAGCACCCTCTTCACCGCCGGAAACACCGGTTCCGATGAAGTTGAGTCCCTTTTCAGCCAGATATCTGGTGCGGCGGATGGTGTCGGGGAAATAGCTGTTACCTCCGTCGATGAGGATATCGCCTTTGTCGAGGTGGGGAATGAGTTGCTCGATGAGGTCATCGACGGCTTTTCCTGCCTTGACCATCATCATGATGCGGCGGGGAGATTTCAGATTGGCGCAAAGCTCTTCGAGGCTGTGGCATCCGATGAACTTTTTGCCTGCACCGCGACCGGCAATGAAGTTGTCAACTTTTTCGACGGTGCGGTTGTAAACGGCGGCACAGAAGCCGTTGCGTTCCATGTTGAGCACGAGGTTTTCGCCCATTACGGCGAGACCGATGAGACCGATATCTGCTTTCATATTTTTCTCCGTTGGAATAGTTTTGTGAAGTTGGAATCAAACACCGCTGAATGCGGCAAATCCGCCGTCGATGGGCAGAACGACGCCGTTGATGAAACCGGCAGCCTCATCGTCGAGCAGGAAGAGCAGAGCACCGTTGAGGTCCTCGGGCTCACCGAATTTGCCCATGGGAGTGTGGCTCAGAATGGTGTTGCCGCGGGGAGTGAGTGAGCCATCGGGATTGGTCAGCAGAGCGCGGTTCTGATTGGTGAGGAAAAATCCGGGAGCGATGGCGTTGACACGGATATTGACCTTGGAAAAGTGAACGGCGAGCCACTGGGTGAAATTGCTGATGGCGGCTTTAGCTCCGGAGTATGCCGGGATCTTGGTGAGCGGGCAGAAAGCGTTCATGCTGGAAATATTGATGATGTTTCCGCCGTTGCCCTCAGCCATCTTGCGGGCGAAGACCTGAGTGGGCAGAAGAGTTCCGAGGAAGTTCAGGTTGAAAACAAAACCGATACCTGCGGGGTCGAGATCGAAGAAGGTGGTGACACCCTCGATTTTTGCGGCGAGATCCTCTTTGGTGAGATACTCTTTGCTGGTGGTTCCTTTGGGATTGTTACCGCCTGCGCCGTTGATCAGGATATCGCAGATACCGAGCTTTTCGGTGACGATTTTTTCAGCAGCCTGAAGGCTCTCGAGCTCGAGGACGTTAGCTCCGATACCGATAGCAGTGCCGCCGGCAGCGTTGATTTCATCGGCGACAGCCTGAGCGGCCTCCTGACGGAGATCGAGGATAGCGACTTTGGCACCGCTTTTGGCAAGAGCTTTTGCCATGACTCCGCAGAGGATTCCGCCTCCGCCGGTAACAACGGCGACTTTTCCGGTAAGATCGACTTTCATAGTAAGATTCCTTTCCATACTTAATGTATTGAATGTGCCAGTTGATAAAACTACTTATCGGTATAAATATAAACTCAACATCCGCTCAATGCAAGCGGAAAAACAAATAATTTTCTCTTTTTGCACCGTAACTTACAGCAGAAGCCAAAAAAAGTATCCCGTTTTCCTCGAAAAGAAGAGAACGGCGTGAATGCCATAAAAAAATATCCCGCTTTCTTGAAAAGGAGTGAGGGGCGCGAATGCCGAAAAAAGTATCCCGCTTTTCTTGAAAAGGAGAGAGGGGTGCGGGGAGAGAGG
>JAFVZB010000074.1 GCA_017508385.1 Lentisphaeria bacterium | reverse complement strand
TGGCGACTTTTGCCGTAACGGTTGATGCAGTTGAAAAAGCAACGGGACTGAATTTCTTTTCAAGAGTCCCCAAAGAAGAACAGGAAAGGCTTGAACGCACAATCTCTGTAAAAGCATGGAATGGACTATAAGTAAAAATCATGAAGATATATACCGAAAAAATTAAAAATTACTGGTATTTTGCATAAAATAGAGTATGTCTAAACCGCAAAGGAAAAAGTTGCAAGTTGCTATCTTTTTTCGGGGCATTTTACAGTTGTTTCGGAGAAAAAGTCCTTTCGGTTGAGCAGAAAAGTATTCTCTATTTCAAAGAATAAGCAAAAACAGAGATATTTTCGCTATTTAACGAAGCGGTGACAATTTTTTACTAACTTGCAACCGTTTGAGCTTGAGAGAAAATTCCGAATCAAGCAAAATTGGTCGACCATTTTTTTGCCCATTCGGGCAAAAAACATGAAGCCTGCTTGTCGCGGCAAGCCATTTCATTCAGATATGAAGCATTCGCTCCGCTCATATGATGGGGAAATAAAAAAATGAGAGTTTTCCTATTTGTAATATATGTCTTGTATTATTATATTAACAGTTGGCAAATTCAAACCGGACTCAAAAGTTTGAAATGTAATGAAAAATGTTTTTCTTTTTTGTGACATATTAAGGTAACGTAATATCAGGAAAGGAAATCTGTTGATGCGTTTTCTGTTTTTTCTCGTGTTTGTACTCGGAGGCTTTTCTCCGGCTTTGGCTGATAGCTCTTTTTACTGCAAATATTGCGGCGACAAATTGTATTCCGCCTCAGACGTGAAAATTGGTGTTTGTCTCTATTCTTCGGCAAGAAAACATGATGTTGTCTCTTGCAGTAATGACAAGTTTGTATGTCAGCACTGCGGAGACAGATTGTATTCCGCCTCAGACGTGAAAACCGGAGTTTGTCTGTACGCTCCGAACCGCAAACACATTCTCGCTGGCGGCAGCGGTAAAAGCACCCAATACATTTGCAGATACTGCGGAGATACTTTATACTCAGCCTCAGACGTGAAAATCGGAGTTTGTCTGTATGCTCCGAGCGGAAGCAAACATGCGCTTGCAGGAGCCAAAAGCAGCAGCAGAAAGTATTACTGCGTCTTCTGCGGAGATGATTTATATTCGCCATCCGGCGTACGCACCGGAGTTTGCCTCTATTCGGAAAACAGAAAGCACCAGATTTCCAGCTGCACCTCATCCGGAAATCTGCGCTGCCGTTTTTGCGGAGAACGGTTCAGCTCAGCTACGAGCGTGCGCATCGGCACATGCCTGTATCACCGATCAAGAAAACATCAACTGCCCTGATCACTGCCGCAATTCACGGTAAATCAGCGGATTATTTCGTAGGCGACCACTGCGTCTTTGAAGAGTGAGGCACTGGCGGTGAAAGTGTTGTTTTTAACTTTCACTTCTCCCTGACGGGAACCATCGAAGTTGAGGGCGTACACTTTTACCGGAGCTTTTCCTTTGAGTTTCAGACTCACTTTTGCGCTGATGTTGTGCATCAGAAGCGGAAATGTTCCCTTTTTCTCGATCAGAGTCATTCCTCCGCGGTCGCTCTGGACCACGTTGTTTTCCACACTGTTGCCAAAGTGGAACAGCACCATGCGGCGGCTCTCTTCGAGCGGCTTGCCGTCAAGTGATATCAACGCCGCAGTTTGCGGATAACGGATTTTGCTGATACTCAGCACCTTGCCGGTTGAAATCGCTCCGTCAGTGGCGGCAACACTCTCGGTTTTCGGAGTGCAGACGACAAATCTGCGGTTTTTGCTGTTGATGGATATCTCTTTGGTATCACTTGTGGCTTTTCCGTCTTTGACAGCACGCTTCCACTCTGCGGCGATGTTTGCCGGAACATCACTGAAATTTGAAATATCTCTTATATCCGCAGCTCCGGACGGCAGTTTTGCCTCAGGCATTTTGGAGCAGATACGGCTCACCAATCCCAGTGCCGAAAAATTGTTGTGAAATCCCACCGGAACTTTCTGGTCAAGATAATTGGTATTGATGGTGTAACAGAATGTGTTTTTTGCAACTGCAACATCTCCGCGCAGGAACATCGCCGCAATTATCCTGTCGCTCAACTGCATCACCGGATTAACCGCACTGTCGAACTGCTCTGATTGCGGAATCAAATCACGGATGCGTCTGAAATGGTGTGAGTAGGCAAAACGGAAAATTCCATCCCAGTCCTGAAGCGCACAGTACGCTCCGATAAGCGCAGCTCCCTCGTAGCGTGCCCGGTTGGGTTTGCAGTAGTTGTACTCGGTTGACCAGTAGGGCTTATTGGCAATTCTTGACGGCATGAGGCTGCGGGGCAATGCGGCAAGAGAGGCAAGCGGAGACTCCTGACTGTACATGGTTTTGGACTTCCACGCCTTGCCTCCGAAAACCGGATGGGCGTGATACATGTGATTGTCGGCGTAGTCCATTCTTCCCCGCAAATCCACCAGAAAAGTCTGACTCTGGAAGTTGACGCTGGTGAGCAGTGCACGCATCTTCAGCTCTTTTTTGCAGAAATCGTAAAGTTCGGCGTGGGTTTTACCCTGGATGTCGATGAGGAATTTGAGAAAATTACGGTCAGAAAGCTCCGCAACCGCCTGAGGACAGTTGTTCAAGGCTTTGTACTCCTGAAACTTTTCGGTAAAGAGCTTGCGTGAAAGAGATGATTCGCTCCAGACCCGCACCAGATTATCCTCGTTTATCAGGCTTACCGATACCAGAGCCGGCTCTTCGGCAAGACTCCTGTCGGTGTAGGGATTGACATGAGTAAATACGTTGCGGATGAAGGTTTTAAGATTTTCTCTCGCTCCCTTGTCGAGAACGAACAATGCCTTGGGAGAAATTCCCTGAGGGAATCCCTCTTTTTTGTCGAATTTACGGCATGAGTAAAAGTCGGTCGTGAGGTAAAATCCCTTTTTTATCAATACTGAGATAAAGTAATCGAACCTATCCTTGGCATCTTTGTCGAGCGTGGTGGAATTACCTGACTTTTTGTCAATTATCGTGCTGTCGTAGTGGTGAAAACGCACTGCATTGTATCCCATGGCGGCGAAGTGGTCGGCGATTTTTTCCGCCCACTCTTTCGGAGGAATATTGGCATCGTAACAGACATTTGTTCCATGAAGTCTCAGCCGCTTGTGCGGAGCTTTTTCAAATCGCATCGTACCATCTTCCGCCACGGTGACAAATCCGTATTTTCCCGCCGGAGCATCAAGCATAAAAGAAAAATCGAGCGCACTGCCCTTCTTTACGTTGTTGGTGAAGGCAAGTTTTTTCCACTCACTGCCCTCTTTGAAAGTATAAGTACGGTCAGCCACGTCGGGCAAACCGATAGTGCGCTCGCCGAGAGTGATTCCGAAAACAGCCCAGAAGCTGTTGGAACGCTCCGGACTGATGGTAAAAGTGAGCGTTTCGGGGTCGCATTTATCGAGTTGATAGGTTGAGAGATAAATTCCGAGCTTCACGCCGAGCTCGTTGAGCTTGCTCCAGACGATAGTTCCGTTTTTTTTTGAAGTCGGTCCCACCCAGTTGCCGCAGTCACGCACTCCGGAAACACGGATGACCTGCTTTGAGCCATCCTTGAAACCGACGGTGATCGTTCCCAGCTCTCCCGCAGGAGGCCAGGCGCAGTTGTGCAGGATGTGCAGAGCACGCATGTTTTTGCTTGCAGGAATTTTCACTGTGCAGGAGCTGCGTATCTTTCTGTTTTCTCCTCCCACGGCGATGACTTTGCCTTTGGGAACAGTGAAATCAACTCCGAAAGCGGAAATTTTTTCTGCGTTGAAACTGCTGAAATCCTGCCCTGCCCCCTGCCGTGTCCATCCCGGTTTTCCCGAAGCCGGGTCGTCAACGGTGTTGCAGTCGGCATACGGAGTTATATCGACGCTCTGCGTTTTGTTCTCAGTGACTTTACAGCGCATCGAAAGGGTCGCCTCTTTCACCGCTTTACCGCTCACCGGAGTATAGAAAATCTGGAGCGAAGCATCGGTAAAATGCGGGTTGAACACCCGGTCATCCTGAACTTGTATAGTGTTGTTTTTACCCTGCGCAATTATGGTAAAAAGTGTATTTCCGAGAGCGCGTATCTCACACTTTTTGAATTTTTTGCGGGCGAGAACGTGTTTATCCTTTTTAGTCACGCTGCTTTTGAATTTGCAGGGTTTGCCATCAATGGAAATCTGCAAATCTTTCACCGCAAAACTCCAGCTTGATGCCATCTGCGGCACGGCTGTCTCACGGTCAAAGAGAAGTTTTTCCTGTACGTCGAAAGTCGTACTGTCAACCGGAGTTACGGTCAACTCATATCTGCCCTTGAGGTTGTTTTTGTCAAATGTTGCGGTAAATTTTCCGCCGCTGGAAGTAATGTTGTTTTTTATATTGCGGAAATCACCGTTGGAAACTTTTCTCCAGCGCGGAGTGAAAACGATGGTTCTTTTTTTGCCACCGCAAAGAGTAATCTCTCCACTCTTGCTTACTGCGACACCCTGCGGCAAAGTCACCGCACCGAAAACCTGCATTGCTGACAGGCAAACAGCGAAAAGAAGCGTGATTTTTTTCATTGCGACTCTCCGTATCAAAGTGCGATGGCGTTGTTTTGAGCGTCGCAGTAGCGTTTGAAAGCTATATCATCCGTGCGCAGAGTGTACGGGTCTTTGGTTGCAACGTGACCATCGGCATAGACCAGATTGGCACGATTGTTGTGACGGGCGGAAACGAGTCCGGCGACTCCGCTTGTCCAGGCGGTTTCGCTGTTGGCTATCTGCCAGTGCGGATAGCCGTAGGAAGTTGTGCTTTTTTCTTTCGGAATAGCTGAATCAGCATTGAGTACAACGCTTGAGGCACGCTTCATGCGGCGGGTATCCCAGCCGATGTACGATTTGCTGCCTGAGCCGCGCTTCACCACAAAAGCTCCGACCTTGTGGGCTTCGTTGTCGGAGTAAGTCGTACTGAGATAGTACTCGTAGGCAGGCGTACCGTATACACGCTGGGGGACTTTGCCCTCATCATCTTTCGGAGCCATGTGCGGAGCCGCCGGACAGAGAAGAACTTTGGCTGTACGGCGGGTACTGCCCGATACTTTGACCAGCATCTTGGGGAAATAATCACGGCATCTTTGCGGATAAGTTCCGCAGTAGTATGATACCCACGTAGCTGAGTTGCTGCCGCTTGAGTTGAGTCCCTGATAGAGAATGATACCGCTGTTGTCGTCGGCATACCGGGCATGAGCCTGCCCGACCTCCTTGAGATTGCTGACACAGCTTGCCGCCTTCGCCCGCTCACGGGCACTCGAAAGCGCAGGCATAAGTATTGAAGCAAGAATGGCGATAATGGCTATCACAACGAGAAGCTCTATTAAGGTGAAGCTGTTCAGCTTCACCTGCCCATGGGCAGGCTTTTTCGTTACATCAGCACGATTACAGCAGAGATGAGATTTTTTCACCAGAAGTTCAATCAGCGTAAAACAATTTTTTCTGTTGTTGTCGTGGTGTTGTTCGTTCATTTTTTGAATTTCCTTTTGTTGTTTCACGGAACAGCTTTACTGCAACAATGTATATTATATCAAAAAAAGTACAATTTGCAACTTGATTTTTTGCAAAAAATATCTATATTTGTAAAAAGATATTGATTTTACATAAAAAAGGCGTCGATATGGAAATTTTCAAAAACATTCCCTGCGGAAAAACAGGAGATAACGGCAATCTCTCGCATGACTATTACTCCCTCGGATATGAGGAGTGCATCACCGAAATAGATGATTTCCGCTGGTATGATGTGCTGCCGTATGCTCCGGCGTTGTGGGTGCAGCAGTACAAGGAAAACACCCGGCGGGGCAAGTGGTGGCTTCACCGTGACAAATTTTCCAATATATGTATAGAGTATGCTGTATCAGGAACAGCAGAGTATTACGTTGATGGGAAGATGTATCTGCTATCTGCCGGAGAGCTACTGCTGACCTATCCCGGAGCAAGCGTTACCGTAAGTGACCACAAAGGAGGGTCGTTCCACCGCATAATAATCATCATCTCAGGAGGTATCGCCAAAATCGCTCCTGAAACTCTCGGTTTGTTGAATTTGCGCAAGCTCAAAATGGAAAGTCAGGAGGTCAGAGAAGATTTCAAACCCCTGCTTGAACGCACAAAAAAGATTTTATCCTCACAAAACGTTTCCGACGGAGAAGAAAACTCCCGTCTGGCGTACGATATACTGTTGTTTCTCACCAGGTTGTGTCACAAGCAATCAGGCAATGACAATGAAATTTCGGACGTGCTCACCAGTACACTCAACCGCATGAACACCTGCAAACTTGAGGAGTATTCCATATCGACTCTCGCAAGCAAGGCAGGAGTCAGCCGCATGACCCTCACCACTCTTTTCAGAAAACATCTCAATACTACTCCGCTTGCCTACTGGATGAAACTCAAAATGGAACACGCTAAACAGCTTTTGATAAACAGCAACATGCCGGTAAAAGCGATCGCAGCCGACCTCGGATTCAGAAGTCAGCTTTACTTCTCAACGGTGTTCCGCCGCCACTTCGGAGTTCCGCCCACTGCTTACCGCAAAAAACACCGTTCGGTGTAGCAGAGCAACAGCTCAAATTACTCTTCTGATTCGGATTGTCGGGCGTTTTCGGCAAAGAGTATCATCTCCGCCGGAGTGAGACAGCGTTTCTTTTGATTGCAGTCGAGACAACAGACTGCCATGTTCCCCCTTGTGCTGCGGCCGCCTCTTGCCACCGGCACGATATGGTCGATGGTCAACTCTTCACGGGGAAACTTTTTGCCGCAGTAACGGCAGATGCCTTTGCGTAAAAGCTCCTGAAAGTAGGGAGTATTTTTCAGCTCCCTTGCTTTCGCACGCTCACGCTTGATATGACGCTCGTCACGGACTATCTCAACATAATCATCGAACATGACATCAAGCTCCGACCGGTTTGCCGTCGAGTGCATTTCTTATCGCTTTGACCACCACAGGCAGACGGTGCGGTTTGGAAAGAAATCCGCAGGCTCCCTGCTTGAGCAGGTGCTGGATATCCTCTTCATTCACAAAACCGCTTGAGAGCAATATCTTGGCTTCGGGGTCAATTTCTCTTATCTTGCTGAAAGCCTGACTGCCGCCGAGTTTCGGCATTATCATATCCATGAGCACAAGGTCGATGACGCCGGGATTTTCCTGATAGATTTCCACGGCATCCGCTCCGTTTTCCGCCAGCAGTACGGAGTACCCCAGCATCTGGAGCGCCTCGATAAGGAAATCCCAGATAGTCTCCTGATCGTCAACGATAAGTATGGTTTCACTGCCTCCCGGCAAGTCATTAAAATCTGCCATTATTGTATTTATCCTTCAAATCAACTGTTTTGCTCTAATTATACTGCGACAAACAGTTTTTCACAAGTGCCGGAATCAAAAAAATACGAAAAAAAATCCTGCCGCAAGGAAAAGTACGCTGAACACCACAAAAGCAGCTCGCACTCTCGCCCGCTGCTCTGCGGTGTCGGCTATCCTTTTGCCTTGTATCACATCATAGGGGTCATGTTTGACGGTCTGGAAAAACCTGCCCCCGTTTCGCCGCACCTGCTTCACAGTTCAAAACACTCTTTTCCGCTCATTGCGGAGATGGTTTCGACCAGTATATCAATGGCACTGCGGGCATCCCGCAGGTCGCACATCTCGACCTGACTGTGCATATAGCGGTTGGGAATACTTATCAGTGCAGTGGCGACTCCGGCACGGTTCATCTGGATACAGGCGGCATCGGTTCCGCCGGTGGCACGGTGGGCGGCACTTTCCTGATAAGCAGTTGAGTTGCGCTTTGCTGCATCACGCAGAAGGGCTCCGAGGATGCGGTTGTTATCGCAGCTGCGGGTAAGGATGGCTCCCTTGCCGAGAGAGACATCGCCGTACTGGCTCTTGGGAATATCCGGCAGATCGGTGGCGAAGCCCACATCGAGAATAAACGCCGCGTTGGGGTCTATTCCGAAAGCACTGACTTTGGAACCGCGCAACCCCACCTCTTCCTGAACAGTACCGACTCCGTAAACTCCGACCGCAAGTTTGCGTTTGGAAAGTTCACGCATGACCTCAGCCACAATGAAAGCTCCGATTTTGTCATCGGTTCCTTTTGAAACGAAACGGTTATCAGTAAGCATCTTGAAGTTGCTTCTCATCGCAACGGGGTCGCCCACTGAGACCAGTTTTTCCGCCTCGGCTTTGCTTTCGACACCGATATCTATCCACATATCAGTCAACTCGAGAGCCTTGCTGCGCTCAGAATCCTTGAGCAGATGGATAGGCTTTTTGCCGATGACTCCCGGAACTTTTCCGGCAGGAGTGAGTATATCTACCTCGCTCGAGGGAACATTGAGTTTATCGATTCCTCCGTTGGCACGGAAATAGAGCAATCCGGAGTCGGAAATATGGACGATCTGGAAACCGATCTCATCGTAGTGACCTGCCAGCATGACTTTGAACTCCGCTTCGGGATTGAGCACCGTGATGGTATTGCCCAGCACATCCTTGCGCACCTCGTGGCAGAAAGAACCGGTATATTTGCGGAAAACCTCAGCCGCCTCGGTCTCATAACCGGTGGGACTTGACGACAACATAAACTCTTTCAGAAATTCAAGACTTGATGCTTCAAACATTTTCATATTCCTCAACTTTACAGTAATAAAAGCTTTGTTCCTGATATGGGGAGATGATGCGGGGAGAGAGGGAAAATTTCTTTTCACGAGAAAAGAAATTTTCCCTCTCTCCCCGCGCCCCTCTCTCCCTTTCAAGAAAAGCGGGGAAACTTTTTTATTTACCCTTACCTGCCCATGTCGGAAACAGAGCCTATATAAAATATAACAGAAACAAATCAAAAAATCCACTTGAAAATGAAATTTTCAGGCAAATTATTGAGGATAATCAAACTGTCAGACCTTTTTCGAGCTCCTGAGCCCTTGACATCCACGAGTTGTCGGCGGCGGTTTTCATCTGACCGCTCACAAAATCCGGATCATCTTTGACGGAAAGAGCCTTTTCTATTGCCTCGGCAAAAGCGGCGGCATCTCCGGCGACAAAGACTCCGGGATGACCGATGCACTCCAAAAGGTCGGGGGTGACGACCACCGCTTTCCCGAGAGCGAAATACTCGAAGAGTTTGAGCGGAGAGGTCGATTTGGCAAGGTCTCCGCGCTCAAACGGCAGTATCGTCACATCGAAGCATGAGGCGTAACCGGGAAGCAGTTTGTACTCCACGGGTCCGATGTAGTGACAGTTCGGCAGACTCCGGTCGAGACGGTTTATTCCGCCGTAGTAGTCAGGACCGATAAAGATAAAATCCCACTCGGGATGATTTTTCATCACCGTATTTATCATCCCGTAGTCGAGCCACAACGCCATGGCTCCGAAATATCCGATTTTGACCCTGTTTGACTTGAATACATCGGGCAGAGTGTTGTTTTTCTGTATGGCAGAGATATTTTCTGCGGAGTAGTGCTCCATATCCACGCCGTTGGCGACGTACATCACGCTCTTGCCTGATTTCTTTGCAAGATCATCCTGCAGGCATCGGGCTGAGGCAAGAAAATAGACATCATCCATCGCAGTGATGAGCTCGTACCCGCCTTTGAGCGTGGCAGTGCCCTCGCCTGAAATCGACTCATCGAAGTGGTCTATGTACTCATAAACTATCTGATTGCGGCGGCGGTACTCGGGAGTCAGGATGGTCGCGGCGTACTCGGTGAAACTCGTGGAATAAAACGAGATGATACAACCGGAAACATTCTGCAAAGCCTTGGCATAATCAAGAACGGTAACAACGTGCAATCCCTTCTTCGGAGAACGGATACTGCCTGCCGGATAGACCGGTCCGGGCCCCTCAAGATAGATGACCAGATATCCCATGTTCAAAAACGCCAGTGCCATCTGGTGCGGTCTCTGGAAAATCGGAGTTTCCCACCAGATAGTCGGAATGACATAGACTCCTTTGTAGGAGCCTGAACGCAGCTCTTTTTCGATGAAATCAGGCAGGGAAAACGGTTTGCGGAACTTCATTTTCACCTTGTCACGGTAGAGACGGAAAGTATATTTCCAGCCGAACTCACGCCGCACACGGCGGAAATTACCGATGATGCTCTTTACCCGGAGCAGAATGTTCCAAAAGAACATCAGAATCCGCTTGGGAATCCTCAGGCACTTTTTAATAAAGTCTGAAACCGACATTTCACCTCTCCATCGCTTCAAATTGTTTATCTCAATCACGGGTGATGTTGCGCACCCACTTGTATCTCTTGTAGTGTATTATCACCCACGGAACTTTGCCAACTTCATCCAGACAGGTGCAGGCGTATATCACCAGCACCGGAAAGTGAAAATAAAACGCTCCCAGAAAGGCGCAGGGCAGAGCAATGCCCCACATACAGACTATCAGACTGTGGAGATCAAATTTGGCATCGCCTCCGGCATAAAACACTCCGTTGAGCACCACAGTGCAGATACAGCGGCCGATCATATACACCGAAAGTATCAGGAACATTCCCACCATGTATTTGTGCGCCTGCTCGTTGAGCAGAACCATTTTTGAGACCACAGGAATACTCACAAGTATCACCGCCATCGAAAGCAATCCGATAGCGACAGAGAACAGCATTGAACGCTCACCGTATTTTTTACCGAGCTCAAGACGTCCTGCACCGAGCTCGTTACCGATGAGGATCCCGCAGCCGATGGCAAGTCCGTTGCAGAGACAGCACATCAGGTCACGGGCAACGGCAGCCACGGCATTGGCGGCGGCGGCATCGCTGCCCATGTGCCCCATGATGGCAGTGTACGAGGTAAAACCGATACCCCAGAGCAGACTGCTGCCGAGCACGGGAAGGGAGTAATGCCAGAAATCTTTTTCCAGAAGTTTGTCAAAACTCAACAGCTTTGAAAGGCGCAATTTCACATAACTTTTGTCAAGAGTGGAATAAATACACCACAAGAGCTCGATGACCCGGGCAACTACGGTTGCGTATGCCGCACCTTTTGCTCCCATTGCCGGGACTCCGCAGAGTCCGAAAATGAATATGGCGTTGAAAACAATGTTCATCACCACAGCTCCGGAACTTATCCACGCAGAGCGTGACACATGGTCGCTCACCCGCATTACTGAGAGATAACATTGAGATGTTCCGGCAATCAGATACGACCAGCTGGCGGCACGGAGATACTCCGCTCCGATATCAATAAGCACAGGGTCACTTGCAAAGAGCTTCATGAGCAAATGCGGATACCGGAAGCACCCGACAAAGAATACCAGTGAGACGACCACGGATTTACGGATGCTTGAGGCAAATATCTTTTCCATCACCCGGAGATCACCTTTGCCCCAATATTGAGCTCCGAGGATGCTCACGCCTGATGCCACAGTCCACAACAGCATATTCTGGATGAACTGTATCTGGGTGGCAAGCGAAACCGCCGCCATTGAGTTCTGATTGAGTCTGCCGAGCATCACGGCATCAGCTGCCGCCACAAGGGCAAGCATCAGATTCTGCATCGTTGACGGAAACATCAGAGACCAGAGTTTGCGGTTGAAACGGCGATCTCCGAACAGCTCTTTTATATTCATGACACTGTATCGTATGATTGATTACTTTTTCATGGCACGGCGTATCGCCATGTCACTTTCACGGGCACGGATGGTATCACGCTGGTCGGCATGACTCTTTCCCTGACAGTAGGCGAGTTCGACCTTGATGAGTCCGTGTTTGAGATAAAACCTGAGCGGAACAAGCGTTCCGCCCTTGAGTTTGAGCGTCTGTGCGAGCTTGCGTATCTCTTTGCGGTGCATCAGCAATCTGCGGTCACGGTGGACTTCGTGGTTGAATTTTCCGCCATATTCACAGACAGATATATGACAGTTGAGCAGCCACAACTGGTTGCGCAGAATTTTGGCAAAGGACTCACTTATCTGTACTGCACGGGCACGGCAGCTTTTGACCTCGGTTCCGGTGAGTTCGATTCCGCACTCGAACCGCTCGACTATGGTGTAGTCGTGCTGGGCTTTGCGGTTGCTCACCAGAACCGGATTGGGATCATCACTGCGTCTGGGCATTTATTTTGCTCCGTCGTCGCTGCGCAGGAAATTGCCTGCCGCCTCGGTAAAGCGGCTTTTGCGCGGCTGGTTGGCTGAGGTGAGAGAGGCGTTGAACTTATTGAGAAGCTCCTGCTGCTCTTTGGTGAGTTTCACCGGAGTTTCGACCACGACTCTCACATGGAGATCACCGCGTGAACCGCCCCTCAAACTGGGAACTCCCTTGCCTTTGAGACGGAGAACTGCTCCGCTCTGGGTTCCGGCGGGAACCTGCATACGGGCACAGCCGGATATGGTCGGAACCTCGATGACTCCGCCGTTGGCAAGCACGGTGATGGGCACGGGAACTTCACAGAGCAGGTCATCGTCACTGCGCTCAAATATCTTGCTCGGTTTGACGTGGATAAAGACATAAAGATCTCCGTCACGTCCGCCGCGCAATCCGGCATTGCCCCTGCCGCTCACCCGCAGCTGACTGCCGGTGTTGACTCCCGGACGGATGTGTATCTGGAAACTTTCCTGAGTTCTCACTCTGCCTTTGCCGCCGCACTTGCGGCAGGGCTTCTCGATCACCTGACCCTCACCGTGACAGGCAGGACACTCCTGGCGAACACTGAAAAAGCCCTGAGAGATGGTCTGGCTGCCGGCTCCTCCGCAGCGGGAACAGGTCTTTTTGCCGCTGCCGGGAGTGCATCCTGAACCATTGCAGTCGGGGCAGCTGCTCATGCGGGGGATATTGACCGGTTTATCGGCACCGTAAACGGCATCCTCAAAATCGATTTCCATATCATATCTGAGGTCATCTCCGGGAACAGGAGCGTTGGGATTGCGGCGTCTGCTGCCGCCGCCTCCGAAAAGATCCTCGAAATTGAAACCGCCGCCGCCGCCGAAGCCGCCGAAAAACTGGCTGAAGATATCCTGAGCGTGGCGTGAATCGTAAGCTCCGCCGTTTCCGGCGTTGGTGTATGCCTCGTGACCGAGCTGGTCATACTGACGGCGTTTTTCCGGATTGCCGACAACCTCGTAAGCCTGGGAGACCTCTTTGAACTTTTCCTCAGCCTCCTTGTTTCCCGGATTTTTGTCGGGATGGTATTTGATGGCAAGTTTGCGGTACGCCTTTTTTATCTCTTCGGAAGTCGCACTTTTGCTGACACCGAGTATATCATAATAGTCCTGAGCCATAATTTACTGCTCTGCCCCCTCTTTGTTCTCTTCTTCAGCGGCTTTTTCGGGTCCTGATGACACCACGACCCTTGCCGGACGCAGAAGTTTGTCGCCGATTTTGAAACCGCATGACCACTCACGGATGATTTTGCCCGCCTCGACCTCGCTTGAAGCCTCGTCGGAAACCGCATCGTGCAGATTGTGGTCGAACTCCTTGCCGACGGATTCGAATTTATGGATCCCGAGCTCATCGAAAGCCTTGAAAAACTGACCTATGATCATCTGAAGTCCCTGACGGATAGCTTCGATGTTATCGCTCTTTTCTGCGGCGGCATCTGCCATGGCAAGGAAGTCGGAAACCGCCAGAAACGGCATAACTGTATCCTCGATGGCACGGGTTCTCGCCTCAGAGATATCTTTGGAGGCTCTGCGGCGGAAATTCTGATACTCAGCCTGCAAATAGAGATATTTTTCCTTTGCCTGAGCGAGCTCTTTGGTCAACTCTTCGACCGGGTCTTTTTCAGGTGCAGTCTCAGGCTCTTTTTCCTGAGTTTCCTGCTCAGGCTGCTCTTTATTTTCCTCTTCGACAACCTGCCAGTCGTTAGCGTCGATTTTCTCTTCTGCCGGAATTTTCTCTTTCGGGATATCGTTGTTTTCTTTATTCTTCTTCATATTTTAAAACCCTTGATTTGCATACAATACGTCAATCTATTAATATACATTCAAGAAACATTAAATCAAGCGGTTTTACACTAAAAAAAAGCGGGAGACACTCCGCACGGCAAAAAAGCGGGGCGACAACACTTTTTCGCTTGATTTTTCAATTTTAAGTTGTATCTTTTACCAAGAACTGAAAAGGAGATATTATGCCGCTGAAACGCCGTGATTGTGCATTCGGAATCCATTTCGATTTCCATGCCATGCCTGAAGATACCGTTCCTGAAATATGGAAGCCGCAGTACTACGCCAAAATGCTCGATGCCGTAAAGCCGGACTTTGTTCAGTGCGACACCAAGGGGCACGAGGGTTTGTCGAGCTACCCCACGGCGGTCGGAACTCAGGCAAATATCAAAATCGATATTCTCGCCATGATGCGTGAAGAAACGGCAAAGCGTGATATCGCCCTCTACGGACACCACTCCGGCATTTACGACCGCAAGGCGGTTGCCGACCATCCGGATTGGGCGGTGGTCGATGCCGATGGCAGCGTGAGCTGCGATTATATTTCAGTATTCAGTCCGTTTGCCGACGAGCTGCTGCTGCCTCAGCTCAGGGAGCTCGCCGGAATATACAAACTTGACGGCGCATGGATAGATGGCGAATGTTGGGCAACGCAGGTCGATTACAGTAAACACGCAGTCAACGCCTACAAAAAAGAGTTCGGCAAAGAGCCTCCCGGACCTGAGGACGATGATTTTGAAACCTATCGGGAGTTCTGCCGCTCCGGATTCAAAAAGTATGTAAAATACTACATTGACACCATAAAAAAAGAGTTCCCCGGCTTTGAAATCACCAGCAACTGGATATTCTCAGCCATGATGCCCGAAAGCATGGATTTTGAAGTCGATTTTCTCTCAGGAGATTACGACCCCGTCAACTCGGTCGAAAGTGCCCGTTTCCAGGGCAGAGTGCTCGAAGCACGCAACATCACCTGGGATCTGATGGCGTGGGGACAGAATGCGATTCCGTTCAGCTGGCTCACCGAAAACCGCCACACCAAAGAGCTTATCCAGTATCAGCAGGAATCCTCGGTGATAGTCGCCATGGGCGGAGCTTTCGAGTTCTTCAATATCCATTACGCCTCGGGCGGAGCAATTCAGGAGTGGGCGATTCCGGTATGGGCAAAGACCGCTGAGTTCTGCCGTGAGCGTTCCGCTTGTTTCGGAGCAAAGATCCGTGAGGAGTTCGGTATTCTTCTTCCCCTCGACCGCAACGATAAAAACAATGCTTTTCTCTACACCGATGCTCCCGGCAAAAAGCGGTGCGAGATGTGGGTGAGCGCAATGCAGGATTGCCAGTACTCCACCAAGGTCGTTTTCGAGGATGATTTGATAAAAGGAAAAACGGAAAACTACCACATCATCGCTGTTCCGGGAGCGGAAACTCTTTCGGCAGATGCAGTTGCCGGACTTGAAAATTTTGTCAAAAACGGAGGTGTCGTTATCGTTGACACTCCCGCTATTCGCCACTTTTACAGTGATGCTCCAGCCGCTGAAAAACGGCAGATTTTCGTTGATGCCGACGGAGCTCTTGCCAGTGCAGAGAGTTTCTACTGCAATTTTCTGCCCGCAGGAGCAACTCCGGGCGGAGAGGTGCGTTTCGACAATATCTACGATGTTGCCGCACTTCCTGCGTTCTTCACCCGCAAGCAGGGGAAAGGCATCTGGTGTTTCCTTGATATCGACCTCGGAGATTTCTATACCATCAACCGCTCAAACACTTTGAGGGTGTTCATCAAAAAGATGATTTCAAATCTCGGATACACTCCGGCAGTGTCAGTTTCAGGCAGCCGTTTCGCCGACCTTACTGTGACGGAAAAGGCAGAGCAGCTCATCGTCAACGTAATAAACATGGCAGGAGAACACAACGTGCCCACCTGCCGCAGTTACAATGAAATCCCGATGCTGGGAAAGCTTACCATCACCCTCGACCCGTCGCTCGGAATAAAAGAGGTCACTCCGGTTACCTGCGTGGAATACAGCGTTTCAACTGCCGACGGTATTGTAAACGCAATCACCCTGAAATCACTTCACATCCACGCCGCATTCATCTGCCGTTGAAATCACTGGTCGTGCCAGAGTCCGCGGTTGATGCGGTTGTTGCCGAATGTATCGTCGTAACCATCGTAGCCGTGGGCAAGCTCACTGAGAGTTTTTCTGCCGACGTGGCCATCGGCAAACACGATATTGGCAGACTCGTTATGACGGAGTTTTATCAGGTGATAATCCCACAATTTATTGCATCTGGTGTCGCCGATAGCCACGGTTTCACCGAAGTCGTTGTTCAAACCTATTTCGGAAATCAGCAGCCGTGATGAGGGAACTTTGATATTTTTCATACTGTGCCACCGCTTGCCGCTCCAGCCGCCGTTCAGCTCCTTTTTGTCACGGCAGGCAAGAAAATTATTGAACGCATAACTGCCGTTGGGAGCGTTGTAATCGCTGTCGCAGGTGATTTTCATGGTATTGTCACGCCTTCCGGAAGGACAGAGTGCCACTTTTGCCACATCGTAATTGACGCACTCACTTTCAGCATCAACTATTGTACCGCCGATATAGGGAACAAGCGTGTTTTTTGCCACTTTGCGGGAAACCGGTCCGAACGCATATTTTCCAACGGTATTCAGACTGCTGACCCCGCTTGAAGTAAGCACATGGGAGTTGGGAACCCATCCTGCATTGTCATCGGCATAAGCGAGAGCCGCTCCGCCGAGTTCCTTGAGGTTTCCGGCACATGAACTTGCCTTTGCCCGTTCCCTTGCAGAACTCAACGCCGGCATGAGTATCGCAGCAAGTATGGCAATAATGGCAATAACGACCAGCAGTTCTATAAGGGTAAAGGAATACGCGGGGAGAGAGGGAAACTTCTTTTCAC
>JAFVZB010000073.1 GCA_017508385.1 Lentisphaeria bacterium | reverse complement strand
TGCAGCCGTATTATCTGCCGCAAGTCCGGAAAAGATACTCCATGTTGACTTTGAAGATATCAAAGCAAAAAATGATGCGACCGGCAGCGTTGCGCTCCGCAGTTTCGGAAATATCCAAAGCGTTCCCGGAGTCGTCGGCAATGCGGCTCTTTTTGACGGAAAAAAAACGGCGGTACGCAGTCAGAAATCCAATTTGAAACTGGATAAGGATACCAGTTTTACCGTAGAGTTTTACATCAAGCCTGAGCGCAATCCATCAAAAGGGTGGTCATATCCGGCTATGTTCAACGGAATACGTTTTGCCGGACGCCCGCATATCAACTCTCCGTTCCTGTTCATTACGGGAAGCAAAAAGCGTCTGGTCACTGTCGGAACAGGTACTGCAAGTTACAATGACAATAAGTGGCACCATATCGCGCTGGTTCGTGATGCGGTGAAACGTGAGATAGCTTACTATTGCGATGGCAAAAAAATAGCGGCAATCAAAGAGACTCCGGCGATAACTGAAGCTCTGGCTGCTCCGAGCGGATTTCACATCGGTGCCGCAGGATACACCGGTTACTACAAAGGAGCGATCGACGAATTCATCATCCGGAAAGGTGTCAAAACTCAATTTGACTTATCCAATATCAAAAAGATGAATAAGGTCGAACAGCCGCCCGTGGAAATCAGTAAAGCCATTGCCCAAAGCTGGCAGATTTTGAAAGAGAACAAAATCAATCTCGTACCTGCTCCCAAAACAATCAACGTAACAGGAAAGGCTTTTGACTTCAAACCGTCAGAGTGGAGCGTTGAGCGGAAAGAGATATCAGACCTTCCCGGTTATGAGCATTTTGTTAAACGTTTTGCATCCTGCGGAGTCAAAGGTGAATTTTCCGCCTCGGGCAAAAAACGCATCGTTACCGGATTTTACAAAGATGTGGCAAAAGAGCTCTCGTTCAAGAGCAAATGCCAGCCGCGTCAGGGATATGTGCTCGAAGTTGCTCCTGATAAAATCATCATCGCAGGAACCGATGCCGATGGTATCCGTTACGGATGGCTGACCCTTTCAGCACTGCTCAATGAAAGCGGCAAAATGAATTGTGTCCAAATCACCGATTATCCGGACTTCGTCGAGCGCGGCGGACACTATGGACCCTATAACGGAACGGCAGAATCACTCAGGAAACTTATTGACGAGGTGTTCGTTCTTCGACTCAACCGCCTTTATACCACAAGAATTCTGCCTATTCAGGATATGCCTGCCCATGTCAAAGCGATAAACGAGTACGCCCGTGCCAGAGGAATAGAGTGCGGGTATGTCGGAGTTCCCAGTGTCGGAGATATTCCGGATTTCAGAAAGAAGATTCCCCGCGGACAGGATGCCCATACTTACAGCTACCGCAGCGATGAGGGTATGTTCGGCTGGTACGGTCACGCTATTTCATGGAGCCGTGATGATCTCGCCCGTGCTCAGGCTGAAAAAGCGGCAAATCACATGAAAAAGTACGGCTTTACCTGCTTTATGATGCACCCCGTCGATGCCGGAGGTATAGATAATCCCAGCCGCTGGAACTCCCGCAGTAAAAAGTGCCGTGAGAAGTGGGGCAATGACTTCTTTTCCGCTCAGGAAAATCTGATAAAGATTTATTGTGACACTTTCAAACAAGTATATCCCGAGTGCAAAATGTATTATGTTGCATATCCCTATATGCCGTCGCTTCTCATCAATGGCAAATTTGCCGACCACATGCGCAGACTCTCGAAGCTCCTCGGTGACGATGTGAAAATGATCGTGCGTGAGGGACTTGTCTCTGATATGAAAGCGTTGCAGAAGATAGCTCCCAACATCTTTACTACGATTTACCCGTTCCAGTACGACTATCTTACCATGCACTGCAACGGAGCAAGGTACTTTGCCACATTCTATGTGAACAAGCTCAACAGTCTCGGCAGTTACGAGATATGGTCTCCTGCCGGAAGCCGCTGCAACGCCTCACGCTCAACTTACACCGAGTATTTGTGGAATCACAACGCTCCCGGTGCCGCTAACAAGCCTGAGGGACTTTATACCAATTACGAGCTTATTACAGAAAGCTCTCCTGAGATAGAGAACGAATTACTCTATCGTGCCTGCGCCTATATGTATGGAGAAAAGGCGGCGGAAGTCATGGCAAAAGTCTTTGCGGCAAAACTCTCGGAACGTCATTCTGAGCATCCGTTCAAAGTGCTGCCCATTTCGATCGATCAGGAAAAATATTTCGCTTCTCAGGTCGGATTGACTGACGGACTTCTCCGTGATATGCGCAAAATAAAAAAAGATGTTCTGCCTGAAGCCCGTGATGCCTGGCAGCAGAAGTATAATTTTATCCGCAAAGTCAATCTCGGTTCAAGGGCGCGTCTGCACTGTATCAGAGCAAACAAATTTGCCGATGCCGGAAAAGTGCAGGAGGCACAAGCAGAAGCCGAAAAAGGCACAGCGTTGCTCAAAACTCCGTTTGCCCGTTCCTATCGCGGGAAAAAACTGTTGATGAATGAGCTCAACATCGCAGAAAAACTCAAGTCAGGAGCTGTCAAACGTGCATACGCCGCTCAGGGCAATCATCGCAATATAACCGTCGGATTCTATCAGTACACAGGAAACGGCAATGGGGGTTCATCCACCACCATGACGTTGTTGAGTTCATTTGATAAAGCAGGCGGAATCCGCACTGTTTCCGTTATCGATCCCACCAAAGCTGCACTCAAAAATGTGGATGTGATAATTTTCTCAGCCACCAAATATGTCGGCGATACCGGTGAGGATTGGCGCAGCAATATCCGCAACATGGTGGAAAAAGATGGTAAAGGAGTGATATTCCTGCACAATGCCGTCGGCAGAGAGAAACTCACCAACCTCGGCAAACAGATATTTCCCGAGATCTGTTCCGATTGCGCAGGAAGAGTTGCCGACCATCCCGTGATGACCGTCGTTGACGACTCGATTTTCAAGGGATTTCTCAAAAAAGGTGATAAATACACCGAGGTTTATCAGGATCACATTGCGGTGACTCCGGGCAGGGATGGAAAGGTTATCCTGCGTGACGGCAAAGGCAACGCCGTCGCGGTTATCGGCAAGGTCGGCAGGGGATATGTGGTTTACTCCGGCGAGATATTCGGAGTTGACCGCAAAGACGTGCTCGTCGAACCGGCTATCGACAACTGGAAGATGCTTTATCATCTCATCCGCTATGCTTCAGGAGAGTAAAATAACAGACTCATTTATCGGGCAGTGCTGCATATACGGCACTGCTTTTTTTTTAATCATTGTGATAACAAAAGTGTTGAAAAGAGTGTTTTTTTTGATGATTTAATGTCATCAAGTAAATAAAAATTGCATTTTTTTTGCCAAAATATTGCTCAGTTGAAAGTTTTGCACATTGTATTTCAGAAAAATTCATATATATTATGGCTGATTTTATATGTGATTTACAAGAATTGGGGGTATTATTGTGGAACGCAGGTTCTTGATAATATTTGTCTTGACAGTGTTGGTTTTTCCGTTTTGCGGACTTCATGCTGACCGTATTTCCACATGGTGGGATAAGTCAGATTGGAGCAATCATGTTGTGCAGACGTTTGATGCAGCTTCCCTGCCGTTCAAGCCAGCAGACGGTATCAAAGCCGTTATGATCAAAGGAGTTGACTTCAAAGGCAGAGCGTCACGTTTCTTCTGCTGGTACGGAGTTCCCGAAAGCAAAGACGGCAAGCCGGTTCCGGGAATCGTTCTGGTTCACGGCGGAGGAGGTTTTGCCTTTTCCAAATGGGTCGAGATGTGGGTGTCAAGAGGGTACGCCGCAATAGCACTCGATACCTGCGGCAACATTCCCGCTCAGGAATGGGAGGGCAGAACACGCAAACCCATCCGTGACAAGGGGCACAACGGAGCGACCGAAGCCGAAAAGTACAAGGTGGATATCCCCCGTACCGAGCAGTGGAGCTATCAGGCAGTCGCAGAAATCATGCTCGCCCACAGTTTTCTGCGCTCACTCAAAGGTGTCGATAAAAAACGCATCGGAGTGACCGGAGTCTCCTGGGGAGGATATCTCACCACTCTCGTCGCCGGAGTCGATGACCGTTTCGCTTTTGCCATTCCGGTTTACGGTTGCGGATTTTTCAGGGGGACGCATTTTTATCCCTCAATGCTCAAACGCAAACGTACCGAAGCAGATTTTGCCAAGTGGTGCAAGTATTGGGATGCCAACAACTTTTTAAGCAATGCCAAAATGCCCGTTCTCTTTGTCAACGGCACCAATGATTTCTTTTTCCACCTTGATTCATGGACAAAAACAACCACGCTGCCCGCCAATACTTACATGGCACTTCAGGTGAAGATGGGGCACTCCCACCGCAGGGCTGATGTTCCTGTCGTGTATGCTTTTGCCGACATGGTGACCAACGGTGCGGCAAAACTCCCCCGTCTTGTTTCCGAAGGAGTAAAAGATGGCAAGGCTTTCGCCGAATTCGAGTGTTCCGAACCCGTGCTCTATGCTCAGTACAACTACTCGACAGACGATTGTCACTCAACGAAACGCAACTGGCAGAAGAAAAACGTCAAAGTTTCAGGAACGGGGCTGAAACGTCTCGAATATCCTGTTCCTGAGGGAGCCGTGATCGGCTACTTCAATATTTACATCAAAAACAACTACATCGATAAACCGGGGATGGGTGATGATTACGGAAAAAATAAAGTATTCAGCAGCTCCAGACCAATAAAATACAAAACAACAAAATAAAAATATAAACAAACAACAAGAACAGGAACTCTACGACAGTGAACAACATCATTCTCAACAGCGCAGCTGGCTCAATGGGGCTCGATTCCAAAACAAAAATGATGCTTTGGATCGGCATGGCAGTCTACATGGGAATACTTCTTCTCATCGGTCTGTACTCCGGCAAAAAAGTCAACAGCATGAAAGACTTTCTCGTTGCCGGACGACGATTGCCGCTCTGGATGGCTACTGCAACTTTGCTCGCCACCTGGTTCGGAGCCGGCTCCAGCATGGGAGTTGCTGCGACCGTTTACAGTGACGGCATCGGCGGAGTTCTTGCCGATCCCCTCGGAGCCAGTCTCAGTTTGATGCTCGCAGGTGTCTTTATCGTCGGCTTGCTGCGCAAAAAGAAGTATCTGACCGTGACCGACATCATTTCCGCACGTTTCGGACGGGGTGCCGGAATTTACGCTTCACTCTGGATGCTTCCCGTTTACATCGGCTGGATCGCCGCTCAGCTGCTCGGAATGGGTACTATTCTGCACGTCATCACCGGAATATCCGTGTTCAAAGGCACTCTTATCGGAGCTGTTGTAGTGTTGATTTACACCGTTTCCGGAGGAATGTGGGCAGTTACTCTCACTGACGTGGTGCAGGTCTCGCTTCTCGCTCTCGGACTTGTGGTCATCATGCCCTTTTCCATCAACGAGGCGGGCGGCATGGAGTGCATCATTAGTTCTCTCAAACCCGGAGACCTTTCTCTCGGTATCGGCGAAGTCACCTGCGTCAACGATGTGACCTACTACATCGGCAGCTGGATCATTATGGGACTCGGTTGTATGGTCGGTCAGGATCTCATTCAGCGTTCACTTGCCAGCCGCAGTGCCAAAGTTGCAGTTTCAAGTTCGGTGATTTCCGGATTCCTCTATCTGCTTGTCGGTGTCATTCCGATCATGATCGGTTTTGCCGCCCGTATCGTGCTGGCTAAATACAATATCACTCCTGAGACCATGGGCGGAGACCTCGAAAATCAGGTCATGCCCCGCATGGCGATTCTGATACTCGGCTCAATTCATCCTCTTGCCATGACCGTGTTCCTTGCGGCTCTGGTTTCAGCTATTATGAGCAGCGCAGACAGCTCACTGCTTGCAGGAAGTTCGCTTCTGGTGCGTAACGTGCTTGATGAGTTCGTTCCCACCAACGACCCCAAGAAGATGCTTTTCCGCACCCGTGTCACCACCTTTATCCTTCTGGTGATCGCCACGGTGCTTGCCTTCACTTCAAAAAGCATCTACGCCCTCATGGTGAACTGCTGGACAAGTCAGCTGGTTGTGGTGTTCCTGCCGGTCATCATCGCTCTTTACGTTCCCAAAGCGAGCCGTTCGACCGTGTGGGCGGTCATGTTTGTTTCGACCGCTGTCTGGCTCTTCTACACCTTTATTTGTGTCTGCGGAAGCAGCCTCGGATTTACAGAGCTGCTCCAGAGTGACGGCTTTGAGCGTGCCCAGACCTGCGGAGCCGTTTACGGCTTTGCCTCAGGAATAATCTGTTTCCTGTTCTGCCATCTTGGCGGGTGCATCACCAAACGTTTTGCCGGAAATGAAGATCCTGAAGAGGAGTGATGAGCTTGTTTCCGCTGCCCGGCAGACAGCTGATGTGCTGAAACAGCCGGGAGCGGTGGCACTTGTTCCGACCGAGACCGTTTACGGTTTGATATGCCGCGCCTCGGATGCTGTGGCTGTGGAAAAAATACGGAGCTTGAAACACCGGAATGCCGGAAAGTTTTTCGGATGGTTCATCCGGGATTATGATGCTCCTGAAAAGTACGGTCTGGTATTTTCAGATATCGCCGTTACTCTTGCCCGCAGGTATTTCCCCGGAGCGGTCACGCTTATCGTATCCCGTACTGACGGAAAAACTCAGGCGGTGAGAATACCCGATCATCCCTTTATCCGGCAGCTGCAGGAGTTTCTTGATGAGCCATTGGTGCAGACCAGTGCCAACGCCTCGGGAATGCCGGATGCTCTCTCGCTTGAGCAGGCTCTTGAGCAGCTCGACGGCGAGCCTGATATCGCTGTTGACGGCGGAGCACTTCCGAGTGATGCGGCAGGCTCCACCGTTGTTGACACGGTAAAAGAAACTCCGATGATACTGCGTCAGGGAAAAGTTGTTGTTGAATTGTGAAAAACGGCCGTTTTTTGCCGTTAAGATGCTTGAAAAAACGTGTTTTTACAATTATATTATCGGTGTCGTTTTCCAGTATAATTATCAAAGAGTTCCGAATTATTTTGAGTAAGTTATATTTTGTTATTATTTTTCTTCTGATATATTTGCCTGTAATTGCGGCGGATAAGGGAAATTTTGTGTTGAAGCCCGCAGCTGACGGCAGGGAGTTGAATTCTATTCTTGCGTCGGTGAACGGTGAGGCGATAAGTCTGCATGATATACTTCCATACACCAGGGATAAGGAGTATGTCGCTTATGCCTCATGTCAGAGCAGCGAACTTGCGCAGGTTATTTTTGACATCCGCAAAAAGGCTGTGGATGAGCTTATTGACCGCAAGCTTATAGTTGCTGATTACCGTGCGGGGAAATTCAGGATTCCTGCCCGGGAAATCGATGCCGAACTTGACCGTGTTGCGGTAAATATGGGTGCAAAGTCACGTCAGGATTTTATTGCAAAACTCAGGCGTGCCGGTGTTGAATACGCCAAAATGCGCAGCGACGTTGAGGAGTACATGGCAGTTCAGCTTATGCTTCACCGCTGTGCAATGATCGGAAATGTCGTTACTCCTGAAGAGCTGTACAACTACTACAACAGCCATAAAGATGAGTTCCTCAAGCCTGACAGCGTTGAGCTCGCCATGATACTGGTGAAAGATGAAGCTGCGGCTTCAGAAATAGCCGGAAAGTTGAAAAACGCTCCTGAAATGTTTGCGGAACTTGCCTCTCGTTACAGCGAGGGACCCGGCAGGGACAACGGCGGACTTCTCGGTGCAATCGAAATCCGGCGCTTGAGAAGTGAGTTTTCAAGTGCGATAAAAGTTTTTGAAAACGGCAGAGTTTACGGACCGGTAAAAACCGCAGAGGGAATAAACTTTCTCAAAGTCGTAAAGTTTATTCCCGGCAGCAGCAATGATTATTTTTCTGTTTTGCCGGCACTGCGTGAGAAACTTGAAGCAAAGCGGCGCGAAATGCGCTTTGAGGAATATAAACTCTCTCTCCGGAAAAAGGCAGTTGTACGCTATTTTTTCATTCCGGAAACTTATGAAAATCAGAAAGTGGAAAAATGAAACTGTATTGTGAAGATTGCAAAAAAATATTTCAGATTCCGGAAAATGCAGTTGAGTCCGGAAAAACTGAGTGTCCGGTGTGCCGGAAAGAGTTTGAACTGCCTCAGGAAAATGTTTTTCCCGGCATGGTCATCGGAGATTTTCTCATTGAGTCCGTGCTCGGCAAAGGCGGTATGGGTGAAATCTACCTTGCCCGCCAGATATCGCTCGACCGCAAAGTTGCCCTGAAGATACTTCAGCAGAAGTTTACCGGAGACAAAGAGTATGTTGACGGACTCTTCCGTGAGGCGAGGGCGGCGGCAAAAGTCAATCACCCCAACATCGTCCAGGCGTACGCCGTCGGCGAGGAAGACGGAGTGTTTTACTTTGCCATGGAACTTATCCGCGGAGAGACTTTCAAACAGATCATCCAGCGGGAAAAAGTGATTGCTCCTGAGCGGGCATTGAAAGTTATCCGTGAAATCGCAAGTGCGCTTGATGCCGCATGGCGTGAACAGCGTCTGGTGCATCAGGATATCAAGCCCGACAATATCATGCTCGATGCCAACGGCTTTGCCAAACTTGCCGACCTCGGACTTGCCAGAAAAGCCGGAGTCAATGATGTACACGCTGAGGCCGGGGATGAGGTGCTGGGTACTCCGCAGTACATCAGTCCTGAGCAGCTCACCGGAGTTCCGACCGATGTCCGCAGTGATATTTACAGTCTCGGAGCTACATTTTACCAGATGGTTACCGGACGTTACGCTTATGTTGCCGACACTGTCGAAGAGATGTCACACAAGCACGTTGAGGGAAATCTTGAGCCGCCCAATACGGTGAATCCCGATGTGCCTGAGGCGGTCAACGCTATCATCATGAAGATGATGGCAAGAAATATCGAAGAGCGTTATCAGGAGCCTAAGGAGCTCATAAAAGATATCGACGAGGCTTTGCGCGGCAATACTGCTCCGCAGAAAAAAGCACTCCCGAGTTTGAAGTTGAAATTGAAGACTCCCGGAGCTAAAAAGGGGTTGTCAGTTTCACCTGTCCCGCCGTCCGGAGCAAAAAAAGCGGCTCCCGTAACTCCTGTGGCACCTGTTTCCCCGGTTCCGCCGTCCGGAGCAAAAAAAGCGGCTCCCGTAACTCCTGTGTCACCAGTGTCACCAGTTCCGCCGTCCGGAGCAAAAATGGCTGCTCCGGAAACTCCTGTGACTCCGCCGTCTCCGGTTGAAGCTGAAAAGAAAGAGGAGCCTGCTGTTGTTCCGGAAAAAACTTCAAACGAAGCCAGTGATGACTCCCAGTCTGTCCGCTCGGCTCTGATTGCCAAACAGAGTGACGCCGAGGCGGCAGAGGAAGAGAAAGAGGAGGTCGAGGAGTTGATTGCTTCAGCTCCCAAAAAGAGCAGGAAAGCTCTGGTGATCACGCTTATTTCATGCGCAGTTGTTTTGATTCTCATACTCTCAGCCGCCGGAGTGCTCTGTTTCTGTGCAGAAAAAGAGTGGATGCCTCCGTTTGCAAAACCTTATGCAATGTCGTTGAACAAGGCGTTCAAAAAGTTGACAGATGGCAGCGGCGAAAAGAGTGCAGAGACTCCGAAAACCGCAGAGCAAAAAGTTCAGAAACCTGAAGTTCCGGTCAAAAAAGCTCCTGAAACCCGCAAGGAGTTCAAGGATAAGGTGGAAAAATATCTTTCAGCTTATCGCAACGATCCGCAGAATAAATCGGGATGGCACGCAATGATGCTGCCTGAGCTCGGGTATTTTTCAACTCCGCAGACTGCTGAGGAGCGCCGTACTGCCAAACCGCTGCTTGAGATTTGGCACCGGGTCGATGAGTTGGTGGTGTTTGCTCCGTACCGTGACAGAGTTCATGCCGCTCATATCGAAAAACTTCGCCAAATAGAGGAAAAGGCGCGCCTCGCCAGTGAAGCTGAGGAAAAAAAGCGCCTCGAGGAAGCCCGCAGAATTGCCGAAGAAAAGAAACGCATCGAGCTCGAAAATCAGAAACTTGAGCAGGAGCGCAAGCAGAGTTATGCCAAGCTCAAAAGTGAGATAAACCGCTTGAGCACCGCACTTGTTCGCGGCGCAGTCGATATTTTCTGCGGCAGAGGTGTGGATAACTACAATGCCGCCTTGCAGTTGATAAATGACAATCCCCTCAACCGCGGTTTTACCGACGAAGAGGATCGGGCGATAAAAGCCTATCAGAGTGATATCGCAGCAGTTAAACAATGCGTTGCTGATTTTCAGTCGTTCGCTGATAAGATTGCCGACGTTTCAGAAAAAGTAGTAACCATCCGCATGGTAAATCCGGAAAAAAGGCGGAGAGAGATCGTCCAGATGCTCGGACTCTCAGCCGATGGCGTACTGCGTTACAAACCATTCAACGGAAAACCTGCTCAGGTCATGTTGAAGAATCGGTCGATAGATTTCTCTTCATTAAAGAAAATGAAAGAGTTCAGAGACATCAACTTTTACGTTGCTCTGATCGCAGAAAAACCGGCGCAAGTGCTTAAAAAACAAACTTCTGCGAAACACTGGAAGAGTGTTCTTGAAAAGTTTCCTCAGGCATTCTGATTGTTTTTGCGTCTGATAAAAATCCACAAGAGCATTGCCGCCAGCAGAATCTGCTGATAGTGGCAATGTATGATGAGTTTTACCGGTGAGACTTTCATTCCGCCGCCGTTGGCTATTCCGGTTGCGATGAGCATTTGTGCGCCGTAAGGAATAACTCCCTGTAAAATACAGCTTGAGGCATCAAGAATACTTGCGATGCGTTTGGGATTGCATGAGTATTTCTGTGCCAGCTCTTTGGCGATCGGACCTGCGATAACGATGGAAACCGTGTTGTTTGCGGTGAAGAGGTTGACCACCGAGACAAGTAGAGCGGTTCCCAGCTCACAGCCGATTTTGCTTTTTATCATGCTTTCGATTTTCTGCATCATCCATGCGACTCCGCCGTAGTATTTTACCACTGCCAGCAGACCTCCTGCGAGGATGGCGACGAAGAGCGTTTCTGCCATGTTGAGACATCCTTTGCCGAGAATCGAAAGAGCTTGGATGAAATCGAAGTTTCCGAGCAGTATTCCAATGATGACAGCAACAACAGAGGCTCCGAACAGCAGAGCCATAACATTGAGTCCGCAGAGAGCCAGTACCAGAATGAGCAGGTAGGGAACAGTTCTGATAATATCCTGCCAATCAGGAGTTTGAACAAACGCCGCCGCTTGAGATACGATATTCTGACTGAACACGATATAAATGAGCAGCGACACGATTGCCGCCGGGAGTGCGAAGCTGATGTTTGAAAGAAATTTATCCCGCATGGAAATATTGAGGCATCTGGTGGCGGCAATAGTGGTGTCGGATATCATGGATATATTATCTCCGAACATGGCTCCTCCGATGACGCAGCCGAGCATTATTTCCGGAGTTATTCCGAGTTTTCCCGTCATGCTTATGGCGATCGGAGTCATGGCGGCGATGGTTCCGCAACTGGTTCCGACAGCGAGTGATATAAAACATGAAACGATAAAAATTCCCGGCAGTATCAGCGACGGCGGAATCAGACTTCCGGCTATTTTTACTGTGGCATCAACTGCTCCCATTTCCTGAGCGGCAGCGGCGAAAGCTCCGGCGAGAATGAATATCAGGCACATTATCATGATGTTTTCGTTACCCATACCGCGGGCAAAAATTCCCACGTTGCGCTCAAGCAGGCGGGGAGGGTGCATACATATCGCAACCGCTGAGGCGACAAGAAAGGTAACGGTCATCGGAACCCGGTAAAAGTCACCTGTCCAGAGTGACAATCCGAGATAGAATACGGCAAAGACGAGAAACGGCAGCAAGGCAAGCATACCGTGTTTGTTTTTCAAAGTTTTCATGTGAATATTCCTCTTTTACAGTTGTTGCAAACTTCATTTGCAGAAAGTAGCATCAATCGGGAACTTTGTCAAGTTGCTGCTTGCAAAAAAGGCTGTTTTACACTATCTTATATAAAAAGCAATAAAAATATGTTTCCGGAGAAGTCTATGTATAAAATAATGTTATTGAGCTTCCTTGTCGGATGCTTCATTTTCTGGCGTGTGATATGGCCGATAAAGGGAAAATGGAAATATATAGTGGCAATTCCTCTGCTGCTGGCGGCGTTGAAGTTTCCGATCATACGTCTCATCGGCGGCAAAGATTTGTTTGCTCCTGTTGTTCCCGGCTGGATGATATTATCCGGCGGATGGCTTTATGCGGCGATGATATACTTTTTTTTGACCCTGCTGCTGTACGAGCTGGTGCGCGGCTCTGTTTTGATGAAAAAGACGGCAGCTTTCAGGCGCAAGATGGATTCATTGTGTCACACCGTATTGCTTGTGTGCACCGCTGTGGTCATCACAATCGGAGTTCACAATGCGATACCTGACCCGCAGGTGACTCATTACACCGTCAAAGTCAAAGACCTGCCAGCGGAGGCATCCGGCTTGAAGATTGCCGTACTCGCTGATTTACACGCCGACCCTCTCACCGGGAAAAAACGTATCTCCGGAATGGTGCGCCGTGCCATGGAGCAGAAAGCCGATGTTATTGCCATCGTCGGTGATTTTGTCGATGGAAGTGTAGCACGTTTGGCAGACGATGTCGCTCCGCTGAAAGAGCTGAAAGCCTGTTACGGAGTTTTCGGAGTCGCAGGCAACCACGAGTATTACTCAAAATATGTTCCGTGGAAAGCTGAGTTCGAGCGTCTCGGAATAAAAATGCTCGACAACATGAATGTGCTTCTGCCATGCAATGTTGCGATTGCCGGAGTTACCGACCGTGCCGCACGCAGCTATGGTTTGCCTCTCCCCGATGTAAAAAAGGCATTGGAGGGCATTCCTGAAAAAACTCCGACCGTGCTTCTGGCGCACCGTCCGGAATTGGCTCTTGAGGCGGAAAAACATGGAGTTGCTCTGCAATTATCAGGACACACTCACGGAGGAATGGCTCCGCTGCTCAAAAATTTTGTCGCCAAAGCCAACAAAGGGTTTGTTTCAGGAATGTACAAAATAAAAGATACCGTGCTCATCGTTTCCAATGGCAGCGGTATCTGGAACGGTTTTCCGGTACGCATCGGAGTACCGGCTGAAATAGTTGTGATTACTTTACAGTGACATTTGAAGTGAAAGCGGATTTTTCTCCGCAAAGTCCGTAAACGGTAACGCAGTCACTGCTGTTTTGCAGGTGAACAGAAATTTCCTCACCGGTTTGTCCTGAGTGCAGATAGTTGATTTCCACGGTGGAAATATTCTGCATGGTGATATCCTCTGTTGCCAGAGCATCCTGAATCATCGCCGCATAATTTGCGTTGTTGAGGTGGCGGTTCATATCAATATCACTTGCCCGGACACAGCAGGTGAAACGTAAATCATTTTCCTGCGGAGCGCAGCCGATTTTGCCGAGAGCTCTGAAACTCACGGGCAGATTGCTGTTATCCGGAACCAGCGCAAGCAGTTCAGGAGTGAGACGCTTGGGGCGGATCGTATCCATATCAAGTATCAGCCATGCTGCAGTACCGTTGATTATGAGTTTGCCGTCACCGTCGTAAATCCTGTACTCTCTTATGGCAAAGAGTCTTTCCATGCCGCACGGATAGGTCTCTACTGTGACCTCTTCACCGACACCGGGCAGGCGGGTGATCTCGATTTTCTGACGTGAGAGCACCCAGAGAGTCTTGTGCTCGAGCATATTTTCCATGCCGCAGCCGAGGATGTCTGCGTGTTCGGCGGCGGCATCCTGAAACAGATCGAAAATACTTTTGAGTTTGAGTTTGCAGTCTGCACCGCACTGGTGGTGGCGCAGACGCAATTTTTCACGGTAAACGTTCATGTCACATCGCCTCGGGAACACCGATGGTCATGGTGGATAATCCGTCAGCAAGCACGCTCTTGACCGTTTCAGCAAGGGCGAGGCGGGAAAGCTGGAGTTCAGCTGTTTCTGCAGTCATCACCGGACACTCACGGTAGAAACGGTTGAATGCCTTTGAGAGGTCGAGCAGATACTCTGCCAATCCTGAGCAGTCACGTTTTTCTGCGCAGCTCTTGAGGATTGCTCCGTAGAAGAAGAGTTTTACCGCCAGAGCTTTTTCGTACTCGCTGGTCAACAGAGACCAGTTGATATTTGCTCCGTCGAGAGAGATTCCCTTTTCCTCAGCTTTGCGCAGGATGGAGTTGATTCTCGCACCGACATACTGGATGTACGGACCGGTATCTCCCTCGAAACGCAGACTTGCAGCCGGGTCGAAAGTGATGGTGGTTTTTGCATTGAATTTGAGCAGCATGAACTTCAAAGCTCCGAGACCGATGATCTCGCTGCGCTTGGCAAGCTCTTCACCCGACAATGAGTCGTCACGCTCTTTGCAGGCATCCGCCGCCAGTTTTGCCATCTCATCGAAGAGGTCATCGGCATCGACAACGGTTCCTTCACGGCTCTTCATTCTGCCGGATGGCAGGTTGACCATTCCGTAAGAGAGGTGGTAGAGCTTCTCGCTCCACGGATATCCGAGACGCTTGATTATCTCAAAGAGCATCTGGAAGTGCAGATTCTGCTCGTCACCCACGACCCAGATCATTGAGTCGGGCTGATAATCTTTGTATTTGAGCAGAGTCGTACCGATATCCTGAGTGATGTAAACGCTTGTTCCATCTTTGCGGAGCAGAACTTTGCGTCCCATCTTGCCAAGATCGCAGATGGTCGCACCATCCTCACGTTTGACAAAAACACCCTTATCCAGACCGTCTTTGACGATATCTTTGCCGAGCAGATAGGTCTCACTTTCGAGATAGGTGTGGTCGAAGTTGATTCCCATGCGCTTGTAGGTCTCATCGAAACCTTTGAAGACCCATGAATTCATCAGTTTCCAGAGTTCACGGACATCCTCTTTGCCGTTTTCCCAGTCACGGAGCATTTCCTGAGCCTCTTTGCCGATTTTGGTTTCGAGAAAGAGGTCGTCATTGTCACGGTCTGCGTACTCGGGATGTTCAGCTCTGAGCTGTTTCAGCTCTTCTGAAAGAGCCTGATTGTATCTGACGTAGAAATCACCTACCAGATGGTCACCCTTCTTGCCGCAGGATTCCGGAGTAACTCCGTTTCCGAAAAGTTTGTAGGCGAGCATGGATTTGCAGATGTGGATTCCGCGGTCATTGACCAGATTTATCTCGATGACCTGATGACCAACTCTCTTGAGCAGAGAGGCAAGCGACATTCCCAGGGTGTTGTTGCGGACATGACCGAGGTGCTGAGGCTTGTTGGTATTGGGAGCGGAAAACTCGATGAGTATTTTACGCCTTTCGGATTCCGGCAGAAGAGCTCTCTCAAGCAGAGCTTTTTTGTCGGAAACTGTGTCACGGTAGAGTGCAGCCGGAGTGAGTGTTACGTTGACAAAAGCTTTGATGACTTCAACTTTTTCCACGTCACTGTGTGAGGCAAGAAAATCTCCTGCGGCTTTTGATGCTGCCATCGGATTGCCGCAGAATTTGGCAATTTTGAAGCAGTTCAAAGTGAAGTCGCCATTCTGTCCGGCAGGACATGCTTCGGGAAAAAGAGTCTGAGTTTCCGGATACGCCGGGAAAACTGAACGCAGATGTTTTTCAAGATCGTTTACAAAATTCATAAGAAAATCCTCAAAGTAAAATATACATAAAACGACTCCGGATGAAAATTATATTCTCCGGAGCCGAATTGCAGTCAGCCATGAACTGTATCAATGACGACGTCTGCGGCCGAAATCATCATCCTCATCGTCGTCGAAGTCTTCGTCGAATTCATCGCCGATATCGTCATCGCTGAAGATATCATCATCATCGAAGTCATCGCCGGAAAAAGCATCATCGCCGTCTTCGTCATCAAATTCGCTGAAAACATCCTGCGAATCGTCGTCATCATATTCATCGAAGTCCTCGTCATCGTCGAAGAATGAGTTGCTGGCACCGATAAGTGCTCCGCACTCCGGACAGCATCCGTCTTCAGCCTCGATAAGTGACTCTTTGACGTCAGTGTTGCAATAGGGACAAGTTGTTGCCATAAGTGTTCATCTCCATACTGAATTTACCGCATCGCCGGGGAAAATAGGTTCCTGCGCTGCCTTTTTTATATAATGTTTAATAATTCAGGACTACTATATAGTGAAAATTGAGATTGTCAAATGATTTTTAATAAAAAATTGATTTTTTTTTCAATTTCAGACGTTTTCCGGAATATTTTTTGCAGATTCGATGGCTTTTTGGGCAATTTGTCGCAAAAATGCGGCATCTGATTTTGAGATGTTTTCCGGAATGAAATCAAGTCCGGTGACATCACATTCAAACAGCATACCGAACCAGACCATTCCCTGCAGATACTCTCCACGGGTATTGAGGTGGATCTTGTCTGCTTTGGGAACAAATTCACCGTCGCCATCTTTTTCGTAGTAGTTTTTGCCTACCAGAGCTCCCGCCTGCGGAGGAATATCAGGGTAGTTGAGCTGCTCCTCTTCCTGCTGAGAGAGAGCCTTGAATTTGACCGGCTGCATTTTTCTTGCCAGCTGAACGGCATAACCTGAGGGGATAATTCTCAGATTTCCGAGTTCGGAAGAAAGATTTTTGTAGTTTCCGGTCAACAGTTTGTACATCTCTTCCTGAGAAATTCCCCACTCGCTGCCCTCTCTGAACTACGGATGGTCAGCACGGTAAGCCCAGGTCTGTTGAATTACCACCTCGGCTTGCGGAGCGAGTTCTTTCACAAAGTTGAAGATGTTTGTTGCGTAAGGCTGGAAAGTATCCCGTTTCCAACTCTCATGGCTTGCCTGCTGAATGGTCACGATGTCCCACTCTGTTTCACTGAGGAGCTTTGATAACGGACCGTAGGAATAAATTCTGCAATCAACAGGATTTTTCTGCTCGGCAGTGATGTAAGCCCAGTGTCTCCTCAGCTCGCATCCGCCGACATTGGCTTTTTTGATGTTGAGTTTGACTCCGGCGTAGCGGGCTATCGGAATAATCGCCCGTACTGCGCTGTCAGCAAAACTGTTGCCGATGGTCAGGATATTGAGAGAACTTTTCATATTTACTCCTCTTATTTGTCAACCAGAGCGAACATGAGGGTGACTTTGAATACCACTTTGCCGTTGACCAGCATCTCGCCGCTGCCTTTGCCGAATCTGGATTTTCCGGCAGGCAGATTGAATCTGATAACAAGCTGGTCACCGGGCATGACAGGAGCGAAACTCTCTGCTCCGTCGATCGACATGAAGTAACCGAGTTTACCTTCGTTTTCCGGACGGGCAAGGATACTTGCGCAACCGGCTTGAGCTCCCATTTCGCAAAGCAGGGATACCGGAACTGCCATATCCTCATCCATATTGGCAAAGAAGGGTTCGTTGGCTGAGATATTTTTCACTGCCAGCACGTTTTCTCCACGGTTTTCCGGAATATAATCGATCAGCAGGAACGGATAGCGGTGAGGCATATACTGCATGATTTTGTCATTATTCATATCAACATTGTCGTTGACATCGTATTCGTTGAATATCTCAGGCTTCTCGGTCGATACAGCTTTTGCACATGACTGCAAGGTGAATTTTGCATCACTGACCACGCCGCCGACACTCTCGGTCTTTGCGGAAATTTCCGCAGTATTGCCCTCGACAGAGGTGATTTCGACCGTGATTTTGAGACGGTCGCCGGGGAGGGCGGGACGACGGAATTTGACTTTGGCGATTTTTGCAATGCGGATGAACGGAGTATCCGCAGTTGCGATTTTTTCTCTGACCGCAAGCTCGGCAAGCTGTTTCATCGCCTCGAGCTGAAGGACTCCGGGCATGATCGGATGATTGGGGAAGTGACCGTTGAAGAACTCTTCGTTCATGGTGACGTTTTTGATTCCGACCCAGTTGTTTTCATCAATCTCCCATGCACGGTCAAGCAGATTGAAGGGAATGCGACCCTTGAAAAACTCTCTGATGGCATTGATTTCGTAGAATTTGCTCATGATTTTACTCCGTTTTACTGATTGTTAAGCATATCTTCAATTATCAGTTTGGTCAGCGCAACGTTAGCCGGATGCCCCGGTTTGACGGCGATGACATTTCCTTTTATTCTGACACCGCACAAATAGATATCTCCTGTGAGATCAAGTATTTTGTGGCGGACTATTTCGTTTTCAAAACGCAGGGCATCTTTGCAGATGATTGCTCCGTTGTGGATGATTGCGGCGGCATCGAGTGAACCGCCTTTGCAGAGTCCGTAGCTCATCAGAGCCCGCAAATCACGGTAGTCAACGAAGGTTCTGCCGGGAGCTATTTCCTGCTTGTAGGATTCTCTTTCAAGCTCGTACTCGTAATATTGCGGGTCAACCGGACATCCCTTGAAACTGGTTACGCAGCTGATGGTGAGTTTTTCGGGGTCAGGGAAAATCGCCACCTGAGTTGAACCGTTTTTGTAATGAAGCGGCTTGGTCGGAGTCCACACTTTTGCCTCGGCATCCTGTTGGACGACTCCGGCACGCTCGACCATGGCAAAGAACTCTCTTGAGCTGCCGTCGCAGATGGGCGGCTCTGCTCCATCCATATCGACGATGCAGTTATCCACCGAACAGGCGTGCAGTGCGGACATGATGTGTTCAATGGTGTAAACCGCCGCCTGACCGCAGCCGATGGTGGTTCCTCGCTGGACGTCGATAACATTCATCGCACTTGCCGGAATCAGCGGTTTGCCGGGCATATCGACACGGCGGAAAACGATTCCGGTATTTTCCGGAGCCGGATTCAATTGCAGAGTCGCTCTGACACCGGTATGCAGGGCAATTCCGGAAATTTGCTCTGATTTTGCTAAAGTTTGCTGTTTTTCCATGAAAAAATATCCAATCTGATTTGCAAAAAACAATTTCACAATACATAATATAATGCGTGCAACGTGAAATGTAAAATTTTTTTGATTAAAATTTGTGTTAAAAGGAGATTGTTTTGGAAAATCCCGACAGTCAGAAAGAAAAAATAATCCGCCGTGTCGTAGTCGTTACCGGTCCGACAGCGACCGGAAAGACCGGTCTTGCCGTGAAGCTGGCAAGGCGTTTCGGCGGAGAGATAATCAGTGTGGACTCCCGTCAGGTGTACCGTGGTATGGATATCGGTACCGGCAAGGATATCGAAGAGTACGGTGATGTGCCGTATCACCTCATCGATATCGCTGACCCGGCAGACGGTGATTACAACCTCTGGAAATTCTGTCACGATGCTTTCGCCGCCGTTGACGATATCGCATCGCGCGGAAAACTGCCGCTGCTCTGCGGAGGAACTGCTCTCTATCTTGAGGCAATTCTGCGTGGATTTACTCTTCCCGGGGAGGCTCTTCCTCCGAGAGAAAAGGGAGTGCCGCGTACCGTGAGGGAAAATTCAGGAGAAGCCGGACG
Organism: Lentisphaeria bacterium; assembly: GCA_017508385.1. Lineage (GTDB taxonomy): Bacteria > Verrucomicrobiota > Lentisphaeria > Victivallales > Victivallaceae > UBA1784. Next base: position 103,266 of record JAFVZB010000073.1, on the reverse strand, counting down.
TTTCCAGGTGCCGTTTGAACTGGACCCGCTGGTGCTCGGAGTATATTTTCCCCGTCTCGAGGTGCGCAAACGCATCGAACAGCGTCTCGATGCCCGCTTTGATGCCGGGATGGTCGATGAGATAAAAAATCTCCACGCTTCCGGAGTCAGCTACGAGAGGCTCGAGTTTTACGGACTCGAGTACCGTGAGATATCAGCATTTCTGCAGGGCAGGGTGACTTTTGAGGAAATGAGAAACAATCTGCTCAACCGCATCAGACAGTTCGCCAAGCGTCAGGATATATTTTTCCGCAAACTTGAGCGTGAGGGTATTGATATCCACTGGATAGAGCGTGCCGATTTTGAAGCTGCCTCACAGCTGGTGAGCGATTTCCTTGAAAACAGAGCCATCGGCAAACCGCAGTTCAGACTCTCTGAACACAAAAACGCTCCGTCATACCTCGGTGAAAAGCAGAAGTAAAGCGTTTCCTATCTCAGATGTTTCCTGCTTCGACTGAGACCGTAACTGCGTTTCGGAACGGTGCATCGAATACATCATAAAAGTCGTCAAGCGAAAATTTTATGTATTCATCCTCTATCTGTTCAGCTTCGGTCAGAACAGGGTTTTTATAGTAGAGGTCAAGCAGCATTTCCGGCAGCAGGTAGTTTGGGTTGTTCAAGTTGCTGCAAGCGTTGAAGGCTGCCTGCTCTCTGGCTTTTTCAAACTCTTCAAGAGAGATGCGGCGGCTCTTCAACCGCTCGAGCTCTTCACGGAAGAGGGCAAAAACTTTTTCAGCTTTTCCTTTGGCAGTGCTGGCGTGGAAAGTTATCGCTCCGGGCTGCAAGCCGCTTCTCAAACCAAGTCCGACGGAGTAGGCAAGACTGTTATCTTCTCTCACCCGCTCAAAAAGTTTGGAAGATAATCCGTTTTCAAGCTGTCTTAAAATCGCTCCTGCCAACTGCTCTTTTCTGGTGACGGCACTTATTCCGGCGAAACTAAGTACGGCGGCGGATTGCTCCCGCTCGAGCGGAATTTTGTCGGTGAGCTCTTCTTTGGTAAACTGCGGCGGAGCTGTCATACTCAACGACTCACTCTTTGCAGGATACTCTTTGAGCAGGGATGCAGCAAAGTTTTCCGCCTCTTTCGGAGTGATGTCTCCGGCAAAACCGATTTTCAAAGTTGACGGATTGAGCATTCTGAACCACTGCTCTCTTGCGGCATCAGCAGTCGTTGTTCTGAGAGTTTCGAGAGAGCCATCCTTGCCGGTCGCTGATGGGTGGGAGTTCATCAAAAGCTCCATGGCACGCATTATTGCTGCTGAAGCCGGAGTGACCATTTTGTGTTTGATAACATCGATGACCCGTTCCCGCTCACGCAGGAAAATCTCTCCGTCAAAACTGCTGTGCATGAGTTGTTCTGTAAATATCTCAAATGCTTTTGCAAAGTGCCTGCGGGGAACGGTCAGTTGGCAGATGGCTGAATTGGCATGGCAGCCGGTGTAGAGGTCAGCTCCGCATCTGTCGAGGAGTGTGAGCAGTTTTGACTCACTGTATTTTTCTGTTCCGGTGGAAAGCATCCTTACGGCAAGCGAAGAGAGTCCGGTCTTGCCCGCAGGGTCGAATACAGGACCTGCCGGCATGACCAGAGCAACGCTTATCTGCGGAACTGATTTGTCGGTGAGGGTAAGAAGTTCAGCAGAGTTTTCCGTCGTCGATACCTCACATTTTATGCTGTCGGCACTGCTGAGTGAAATTTTGTGACTCTGTTTTTTGCCGTGCTGCACCACGATGGCAAAACGCTCGTCGGCAAGTTCACGTCTTGCTGTTTCCATAATGTCGTCAACGGTGACTTCATTGAGCTTTTTGTACATGGAGTTTTCAAAGTCAGGAGTTCCATTGGCGATTACACAATCAACGATGTCGGCTGAAACCGCTTCGATATCGTTGGCTCTGCGCAGACGGTCGGCGTACTGCTGAGTCTTTTCCTGCATGACGGCAGAGCGGGATATTCCGTTTTTTGCGACTTTTTCCAGCTCACGCAGAATACCTGACCTTAACTTTTGTATATCTTTATCTTTGGCAACGGCGGAAACGGCACTCAATCCTCCGCCCGGCAGGGTGTAATCAATTATCCTCAGGTCGAGAGCGAGCGGGTCGTCAACGGTGAATTTCACCGGTAAAATTCCGGCACACCCCATGCCGAGAGCTCCCCAGAGAATGCTGTGGGCAGCGGTCTGTTTTGCCGGAGTATCAGGACGGGTTCCGATGACCAGGCGCGAGAGGTTGTCGGCAAAGAAAAACTCCCGCTCTCTCTTCCAGAGCTGCCCGGGTTCGACCGGCAGGATCGGCTCAGCGACGTTGGAGTTTTTCCAGTCGCAAATTTTCTCTTCGATAAGGTCGAACACTCTTTCGGCATCGACGTTACCGGTAACGACCATGAAACTTCTTGCCGGAGTGTAGCGTTTGGCGTGGTATGCCGTCAGAGTTTCACGGGTGACTCCGAGCAGCTGCTCCTTGCAGCCGATGACGGGAACTCTTACCGGATGGATACGGTACAATTCTGATATGAGGTTTAATAACGTGACCGTTCCCGGCTTGTCGTTTGCGAGGTCACACTCACGGGCAATAACCTCTTTTTCGCTTTTGCAGGTGTTTTCAGGAAACTCGGGGAAACGTACCATATTTATCAAAATATCAACCGCTTTTTCGATGTGCTTTGCCGGAAGATAAATATGATAATCCGTGCGGTCGAAACTGGTGTAGGCGTTCATGTTGCCGCCGAGCGAGCTTACGATGCTGCTCACAGTGCGTTCGGGATATCCTTTGCACCCCTGAAAGAGCATGTGTTCGATATAGTGACTGACTCCGCATCCGAGCAGCTCCTCTTCGTGGATGCTGCCTGAACGTACGCAGATTTCCACCTGGGCGGCGATGCCGCGGCAGGGATAGATATAGGCGGCAAAGCCGTTGGAGTAATGACGTGAAAGAATTTTCTGTCTGGTCATAATACCGCGCCTCTCCTATACCATATCAAAAGAGAATTCGATGTCAAAATCCCTTATGTCGTCATCCTCGGAGGCACTCAGGACTCCTTCGCTGATGAGAAGATAGACGACCTGACCGACATCGTGAGCGGTGGATAATCCCCAGCTTTCAAGTACGAGAGCTGACACTACTCCGAACTTTGAAGCGGCGAGGGATTTTACTCCTTTCAGCAGTTCAAATGCCGAAACATGGCGGTGGGCTTCAAGTTTAGATACGGTGTAGTTCACCGCTTCTGATACGAAATGGTAAGCCTGAGGAGTGTACCTCGGGTCTTTTTTCAGCAGTCTGCCGATATGATGGTCAATATCCTGATTGCTCATTTTAAAATGCTCTTTTCCGGTTTTTTGCCTCTGATGATCGACGACGGATCTTTTTCAATATAATCAAAGAAGAGTTTCATCGAGTCAAGCGTGTGGTTGAGTTTTTCAAGGGTGGTGGTCAAATCTTTCTGACTTTCTGAAATGCTGTCAGCGGCGTTGCGCAACGCTCTGCTGCTTTCCGGCAGTTTCATTTCAGCCGAGGTCCGGTTCAGGGTGGAGGTCAGTTTGTTGAGTGATTTCAAATTTTTTTCCACATCATCAAGCATGGTGGCAATGCGCTCCTCGTTGATCGCCTGATTGATGGTTGCCGTACTTGATTCGAGATTTTCTGCGGCTTCGTTGATTTTGGAAATAGTCGATTTTATCGCAGGGTCGGCAAGCAAAGTGTTGATGGTGATGATCGACTGCTCAAGCTCGGCACTGATTTCCTCAAAACGTATTTTTGAAAGCCGTTCCATGGCGTTTACGACAGCCTTGCTGAAATCCTGAAAAGCTGATGGCACGCTTGCCACATAAATGGCTTCTTCGAGCGGAATATTTGACGGAACAGTAATGTCGGTGTTTGCAGTGCTGAAATAGTCGAGATCAATGAATTTCATTCCGGTGATACCGGCAAATTCCATACGGCAGGCGAGTCCGTTGGCGAGCTCTTTTCTGAATGCGTTTTCAAATTCATCTTTGTCAACTCCGCGGAAATACCTCGGTTCGATTTCCATTGCCACCCAGACTGTTTTCTTCTGCATGACTATGGATATTTTTGAAACGGTTCCGACTTGGACTCCGCGGTATTTGACAGGAGAACCCACGGTCAAACCCTGAACTGACTCGTTGAAACGGGTGACCAGTGTAACTTTTTCGACGAACATATCTGATAATCCGAGGAAAAAGAGTACCGCAAGCATTAAAAGTGTTCCGGCAATGATGAATATGCCGATCCTCAATTTCTGACTCTTTTCTGACATATTTGAACTCTTTCTATCTCATATTGTTTCTGTTTAAAAAATTCCTTACCCAGCTGTCGGAGGAGTTTGCTCTCAAATCGTGAGGCTCACCTTCGGCAACTATGCCTTTGCGCTCTTTGTCGAGCATGATGATGCGGTCGGCGATACTGAATATGCTGTCAAGTTCGTGTGAGACCACCACCACTGTCGCATTTATCTTTGAACGGATATCGAGTATGAGCCGGTCAAGAGCCGAGGATGAGAGCGGGTCGAGTCCGGCAGATGGCTCATCGAAGAAGAGCAAATCAGGTGACAATGCAAGAGCTCTGGCGAGACCGGCTCTTTTTTTCATTCCTCCTGAGAGCTCTGAAGGCATGAGGTTTCCGAACCCGGTGAGATCGACCAGAGAGAGTTTTTCTTCAACGATGGAGTCGATTTCATCCTGAGTGAGCGAGGTGTGCTCCTCAAGCGGAAACGCTACATTTTCGGCTACGGTGAGTGAGCCTAAAAGAGCACCTCCCTGATAGGTGACTCCGAAAGATTTGTAAAGCTCATTCTTTTCCTGCCCGGAGGCATTGACTATGCTCTTGTTTCTGAGTTTGATATCTCCTCTCAGCGGCTGATAGAGCCCGGTAAGATGCTTTAATAAAGTTGACTTTCCGCATCCGGAGTTGCCGAGAATGAAGAGTATCTCGCCCTCATACACGTCGAAATCAAGATCGCACAATATCGGAGTATTGTCATAACCGATATCAAGCTGAGTAACTTCTATGATTTTATTGCGCATATTTTCAGTATCCGATGAATGTGAAGAGCAGAGTCATAACGGCATCGGCGATGACTACGAGAAAAATCGAGGCGACAACGGCTTGAGTTGCTCCTCTTCCGACACCTTGCGCATTGCCTTCGGCGGAAAAGCCGCAGCAGCATCCGGCAAGGGTGATGAGAACTCCGAACACGGCTGACTTGATTATGCCGAGCATGAAAACAGTTCCGTTGAGTACGGCTGTGCTTCTTGCCCAGTAGGCAGCGGGAGTTATGTCGCAGGCGGAAGTGCTTAGAATCATTCCTCCGAGAATGCTGAACGCATCACCGAATACGGTCAATACCGGAATGGCAACGAGCATCGCCGCAAGTTTGGGATAGACCAGGTAACTGTAAGGATTTACTCCCATAGTTTGCAGTGCGTAGATTTCCTCGTTGACTTTCATGGTTCCGATTTCTGCTGCAAATGCACTGCCGGCACGTCCTGTGGATATCATGGCGACCATCAGCGGACCGAACTCTTTGAGCACGGCGAACCCCACCAGATCGACTATGAATATTTCAGCACCGACCTTGCGCATCTGCAAGATTCCCTGCATGGCGATGATGGAACCCATCAACAGTGAGATTATTATGACTACCGGAAGAGATTTGACTCCGCAGAGGTCGAGGTAATATAAAAGCTCACGCTTTCTGCGGGCAAGCCGCGGTTTTGCGGAAAAAACTTCGCCGAGAAAAACGACCGGATAAACTGCCTGGGCAATATATCCGGTCAGAGTTTGTTTCAGTTTTTCCGGTTTGCTGTTCTGCATGGTGACAGAAGCTCAAATTAAAACATTCTGCCGCGCATCTGACGCTGCGGTTTTGCCGCTTTGGGCTCTTCGAGTCCGAGAGCGTACCAAACGTCGCCGAAACCGCTGTTGGTGAAGTGGCGGGTTCTGCCGTTGGCAATGTTTTCGATGTTGCTTTCAAGAGAAGGATGGTCGCTCACTTTTTTGGCGAGATTCAACGCCTCGAGTGCCTTTTCTGGCTGCTCCTGTTTGATTTTCATCCAGGCGTAAACCGAGGCGAGGAACGCCCGGTCGTCACCTTTGGCTCTGGAGCAGCGTTTCATAAAGAACGAATCGAGCTTCTCATCGTTGTTGCGGTACATTCTGACCATTTTGATGGCGAGGCTCTGGGAGTCGATGAGAAAACACTTCGGCAGCAGCTCATCGACTTTTTTGTACTCTCCGAGCTGGAAAAGCAGCTGCATCTTCATTGTGTTGATCTGCTTTTTGAGCATGATGTTCCAGATGTAGTAGGGCTTGAACATATCGGTAGCCTCAAGAGCTTTGCGGGCGGCATCGTTCTGGATTTTTTCCAGCATCTGCCTTGCCGCATTCTGGCTCGACGGCGGACGTCTCTGGAAGAGATTTATCTGCTTCTGGATTCGGTTCTGGGCATCCATCAGTATCTCCTGAATGGCGGTCTGTTTTTTATTTATGATCCTGCGCAGAGTAAGTCCGGCAATCAGCTGGAATACCAGCATTGCACCGAGTCCTGAAATAACTCCTGCGGTGACTCCGTGGTCGTTGTTGACCAGATATGCGCAGAGAGTTCCCAACAAAAGAGATATGATAAGAGTAAGCATGGTGTTTTACTTTTTGCGTTTGCGTTGTTTTGCCCGCTCTTTCTTGGCGAGTTTGGCAACTTTTTTCTTGTGATCCTGAGCTTTTTTGCTCAACTGGGCAGGACCGCCGCCGAAGAACGAGCCGAGTCCTGACTCCTGAACGCTTCCGCCTCCGGCGAGCATTCTGCCGAACGGAGTGTTTCCGCACATCATCTTGCGCATTCCGTCAAACTGCTTGACCAGATTGCTGACCATCTCGACGGGAACACCTGCACCCCGGGCAATACGTTTGCGGCGGGGAAAGTCGATGATATCCGGATTGGTGCGCTCCTTCTCGGTCATTGAGAGAATGATCGCTTCCATGCGTTTGAAGTGTTTGGGGTCGATATCAGCCATCGCATTTGAAAGCTGTCTGCCTCCGGGCAGGAACTTCAAAATGCTCTCGAGTCCGCCGAGGCGGGATATCTGTTTGAGCTGAGAGAGGAAATCATTGTAGTCAAACTGATTTTTGCGCAGTTTTTTCTGGAGTTCCTTAGCCTCCTCTTCGTCGATTTGGGCAGCCGCCTTTTCGACCAGAGAGACCACGTCACCCATGCCGAGGATACGGCTTGCCATACGCTCGGGATGGAACACTTCGAGGTTGTCGAGCTTTTCACCTGAACCGGCAAACTTGACCGGAACTTTGGTGACTTCCCTGATTGAAAGCGCAGCACCGGCGCGGGCATCGCCATCGAGTTTGGTGAGGATGAAACCGGTGAGAGAGAGGGCGTTGTGGAAGTGTTCCGCAACAGATACAGCCTCCTGACCGAGGGCGGCATCGGCGACTAGCAGCAGCTCGTCGGGGTGGACTGCCTGACGGATACGCACCAGTTCCTGCACCATGGTGTCGTCGATCTGCAAACGTCCTGCGGTATCGATGATGACGGTGTCGTAACCGGCTTTGGATGCTGAATCGACCGCATTTACGGCGATGGCAGCCACGTTGACGCTGGTGCGTTCGGCGTGAACGGCAACACCGATCTCACGACCGATGATTTCCAGCTGGTCGATAGCGGCGGGACGGTAAACGTCACCGGCGACCAACAGCACTTTTCTGCCGTCACGTTTGAGTTTGAGGGCAAGTTTACCGCAGGTGGTGGTTTTACCGCTGCCGTGCAGACCCACGAGCATGATGACTGCCGGCTTGGCATCGAGATTCAATTCTGCGGTCTCACTGCCGAGCAGTTTGACCAGCTGGTCGTTGACGATCTTGACCACCTGTTGACCGGGGGTCACGCTTTTGAGCACATCCTGACCGAGACACTCGGAACGGACATCTTCGATGAACTTGGAAACGATTTCCAGATTCACATCAGCTTCGAGCAGTGCGAGACGTATCTCGCGCATGGCATCGGAAATATTTGACTCCGTGAGACGGCTTTCGCCTCGGAGTTTTTTGAATACTCCGTGCAGTTTGTCGCTTAAATTGTCGAACATTCTGTTAAAAAATTCCTTATGTTATTATAATACTACGAACATACATACACTTAATATACCGTCAAAGCTGCCGCAGTTCAAGACAAAAACAGACGAAAAAGGCAAACTTCATCGCCAAAAGGTGAAAAAAGTTTGCCTGTTGCGGAAAAAATCAGGGAAATCGGAGATTATTTGCCCTGTTTCAGTCTCTTGCCCGCCACTTTCCATGAAAGTTTCGGACGGCGGTATTCATCGACCAGACCCTTGTTGTTGTAGCCTCTGGCACGGACCTGTCCGGTCGGGTTGGAGTAGGTCTTGCTGTCGCAGTACATCCAGAGGAACACTCCCTGCAGAATATCATCTTTCTGAATGAGGTCGAGAACGCAGTCGATAAGATCAGCTTGGTAGTCCTCACTCCAGCGCAGCCCGCTGTGGTCGCCGGGAAGAGCCTCGGCTCCGATCTCGCTGATGAGCACCGGACGTTTGTTGAAACACTCCTGAGAGGCGAACTCTTTGATGATCGAGAATGATTTTTCCACCGCCCACCGGTCGAACTCCTGCTGATTGGGGTCGGAGCCGGGAATGGCGTACCATGCCGGATAGGTGTTGAATGACATGATATCGGTCAAATCCATGCAGAGGTCATCAACGGTTCTGTTTGATGCGTAGGTGAGAGGTCTTGATGTGTCGATAGAGCGCACTCTTTCGGCAAGCTCCTTCATAAACGGATATGCTCCGGGGTCATCGCTGAAAGTCTCGTTGAGAAATCCCCACATGATTATGCAGGGGTGGTTTACTGAATTTTTGACCAGAGCATCGGTCTGGCGCAGAAAGAGTTTCTGAAATCCCGGAGAGTTGAGGGATTCGACTTTGTTCTGCCATCCGAGAGATTCGTTCCATACCAGCATACCGACCTTGTCGCAGATATCGAGCACGATTTGAGACTGGGGGTAGTGTGAACCGCGGATACAGTTGAATCCCTGAGCTTTGATCGCCTGGATATCATCGAGAACGATGGTTTCCGGAACGGCATATCCATGCTGCGGATGGCAGTCGTGGCGGTTGAGTCCGAAAATTTTGAAAACCTTGCCGTTGAGCAGCATTTTGCCATCTTTGCAGGTGATTTGACGGATTCCGAAACTTACGGTTTTGACCGTGTCGGCAACTTTGACTTCGAGGGTGTGAAGATTGGGATTTTCGGTATCCCACAGTGCTGCTCCGGGCAGGGCGAATGAGACTGAGCTGCTCTTTTGTGCATCTGCTTCGAGAACGGTTTTGCCGTCAACGGTGAAGGCGATTTTTTTGCCGGCAAAGTCGCCTTCGAGTTCGACGGCAACATCCATGGTGCGGCTCTCGAGCTCTTTGGTTGTGATTTTGCAGAAAGTTATTTCCACATCCTTGAGCTCTTCGATGGTGACGGAGCGGTAAATCCCGCCGTAAGCGTAGAAGTCGTAATACTCTCTCCAGAGGGAGTCCACGCCGTTGTCGATGATGTTGTCGATGGCGATGACAAGCTCGTGCTCTCCATCGTTTCCGGCATCAAATTTGAACTCTTCGGTGCAGAACGGAACCGGGCAGATGCCAAGCTCTTTTTTATCCCAGAACACTCTGGCACGCAGACCGATGGCACCGATGACCAGTTTCTGCATTCCTGAAGCGCACACCATACGGCGGTAAACGGCAAGTCCGCGCTGGAAGCGGTGTTTTATGGTGACATCGAAACATCCCGGGACGACGGCAAATTCATCGTATGCGGAGTTTTCGATTTGAAAATCGTTTATGTTTTTGCCCTTGGCAAAGTAAAAATCCCAAATACCATCAAGTTTCATGGTTTGATTCTCCTTTTTCTTAAAAACTCATGACGGGTATAATATACTCCTAAAATACGGCAAGGCAAGCGTTGCGGATACAGATTTGAAAATATTTCTCACTTTTTACAAAAAAAATTTGCAATTATTCAATGTCGGATTTATAGTATGTGCGGATTCCGGAGATGGGTGTTTCAAGCTCCTATTCGCAATTTCTCCTCTTCATAATTACTCCTCTCAGGTTCATGAGACCGCATCCCGGGGTCCGTTTTATTGAATTGCTCCTGAATTTCAGGATTGATATACATTGTGTTTCAATCGAGGTTTTTATGTCACCTGATACCGTTATTCTGATAGATGCTTACAGTCAGATATTCCGCTCTTTTTATGCCATCCGCCACCTGAGCAATTCACGGGGAGAGCCGGTGAATGCGCTTCTGGTTTTTACCCGTCTGCTGCTCGGCATCGAGCGCAGTTATCCCGGTAAACGGGGAGCTATGCTCTTTGACTGCGGCAAGGTGCAGCACCGTATCGAACTTCTGCCGGAATACAAGGCGAACCGTCCGCCGATGCCGGAGGAGCTGAGGGCGCAGATACCTTTTATCCGTGAGATGGCATCCGCATTCGGCTGGCAGATGCACGAAGTTGAAAATTACGAAGCCGACGACCTTATCGGAGTTCTTGCTCTCAATCTCGACGGCAGAGTCAAAATAGTAAGCTCAGACAAAGACCTGTCGCAGCTCGTCTGTGACCGCATTACCATGCTTTCGCCTGCCAACGGAAATGCCGGAGGTTTCGAGGAGCGTGATGCTGAGTTCGTCAAAAGCAAGTTCGGAGTTGACCCCGCTCTCATCATCGACTATCTCGCTCTGCTCGGAGACAGCTCGGATAACATCGACGGAGTCAAAGGCATCGGAGCAAAAGGTGCGGCACAACTGCTCAATACTTACGGAGCAAGTTCAAACTGGATAGATGCTCCCGAAACTCTCGATAAAAAATTTGCCTCAAAACTTGACGGGCAGTGTGATATCCTGCGCCGCAATATCAAACTTGTTTCCCTGCGCACTGAACTTCCGGAAAATTGGAGCGATACCGAAGCTCTGGTGGTACGTCGCACTCCTGATTGGGGCAGGGTGGCTGAACTCTGCCGCCATTACGGATTGAAGAGTGTTTTGAAAGACCTTCCGGAGATCGCTGCGGCAGAAGAAAAAGCAAAAGCTGCTCCCGAACCGCAGGCGGGAGACGAAGCTGATTTGTTCAGTTTCATGACATCTGCCCCTGCCGTTGCGGAGACAGAAAAACTCCCTGAACAAAACGCAAACGGAGGCGAAGTCATTCAGGGAGAACTGTTTTAATCTTTGAAGATAAAATAAACTGCTCCGATCATGCAGAGTCCTGCCCAGAGAAAGTTCCAGCTGAGACGCTCTTTCATGTAGATGAATGAAAATGGAACGAATACGCAAAGTGATATCACTTCCTGCATGATTTTCAGCTGGGCAAGAGAGATGTCGTGGGTGTGACCTATTCTGTTTGCCGGTACTTGGATGAGGTACTCGAAAAATGCTATTCCCCAGCTGGCGAGCACGGCGATGATGATCGGCTTGGAGCTGAGGGACTTCAAGTGACCGTACCATGCGTAGGTCATAAAGCAGTTTGAAAGTACCAGTAACCCGATGGTTTTCCACAAATGGACATTGGATAAAATCGTATTCATTTTTTTAGAGTTCCATTAAGGTCTTTCCCATCCGTCACGCTGTTTCATGCCCATGAGAGCGTAGAGTTTGGCTTTGACATCCTCTGCACCGTCGAGGATATTGGTGGTGAAAGCGCAGACAGTTCCGGTGTTGCGGTTGGCGGTTACTTCCGTTCCGCCGTAGCCTCCGTGACCGAAGAACAGTCCCGGGTCATCGACCGGACCGCAAATAGCATATCCGAGACCGAACATCGTGTTGTTGCAGACAGGAGCTCCCTTTTCCGGACGGAATCCGGTGCTTGTCGCAAGTTCAAGGTGTTCACGGTCGAAAAATTTGCAGTTTACAACGTCGTTGAGAAAAACCGCAAGTCCGTAAGCCGAAGCGAAACCGTTGAATCCCGGCTGCACCATGCGGCGGATGAGGTCGTTTTTCATCAAGTCATCGAGCGGGTCGCACTTGGAAAATGAGGAGCTCTTCTTTTTTTCATTCGCAAGTTTGAAGTCGCTGGTTCTCTTTTCTGTTTCATCGTCGAGACCGAAAATAAAGTCACTGTTTTTGTCGAAACCGAGTTCAGCTTTGATGTAGTCGATGAAGCTGGTTCCGGTGATGCGCTGAATGAGCTCTGCGGTGAGCCAGCCGTAAGAAAGAGATTGATAGCGGGTCTTGGTTCCGGGAGTCCAGTCGCAGGCGACGTTTTCGATGGCGTGTATCATGGTATCCCAGTCGGCTATCGCCTCGTAGCTTGTCTGCTCACGGAGACGCTGCGGTACTCCTGAAGTGTGGTTGAGCAGGTGGAGCACACGGGTATTTTCCTTGCCGTTTTTGCCGAACTCACTCCAGAAGTCGGTGACCGGCTGGTCGAGAGATACTTTGCCCTGGTTTACAAGTCTTACCAGTGCCGTTGCCGGAACGCTTTTGCTGGTCGAGTAGATGGGGAAGAGGGTGTGTTCATCCACCTTTTTGCTGCCGTCGAAAGCGGCATCACCTGAAAAGGCGCTCGCCACGCACTTTCCATCCTGAAAAGCGCAGAATTGCAATCCGAGTCCGGGAAGGGATGAGGTCGCCTCATCCAGTAACTGTTGAGCCTGCTGTTGAATACTCATTTTGAATAATCCTTTTGTGGTTGTATATGCTTCCTGATAATGTAACTGAAGAACTGATTTTTTTCAAGCTGTTTTCTGAAAAAATACCCCGGACTGAAGGAAAAACGGAGCATTATAACTATTGGAAAACTTAAACTGCCGCCGGGGTTGCTTTTTGAGATTACTGAGTGTATATTATTCCTATATACATATTGTTTCATCAAACTTGAAAAACAAGGTGCTGCAATGTCAGAAGAAAAACGTTTGAAAGTCGGCGTCATCGGAGTGGGTGCTCTCGGACGCCATCATGCCCGTCTTTATGCCCAGAGTCCCAACGCTGAAGTTGTCGGAATTTTTGATGTCCAGAAAGCCAATGCCGAAAAGGTGGGATCTGAATTCGGACTTGCCGTGTACGATTCATGGCAGGAACTCGCTGAAAAATGCGACGCCCTGAGCGTGGCAGTTCCGGCTACTTATCACGCCTCAACAGTTCTTCCGCTTTTGGAAATGGGTAAACACGTTCTGGTCGAAAAACCCATCGATGCCGGAATAGAGGGGGCAAAAAAGATGGTCGATTGCGCCGCAGAAAACAATGTGGTGCTCGGAGTCGGTCATACTGAAAGATTCAATCCTGCCATGGATTATTTCGAAGCCGCCAATGCCAAACCCTACTACATTGAAATCAACCGTCTTGCCGGATATCCCCCGGCACGTCCGGGACTGCATCCGCGCGGCACCGAAGTTAGTGTTATTCTTGACCTGATGATCCACGATATCGATTTGGTTCTTGCCATGGCAAAGAGCGAAGTTGAGTCATTCGATGTCACCGCTTCTCCGGTGCTCAGCCCGAGCGAAGATATCGCCAGTGCCCGTATCCGTTTTGCCAATGGGGTTTCTGCAAGTATCACTGCAAGCAGAATAAGTGCTGCTCCGATGCGCAAAGTCAACGTCTTCTGCGAAAACATGAGCTGCTCACTTGATTTCGGCTCTCCTGCCGGAGTCGTCACTACCGTCAAAGAGGGCGTCATCGAGCATCAGGAAGTCACCTTTGCCGCCAAGAACGCACTTGCCGATGAGCTCGAGGATTTCATCCGTGCGGTCAAAGCGACCAAAGCAACCGGAAAAGTCGTTCCCACCAAAGTTCCCGGCAGTGCCGGACTTGCCGCTCTTGAGCTTGCGATTGCCCTCGAAGAGGCTTCACGCAAAAACAATGAGAAGTACGGATTCAAGTTTTCCGCAAAATGACCCGGTGAAAGACAGATGGCGGATATCAGGATTTCCAGCTGCTGCAAAATAAATCTCTTTTTGCAGGTGACCGGCAGGCGCAGTGACGGATATCATACACTCTCAACGCTTTTTCTGCCAGTCAGAGGAGTTGAGGATGAGATAATTTGTGATTTTTCTGCGCAGGCAGGAATTGAGGTGAAAAGTCTTGACCCTGATATTCCGTCAGGCAAAGATAATCTGATATATCGTGCGGCAGAGCGTTACGCTCAAGTTTCAGGAGTAACTCCGGAGTGGAGTTTTATTCTTGATAAAAAAGTTCCTGTTGCCGCAGGACTCGGCGGAGGCAGTTCCAATGCCGCCGCTGTGCTTCAGGCTTTGAACACTTATTACCGTAAACTTGACAGTGTGCAGCTGCATAAGCTCGCATCAGGCATCGGAGCGGATGTTCCGTTTTTTCTCGAGAGTGTTCCTGCATGGGCGGAGGGCATCGGTGACGAGCTTGTTCCGGTGAAAGAGAAATATCCTGTGCTCTATCTCGTGCTGGCAAATCCCGGATTTCCGGTCGGGGTCCGCTGGTCTTACGGCAAATTGGATGCTTCAAAATTTGCTCCGGCGGATATTGAGGCAAAAGAGAAGCTAACCCGTGCACTTGTTTCCGGCAATACCGACGGGATATCAGCTTTGTGCCGCAACGACCTCGGTGATGCGCTCTTTGTCAAGTTTCCGCTTTTGCAGATGATGCGCCGCAGTATGCTCGATGCCGGAGCGGGATGTGTGCAGGTTTCCGGCAGCGGTCCGACACTCTTTGCCGTGTGCCGTTCAAAAGAGGTGCAGCGTCAGGTGGCGGAACGGATGAGAAAGGATTTTCAGAACAACTCCGGTATCCGGATATTTGAATGTGAGGCGTGATTTTATGAATAAGGCGTTTTTTCTTGACCGTGACGGAGTCGTGGTAAAGCAGGTTCACTATCTCTGCGACCCTGAACAGACTGAATTGGAAAAAAATGTGGTCACTGCCATCCGCAGGATGCACGAACTCGGCTATCTGGTTGTCGTTGTCACCAATCAATCAGGCGTGGCAAGAGGTAAATTCACCATGAAAGAGGTCGAAGCCGTCCACGGCAAAATAACTCAGCTTCTTGCCGCTGAGGGTGAGAAGATCGATGCTTTTTATATCTGCCCGCACCATCCGGAGTATGACGGCGTTTGCGATTGCCGCAAGCCTGCTCCGGGATTGATTTTGCAGGCGGCGGATGAGCACGGTATTGATATTGCTCAGAGCATCATGGTCGGAGACAAGCTCTCTGATGTCAGATGCGGTATCAATGCAGGAGTCAAGGCATCGCTTCTGATTTCCACCGGATACGGCAGCGGTGAGCGTGAGAAGCCTGAGGCGGCTGAGGTTCTCTTCGTCAATGACCTCAAAGAGGCTGTTGATAAATTCGCATGAAGTAAGCAAAAACACTCCGCAGGTTTGAAATAATGGAATACGTCAACGCACTGGTGCTCAATACATCCGAGATGATTTTCATTTTCATCTCGCTCATGCTTCTGCTCCAGCAGCGCAAGGCTATCGGTTTTGCTCCGTTTTACATGGCGTTCGGATTTCTGCTGTTTCTTTCGCATATTCTGGTTTCCGCTGAATTGAGGGGAACGCTTTTCTATGATGTTGTGTTCAACATCGGCATGGTCATTGTTTATATGCCGCTTCTGGCAGCGTTCCTTGCGATGTATATAACCTGCGGAACACTCCGTGCCCAGCATTTCATTCTCGGAGTCGCAACATTCAGCGGTCTGCTCTGGTATATCGGTGAGTTGACCGAATTGCAGTGCAACTGGCTGGGATTTTCAATATCCAACGGTTTTTACGGTTCGGCTCTCAACATGCTCCTCGGCGGAGCAAAACGTGCCGGTATCTACTCCGTACTCGGAGTTTTTGCCGATCTGCTGATCGTGCCGATAATCTACACTCTTCTGGATAAACTGCGTATTCCCAAATATCTTTCGATACTCGGCAGTATGCTCGGCAGTGTCTTTTCGATTTTGCCCGAATTTATCATCTTCTGGTACACCGGAGTTATCAATAATGTGCTTCTCGGTGACCTGCTGGGCAGAATTCTGGCGGCGGTGATCCTTTCCGGATTTCTTGCCGTTTATATCAAGTGGCTCGAGCGTGATCTGACCTCAGACGATCCCGGTGCGCTTGATTTGCTCTTTGCATTTGTCGGCAGTTACGGCAAAGCCAAGGAGCTTCAGGTTGACCTTGAGGAAAGCGAGAAGCGTTACAAAATGGTCATCGAAAATGCGGGCGAGCTCATCTTTACGTTGCAGTCATCAGGAGTCATCATTGATGCCAACATTGCGGCACTGAGTCTGCTTGGATTAAACAAAAACAGCCTTTCAAAAATCAATCTTTTCCGGCTGCTCAAACCGGTATCTGAAGATGAAGTTCCGCTTGAAAACATAACTGCGAGTACCCGTCGCCTGCGCTGCTCCTACCCGGGAAATTCAGGAGAGATACTTCTTGATATTTCACTGACTCCGGTCGAGGTGAGGGGACACCTTCTCTTTTTCCTCATCGCCCGAGATATCACCGAAGAGGAAAAACTTGCGAACGAAAAAGCAGAGCTTGCCTCTCAGCTGATACACTCCCAGCGTCTCGAGGCTCTCGGAAGGCTTGCCGGAGGAGTTGCTCATGACTTCAATAACTGCATCCACGCCATACTCGGACACACGGATATGCTCCTCTTCACTCCCGGAATATCGGAAAATGTCTCACACCGTCTGCAAAAAATTGCCATGCTTGCTGAACAGGCGGGTAAGCTCACATCCCAGCTGCTCGGTTTTGCCCGCAAGGGAAAGTACAAGGTCGAGCTGATAGACATTCGCAAGCTGGTGGATGATTGTGTTTCCATGACCGGACCACAGGCTATCGCCGATATAGAAATTTCCGTTCAGGTTGAAGATGGTGAGCTGTTTGTCAGCGGTGACGGAGTCCAGCTTCATCAGGTGTTGCTCAACTTGATTCTCAACGCCATTGATGCGATGAAGCAGAAGGAATCAGATGCGCACTGCCTGACAGTAAAAGCCGGCAATGCGGTGAATGCTCCGATAGAGTGCACAGCTCCCGTGAAAATCAGTGATTTTGACCCGTCAGGCTATGTCTATATATCAGTGAGCGATACCGGATGCGGAATAAGTCAGGAGCTCCTCAGTAAGATTTTTGAACCGTTTTACACCACCAAACCTGTCGGTAAGGGTACCGGTATGGGGTTGGCTATGGTATATGGTACGATCACCCACCATCAGGGCTGGGTACAGGTCGAAAGCTCGATCGGCGGCGGTTCAACATTCTGTTGTTTCCTGCCGCTGGAAAAACTGTTGCCGGGGGAAAAGGAGAACGCATGAACGATATCATCATTGCCGGAGGCGGAGTCGCAGCTTTTGAGTGCGCTTGCGCCGCAAGAAAGCAAAATCCCGACGTTAAAATAACCATATACTCCGGCGAGGAAGTCCTGCCTTACCGTCGTCCTGCGCTCTCGGCACTCGCCGCCTCTGACGGAGAGATACCGGGTACTTTCTTTATCAAATCCAAAGAGTTTTACGATGATGATTCGATAGATGTGAAGTGCTCAGTGCGGGTGGAAAAAATAAATCCGGCTGCTCATACTGTTGAACTCAGCGACGGACAGGTTGTCTCTTACGGTAAATTGATCATCGCCACCGGTTCAGCCGCAAGGCGTATTCCGGTTCCGGGAGCTGACGGCGAAAACTGTTTTGTTCTGCGTGATTACCGTGATCTTATGCTTATCCGCCGCAGGGTGAAAGCCGGCAGATGTGCCGTTATCGGCGGGGGGCTGCTCGGACTCGAACTTGCCGACTCTCTGTTGAAGCGGGGTTGTTCCGTGACCATCATCGAGGGAGCAGATCGTCTTCTGCCCCGCAATCTTGATGTTGTCGGAAGCGGTATCATCAAAAACAAAATAAGCAAGTGCGGCAATCTTGAGCTTCTCGTCGGAAAAAAGGTGAGAGAGATAACTCAGTCATCGGTGGTACTCGATGACGGAACTGTTCCGTGCGACACGGTTTTCTTTTCCACCGGAGTGACTCCGGTCTATCCTGAGTGTGACGGTCTTGCCGTTGACTGCGGCATTGTGGTTGACCAAAATATGAAGAGCAGTATCGAAGATATTTACGCCGCCGGAGATTGTGCTCAGTTCGGTCAGTGTGTCTGCGGATTATACACCACCGCTTCCGCCATGGGAAAGATCGCCGGAGTCTGTGCGGCAGGAGGTGCGGCGGAATACGTTGCCGATACTCCTGCCGCCCGGCTCAATGCGCTTGGCGTAAAGCTTTTTTCAGCCGGAGTTTTCGATGACTCCCTTGCCGGAGAGAGTGCGCAGAACGGTGAAAACTACCGCCGTATCTTTCTGAAAAAAGATGGCTCACTTGCCGGAGCAATACTCATCGGTGATGTTTCAGAAGCAGTAAAACTGCTCAAACAGCTCAACAGCTGATATCTTTATCACGGGGGAGCGTATGGAAAAATTCCGCAGGAGCGACAGAGTGGAGTCAGCTCTGATTTCCGGACTCGCCTGCGGAGCACTCTCAGGAGCAGGTGTCCTTGCGTGGTATCTGCCGCTCATTGCAATCGTTTTTCTGTTCGGTATTTTCCGCAAATACGCCTTTGTTGCCGCAGTTGCGGCGGTGGCAGCGGGATTTTCTCTTGCTTACTGCTGCAAAGAACATTATGAGCGGCAGGTGGCGGCAATAAGTTCCGAAAGTTACGAATACGGTGAGTTCACTCTGATTTTGAATGATTCGAGACAGAGCCGTGTGAAGAATATCGGAGCTCCTGCCATGTATCACGCTCATTTGACAGGTTACCGTCTGCGTGATGATGATAAAAGTATCTCATGCAGTTACCGGGTCATGGTGAAACTGCCCGACGATATCGGAGCTCCTGACTACGGCACCGTTATCCGGGGCAGGGGAGCGATAGCCGACAGCAGTTCTCCAGGGTTTGCCAACTACATGAAGGCGCACGGTTTTGTCAAGTGTGTATATCTTGAAACGGCGGACGTTGCCGGAATGCAGGAGTCCCTGATGGGCAGGATACTCCGGGTGCGTGATTTTGTTGCCTCAAGGGTGCTCGATGCAATACCCGGTGACAACTCCCGCAATCTTGCCGCTGCGCTCTTTTTCGGAATCACCGGAGGTCTCAATTCAGGTCTGCGCAGTGTTTATGTTGACACCGGAACGATACATATATTTTCAGTTTCAGGTATGCACGTTGCCGTTCTCGCCTGTTTTCTTTATACAATTCTGCGCTTTGCCGGAGCCCGTACCGGATATCTGCTCACTCTTCTTCTGACCGGAATGTATGTCATTTCAACCGGAGCCAATGCTCCGGCAGTGCGGGCGTACATGATGCTTTTTCTGTGGGGAATGTGCAGGATATGCAAGGTTTGGATGACTCCGTTTTCGGTATTCTGCTGGGCGTCGTCGCTTCTGCTTTTGTGCGACCCGCTTCTGGTGTACGATATGGGCGCACGCTACTCGGTGGTCATCACCGGAGTTCTCATCGCCTGCGGTGAAAAAATCATCCGCGGCAGCAGAAAAGAGCAGATACGCCGCAAGTATCTGGTTTCAGGAGCACGACCTGCAAATTTCCATCCGATATTGAAAATGCTGCATGTGGTCAGAGCTCCGCTTCTGATATGCACGGCGGCGTTTTTCGGAGGATTGGCGATATCACTTCACCACAACGGTCAGTTTCTGATTCTTTCCATAGTCGCAAACTTGCTTTTGTCTCCGTTCGTCTCTCTGTTTTACATTCTGCTTGGCGTTGCTATGATATATCCGCCCGGAGCGTATCTTCTCTCTGAAGCGTTCAATTTGCTGCACATTTTTTGTTCGTTCTTTTCAAAGTTGAGCTTCAATGTTCCTGCGGTCTCGCCGTCAGCTTTTGAGTTGTGGCTCTATGTCGCTTTGCTCTTTTGCTTTTTGAGATGCCGGGCAGTGGTGAAGATTTCAGCAGCGATTTTGTTGTCGGCTCTGGTTTTGAGGTGGGTGATTTTGCCGTACACTTACGCTCCTGAGCTGTGGATATACAACAGTTACAGGCGTCCGGCGTGTATCGCCCTGATCGACAGCTCACGCAACAGTGCCGTAGTCATCGACCCGTCGAGCGGAAGTGCTTCAGCCAAACTCGCCGAACACCTCAGGCGTGTCGGAGTAAATAAAATAGCGTGTGCCGCCTTTTCCCGCAACAGTATTTACACCGCCCGCGGATTGCGTACTTTGTGCCGTCTCGTGCCGGTTGAAACTCTCCTGCTGCCCCAAAGAAAACGGTACGAAAGGTGGAGACGCTTTTACGCTTATCTCGATGATTGCGATGCCGCAAAAGGAGTCAAACGGTTAAAAAACAGTAAAAAGGTGAAAATAATCAGTCAAAAACATCGAGTTACCCTTGAGTATTTCAAACGCCGTGCTACATTAAAAGATGTGTTTGTATTGAAAGAACAGGCTGATGGCAGAGAGTTGATTATTGATGTTCCCGGTTATCGCCGGATAGTTGACACCATGCCGTTTGACAGCAGCAGAAGGATTTACCGTTATGAACTTGCAGAATAAAAAGTTGAATACCTGCCACGTCATCACCAGAATGATCGTCGGCGGAGCGCAGGAAAATACTCTGCTTACCCTGCGCGGACACCTTGAAAAAGGACACGATGCCGTGTTGGTTACAGGTCCGTCTCCCGGCAGGGAAGGGGAGTTGTTGAAAAACGTGGATATGCCTCCGTTTGAAATCAATGTTTTTCCCGAGCTGGTGCGTGAGTTGTCGCCGTGGAATGATTTGAAAGCGTTTTTCCGTCTCCGCCGCTTCTTCAGGGAGCGCAAATTTGATGTTGTCCACACTCACAGCTCAAAAGCCGGTATCATCGGCAGACTTGCCGCCCGTTCAGCCGGAGTTCCGGTGGTGGTGCACACTGTGCACGGTCAGGCGTTTCATCCCAATGAAAAGGCATGGAAAAACCGTCTCTATATTTTTCTTGAGCGTTTTGCCGCAAAATACTGCGACCGCATCTATGCTGTGGCTCAGGCGATGATCGACCAGTGCGTCGATGCCAAAGTTGCTCCGGGAGAAAAGTATCAGGTGGTTTACAGCGGAATGGATACTGCACGCTTTTCGAGCTGCGTAAGGTCGCAGGAGCTGAGAAGCAAACTCGGTATTCCTGATGATGCGAAGGTTATCGCCACTGTCGCCAGACTCTTTCCGTTGAAGGGTTACGAGTATGTGATACCGGCAGCCAAAAAAGTGCTGGCTCAGGCTGAAAATACCCATTTCCTCTTTATCGGAGACGGACCCATGTATGATGAGCTGCACGCCGCACTTGAGCAGGAAAATATTGCGGATAAGTTCCACTTTGCCGGATTGATTTCTCCTGACCGGGTGGGCGACCATCTGGCGCAAGCCGATCTGCTCTGGCATCTCTCTTTGCGTGAGGGATTGCCCCGGGCAGTTGTGCAGGCTCTCGCAGTGGGTATCCCCGCTATCGGTTTCGCACTCGACGGAACTCCGGAAGTGGTCATCAACGGTCAGACAGGATATGTGACTGCTCCTGAGGATGTTGATGATGTGGCAGAAAAAACATTGAAGATACTTGCAGACTCCGAACTTGCCGCCGGTATGGGCAGAAACGGCAGAGAAAAGGTCGTTGCCCAGTTTGACTGGCACCGCATGGCGGATATACTCGAAAGTGAGTATCTCAGACTTGTTCAAGAAAAAAACAGTTTACCGGAAGCACAAAGATGAAGAAGATATATACAATACTGTTACTCCTTGTTGTACTGCTTTCATCCCCCGTTGCAGCGGGAAAGGAAAACGGTTATGAGTACACCCGCGGAGATATGTTCAGAATAACCCGTCTGGCAGTACGGCTCATCTGCTACAATCACTACCATAAACAGCAGTTGGATTCCGCATTTTCACGCCGGTTTTTCGACAGCTATTTCGATGCTCTCGACCCGGAAAAGATTTATTTCACCCTTGCAGATATCGCAGGATTCGTCAGGTACAGGGATGTTCTCCACCGTCAGCTTTTGCGGGGGAACTGTCAGTTCGGATTCGATGTTTATGAGCTCTACCGCAAGCGTTTTGCTGAATATCACGATTTTGCAGTCAAAAATCTGACTGAAAAGAGCATAAATTACAACACCGGTGATGAATGGGTAGTTGAACGTAAAAACGTCCGTCGTCCGTCTGACAGAAAAGAGCAGCTCGAAGTGTGGCGCAAAAAACTCACCCGTGATGCACTGCACCTCAGACTTGCGGAACGCCGCATGGCTTTGAAAGAGAGTAAACCGCAGAAGAACAACCGCTCAGAGGCGGATAAACTTGCCTACAAGTGGGAACTCCGCACTCCGGAAGAAAAACTCATCGCCCAGCTCAGGGATGTGAGTAATGTTATTGCCAAACGCCGTCCGATAGATATTCTAGGCACTTATCTTGATGTCTTTGCCGGAACTTTCGGTTCGCACTCAAATTACATGGCTCCTGCGCTCAGCGAGGACTTTGATATAAATATGCGTCTTTCACTGAGCGGAATCGGTGCAACTCTCAGCAGCGATGATGGTTTTATCCGGGTGATCAAAGTGGTCAAGGGCGGACCTGCATCTCTTTCAGGAAATCTGCACCGTGAGGACCGCATCATAACAGCCACCCAGAACGACGGTTCAACAGAGCTTCTGCTGGATGTTCCTGTTTCGCAGGCGGTGCGCCATATCAGAGGAGAGAGAGGAACACATGTGCTTCTCGGAGTCCTTTCCGGAGTCGAAAAGGGCAAATTCGGTATTCCCGTTGATGGCATCGGACCTCTGTTGAAACTCATTTCCATGGTGACCGGAACTCCGGATATTTCCAAAGCCGTTCCCCGCTGGAGAGGAAAAATCGTTTTCCGGGCAGTGATGCTCAAACGTGACAATGTGAAACTTGACGACTTCGGAGCCAAGGGTTCGGTTCGTGAAGTCAAAGATTCCAAAGGCAAGCTCCGCAAGGTCGGTATCATCGATCTGCCCAGCTTCTATATGGATTTTGCCGCCGTCCGCCGCGGAGACCCCGATGCCAGACGCGGCAGTGCCGATGTCCGCAAAATCCTCGAGGACTTCAAGAAAAAAGGTGTCGAAAGTGTCGTCGTCGATTTGAGAGGCAACGGAGGAGGCAGTCTGCCAGATGCAGTTGTTCTTGCCGGACTCTTTATCAAATCTGGTCCGATAGTGCAGGTGCGCAGCAGTAACGGCGACGTAGAGACCCTGAAAGACCCCGATGAAGACATCGTTTACGGTGGTCCGCTCGTGGTGCTTACCAGCAAGTTTTCTGCATCGGCGAGCGAGATTTTTGCCGGAGCCATGCGTGACCATGACCGTGCCATCCTCGTGGGTGACAGCCGCACTTTCGGCAAAGGAACAGTGTTGACCGTCGAAGACCTTTCCAATCACATCAAACTCACCGGCAGAGCAGTTCCGGCGGGCAGTACGACTTTCGAGATAGCGATGTTCTTCCGTGCGCTGGGCAGCTCAGTCCAGCAGCTCGGAATTGCCTCTGACATTCTGCTGCCGAGTCTCTCTCAGGAAATGAAGGTGGGCGAGATGTTCCTCGATAACCACCTGCCGTGGAGCGAAATACCCTCGGTCGGAGCCGGTACCCATGACAAGGATATCGACCGCAATATCAAAATCCTTGCAGAATACTCCGCCAGGCGCATAGCTGCAAACCGTGATTACGCCAAGCTCAAACGGCTGATTGCAACTTACAAACGCTATCGTGACCGCAAGAGCCTCTCTCTCAATGAGGAAAAACGCTTCAAAGAGTATCTCGATGAAGCCGAGGTCGAAAAGGAGGCTGAAAGACTCGCTGCCCAGGAGGATGATGACGAAAAGCGCACCAGAAGCACCGATGTCATTCTCGATGAGGCCGCCAGCATCGCCGCCGATTACGCAATGGTGAAAAACGTTGAAAAATAAATGACGGATTTTTGGGGAATAAAAATTGTTCCGTAAACTTGACAATGAGGTTTTCTTGGTGTATATTTCCGCCATACCCCGGATTAAAAACAGAGAATTTGAAAAACAAAACTACTTTATAAAATGAACGACAACGCCTTTCTTTTGCTTTTTATTGCCTTCATCGCTTTGATGGGCATGGTTCCTTTCATCCTGCGCCGCTTCGGTATTCCGTCGGTGATAGCACTCCTGCTGGTTGGTATCCTCGTCGGACCGACCGGCATCGGCATCGATCTGATAAAGATGATGTCTGGCTGGCTGAGTTTCCTCGGAGTTCCCGGAGCTGAGGCTCAAACCGCAGCCCATACCGCAGCTCATTTTACAACTCTTGTTGACTCGCTCGGCTCGCTCGGATTGATGTTCCTGATGGCTCTCGCCGGAATGGAGGCGGATTTCAAACTCATCAAGTCAGCCCGCAAACCGGTCATCGCCCTGAGTATCCTTACTTTTCTTATTCCGGCAATAGCAGGATATCTCGTTTACCGTTACTTCAACGCCACCGACCTGCCGGGAAAACTGCTCTACGCTTCGCTCTTTGCTTCACACTCGGTCGGTATTGTGTTTCCGGTCATCCGTGAACTCAACCTCAGCAAGACCAAATTCGGTGCTGCGGTGTTGATATCCACCATCATAACCGATATTGCCAGTATCATTCTGCTGGCGGTGAGTGTTCAGCTTTTCCGCAGAACCAAAAATATCTCCCACATGATAGGAAGCAAATCTCTTTCGCTTTTTGACCACCTCGACAGCTCCATTTTCGGCAACCAGTTTATTCCGGTGTTCCTGCTGATCACCATCTGTTATCTGGTGGCTGTGGTGTTCTTCACCAACTGGTTGGGCAAAAAATTGCTCAGGGTATTCAAACCCGGCGAGGATATGCTTATTACGATCATCCTCTTTGTAATCCTCGGTGCGGTGGTTGTCGGTGAGCTCTTCGGAATCAACCTCGTTGTCGGAGCATTTATCGCAGGTCTCGGTCTTTCAAAGGTGGTCAAAGAGCAGGATATGCTGCTTTTCAAACGGTTTGAGAGCATCGGATACGGATTTCTGATTCCGTTCCTCTTTGTTTCCATCGGTATGGAGTGCGATTTCTCTGTGTTCAAAAATCCCGGCAATATGCAGATCGTGATTCTGACCGTCGTCGGATTGATCGGCAGCAAGATGTTTTCCGGTTTTGCCGCTATGAGAATTACCGGCTTCGGCAACGCCGCCGGAGTCGCCGCCGGATTGATGACTGTACCCCAGCTTTCCGCAACCCTCGCCGCCGCCGCTATCGGTAAGGATATCGGAATACTGAGCAACAGCTTCTTCAACTCCATCATCATTCTGAGTTTGGTCACCACACTGCCGGTACCGTCACTTGTCCGCTTCGTAGTGACCCGCTGGAACGTCAGCAGCAAAGAGGAGCAGAATTTCCAAGTTCCCTCAGTCGTATCCAACGACGAACTGCTCTGAGTCTGGCAGATTTTCCGCAAAGCCGTGTTCCTCAATGGAGTGCGGCTTTTTGTATTTTTGTCTCTTTTGCAGATGTTTATGCTGAAAAATACATCTGATGCAGTTTTTATCCATTATAAACACTTGACATTATGAATATAAAGTGTTATCTTATAAGATTGCCGTTCCAGGGCTCGGTATGTTGATGGAAAGTGCAGTTATTCAAGAGGTTCAATTATGAAAAAGATTTTGTTTTACACAGTTTGCGCAGCGGCGTTTTTACTTACCGGATGCGCAGTTGAAAATAACCATCTCTCTCCGGCGGATTTTGCAGATTGTCTGCGCAGAAACGATATCCGCATCGAAGCGTCACGTCCGCTTTCACCTGACCCGTTCAGAGCGAGTTCCGGTCACGCTTTTCAGATAGGAGATACCGAGATACAGGTTTACAAATTTGATGTATCAAGCAGTGTCCAGCGCAAAAGACTCGACGGAATAGCCGACAGCCGCAAGGTTTACGTTATCGGTATTCCGTTTTATGCGGTGGTGCACGGCTCGTTTGTCTTTGTCGGACTTGATAAAAACAAGCAGAAACACGAGATCATGAAAGCAATCAAAAGTTTTAACTGATAAGAAAAACGGGGTGGCAGGAGCAGCTATCCCAACCGGATAAGAGTTTCTCAACGGTTGCGATTATTTAGGTTGATGTTGCGAAGAGTGAAATTCTTGACCGGAAAAGAAAGGAAAGAAAGATGTCAGACAAAAAGTATGTCTATTCCTTCGGCGGCAGTCTCACCGAGGGAACCGGAGCAATGAAAAATCTGCTCGGCGGCAAAGGCGCAAACCTCGCTGAAATGGCGAATATCGGATTGCCTGTGCCTCCGGGATTTACTGTCACTACCGAGTGCTGTGTTGATTACTTCAAAAACAACTCAACTCGTCCCGCCGAGCTTGAGGCTCAGGTCGAAGCGGCTCTCAAGCTGGTCGAGGATGCCATGGGAATGAAGTTCGGCGACAGCGAGAATCCGCTTCTTGTCTCCTGCCGCTCCGGAGCCCGCAGCTCCATGCCCGGTATGATGGAAACAGTCCTCAACGTCGGACTTTCAACAGCAACCATTCCCGGATTGGTCGCCAAGACCGGAAACGAGCGTTTCGTTTATGACGCCTACCGCCGTCTGATCATGATGTACAGTGACGTCGTCATGGAAAAGGCTGAGGGTATCGAACCCGCCGAGGGCAAAGCCATCCGCCGCCAGCTCGATGCCATGATGGAAGAGCTCAAAGAGAGCAAAAACTACACCAGCGACACCGATCTTACCGTCGAGGACCTCAAACAGCTCTTCGCCGATTTCAAGGTGCGCATCAAAGAGACTCTCGGATGTGAGTTTCCCGATGATGCCCGTGCACAGCTCTGGGGCGGAATCTGCGCCGTTCTCAAAAGCTGGAATGGTAAAAAAGCCGTTGCCTACCGCCGCATTGAGGGTATTCCGGATGACTGGGGTACTGCGGTCAACGTTCAGAGCATGGTCTTCGGAAACATGGGCGACACCTCCGCAACCGGAGTCGCTTTCACCCGTGACCCCGCAACCGGAGACAACAAATTCTACGGCGAGTGGCTCATCAATGCTCAGGGCGAGGATGTGGTCGCCGGAACCCGTACTCCCAATCCGCTCAACAAGGATACCGGCAACGAACACAACCGTCACCTGCCGTCAATGGAAGACCTCTATCCCGAAATCTACAAACAGCTCTTTGATATCCGCTGCAAACTTGAACAGCACTACCACGATATGCTCGATATCGAGTTCACCATTCAGGAGCGCAAACTCTTCATGCTCCAGTGCCGTGTCGGTAAACGCACCGGTACTGCTGCCCTCAACATGGCGATGGATATGCTTGAAGAGGGACTCATCGACGAGATGACTGCCGTTACCCGTGTCGCTCCGACCCAGCTCGACGAGCTGCTTCATCCGATTCTCGATGCCGCATCTGAGAAGAATGCCGAGCTCATCGCCAAAGGACTTCCCGCAGGTCCCGGCGGAGCAGTCGGCAGAATCGTCTTTTCCAGTGCCGAGGCGGTCGCCGCCGAGCGTCGAGGTGAAGCGGTCATCATGGTGCGTGAAGAGACCAACCCCGAAGATGTCGAGGGTATGCGTTCCGCAACCGGAATCCTCACCGCCCGTGGAGGCATGACCAGCCACGCCGCTCTCGTCTGCCGCGGCTGGGGCAAATGCTGTATCGTCGGAGCAGGTAAACTGGTCATCAACGAAGTCGAAAAGACCATGAAGATCGGTGGAAAAGTTTACACCGACAACGATATCATCAGTATCAACGGAACCCGCGGTTATGTCTATGCCGGAAGGGTTGACACTGTTGACTCAAGCGAAAATCCGAAACTGCGCAAGTTCATGGCTCTGGCTGACAAGTACCGCAAACTCGGAGTCCGTGCCAACGCCGATACTCCCGAGGATGCCGCAAGAGCCGTTGCTTTCGGAGCTGAGGGTATCGGACTCTTCCGTACCGAGCACATGTTCTACGGCAAAAACAGCGAGCAGCCGCTCTTCTATCTGCGCAAGATGATCCTCTCTTCAACTAAGGAGGAAAGAGTTGTTGCGCTCAACGAGCTCTTCCCCTTTGTAAAAGAGAACGTCAAGAGCACTCTTGAAGCGATGAACGGTATGCCGGTGACTTTCCGTCTGCTCGATCCTCCGCTGCACGAGTTTGTTCCCAGCGAGCCCGCCAAGCGTGAGGCTCTCGCCAGAGAGCTGGGAATAGATGCCGCTGCCATCGCAAAACGTGCCGAGGCTCTGCACGAGACCAACCCGATGATGGGACACCGCGGTGTCCGTCTCGGAGTCACCTATCCTGAGGTTTCCGAGATGCAGATGCGTGCCATCCTCGAAGCTGCGGCAGAGGTGGGCAACTGCAAGCCGGAAATCATGATCCCGGTCACCTGCGACGTGGGCGAGATCAAGTTCCAGAAGAAAATCCTGAGCAGAGTTGCGGAAGAGGTCAACGCCAAGTACAACACCGCCATCGACTACAAGGTCGGTACCATGATCGAGATACCCCGTGCCGCTTTGCAGGCTGACGAGATGGCGAAAGAGGCTGAGTTCTTCAGCTTCGGAACCAACGACCTCACCCAGATGACTTTCGGTTTCAGCCGTGACGATATCGGAGCTTTCCTGCCCGAGTACATGGATAACAAAATCCTCGAGAGCGACCCCTTCCAGACCATCGACGTCAACGGAGTCGGACGCCTCATCGAGTTCGCCGTTGCCGGAGGACGCTCCACCCGCAGTGATCTCAAAATCGGTATCTGCGGAGAGCAGGGCGGCGAGGGCAAATCCGTGATGTTCTGTCACAAGGCAGGACTCAATTATGTCTCATGCAGTCCGTTCCGTGTGCCAGTGGCAAGACTTGCAGCGGCGCAGGCTGCCATCGCTGATATTCAGAAATAATTGTAAAAAGTCGCAGCTCTTACTTGAAAAATGAGCTGTGACAGCTTATAGTTAAAGCATGAACATGACTTTGTTCGTCAAATCTGTTTGAGTGGCGGGGGAAGTCAATAAAATTTATATGGAGGAATCTATGAAAAACAATCTGAAAATGTTCTCGCTGGTCGCAGTCGGAGTCGCCGGTCTGACTCTGTTTGCCGCCAAGGCTCCCGAGGCGGAAGCTCCGAAAGCCAAGTCGGCAGAGGCTGCAGCTGAAACTGTCGATGTCTGGTCAGCGCTTCCCGAAGTTGTGGCTGAGGTCAACGGAAAACCTTTGACCAGAGCTGAAGTCGCAAAGCTGATGTTGGCTCAGACTCCTGATGGAAAACTGCCCCCCTTTATCACCGTTGACATGGTGCGTCAGATGGCTCCCCAGATCGTGAAGACCATTGTGCTCGATAAGCTGGTCGAAGCTGAGATGGAAAAAGAGGGATACAAACCTTCTGAGGAAAATGCCCGTAAATATCTTCGTGAGCAGCTCAAAAAAGCTCCGAAAAATCAGCTCGCTATGATGAATGACCGGCTTTCCCAGCAGGGCAAGACCATTGATCAGTACAGTAATGAAACAGCGAAAAATCCCGCTGCCCAGCAAGCTATCGCCAAAATGCAGTTTATGGAAGAAAAAGTTCTGAAAAGCATCAAAGTCACCGATGAGGAGGCTAAAGCTGTTTACGCTAAAAACGCAGATAAGTTTCAGGAGCCCGCTAAGGTTACTGCTTCTCACATTCTGGTTATGGCGAAACAGGATGCTGATGAGGCTACCAAAAAAGCGGCTCTCAAAAAGATCAACGACATCAAAGCCCGTCTTGCCAAAGACCCCTCTGCGTTCGGAGCTATTGCCAAAGCTGAGAGTGATTGTCCTTCCAAAAACAACAACGGAAGTCTCGGAGAGTTTGTCAGAGAGCAGATGGTTCCTGAGTTTTCCGACGCCGCATTCAAACTCAAACCCGGTCAGATTTCTGATATCGTTACTACCCAGTACGGTTATCACATCATCCGTTGCGATGCGAACAAACCTGCCAGAGTCATTCCTTTTGAGGAGGCAAAAGATTATCTGAAAAAACAGCTCACTATCCAGAAGGCTCAGGTCGCTGAGGCTCAGTATGCTGAAAAGCTGGAAAAAGCCGCCAATGTCAAATACTTTGTGACTCCGGTTGCTCCGGCACTTCCGATTGCTCCTGCTGCTCCTGCTGCTCCGGAGGACTGCAGAAGTAGGAAAGGTAAATAAAAAAGTTTCTCCGCTTTTCTTGAAAGGGAGAGAGGGGCGCGGGGAGAGAGGGAAAACTTCTTTTCTCGTGAAAAGAAGTTTTCACGCTTTCCCCGCATCATCTCACCGTATCAAGAACAAAGCTAAAGAAAAACGAGCTGTTTCCCGATGGGAGGCGGCTCTTTTTTTGTCTTGATTGCGGAATTGTAAACTTACCGTTTGATGTTGTCGAAGGTCGCCAGAACTTGCGGAAGCACCTGTTTTTTGCGGCTCATTACTCCGGGCAGGTCGAAGAGATTATCCGATATCCTGCGGAACGGCAGCTGGTCGAGAACGACGCTCTGACCGGTCGCCAGCAGCATTGAGTTGCCGTTGACCACGTCGGTGATGAGCAAGCCTGCGAGGTGGAGTTTCTGATTTTCCTGATGTTCTTTGAGGATATCGAGCAGTTCTGTCTCGTGTTTGGCAAACTCTTCAAAGCCGACCTCCTCGACCTGAGAGATGGCAAAGTGATATTTATCGAGGTGCTGGAACACCTTGCGGTCAGCGAGCACAACTTCAAGCGGAGTGCTCTTGGCGATGAGTGAACCCACCTGGAATATCTCATTCATCAACTCTTCAGGGTCAACTCCGGTTATCTTTTCGAGATAATCAAGCGCAAGTTTATCACGTCCGCACGAGGTGGGCGAGCGCAGCAAAAGCGTGTCGCTGATGATGCCGCCCATCAAAATTCCTGCCGTCGGAGCTGGTATCTTGACATTGTGGGTGATGAACATCTCTGTGACCAGCGTTGAGGTGCTGCCGACCACGTCGCAGGTTATCTTGATGGGATAGCGGGTCGGAGGCATTCCGATACGGTGGTGGTCGATAACTTCGACGACTTTTGCCTCATCGACTCCGGGGATGCTCTGGTCGAACTCATTGTGATCGACCAGAATCAGCTCGAGTCCGTGTTCGCCTGATAAGTCGCTTTTTCTGAATGTTCCGGCAAGCTGTTTCTGGCGGTTGAGTACCGGGAAAACGTCGTCGAACTCCTCAAAAACCTGACTTCTGATATCGTTCAATCTGTCGTCAAGACGGAAGTGTTTGACCTGATTCTGCACTGCCAGTTCAACTGGACTGCTGAATTTCAGACGGCGCACCACGGTCGCAGAGTCGTATTTGGTGGTGATGATGGATATTCCACGGGATTTAGCCGCCTGAAGCACCAGCGGGTCGATCGGATTTTTTCCGGTAATGACCATCAGCCGCACCTGCATATTTATTGCCAGCAGGTGAATGTCGGAGCGGTCGCCCACGATGATGGCGAGCTTTTCGGGATGCTCCTGCGGAATGTGCTGTTTGAAACTTTCCACATTCATGGCGGCAACGTAAACTTCAAAATCCTGTTTTACGCTGCTGTCGGCTGCATTGAGCAGTTCGCCCTCGAGCACTTCGTTGACAAGCTCGATGCTTGAGTGCACGAGTCTGCCGGTAAAACCTCCGCTCTCACCGTTGAGCTGCAGCATATCACCGAGCAGTGAGTAGAGGCAGAGCATTCCCTTGAACTTTCTGTCACGTCCGATGACCGGCAGTCTGGGAATGCGCAGTTTTTCCAGCTCTCCGATGGCGTTGAGCAAGGTACTGCCTGCGTTTACGGTGGGAATTTCACTGCTGACGATATCACGCACTCTCGGATAGACGTCGCTTATCATCTGCGGAAGCGGAACTTTGAACTTTTCAAAGATATATTTTGCCCTTGCTCCCGGAAGTCCGGGCAGGGCGGGATAGACATTTTTTTCACCGAGCGCACGCTTCAATTCAGCCACGGCGACGCACGCCGCTGCGCTATCCATATCAGGATTACGGTGTCCGATAACGAGTGTTTTGTTTGCCATAGTAAAAGCCTTTCCAGCGGCGGAACTGCTCCGCCGTCTCCCATCTTTTGCGGGAATTTTTGACGGAAATACTCTTTTTCCATCTGAATTAAAATCCTGTCGTTTTTATAAAATATCATTTGTTGAATAAATATGCAATGTTTTGTTTTCAAAAAGAGTTGAAAAAAAGCAGATAATGTTGTATTTTCTATGGTGAACAATTACATTTTGACAATTTGGAGATTTTTAACATGAGTTCCATATTTTTTCTTTCCGCTTTCGGCTCGGATAACGATGCCGGAGTTTACACCTATACTTTCGATGAAAAGGGCAAACCCGTTGAGACCGGATTTGCCGCTCTGCGCAACTCTGGCTATCTCGCACTTTCTCCTGACCGCAAGACTCTTTATGCCACTTGCGCTTACGACAACTCTTCCGACGGAACTGCCGCTTTCAGAGTCGCTTCAGACGGTACTCTGGTAAATCTGCTCGGCGATATCCGTGCCACCGGAGGCAAGAGCAGTTGTCATGTCTGCACCTCTTGCGACGGTAATTTTGTCTATGTCGCCAATTATTCAAGCGGCAGTGTCACCGAGTTTCCGGTAAATCCCGACGGAAGTCTTGCTCCCCGCAGCAAGGTCATCCGCCACTACGGCAGCGGTCCCTTTCCCGGACGCCAGAAGAGTGCCCACGCTCACCAGTGTTATGCCGCCTGTGATGGAAAATTCATTGCCGTGGTCGATCTCGGATGTGACTCGGTTTTCTGCTATCCCTACGATCAGAAGAGCGGAATAAATAAAGCAGGAGTCATCGAAAACAAGATAACTCCTGCCGGTTCAGGTCCCCGCCACCTGGTGTTTGACAAGAGCGGAAAGCGTGCCTATCTGCTCAACGAGCTCGGCAACACTCTCTTTACTCTGCATTACAGCAACGGAAAATTTGAAATCATCGACCGAATTTCCACTCTTCCCCGCGGAGTCGAATGTGCCACCAAAGCCGCCGCCGTGCGCCTCTCAAAAGATGGAAAATATCTCATCGCCACCAATCGTGGCTTTGACAGTGTTATCCGTTT
The DNA here is from genome assembly GCA_017508385.1 of Lentisphaeria bacterium. Taxonomy (GTDB): domain Bacteria; phylum Verrucomicrobiota; class Lentisphaeria; order Victivallales; family Victivallaceae; genus UBA1784. Next base: position 70,207 of record JAFVZB010000073.1, on the reverse strand, counting down.
CGATTTGAGTGATCCCGACAAACCGAAGGGAGTTGAACTTCAGCTTGTCGGCGGAGTGAGTCCCCGTGATGCCGAGTATCTCGGCGGAGGAAAATACTTTGCCGTCAACAACGAGTTCAGCGATTCAACCAGATTTTTTGACTGTAATCCCAAAACCGGAGCACTCACTCCAAACGGTTACGAGTTGATAACTCCGCGTCCGCTCTGTCTGCTTGAGTTGTAAACACACTGCATCCTGTTCCACAAAAATTGTCGTTTATCTATACTCTTTTTTGAGCATAAAAAAGCTGCCGTTCACCTTTCCGGTTTACGGCAGCTTTTTGTATCGTCGAAAAACTTATCAGTTCTTCATAACATCGGTGAGGTCGATGATCTCGCCGGAGACGATTGATTTGTAAACAGCGTCACCGATCGAAATGGCGCAGAGACCATCTTTGGAGTCAGCGAGGATGTCATAGGGACGATCTTCCATAACGCCCATGAAGACGTCTTCCTGGATGAGCGGGTCGCCGCCGCCGTGGCCGCCGACTCCGGGTTTGATCCAGACACGCTCACGTGAGCCGAAAATCGGGAAGTAGTCGATGTAGCGCTCGGTCTCGTGCGGGAAAGTGGTTCCGCCGGCACCGCCGATCTGCTCGACTTCGAGACGTCCGTGAGTACCGTTGATGGCAAGTTTGTATCCCTCGTACGGAGTTGAAAAGTTGGCTGAGTAGTTCAGCAGAACTCCGTTGGAGTACTTGACGTTGGCAACGAAGGTGTCGTGAATGTTGATCTCACTGTCGAACATACACATATCAGCACGGTAGAGTTCGGGAGTGAAGAGCAGTCCGTGTGAAGCATCAAAGGCATCGAGGTGGTCGTCGTGGATTTTGATTGAAGTTGCACGGGTCTCCCAGCAGGCTTTGTAGCCGCACTTCATGAATTCAGGGCACTCAGAGCAGTGACGTCCGTCTTTCTTTGAGGGGTTGAAGGGACCGTTGGGGCCGTAGTGGTTGAGAGCTCCGAAAGCGTGGACTTTCTCAGGCTCGTTGCAGCCGATCCACCAGCTGACCAGATCGAAGTGGTGGCTTGACTTGTGGATGGAAAGACTTCCTGAGTTCTCACGCATACGGTTCCAGCGGTGGAAATAGCTTGAACCGTGTTTGATATCAATGTACCAGTTGAGGTCAACGTGGGTGACTCTGCCGATTTTTCCGGCGAGGATCATCTCACGCAGTTTGCGGTGGGTCGGAGCATAGCGGTAGTTGAAGGTGCAGACAACTTTACCCTTGGATTTTTTCTCTGCCTCACGAACCTGAATAGCCTGTTCCCAGTTGATAGTCATCGGTTTTTCGGTGACGACATCGAGATCTTTTTCGAGAGCCTTGATGATGTACTCAGCGTGGAAGCTGTCGCGGCTGACGACCATGACGACATCCGGCTTGGTTTCGGCGATCATCTTGTCGAACTCATCGGCGTTGTAGCAGGGCACATCGGCACTTTCGGGGATCTGGCGTTTGCAGACATCAAAACGGATGGGGTCGATATCCAGCATACCGACAAACTCAGCCTGTTTTGAGAAAGTCTCATACATCGGTTTGATCCACATTCCGATTGCGCGTCCAGAGACACCGCAGACAACATAACGGCGTTTTGACATTTTTTATTTCCTTTTATTTTTGAGACAATTTTTATTCTGCCTCTTTTTATTACAGGAGTTTTTCCTGATACTTGATTATACCTTTATTTAATTTACCACCGTTTTGCGCAATTTCAAGCTCTGTTTTTATAAATTTATTCGTATCAGCGGAATTAGTGGGCTTTACCGTGTTGAAAGTTGATTTTCAACGTGTATATTATACTGCTTTTACAGGAGTTTTACACTATGATAACAAGAAGATACCGGAAGTACGATTTTTCAAAAATCAGGCAGAAAGCATGGAACAACTCAGCTTTTGCCGTGATTTTTAATGCCATACCGGATAGAGTTGATGGCGTTATTGTTTCCGGAGCGGGATTTTCAATTTCGGTAAAAACCGTAAGCCGCTCTTGTTACAGTGAGAAGGAGCAGTTTTGCTGCAACTGGTTTTTTGAACGTGACGAGGTGAAAATTATCGAGGTGTCGGCTCTCTTTGCCGGTGAAGATGAGCCTTATGTCATCGGTTTTCCGCTTTACCTGATTTCCGGCGGAGGTGTTGAACACGAGTTTGCCGTAACCTATGACGGTGTGTGGTTCAGCATTTTCTGCGATGGAGTTTTGTATGACCGTGACTCTCCTGATGGCGGCAGACTTGAGAGTGATAAAGCTCCTGAAGCGAAAGTTTCCAATATGGTGCTTACAGGAGATATAACAAATATCAGCAGCTCCGGGCACTCTGAATATATTGATAAACCGATATTTTGCTACACTCCTGCCGGGTTCAATACTTGGGTCGGTGATGTTGTACTATCATCTTTCAAAGGAGTATTTCATTGCTTCTATCTCCACGACCGCCACCATCATGCCAGCCGCAAGGGCAGGGGAGCTCATGTGTTCTGCCACCTTACTACAACCGATTTTATCGATTGGATAGACCACGGTGAGGTGATAACTTTTGATAAACCCTGTCTCACTGTCGGTACGGGTAACTCCTTTGTGCTCGATGATAAACTCTATCTTGCTTTCGGATGGCATACCGAGCGCAGCAAGCCGGTTGAGGAGTGCGCCGCGTTCCATCTTGAGCAGGAGTTCAAAAAGAGGGGAGTTGTCAAGTCAAAGCGTTATGATGAACTCAAAAATATCTATCCCAGCGGAGCAACTTATGCCGTGAGCTGTAACGGAGTTGATTTCACTTACAGCAATAAAATAATCCATTACGTTGAAAATCCCAATATCACGGTGATGCCAGACGGCTCACTCAGGCTGTGTGAGTATGGGATATGGCAGGGGAACTCACTCGACTCATGGCAGGTTGTCGATCCGGATTTTCCGCCGCGGCTTGAAAACTCTCTTGCCCGCAATACCACGGAGTGCCCATGCTTTTTTACCCTGGGAAATCAAGAGTATCTGATGATCGGCTTTACCGGATTTTACCGCAAGGATGATGACGGTTCATGGCAGGAGCTTTGGACTGAAAACATAGATTTTTATGACGGAATGGCAGTTCCTATGGCTGTCAGTCACGGCAACAGGGTCATTGCCGGAGCGTGGATGAACTCTCCCGATTGGGGCAGTTTTCTCATGCTGCGTGAGCTTATCATGCTCGGCGATGGCGGAGTCGGCTGCCGCTGGCTGGCTGAGACTCTTCCGCCGGGGGAATTTTACCCTTTGGCAGGAAACGGAAAATTGGAACTCTCTGCCGGAAATGAGAATACTAAAATTTCAGTTCAGGCAAGTGGACGGGTGGTCATTCGTTTTTCTGGTGACGGAGAAGAGTTTTTCCTTGTCGTTGATTCCGGAAGTGCGGCGTGGAGCAGTGATGTTGAGAAAAAACCTGAGTTTTTCGATGAGGTCGTAAAGCGCAATTGTGAGGCAAAAAGTTTCCGCGACCTTGCCGGAGAACCGCTCCATGTATGGGGTGAAAACTTCGCCCGCAGAATAAATACCGGAAAAGATTTTCTCCTCAAAATAATTGTTCACAATGAACAGAAATTCCACGGAGCGGCTGTCGATGTGGAAATCGACGGCAAATACACCATTGCAACTTACCGCAGGAAAATAAAACGGGTCAACTGTGTCGAAATAATGTAAAAAAATACCGCAGAAAAGTGAGGTGCTCTTCTGCGGTATTGTTTTGTTTTTTGCTTTGTTCCCGATATGGGGAGATGATGCGGGGAGAGAGGGAAAACTTCTTTTCACGAGAAAAGAAGTTTTCCCTCTCTCCCCGCGCCCCTCTCTCCCTTTCAAGAAAAGCGGGAAAACTTTTTTATCTACCTTTACCTACCCATGTCGGGAACAGAGCATTGTTTTTTGCTCTGTTACTGCTTTTTCACTCTCAGAGTTTTGATTTCAAAAGCGGTGAATTTGAGCTCGATTTCATTGCATTTGTCGGCGATGTCGGCAACGTCGTTCCATTCGAGCATATCGCACTCTTTGACTGAAACTTTGTCGGAAAACGCAAGTTTGATACTTCCGTTTCTTCCGTCGGTTTCTGCAAGTCTTATGATGATGTCGTCGCTCTTTTCCGCCTTCTTCACCGTTCCGAGAGCGACATTGCGGACATCGGAAAGCGCGAAGGGAACAGCGAGATCGACTTTTCCCGGCAGAATGGTCAGTTCGCGGTTGAGCTGTGCCGCACGGCTCATCACATCGGATTCGATCAGACTTCCGGCGTGAGGCAGTAACGAATAGGTGAATTTGTGACTCCCCATATCCGCTGCGTAGTCCGGATACTTGGTTGAACGCAGCAGAGCAAGATCGAGGGTGTCGTTTGCAAGGTGATAACCGTATTTGCAGTCGTTGAGCAGCGCGACGCCGCCGTTGACATCGGAAATATCAACGTAACGGTGGGCTGCAACTTCAAAACGGGCGAAGTCCCAACTGGTGTTGGTGTGGGTCGGACGCATCGTTTTTCCATACTGGATGTCGCAGGTGGCTTCTGCGGCATTGACACAGGTCCGGAATGAGACGCGGAGCATACGGTGGCTCTCGTGCCAGTCGGCTTCGGTGACAAAGTCGAGCTGTTTGCTGTTTTTCCCGAGCCTGATCTCCTGACAGAGTTTTGAACTCTTGCCTACGGCAAGCTCGAAGGAGAGCGTCTGGCGCAGTGAGCCGTTTTCGGTCTTTTTCGCGGAGATACCTCTGGCACCTGCCGCCGGAGTTTTGAGATAGGTGTAATCAATATCCCAGGCATCCCAGCAAACCGGCTGGTCGACGTAGACCGCAAGGCGGTTGCCTCCACCGCAGACAAGTTCGCGTTTGGACTCTTTGTCGTAAGCCGATACCAGAACCGCGTCGGAATTGAACTCGTAACGGATAAGGTCGTTTTCGAGAACAAGAGTGTTGTCACTCTCTTCACAGGTGCATCCGCACTTTCCGGCTCTTTTGATGACTTTGCTTCCGGCGGCAGGAACGGTTACAAGACAGAGTGCTTTGCCGCCTCCGCACTGGGTTTCGAGTGCGTTGCCGTCGATGTCGGTGACAACGTGTTCGATCCAGGAATCAGGAAGCGTGATGATCTGTTCGATCTCGTATCCGAGCGTATTTACCAGAGTGAGAGTGTCATCATCTTTGTCGGAGAGCATAGCTCCCGCGTTGCTGATGAGTTCTTCGCACTTTGCAATGATTTTTGCATGCTCCTCTTCCGTTACCGTGTAGACCTGACGGACGGACGACCCGGGAATGATGTCGTGAAATTGATTGCAGAGCAAACATTTCCACATCTTGTCCAACTCTTCTGCCGGATATTTGTCTGTCGGAAGACAGCTGTAGATGAACTCAGTCGCAGCAAGTATCTCTTCACATTTGCGGTTGTTTCTCTTGGTGCGTGACTGGGTGGTGAGAGTTCCGCGGTGAAGCTCAAGGTAAAGTTCTCCCACCCAGCGGGGCAGCTGAGGAATATATTTTTCCAGCCGCTTGAAGAAATCATCCGCCTTGCCGAACTTGACTTTTGGCACGCCTTCAAGGTTTGCGGTGCGTCTGCCGTTTTCGATGTGCCGCATCGACGGACCGCCGCCGCCGTCTCCGATCCCGGCAAGGGTCATAAATTCAGGAAGGAACGCCGCTTCACTGAAGTTGTTGCGGGCGTAGACAAGAGATTTGGGGTCAAGATTGGAGTTGTAAGTATCTTCCGGCGGGAAATGGGTCAAGACCCGGCTGCCGTCGATACCTTCCCACATAAAGGTATGATACGGAAATTTATTGAACTGGCTCCAGGAGATCTTCTGGGTGAGGAAGTAGTTGCAATTACACTTTTTGATGATCTGAGGCATCGCGGCGGAATAACCGAATACGTCCGGTATCCAGAGGTTTTTCACATCGACGCCGAACTCATCTTTGAAGAAGTTTTTACCGTGGAGGAACTGACGGATCATCGACTCTCCGGAAATGATATTGCAGTCGGCTTCGACCCACATTCCGCCCTGACACTCCCAGCGTCCGGCTTTGACCTGGGCTTTGATCTTTTCGTAGAGTTCCGGATAGTTCTCTTTGATGAACAAATACAGCTGGGGCTGTGAGGCACCGAAAATGTATTCCGGATAACGCTCGATGTTATCCAGCTGGCTGGCAAAGGTGCGTGCCGATTTGCGGATGGATTCCCTCACCGCCCAGAGCCAGCCCACGTCGATATGGGCGTGTCCGACGACGGTGGTGGAAAGCTCGGAGTCGGTCGCCCTGAATGAGAGCTGCTTTTTGAGGACTTCTCTTGCGGCGGAGGCATTTTCAGGCTCCTCGCCGTAGATACCTTCCGCCTGCTCGAGAGCGGCAGCGATCTGGTACTTGCGGGCGCAGGGCTGTTCGTATGACTCAAGCAGAGAAATGAGCGTAAAGACATCATCCCAGAGTTGGAACATCTCATCATCGTAAACGCCGTATTCCATAATGATGACTTTGCCATTGGAGTCGATTTTTTCTTCTTCTCCGAAGAGTCCGTTGGCACAAACCTCGCACCAGAAGTCCACTTCGGAATTGCTTTCAGCAGAGGCTGTGACTTCATAGTGCTCTTTAAGGTAAAACGGATTATATACACTGTGGTTGGTAAGTCCGAATACCGGAACACCGCTGTCGTTGAAAATCAATATCTCTCCGCCGAGATTCAGATGCACCCACACCGGCTTGCCGACCCACTCCGCAGGAATAGTTCCTGTGAGATGGAACCAGGCATTGTCCCAGCGTTTTCCGAAAGAGTCGCCCTCTTTGATGGCGCGCTTTTCGAGCTTCAGACGGTCACAGAATTTCACCGGCTCGCTGCTGATATAACACTCTGCTTCAAGTTTTCTGGTATCGGTCAGAAATGCATTGTAGAGACGGTCGCGGAACAATCCGGCTTTCTTCTGCTGAAAAGCCAGCAGTTTTTCTCTCATTTCATCTTTCATTTTTCATCTCCTTGACATAAGGATACTTTTTACCTCATTGTGAGTACCACTTTACCGATGTTTTCTGAGCGGCGCAATACAGCGTGTGCCTCTTCGACTTGAGCTATCGGAAATACTGCGTGGATGTTGCTCACGAGTTTTCCGGCGGTAAAGAGCGGCCAGAGTTCGGTTTGGAGAGCTTTCATGATGCGGCTTTTTTCCTCAGCGGTACGGCTGCGCAGAGTGCTGCCGATGAGTTTTATGCGTTTTCTCCAAATGGTTTCAAGATTTATGAGAGTCTCTCCGCCTGCCATGGTGGCGATCATTATCCATCTGCCGCCGAAGACCATGTTTTTCAGACACTCGCCCATGAGTTTTCCGCCGATGCAGTCGAGGGCGACAGCCGGAGGATGTGCTTCGAGAGTCTTGCGGATATCCTCTTTGTGGTGATCGACCACATAGTCAGCTCCGAGCTTTTTGACGAACTTGATTTTTTCATCCGAGCCGACGGTGGTGATGACTTCAGCACCCATGAGCTTTGCCAGCTGGATGGCGGCGAGACCGACTCCGCTTGCTCCTGCCTGAACGTAAAATACGTCACCGGGTTTGAGTCCGCCTGCTTCAAACATCAAGTTGAGATAGACCGTGCACCACACTTCGGGGATCGAAGCCGCCTCAACGAGAGTCATTCCCTCGGGAATCGGCACGACCATTCCGGCGGGAACGGCGATTTTTTCGGAGTAACCGCCTCCGCCGACAAGGGCACAGACTTTGTCTCCGGCTTTGACGTCGGCACCTTCCGGAGCTTCGAGAACTATTCCGGAAACCTCAAGTCCGCACCACTGGGGCCACTCGGGAGGAGAGGCGTAGCAGCCGTCTTTCTGCATGAGGTCGGCACGGTTGACCGCTGCCGCGTGCACTTCAATGAGTACTTCATCTGCTTTGCGCACCGGGTCTGGTACTTCACGCCAGACAAAGTTGAGTTTTTCGTCAAGAGTCATTGCTTTCATGGTAGATTTTCTCCGTATTTATTTTATTCCGCATTTTGCTAAATAGTTATCCATGCGCTCATTGGGACGCCATTTGAAATCTGCCGGTATTTTTGATATCTCAAGCTCGAGTCCCTTTCTCAACGGCATGAGGTCGGCTTGCTTCATTCCGGTGGCATCGAGCACCTTCGAGTTGTCGATGACCCGGTCGAAGAGACGGTCACATTCGAGCTGCCAGCGGGAACCGTTTGAGTATTTGAAGTCATTGACGATGCCGAGATACTCATCTTTTGGAACCCAGAGCGGCTTGAGACCGCAGATTTCAGTGTAGTAGCCGGCGACCTCTTCCCAGGTGTGGTGTTCGGCTGTTGATGTGGTGAATACTTCGGCGAGAGCCTTGTCGTTGAAGAGCAGTTTGGATATCATTTCCGCAACATCTCCGCCCCATGACATCGTTGCCTGAACGCTCCGTGCCTCCTCTGGAAGAACAACGGTTTTGCCCTGTTTTGCTCTTCCGACAGTGTTGTGAAGTTCAAGAGTGACCAGTTGGTTGCGCAGGTAACTGTAAGTGATCGCCGGACGGATGACGGTCCAGTTTTTCTGCGGCAGGAGTTTCAAAACATCTTCGCCGCGTGCTTTGTAGATGCTGTAATCGTCAGAGAGTTTTATCAGCTGCTCATCGGCAGTGTCGCAGAGTCTCGGACTGGTTTCTTTTATCGGAATTTCTTTGTTGTCATAGACCCGGTAAGAGGATAGATAAATATAGTGTCCGCAATTTTCGACCATCATCGGCAGGAAAGTGGTTATCAGTTCGGTGTTGTAAACCAGAAAATCCACGACGCCGTCATATTTGTTTGCAAGCAGCTCGAGCATATATTTGCCGTCACGGGCGTTCGGAGTGACGATACTGTTGATATTGGGATGTTCGAGCGGAAATTTATCCAGAGCGACCGCATCTACTTTGCAGTTCATATCTGCCAGGCGGGGAACGAGGTATTTACCCATGGCTCCGGTTGCGCCGAGAACGAGAATTTTTTTCATTAGAAAATCTCCGGTTTTTATGACAAGTGTTAACAGGGTTTAATGTATATTCAAAAGCGCTTAAAATCAAGTCAAAAATGTACTGAAACAGAGTTTATCCTGAGCTTTATTGATATAGATTTGTTCCTGATATGGGTAGATGATGCGGGGAAAGCGTGAAAACTTCTTTTCACGAGAAAAGAAGTTTTCCCTCTCTCCCCGCGCCCCTCTCTCCCTTTCAAGAAAAGCGGGGAAACTTTTTTATTTACTTTTACCTACCAATGTCGGGAACAGAGCCATTGATATAAAAAAGCGGAAGCTGTGCAGCACAGCTTCCGCTTGGTATCTTCAATGCTTTTTCAGATGCGGCGCATCTGGGGGAAGAGGATGACGTCACGGATGGACTCTGCTCCGGTGAGAGCCATGACCAGACGGTCGATACCGACACCCATTCCTCCGGCGGGAGGCATTCCGTATTCGAGAGCGGTCAGGAAGTCCTCGTCGATCTTGTTGGAAACTTCGTCGCCCTCGGCTTTGTTCTTCTCGAACTGATCCATGAAACGCTGACGCTGGATGACCGGGTTGTTCAGCTCGCTGTATGCAGGAGCAAGCTCCATGCCGTTGACGCCGAGCTCGAACACATCGACCAGACTCGGGTCGTCGGCGCAGGGATTGGCGAGCGGAAGCAGTTCCGCAGGCAGACGGGTGACGAAGGTCGGCTGGATGTTGTTGGGTTCGACCAGTTTTTCGTACAGCTCATTGGTGACATCGAGGTCACTCATCTTGTCGTTGACATCGAGTCCGAGCTTTCTGCCTCTTTCGACACGCTCGGCAAAGGTGATATCGAACCAGTCATCACCGCCCTTTTCTTTGACCAGATCGTGATAGGTCGCACGTCTGAAGGGAGGAGTGAAGTCGAGAACTTTACCATTGGCGTGCTCGATTTTCAGAGTTCCGCAAACCTTCATGGCAACGGTGGAAATCATCGACTCGATGAGCTCCATCATGCTCTCGCAGTTTCCGTAAGCCTGATAGATCTCAAGCATGGTGAACTCAGGATTGTGTCTGCGGTCGAGTCCCTCGTTGCGGAAACTTCTGTTGAGCTCAAAGACCCGCTCAAATCCGCCGACCAGCAGGCGTTTGAGGTAGAGCTCGGGAGCGATACGCATGTAAACGTCTGAGTCAAGAGCCTCGTAACGGGTGACGAACGGATTTGCAGATGCTCCGCCTGCGAGCGGCTGGAGCATCGGAGTCTCAACTTCCATAAATCCACGCCCGGCGAGGAAGTTGCGGACCTCTCTGATAATGGCACTGCGCTTCTTGAAGACCTCCATCACCTCGGGATTGGCGATCATATCAAGATAACGCTGGCGGTAACGCTGCTCGACATCGGTCAAGCCGTGAAATTTTTCCGGCAGCGGTCTCAGTGATTTTGAAAGCAGAGTCGGCTTGGCGACACGGATGGTGACCTCTCCCATCTTGGTGACAAAGAGTCTGCCTTTGATACCGACGATATCGCCGATATCAAGTCTTTTGAAGGTGGCAAAATCCTCTTCGGTGAGGTCGCTCTTTCCGGCGAAGAGCTGGATTCTTCCGCTGCTGTCACGCACATCGGCGAAAATGGATTTGCCCATTCCGCGTTTGGCGACGAGACGACCTGCCACGTTGACCTCAGGACCGGCGTGGGGGTCGGCTTCAGGGTCGGCGGGCGGCACAAATGAGGCACGGATATCGGCGATTTTCTGAACATCGGGATAGCCTGCTCCGAAGGGATTTATACCTGCTTCACGCCAGGTGTCAAGTTTTGCGATGCGCTGGGAAACGATTTCGCTCTGATTCGGAATGATCTGAGTGTTTTCTTCTGACATTTTTATACTCCGGATATATTTTTGTTCAAAACTATAGTACATTTATATAATATAGCCCGGCAAACAGAGAACTGCAACTGCATAAGAATAAAAAACTCAGGAAATATTGCCGCAGGGCAGGGGATCATCTGCACACTTCGATGGCAGTGTTCACATTTCCGAGCGGAGCACTGGTGGCGATGCCCCTTACATCGCCTTTGATTGCATCGATGATGGAGCGGGCTATGCGTATGCCTTCGGCACGCTGGGCATCTTTGTCTCCGGCATTTTTCATCGCCTCCATTATCCAGTCGGGAACGACTACTCCGGGAACCTCTGTTTTCATGAACTGGGCGTTGCGGTAGCTGGCGAACGGCCAGACTCCGGCGATTACGGGACAGCCGAGATGACGTGTCTTTTTCAGAAATTCGAGCAGGACTTCGGGTTCAAATACCGGCTGGGTGATGATAAACTCAGCTCCGGCTTCAACTTTTTCGGCAAGACGGCGGTATTCACGTTCCATATCAATGGCGTTGGGGTCGGCACCGACTCCGGCTACGATCGAGGTTTTTTCGTTGTTGCCCAGTGGAACGCCTCCGATATCGACACCCTGATTGAGCCTTTTCTGCAGCTTTACAAGTCCGATGGCATCAACATCGAAAACGCCTGAGCTGAACGGGTAGTTGCCCAGTTTCGGCGGGTCTCCGGTGATGAACAGGATGTTTCTCAGATTTTTTGCCATGCAGCCGAGTATCATCGATTGCAGACTTATCAGATTTCGGTCACGGGCACAGCAGTGGATGATGGTCTCGATTCCGACTTTTTCCTGAATTTCGAGTGCGGTGATGATTTGCGACACCCGGCAGCTCGCTCTCGGACCGTCGGGCAGATTTATGGCATCGAAGCCTGCGGCTTTGATAAGCTGTGCCTTGCTCACGGCGGAGTCGAGAGATATTCCTTTGGGAGGAGTAAGTTCAAGCAGTTTTATGAATTTGCCTGAGGCAAGTTTTGCTCCGAAAGAGCTCTTTTCGGAAGTCGGAGTCTCTTCCAGTAACGGAATATCCTCCTTGATTTTTACGTCGAGCACAGTCGGATTTGCGCTCTTCGCCATCGGCTTGAGAGAGCGTACCAGGTCGGCGATGTGTTCAGGAGATATGCCGCAGCATCCGCCGACCGCCTTTGCTCCGAGCGTGACATAGCGCAATGCGTATGTGGTGAAGTATTCAGGCGTGGTCATCGGCATGAAGCGGTTATCCACGTTTTTCGGCACTCCGGCTCCCGGCTGGACTATCAGCGGCAGCGGAAGTTTTTTGATTATCTTCTGCACTGCCTCAAAAGTTACGTCAGGACCGCAGCCGCAGTTTACTCCGAATGCGGCAGGTTTCACTGCGGCAGCTTCAAGTTTTTTCAAAATCTCATCAATTCCGGTGGAATCGGTCAACCGGGCATTTTCATCAAGAACAAAGCTCGGCACCCAGGCGGTATCACCGGGCAGAGTCATCTTCAATACAGTGTCGAGGTCATCGGCGTTGGATATCGATTCAAAAAGCAGAAAATCCGCTCCCGCTTTCAGCAGGACATCGGCTTGCTGCTGCAGGGCACGGCAAGACTCCTCTTTTCCGGCATCACGGGGAGCAGGACCGAGCGAACCTGCGATAAGTATTTCCGGCTTCCCTGCGGCGGCTTTGCGGGCGAGTGAGACGGCGGCGATATTTATTTTTTCCATGTTTTCCGCCAGACCGAATCTGCCGAGGTGCAGGGTGTTGGCACTGTATGTGTTGGTGGTCAAAACATCGGCTCCGGCATCGACGTATGCCTGATGTATCGACGCAACAACATCGCTTGCCGCAAGGTTGAGGTTGTCGTAACTTGTGTTGACAAAAAAGTTGCGGCGGTAAAGCTCGGTGCCGAAAGCTCCGTCAAAGATGACGGTTCGGGCTTCGAGAAAACTTTTGAGTTCAGTCCGGGTCATGGAATTGTTTGTTCTAACGAATATCCGGAACTGCAAAGCAACTTCACAGTTCCGGAGTGAATCATCGGTGTTTGACGGGTTATCTCAAGGGGATATCGATGAGCTCGTTCTGCTTCAGCATATCGGGAAGCGGTCTCTTGTTGATTTTTTTGAGCTCTTCAACGGTGGTGTTGTGTTTCTTGGCGAAATCGGCGAGGCTGATATCCTCAAGGACGGCCTGGCTGATGATGTCGCCGGTGTCGCTCTCGGTTTCGGCGGGAGTGTTGGTGCCGGCGGCAGGAGTGGCGGCGGGAGTCTGGTTGTCAATGCCTTTGAAGGGGTCATCGACGCCTGTGGGCGCAACCGGAGGATTCGGACCAGGAGTGGTGGTGGTGGTGGGAGTGGTAACGCTCTGAGTGTCATCCTTTTTCGGAGTGACTACGGCAGGAGAGCCCGGGATCACCAGTTTCTGACCGATCTGGAGACGGCGGCTTGATGCCTCGTCGAGGTTGTTCGCCTTGAGCAGGTCAACAACTTTGACTTTGAACTTGCGGGCAATGCGCTCGGGGGAGTCTCCGCGTTTGACAGAGTAGGTTCCGTCAGCATTGAGAGCCTTTGATGAGGCGGGAGCGGCTTGGTTTTTCTTTGCCTTTTTTGCGGGAGCGGCTTTTTTGCCTTTGTAAACTGCTTTGGTTCCCGGAGCGGGGATCACCAGTTTCTGACCGATCCTGAGTCTCTTTGCTCCGGCTTCGTCAAGGTTGTTCGCCTGCATGAGTGCGGCAACGGAAATGCGGTGACGGGCAGCGATGCGGCTCGGATTATCTCCGCGGCGGACTTTGTAAATCTTGCTCTTGCCTTTGGCGGCGACTTTTCCGGATGACTTTCTGACAGACTTGGTGTTCTTTTCATCAAGTCCGGCGATTTTGTCGCTGTCGAGCTGCTGCATCGGCTCGTAGCCGCGGAACTGCTTTTCGGGAGCGGGAGCAGGAGTTTCGGGCTGTTCAGGCTGCTCGGCAGGAGCACCCTGTCTGGCTGCGGGAACATTGGTTTCGCTGCCGTCTGAGTTTTTGTAATAACGCTCACCCATTACTTCGTGAGTACCGCAGCCGGTGAGTACCAAAGCTCCGATTCCGGCGGCAAACAATGCAGTCATTTTTTTCATCTTTTTTTTGCCCATTCTTGTTTTGTGGAGAAACTTCAAATACTCCTGCAAGTACTTTGAAATCACCCCGGTTTGTTTATTTTTAATGCGTTGTTATAATATATAAATAAAAAGTCTCTTGTCAAAGGGAAAAACAGTATTTTTTTGAAAAAAAACTATTTTTTTTCATCTTTCCTGAAAATGAGGACTGTTTCACCCTCTTTCAGCAGCCGGTACTTCTCTCTGGCGACTTTTTCGACCGCCTTGGGATCACGCTCGAGAGCGTTGTACATTTTGAGTTTTGCATCACGCTCCTCTTTGTTTTTAGCGAGCTCTTTTTTCAGCTCTGCCAGCTGTTTCTGCTGCGCCTTGTATTCGCGGTAGGCGGGAAAAAGCAGCACGGTGGAAACCGCCAGCATGAGCAGCAAAAGAGCGTATCCCACGTAGGTGAAAAACGGAGTCTTTCTGTTTCTTTTGTTTTCTCCGAATGCCATGGTCTTTTCCTGTTAGTTTGCACCGGGTTGGAGCGTGAGCAGAAACTCAATGTTGGTCTTGACTTTTTTGAGTCTGCCGAGAATCATTTCCATGGCCTCAGCCGGAAGAGCTCCGTTGATGGCTTTGCGCAGCATCCAGACCTTGCTGAGCTCATCGGGATGCAGCAGGAGCTCCTCTTTACGGGTTCCCGATTTCTCGATGTTGATGGCAGGGTAGATGCGGCGGTCGGAAATGTTGCGGTCGAGGTGGAGTTCCATGTTTCCCGTACCTTTGAACTCCTCGAAAATGACATCATCCATGCGGCTGCCGGTTTCGACCAGAGCTGTGGCGATGATGGTGAGACTTCCGTGGTTCTCGATGTTGCGGGCGGCTCCGAAGAAGCGTTTGGGCTTGTTGAGAGCGGTGGCGTCAACACCTCCTGTCAGGACTTTTCCGCTGTGCGGCTGCAATGTGTTGTAGGCTCTTGCCAGACGGGTGATGCTGTCGAGCAGGATCACCACATCTTTGCCGTACTCGACCAGACGTTTCGCCTTTTCGATGACCATTTCGGCGACCTGGGCGTGACGCTCCGGCGGCTCGTCGAAAGTTGAGCTCACAACTTCGGCGTCGATCACCCGCTTCATGTCAGTGACCTCCTCAGGACGCTCGTCGATGAGCAGGATTATCAGGGTGACTTCAGGGTTGTTGGCACGGATGCTCTTTGCCACTTTCTGCAGCAGCACGGTCTTTCCGGTGCGGGGAGGTGCCACGATCAAGCCGCGCTGACCCTTGCCGATGGGAGTTACCAGGTCAACGACTCGTGTGGAGTAGTTGTCCGGCTCTTTCTCGAGAACTAACCGCTGAGTCGGGAAGTACGGTTCAAGGCTGTTGAACGGAATGATATCTTTCTTGCGCTCGGGAACATCATTGTTGATGCTGTCAACCTTTATCATGGCAAAGAAACGCTCTTTTTCTCTCGGAGCACGGATGTGTCCGGTAAGGAAATCTCCGGTCTTGAGCGAGAAGCGTTTGATTTGTGAGGGACTGAGATAGATATCCTCGGGGCAGGGCAGATAGTTGTAACTGGGGGAGCGCAGGAATCCGTATCCGTCGGGCAGGACTTCGAGATATCCGCTGCCGTACATGATGCCGTTCTTTTCGGCGTTGGCACGCAGTATTTCGCAGACCAGAGTGGGTTTGTCGAGAGCACCGATTCCCTCGATGCCCAGTTCCATACCGATGGCGGTCAACTCCTGCATTGATTTTGCCTGCAATTCGGCGATGTTGATGCCGGGTTCTGCGTTTTCAGGAATGAAATCTTCGTACTCCTGATTCTGGTTCGTCTGGTAGTTGTTGTTGCGGTTGTTGCGGCGGTTCTTTTTGTTGAAGCGGCGGTCATTGCCTGAACGGTGTTCTCCGGGAGTGAAAGCCGGTTTCTGACGCTGCTGGAAAGTGTTTTCCTGATTTTCAGGGCGGGGGGCTGACGGAGCACTGTTTTCCTGAGCTGCCGGAGCCGGAGTTTCAGCGGGAACTGCGGGCATCGGCGGAGCAGTATTGACTTCAGGAGCGGCTGTTTCAGCGTTGGCGGCTGCGGCTTTGGGTTTTCTTCCCCGCTTTGCAGGAACTTTCTCAGCAACGGTTTCGGCAGCGGCTGTCTCGGTCGGAGCAGGAACTTTTACAGCATTTTCTTCCGGTAAAGGGTTTTTGCGGGGGCGTCCGCGGCGTTTGGGCTGCACCTGGGGAGTTTCTTCTGCCGGAAAAAGCTGATTGGTCTCGTCGTTCATTCTTTTTTCTTACCTCTTTTTATTTCAATATGTATTATTGAATTGTATATCAATTTTCTGTGTTTGCCATGCCGGATTTCTTATTCTGAAATCACTCCGGCAAAAGGCTCTTGAGCAACTCTTTTATCTGTTTTTCAGTCTCTCCGATACTGCCGTCATTGACGATGCAGTAGTCGGCAAGTTCAATCTTTTTTTCGGCGGAAAACTGATTGGCTTCACGCCGTGAAATATCATCTTCACTCATATTGCGCAGCTCTTTCAGCCTTGTTCTGCGCAGTTTTTCCGGAACCCAGATGCCGATTACGGCGTCGAAAAATCCGGCATAATTTTTTTCAAAGAGCAGGGGGATCTCGCAAATTGCGTTCTGCTGATTTTTGCGGCAGTCGGCAATAAATTTCTGAAACTCCTTTTCAAACTCAGGAATAATCAGCTCTTCGAGTTGTTCAAGCATCTCTTTTGAGCTGAAAACCGAGTTGGCTATCACCTTGCGGTCAATGGTCCCATCCTGATGAACGCATTTGTCACCGAAAAGTTTTTTCAAACCTGAAACAAACTCATCCGAAGCTCTCTCATATACCTGATGACACAATTTATCTGCATCAACAGTTTTCCAGTTCAGCTTTGAAAATACCGCAAGAACAGCACTTTTTCCGCTGCCGATGGCTCCGGTCAGACCAAGGATCATATAATACCTCAACAAAGAGTGAAGTTCCGGGCGCAAAAACAGACTCTTTTACGCACACGGAACGGCTCTGTATCCAAAAAATTACGCTCCGGATAATGCACTCCGGAAATGATGTGGAAGAGACAACACCGTTCAGTGTTGAAAATATGCAGACAAGGACTCCGCACAATATAAAGTACAGGCAAACGCCCGGTACTTCTATAATGTAATACAATAACTTGATTTTGCAAGTTTTTTCTATGTAAAATGTGATAAAATCAATCAAAAAAACGCTTTTCGGAGCAAAAATCGTCGATTATCATTCTGGCGATGCTGCCTTTTTCGGGAAGCTGCGGCAGGTTGTCAGGAGTGTACCAGTCGGCACATTCGAGTTCGGTTCCGTCAAGTTCCAGCGTTCCTGAGTGATATTTTGCGGTGAAGCCCAGCATCAGTGAGTTCGGAAACGGCCAGCTCTGGCTGGAAACGTATCTGAGGTCGCAGACGTTGAGATGGGTCTCTTCGTAAATCTCTCTTGCGACCGCCTGTTCGATGCTTTCGCCTGCCTCGACAAAGCCGGCGATGAGGCTGTGCACCCTTTCCTGAAAACGGAAGTTGTGGGCGAGCAGTATCTTATCATCTTTTGTGATCGCCACGATGACCGCAGGAGCAAGCTGAGGATAAAACGGCTCTTTACATACCGGGCACTTCATGGCGATATCATTTTCCGACGGTACCAACGCAGCTCCGCAGGCTCCGCAGAAGTTGCGCCTTTTTTTCCACTCCAGAAGGGATTTTGCCCTGCAAAGAGCATAGCATGAGCCGGGGGGTATCATGGTGAATGCACTGCGCATTTCAAGCAGGAAGAGTCTCTCATCCTCTTTTCCGGTGAAGATGAAGCCTGCGCACTCCTCGTCACGCAGTTTGCCGATGGCAAGTCCGCTTGCGGTATCTATCGAGCCTGCGGGCATATCGGATAATCTCGGCAGGGTTATTCTGCCATTCTGCTGAGTCACCAGCACCTTTTTACCTGATATGGCGATGACTTTGGTTTCAGGAGTGCATTTATCTGTGTTTTTCAGTATCGGAGTCGGAATAAAATCTCTCATAATCTATCTCCCGGACATTTTGTGTAAAAACCTTCTGGTCTGCAAGGCATCGAACCAGAGGTGGAAAGCGCATTGTTTCTCTTTTTCTGTTGATGGTTTCTGATTTGACAGTATCTTCTGCCATGCGGAAAGAAAACCGTTTTCGATAAAAAACTTCGCCTCATCCGGAGCGAGGAGTGATATGAAATTTTCTCCGTTGTCGAGAGCTCCCGTGAGGACGATCGTTTCGAGCACATTTTTCAGTTTGGAAAAAGACTCCAAAGTGACCTGCCTCGGCATTGTTCCGGCAATGATATCCCGCACTGCCGTTCCTGTTCCGAACGGAACTCTCTCTGAGAGTCTCGGTGACGGAAACACCAGCGGACGTGTTGTTTTTACGATTTGTGAGCATTTCGCCGCACTCTGGATGAAGTAGAAATCCTCTCCTGCCTTTTTGAGTTTCATTCCTCCGCATCTGATGTAGTCACGCACCTTGACGGCGAAGCCTGAGCCGATGGCGTTGTAGGCGTACGGAGAGTTGCAGGCGGCGAGATTTTTTTCGTAATCGAGCAGATAATTTTCGTATAAAGTTATCGCTTCGGATATCGCAGGGTCATCTGATTTCTGATGTTTAACTCCGATTATGACGCACCCGGTATCATCCGGGGAGGCGAGTTCGAGAGTTTCACAGAAATAATTTTTATCCACGAGACAGTCGGCATCGAGAGAGAACATCACCGAGCTGTCGGCGTTCCGGCTGTTTCTTGAGCGGCAGAAGAGGTCGAAGCCGATTTTTCTTGCCTCGCCGACTCCGCCGGTCAATTCCGGAGCAAAGAGGGCAAAGAGTTTCAAGCCGCCGTCAAGCCGGGTATTCTGCAAACTCTGATACAGCGCAAGACTCGACTGCGGAGACGCTCCTGCCGGATAGTTGACCACAATTATAACTGCGACGGGGCAGGGGATATCGGTGCAGTTGAGACTCTCAAGCAGCAGAGGCAGATTGCGTTCCTCATCGTAAGCCGGAATTATCACTGCATGGCTGAAGTCTGATAACTCCCCGATATTTTCCCCCGGATTGCGTTTGAGGTACTTGAGAAAATCATGCTCCTTCATCCTGAAACGCGCTCTCTTGAGTTATCTGAGGAACTGGTTGATGGTGTTTTTGACCCACTGACGGGTGAGCGGGGAGAGCACAAAATCCTCGAACTCCTGAGTCTGCTCAAAGACATGGCCGCAGTACGGACACTGACGGTACGCTTCAATATCAGCCGGAGCGATTTTCTCTTTGCACAAAGGGCAGATGATGTGACTGCCGTTTACGACGGTAAATTGTTTTGCATTCTTTTCCATAATGGTATAAAATATATCACCATATTTGAAATTTTCCACCGTAAACGGAGTAAAAACTCCATTATATATTGAAAAAGCATATCCGATACTCATTTTTCGGGATAAAAAACCGCTTTTTATCGGTTTTGCGCTTGAAAAAAACGCCGATGGATAATATTTTAGCTGAAAGTATATTTTTATTGTCAAGCACAGGAGTTTTGATTATGAGAAAAATGTATGGAGTTCTTCTGGTTTCCGCTCTCGCTTCCGGAAGTCTGCTCGCTGATGTGAAAGTGCCCGGACTCTTTTCCGACCATGCCGTTTTGCAGAAGTCAGAGGCAACTGCCGTTTTCGGCAAGGCTGACCCGGGAGAAAAAGTTTCTGTCTCTTACGGAAACGCTTCAGCATCCGTCACCGCAGAAAAAGACGGCAAATGGCTGGTCAGACTTGATCTGAGCAATGATGACGGCAAGTCAAAGACGCTCAAAATCAGCGGTAAAAACACCCTCAAAATAAAGGACGTCATCACCGGCGATGTCTGGCTCGCCGCTGGTCAGAGCAATATGCAGTTCAGAATCGAAAACAGCCTCAACAGCAAAGAGGTGATAAAGAACTCAGCCAACAACTCTCTGCGTACATTCAAGGTGACGCTCCACGGCAATATTGATGCCTCAAAGGGGAAGTGTGCCGGAGCATGGTATATCGCAAGTCCCAAGTACACAAAACGCTTCTCGGCGGTCGCCTACCACTTCGGCAAAAAACTGAACGAGGTCACAGACAGAAACATCGGACTCATCGACCCTGCGTGGGGCAGCAGCTCTATCGAGGCTTGGATGAGCCGTGACACATTGATGAACAGAGCCACTCCTGCCATAGCGGAGCTGGCGAAAAAAGATATTGCCGATTACACCTCATACGATGCCAAACTTGCCGCTTATATTGAAAAATATCAGGCGTGGATGAAGAGTTGCGGACGCTTCGACAGTGAAAAAAGTTCCGCTCCTCCGGCGGATGCCAAGTGGATTAGCCGTAAAAATATTTTCGGCGCAATAAAGGGCGGCGGTATAGTCTGGTTCCGCAAAACTGTTGATATTTCCGGGCGTGATGTTTCCAACGGAAGCGTCTATTTCAGGCTCGGACGTCCCGGAGTTCCGGCTGAGTTCTATCTCGATGGCAGAAAGGTCGGCTCTTTCTCGCTTGCCGAAGCCGTCAAAGGCGGATATTTCAGAGTGTCGGTTCCCGCCACGGAGGTCGCTCCCGGAAAACACGAGATGACCGTGAAGGTCTTTTCCGCCGAGGATAAGTTCTCTTTCGGCAGGGCTTTTTACGCCGGAGCCAACCGTAACAATCACACCAACTGGCAGATGTGTTATGAGCGCACCTATGCCAAGTTGACTCCTGCTCAAAAGAAAGCGAAGCCGGCTGCTATCGGTGAAAAGACGATAATCCAGAAGGTTCCGACTGCCATCTGGAACGGAATGATGACCCGAATAGTCCCGTACACTCTCACCGGAGTCATCTGGTATCAGGGCGAAAGCAACAGCAGGGCGGAACGCAGTATCCACTATGCCGACCACCAGAAAGCTTTTGTAGAACAGCTCCGCCGTGAGTTCGGCAAACCCGACCTGCCGTATTACTCCGTTCAGCTCGCTGCGTACATGAAAAAGTCGGCAGATGCCTCCGACGGAGGGCACTGGCCCGAGCTTCGCCGTCAGCAGGAGTTGACAACTGTTCTCGTTCCCAATACCTGCCACGTCAATATCATCGACTGCGGTGAGGCAGGAGATATCCATCCCATCGACAAGAAACCCGTGGGCGAGCGTCTTGCCAATGTCGCACTTGCCAATGTTTACGGCAAAAAAGATGTGCAGTGGAAGAGTCCGCTTGCGGTCAAAGCCGAAAAGAGCGGCTCTCAGGTCAGGGTGTTTTTTGACTCGGTTTACGGCGGACTCGAAGCCCGCAAGCAGGATGATTTCTACTGGGTGAACCGCACCCGGGGCATCAAGGCAAAGCTGGTCAGAAACTCTCCGTCAGCTCAGGTCGAGGGTTTCGCCGTTTGCGGCAAAGACGGCAAGTGGTTCTGGGCAGACAAGGCTGATATCGACGGAAACTGTGTTGTCGTTTTCAGCAGTAAAGTCGCCGACCCGGTTGCAGTGCGTTACGCATGGCAGAATAATCCGACCTGCAATCTGTTCAGCAAGTCAGGATTGCCGGCATCAAGTTTCAGATTTGAATTGAAATAAGTTTTCCAAACCCCAAAAGAGGCAAGAAATGAAAAAAACATCGTTGTTGTTGGCGTTGGCAGCAGGAAGCACTCTGTTTGCCGATGTGACTCCGTCAAAACTCTTTACCGACCACGCAGTGCTGCAGAAGTCAAATGCGACATCAGTGTTCGGAAAGGCTGACCCCGGAGAAAAAGTGACCGTGAGTTACGCCGGAGTCACCGCAGAAACCGTGACCGGAAAAGATGGCAAATGGGTGGTCAAACTCGACCTCTCAAAGAGCGATGACAAAGGTCATGAGCTGGTGATGAAGGGCAAAAACACCGTCGTTGCCAAAGATGTTATCACCGGTGAGGTCTGGTTCTGCATCGGTCAGAGCAATATGGCAATGACTGTGAAAAAAAGTATGAATGCCAAAGAGAATATAGCCAAATCAGCCAATAACCGTATCCGTCATTTCCGTGCCGGCTGTGTCGCTCCGGAAAAACCTGTCGATGATATCCGCGGAAAATGGGTCATCGCCGGTCCTGAGACCACCGGAGAGTTCACCGCTGCCGGTTACTTTTTCGCCCGCCGCATCAACAGAGAGTGCGGACTAGCTTTCGGTCTGATAAACCCCTCATGGGGAGGCAGCTCCATCGAGTCTTGGATAAGCAGTGAAAAAATCCTCAAAGGCAGTACCAAAGCCGTGGCAAAGAGTGCTCAGGATGAGCTCGATGCCTATTACAATTATGATTCTAAGCGTGATAAATACGTTGAAGAGGTCAAAGCATGGGCGGCAAAAAATGGCTGCGCCGATGATGAAAAAGTCACTCTGCCTCCTGCGGATGCGAAATGGACTCCGGTGAAAAGTATGCAGCGTTCAAGCAAAGGTCACGGAGTTATCTGGTTCCGCAAGCAGATCGAAGTCACCAAAAATGATTTTCAGTGGGGCAAATTCCACATTGAGGTCGGACGTCCCCAGGTTCCTGTTGATGTCTATCTCAACGGCAAAAAGGTTGCCTCTCTTGATATGAAGAGTGCGGCTTGCGGCAGGCAGTTCAGCTCATGGCTCAAAGTCGCCCCGGGAAAATACGAGCTTATGCTGCGTGTTTACGCCTATACTCCCCGGGTGAGCTTCCCCCGCTACCACTACATCGGCAAAAAAGCCGACACTTACAAAGGCTGGGAAATGTTCCGTCAGAGAGATTTTGCCAAACTTTCCCCGGCTCAGAAAAAGGCGATGCCCAAGTATGTCGGAACCAAACCCTACCCGAGCAAGA
The DNA here is from genome assembly GCA_017508385.1 of Lentisphaeria bacterium. GTDB lineage: Bacteria > Verrucomicrobiota > Lentisphaeria > Victivallales > Victivallaceae > UBA1784. The sequence goes on along the minus strand of JAFVZB010000073.1, from coordinate 47,467 downwards.
CTCCGACTATGATCTGGAACGGACTCGTTCACCCCATACTCAACTGCACCATGCGCGGAGCTCTGTGGTATCAGGGTGAGCAGAATGCCGGAAATGTCCGCTATCTCTACGGCGACCATGTGCGTGCCCTCGTCAGCGACCTGCGAGAGCGTTTCAATAATCCCGACCTGCGTTTCTATGCGGCACAGCTGCCCAACTTTATGTCAAAATCTGCCGACCCCAATAAAACCGGAAGCTGGGTCGATGTCCGTGCCGGTCAGAGCAGTGCCATGAATATTCCCGGAGTCGCTCAGGCTGTCATCATCGATGTGGGTGAGGCGGGAGATATCCACCCGATGAACAAAGAGCCCGTCGGTGAGCGTCTTGCGGCTATCGCTCTGCGCAACGACTACGGCAAAAAGGATTTGCCCTGTTACAGTCCTGAGGCGGTCAAAGCTGAGAGTGCCAACGGTGCTGTCAAAGTCACCTTCAAGTACACCGATGGCGGACTCGTTGCCAAAGAGCTGCCGAAGTTCCACTATCTGGTGTTCCGTTCGGGCAAAAAGAGACCGCTGGTGCGCAACAGTCCGAAAGCTCAGGTCGAGGGTTTCGCAGTCTGCGGAAAAGACGGCAAGTGGTTCTGGGCTGATGAAGCCAAAATCGACGGCAGCAGTGTCGTTGTTTCCAGCAGCAAGGTCAAGGAGCCTGTTGCAGTGCGTTACGCATGGCAGAACAACCCCACTTGCAACCTCTACAATGGAGCCGGATTCCCCGCTGCTCCGTTCGAGTTGAAAGTAAAATAATTGGAATTTGCGGGCGGCTGTAAGAAATTCAGCCGCCTTTTTGTGGAGAAATACTATGAAAATTTACATCTTCTGTGACATGGAAGGTATCAGCGGTATCTGCGGCTCCCCCATGGTAAGCTCAGGCGATGGCGGTGCCGAGTACCAGCGCGGACGCAAATATATGACCAGTGAAATCAACAACTGCGTCAAAGCCTGCTTCGATGCCGGAGCCGACGAAGTCGTGGTGAGAGACGGTCACGGCGGCGGAAACAATGTGTTCTGGAGCGAGATCGAGCACGATATCGAGATCGTTCAGGGCTCTACTCCTTACGTCCGTTTTGCCGGACTCGACGGAGCTGACGGAGTCATACTGCTCGGATATCATGCCATGGCAGGTACTCCGCAGGCTCATCTTGAACACACTTATACTTCAAAACAAATCCAGAACATGTGGCTCAACGGAGAGAAGGCAGGCGAGTTCGCCATTGACACCGCTATCGCAGGAGAACACGGAGTTCCCGTCATCATGACCAGCGGATGCGATAAACTCTGCGCCGAAGCCAAAGCGTTTCTTCCGCAGGTGGTAACCTGTCAGGTCAAGCGTTCGACTTCAACTCAGGGAGCTATCCTGCTCGCTCCGGCACTGGCGGCAAAGCTCATCTACGACAAGACCGTTGAGGCGGTGACCAAGCTCAAAGAGGGCAAGTTCACTGCGTACAAAGCGGCAAAGCCCGTGACCATCAGAAAAGAGTTCGTCGAGCGCATGGAGCCCGCTTACGGACTCGTTGCTCCGAGAACCGTCGAGGCTGCCGGAGAGAGCGTTGAAAAGGTGTTCTTCAACGCAAGGTGACAAGAGAGTGTTTTGAAATGAAACTGTGTGCGATACAAATTCCGTATGGCAAAACGGCAGCTGATGCAGATAATTCCGTCGATTTTCTGATAAAATCCCTCAATGAGTGCGACAGTTCGATGGATTTGATACTCACGCCTGAATACTCCAATGCTCCGGCAACGTTTCCTGCCGGAACGATGAAGGAGTATGTGAGAAAGAGTACATCACGCCTCATCGAAGCTGCGAAAAATGCCGCCGTGCGCTGTGATGCCATCGTGGCGGTCAACTATCTCTGCGAGGTCGAAAAGGATGTTTTCCGCAACACCACCCGGGTCTTTGACCGCAAAGGTAATGTTGCCGGAGACTTTTACAAACAGCATCTTCCGGTGTCGGAGATAACCGGAGTCGAGCCGGATATCTCTTATACCGCAAAGTTTCGCTCTCCTGAAATCATCACCGTTGACGGAATACGTCTCGGATTTCTGATTTGCTACGACACATATTTCACTGAGTACATCGCCCATCTGGGATATTGCCGTCCTGACATCGTGCTGGTGTCAAGTTTCCAGCGTGCCGAGCGGCAGGATGTTTTGCGTATGCTCAATCAGAGTCTGGCGTTCACCTGCAACAGTTTCGTGCTCAGAGCCTCGGTCTCGATGGGTGAAAACAGCGATGTGGCAGGAACCTCTCTTGCGGTGGCTCCTGACGGAAAAATCCTCGGCGACTTCGGCAGCAAGGTCGGGTGTTTTACCTGCGAGATAGCCGACCCGCACTATAAATATATGCGCTCCAACAGCTTCGGAGGCAAGCTGATATCCAATGATTTGTTTGTTGAGCAGGGACGCACTCCGTGGAGTTACCGTCCGACGGGAAGCATGACCATACTGCCTGAGCGTAAATATCCCTATCCGCGGGTCTGCGCCCACCGGGGATTCAAGACGGTCGCACCTGAAAACACCCTTCCTGCTTTCGGTGCTGCGATTGCGCTCGGAGCTCCTGAAATCGAGCTCGACGTGAGGTTCTCCAAAGACGGAGTTCCGTTCGCCTGCCACGATGACCGCATCGACCGTATCGCCGACGGAAACGGTCTCATCAACGAGCTGACAAGCGACGAGATACGCAAGTTTGATGCCGGCAAAAAGTTTTCTCCCCATTTTGAGGGAACACGCATCTCAACTTTCGAGGAGATCCTGGCAAAGTTTGCCCGCCACACCATCATAAATATGCACATAAAGTCGCAGGGAGACACCTATCCCGAGTGGCAGTTCAGAAAAATCGTTGACCTGCTGCGGCAGTACGACCAGATGGAGCACGTCTATATCATGGCAAGTTCAGAGATAATGAAGGTCGCCCTCGATGTCGCTCCTGAACTTCCCCGCTGTATGAGTGCCGAACCCGACCCGTGGAAGATCGTCGATCGTGCGATAGAATGGGATTGCTGCAAGGTTCAGCTCTTCAAGCCGTACTTCAATCAGGAAATGATAGATAAAGCAAAGGAACACGGCATACTCTGCAACGTTTACTGGAGCGATGACCCCGTCGAGGCAAGGCAATTTTTTGAAATGGGCATAGATACCGTTCTGACCAACGATTATCTTGCGATCGCCAGAGTGCGGGATGAGTTCGTTGCATCAAAAAATATGATTTGAGGCGAGATATGAGTTATACATGGACAACTGAGTTTGATTGTTACCGTGCGCAAATCAAGACCAATTTTCCTGCATCATCAGTGGTTTACCGCTCGAAGATGATAATGGCGCACACGACTCCGGTAACTGCGCTCAACAGCCACGTTGAAAACTGGGGAGATGTTTCCAGCAGCAACGTTATTGTTGTTGGAAACGAGGGAAACTATCTCCTTGCCGGAGCAGTTACAGCTTACCGTTCGCTCTCTGTGTTCCGTGCGGTTTACGACAACCGTCGCATTGTGGCGATCGAGATGGTGCAGCCTGAAATCAAACCCGATGAGATTCCGGAAGAGACGGTCATCCTCGAGGGTGATGACTGGCGTGAACTGCTTGTCAAATATGCCGATATCGCAGCTGAGAAGAACCATGTCAAGCCCATTGCGGCTGAGAAAAATGTCACCGGCTACTGCACATGGTATTACTATTACAAGGATGTGACTCAGGCAAACACTATCGAAAACATCAAGGCGTTGAAAGAGAACCGCTTTCCGTATGCCGCAGAGTACGTTCAGATAGATGACGGATACCAGACTTTTCAGGGAGACTGGCTCGACCGGTGCGATTCGTGGCCGACTCCGCTCGAAGATGTGGCAGCTGAAATCATCTCCGGCGGAATGAAAGCCGGAATCTGGCTGATGCCTGCGACCGCCTCGATGGCGAGCAGAGTTTACCGTGAGCATCCTGACTGGTTTGTCAAAGATGAGAACGGCGAAACCGTTGCGCTACCCGGCTGGACTCCGCCTCCGGATAACCTCTGGGCCTGCCTTGACACTACCATTGCTGAGGTGCGTGAGCATATCGCCAACATATTCAAGACGTTCCGCTCGTGGGGCTTTACCTACTTCAAGCTCGACGGACTCTACTACGGCTTGCAGCGGGGAGTGCGGCGTGACAAAAATGCGACCTCGGTCAGTACTTTCAGACTGCTCTTGCAGACAATAAGAGAGGCGGTTCCGGATGCGGTCATCATGGGCTGTACCGAACCCGTGCTGCCCTGTCTCGGATTGATCGACCACGGCAGAGTCAGTAACGATACGTCACGTTACTTTTATCCTGCTTTCGACCGCAAAAACTGTCCGTCGATGCCCGGATGCTCGATTTCGGATGCTTTCCGGGAATCGCTTGCCGACTTCTGGTTCTTCGACCGCTGGTTCCGTGCCGACCCCGATGTGGTGATGGCACGTCAGGATAACGCTTTTTACACCAGAAATCAGGCAAAGATATCCGTGCTCGGCGGAATCATGACCGGAATAAGTTTCACCAGTGACCACCTCGGAACCATCGACCCCGACCGCAATCAACTGCTTGCCAAAGCTCAGAATATCAGAATGCGCTCGGTTCGTCCGATGCCTTACGAGCCCAACACCTGGCCGATGGTGTTCGAGGGCACGATCGACGGAAAGAGAGCGGTGGCAGTGGTCAACGATACTCCGCAGACCCGCTCGTGGAAGATGGAAGAGCTCGGTTTGAAGAGTGAGTGCTTCGACCTGCTCGATGACAAAAATGTAACGTACAGCATTACTCTCGCAGGAGAGGATGCCGTGCTGCTTATAGAACGTTAAAAAAATAAGGGGAAACAAAATGAAAATCGCAGTGACTTGTGAAAACGAACAGGTGTTCCAGCATTTCGGACACACTCCCGGGTTTGCCGTGTTCACTTTTGAGGATGGCAAACTTGTCGATGAAAAACGCATATCCTCCGGAGACTCCGGACACGGTGCTCTCGCCGGACTTCTCGCCCTGCAGAGCGTCGATATCCTCATCTGCGGCGGAATAGGAGCAGGTGCGATAAACGCCCTCGGCAACGCTGGAATACAAGTTGTCGGAGGAGCCGAAGGCAACGTCAAAGAGGTGGCAGAGGCATTTGCAGCAGGAACACTCCAAGTGAGAGAAGATTTCCACTGCAACCACCACCACGGAGAGGAACACACCTGCGGTTCCCACGGCTGCGGCAGCGGAAATTGCTCGCACTGATCGGTATTGCATCTGTCGGTAAGGCAGATGATGCAGGGGAAGGCGAAACCTTTTTTTCACGAGAAAAAAAGGTTTCGCCTTCCCCCTGCACCCCCATCCACTTCCAAAAAAAGCGGAGTACTTGGGATTGAAAATTGTATGTTCAATATGAATGTACGGTTTTTTTGTTAGATATCTGACTTGCGGCGGTTACAGTCGCGACAGAGCATCTGGCAGTTTTCAGCAATTGTTTTACCACCCCGGCTCCATGGAGTAATGTGGTCGGCTTCCATCTGCTCTATTTCAAAGTGCTTTTGGCATTTGGAACAGAGTCCGGCTTGCCTTTCGTAGGCTGCTCTTTTCATGCGGGGCTCAAATGCTCGTACAGAGAGATATTTTTCCTGACGTGTCAGGATATAGAGATAGATTCCTTTTTTGTTGGTCACATCTTCGTCTGCCATCAGAGAGGATATCTCTTCTTCGAGAACCGACGTGTCTGTGACGATATCCTTGAATTGATTGTAGAGCACTCCCCACTCAATGCCTTTCATCTCTTTGCGGTACTTGATGAAGGTGTTTTCGACCCAGTCGATGACGTTGCGGAAATAAAATAAGAGCTCGTTGGCGTTGGGAGAGTGCTGGTGCTGTGCCATGTAGTCACGGATTTTATCATCGTTTCCGCCGTTGGTTATCCACCTCAAAACGGTTTCGAGATACTCCTGACGTATGGGAGAGCCATTTATAAATTTATTTCCCTGCAAATAAGCTGCGCAGTTGCTTTTACTGAATTTTAACTTGGCATCACTCAGCCATGAGCCGGTGTAAACGGCGTTTCTCAGCTCCTGCATGGTGAGTTTTTCTCCGGCGATGTTGATGGTTTTGAACCAGTCGAGCTTTTCCTTGTCGTTGCCTTCGCAGAAATAGACCATGACTTTGTAATCGAGTATCTGCTGCTGTTCGGTTTGGGTCAGGTTGTGGAATGCTCTGCTGTTGAGGGAGAAATCTCCGTTTACATACTGGCAGAAGCTGATAGTTCTCTGCTGACCGTCGAGCACCTCAAAATCATCGTCGGAGTTTTTCACCCAGTACATCACATTGAGCGGAAAACCTTTGATGATGGTTTCGATGACCGCATTACGCTGTTCTTCTCTGTAAACGAATTCACGCTGATACTTCGGTCTGATATTAAGTCTGCCGTTGTAGCCGGTCACTCCGTTTTCGGCGTTGTCAATGTAGTTTTCTGAAATCTCTCTTACGGTCAGTTCGTGCAGTTCAATTTTCATTTGTTATCGCTCCTTTGTTGCGGATGAATATTCTGCTGTACATTCTCTTGCCGTTTATATATCCACGTCCTTTGGAAATATTTAAATCATATTCATTACCCAGAATTTCAAACTGATCAGGACTGTATTTATCAATAAAAGTTATCGGAACTCCCATTACGCCATCGTAATCGTAGGGGATGTCGGATGTTTTATCGACATTGATTGCATCGTAGTTGTCGTATTTCGGATATTCCTCAGGTGTGTAGCGTTTGTATAATACCAGTTCCTCGTGACGTTGGGGATAGTCCAGGTTTGTGAACCATCTCACGCCTTTGACTCTGATATATTTTCTGCCTTTTTCATCAATTCTGAATCCGGCGGCATTTAATGGATAACTGTCAGGAACTGCAAACTCCCGGTCGCCGCTGTGGATACTGGCACCCAACCAAAGACGGTTATCTTTTATCAAAGGGAACAGTTCTTTATAGGTGATAGCGTTTACATTTCCGATAATCAAAAACTTTTTGTCGTACTGTACCAGTTGCGCCACATATTCCCTGAAAAGAGAAAACGGAGGATTGGTCACGACGATATCTGCCTCTTTAAGCAGTTCAACACACTCTTCTGAGCGGAAATCTCCGTTGCCATTGAGCATGGTCAAAGTGTTTTTGCGGTTTTTTATCAACAGTTCGACATCGGCAAGGTCTATTGCTCCATCGTTATTTTCATCGGTGACTTCGGTGATTTCTATTTTGCAGGCTTTTTTTGATTGACAGCCGGGAGTGTTGAACAGCGGCAGTTCATCTCCGGCGAAAGGGGAGTCATCATAACAGGTGGCAATCAGTTTCTTCAATCCGAGGAAATTGAAGTTCATGGCAAAGTATTTGAAAAAGTTGCTTTCAAAAGGGTCGTCACAGTTGCAGAAAACAGTCTTGCCTGAAAAATGTCTTTTGTAATGTCTCAACTCAGCTTCGATATCGACCAGTTGGGTGTAAAATTCGTCCTGCTTGGCTTTGTTGGCTTTTTGTAGATTACTGTTGTCTGCCATCTGTGGTGTTCTCCATGTTGCGGGAAACACCATAAAAAGAGGTACATCCCTGATTTATATGCACCACACGCCCACCACAGACGTACACAACAATACAAACGCAGAAATGCACCGTGTAATCAATACACGGCACAAAACTCCATTCTCTGTTGTGTTTACGGCTTTCTTACAAGGTGGTGGTTTGTGGTGCAAGCCTGAAATTTTATGCTATACGATTTTCAGTTCAAATGTTTTTGGTTTGTGTTTTACCTTTCGTTCGGGTCAAAAAAATGATACTTCGAGAAATATAGCACTTTTTTAAGGAAAATCAACCGCTGATATCAAAAAATGATGAGCAGTGAAGTTGGATTTCTCTCTTTTTGCAACTCTTTTGGAGTATGTGGGTTGTTTTTTTGATTAATATATGATATATTATCAAAATGCATATTTAAAGTTATCAAATTTTATTGAGGGGATGAATAAATGCAAGCCATCGTCATTTTTTGTATGTTGTCACTTTTGCTGGTTATCGGCAAGGTTTTGAGGGTTTCCATTCCGCTTTTGCAGAAGCTCTATCTGCCGAGCTCGGTCATCGGCGGTTTTATCGGATTGGCGATTTTTCAGTGTTTTCCCGAACTTGTTCCGGCGGATATGCTCAAGATGGTCTCCAAACTTCCGGGATTTCTTATCAACATTGTGTTCGCCACCATCTTTCTCGGAGTTGTGACTCCTCCTCTGAAGCGGGTTTTCAGCATCGCATTTCCGCAGCTCTGCTTCGGTCAGGTCTCTGCGTGGGGGCAGTATGTCATCGGACTCGGCATCACCGGCTTTATTCTCATGCCGGTATTCAATATCAATCCCGCTTTCGGAAACCTGCTCGAAATCGGTTTTCAGGGCGGACACGGTACTGTCGGAGGTATGAGTTCAGCTTTTGAAAACTTCAACTGGTCGGATGGTATCGCCCTCGGTTTCACCATGGCGACCGCAGGCATGATTCTCGGAATCGTGCTCGGTATGGTGCTCGTCAACTGGGCAGGACGCAAGGGTTATGTCGCCAATGTGCGTGAGTTTTCATCTCAGGATAAGCTCGCCCGCATCGGAGTTTACCACAAAGAAGACCGTCCCAATGCCGGACGTCAGACCGTTTATTGTGACTCCATCGACTCTCTGGCGTGGCACATCTCTCTGGTCGGTCTTGCCGTTCTGCTCGGCTATCTCATGCTCTTCGGATGCCAGAAACTTGAAGTTTTGATGCTCCCCAATGCGGCGAAGCGTCTCTTTACCGGATTTCCGCTCTTTCCGCTCTGCATGATCGGAGGCTTGCTCATTCAGAAACTTGCCCAGCGCACCAAAGTCGATTACCTCATCGACTACTCACAGATGCAGCGTGTCGCCGGAGCCGCTCTTGATTTCCTTGTGGTTTCCGCCGTCGCCACCATCCGTCTTGAAGTCGTCGCCGCCAACTGGCAGCCGCTTCTCATTCTGATTATTGCCGGAGCTGTTCACGGAGTATTCATGGTCACATTCATCGCTCCGCGTCTCTTCAAAGAGGCGTGGTTCGAGTGTGCCATCGCCGATTTCGGTCAGGCTCTCGGTGTCACCGCCACCGGACTTCTTCTGCTCCGCACCGTTGACCCTGAATCCAAAACCTGCGCCGCCCAGTCATTCGGCTACAAGCAGCTCATCCACGAGCCCTTCATGGGCGGAGGTATCTGGACAGCTCTTGCTCTCACTCTGGTCTTTACCATCGGCTGGCAGAAGGTCTTTTGCATCAGCGGTATATTCTATGTATTCTGGCTCATAGTGATGTTTATACTCATCAGGCGCAACCGGAAAAGCTGTTGAGGAATAGTATTCTGTCATCTTTTCCACTGTTTTTTTCCATTTGATAAAAAGCTCCTGCAATGTATCTTATATAAAGCGCAATCTTTACATCTGAAAGGAAATGCAAATGGATAGAGAAATCAAAGTCGCAGTTTTGTGTTGCGGTCACCGTGCCCGGTCTGTTGTTAAAAATCTGTTGAAAGACAGCAACAACAACGTCAAAGTCGTCTCGGTTTTCGACCCCGATGATGCCATCGCAAAAGAGACCGTCGGAACCTGGGAAATAGATGAGCCGTTTTACGCTCCCGATTACGAGTCAGCCATCAACTTCCCCGGAGTCGAGTGGGTCATGGTCTTTTCACCCAACTGTTTCCACAAAGAGCAGGTTTTAGCCGCCTTTGCTGCAGGAAAACACGTCTTTTCCGAGAAACCGCTTGCCACATCCATTTCGGACTGTCAGGAAATTTACGATGCCTACCGGAAGAGCGGCAAGCTCTTTGCGACCGGATTCGTGCTGCGTTACTCCAAGCTCTACCGTGAGGCTTACGATATCCTCAAAAGCGGCAAGCTCGGATATCTTATTTCCATTGATGCCACTGAAAATATCCCTCCCGCACACGGCGGATATATCATGTGCAACTGGCGCAGACACACCTCGATGGCTGGTCCGCACATCCTCGAAAAGTGCTGCCACGACCTCGACCTCATCGAATGGTTCGTCGGAGACCTTCCGTCAAAAGTCGCCGCTTTCGGAGGCAGGGATTTCTTCAAACCCGAAAACCGTTTCCTCGAAGAGAAGTACGGTAAAAAGACCTTCATGTCATGGTGGGATCCCCATCGCACTCCGACTCCGTTCACCGATGATACCGACCTCAAAGACAACATGGTGACCATCGCCCAGTTCCGCAACAACGTGCGTGTCTCTTTCTCATGCACCATGAGCAATATGATTCCCGAGCGCAGGATGATGTTCTGCTGTTCCGAGGGAACCATGAAGCTCGAGCTCTACGATAAAGTTCTCTCGTACCGTCAGATGGGCGACGGAATAGTTCACACCTTCGACTTCTCAGGTCTCGACGGTCACGGCGGCGGTGATGCCTACATCATGAAAGAGCTCTACGACACCATGATCAACGGAACCGAACCCAAGTGCAGTGGAAGCGAGGGTTTGCAGAGTGCCGTTTACGCCATGGCTCTCGAAGAGGCAGCCGTGAGCGGAAATGTCATCGACCTCGAACCCGTCTGGAAGAGTCTGGGACGGTAAGGTATTTGCTTTTTCAACTCTCTGTCTGTATGGCAGGGAGTTTTTTTATTGCAAAAGTCAGGACAGCGTGTTATCTTATACAAAAGCAACAAAATAAGGAACGCTTACGCTATGAAAAATACAACTCCGGTTCGCTGGAACAACTGTCTGGTTCAGGATAACTTTCTCTTTCCGCGGATGAAAACTGCTCACGAGACAACTATTCCGTCATCGGTCAAAAGATGTTACGAGACCGGCAGGATAGAGGCGTTCAAACACAACTGGCACGAGGGTATGCCCAATAAACCGCACATCTACTGGGATTCCGATGTTGCCAAAGTTATCGAGGGTATGGCGTTTGATCTTGTGCTCAACCCCGACTCCGGGCGTGAAAAGCAGATGGAAGAGATAATATCTCTCATCGTCTCATCCCAGCTCGAGGACGGATATCTCAACAGCTATTTTGCCCACATCGCTCCTGACGAGCGGTGGAAAATCATCCACGACAACCACGAGCTCTACTGCGCCGGACACCTCATCGAAGCCGCCGTTGCCCATTTTCAGGCGACCGGAAGGCGCAATTTCCTCGATGCAATGTGCCGTTATGCCGATTATATTTCGACTGTTTTCGGCAGGGAAGAGGGCAAGTTGAGGGCGTATCCCGGTCATCAGGAGCTTGAACTTGCGCTCTGCAAACTTGCCCAGGCCACCGGAAGGGAAAAGTACTGGCAGCTCGCCGCGTATTTCGTCGATGAGAGGGGCACTGAGCCCAATTATTTCCGTGAGGTCGAGGGAATGCGTCCTGAGGGCAAAGGTTACCATTCCAAGCCGTTTTCGGTTGACTACGCTCAGGCGCACAAGCCTGTCCGTGAGCAGTCCGAAGCCGTGGGACACGCCGTCAGGGCAGGGTATCTTTATTCCGGCATGGCGGACATCGCCCGCAAGTACAACGATACCGCTCTGCTTGCCGCCTGCGAAAAGCTCTTCGACGACATCGTGGAAAAGAAGATGTATATCACCGGCTCCATCGGCAGTGAGCTTGTCGGGGAGTCTTTCGGCAAGCCGTACGCTCTTCCCAATGCCACCGCCTACGCCGAGACCTGCGCCGCCATATCTCTCGCCATGTTTGCCGACAGGATGCTCAACATCACAGGCGATATGAAGTATGCCGACGTCGTGGAAAAGGCGATTTACAACGGAATCCTCAGCGGAATAAGTCTTTCAGGAGACCGCTATTTTTACCGCAATATGCTCGAGACCAATCCGCGCACCACTTATGTGACCCAACGCCAGCTCTGGTTCAACACCTCGTGCTGCCCCACCAACTTCTGCCGTTTTCTGCCTCAGCTGGGCTCCTACCTCTGGTCGGAGAGCGAGGAGGGAGTACGCCTCAACATTCCGGCTCAGAGCACGTTTTCTTCCAACGGAATCCGCATCAGTGTCAAAGGCAACTATCCGTACGACGGCAAAATCGTCATCACCTTTGAGAGTGCTGGTGAGTTCACCTTTGCCTGCCGTATTCCGGGATGGTGCAGGAGTTATCAGGTCAAACTCAACGGCTCAGTCGAGCGTATCAACGGCAATGCTCCCGAGTGGCGCAGGGCGTGGCAGGAGGGTGACTGCATCGAGCTTGAGCTTGATATGCCCATCGAGCTTGTCTATTCCTCGACCGATGTCATCGAAGATATCGGCAAAGCCGCAATATGCCGCGGTCCGCTGGTGTACGCCGTCGAGGTCTGCGATGTCAATGAAGAGCTCTGGCGTTACGTCATCGACAGAACAAGTCTGCATCTTACTCCGGTCAACGGATTGCCCGGGGGAACTTACGGAATTTCCGGCAGGGCTCTGCGTGAAAAAAAGAGGGGTGATTCCCTCTACACGACCGTGGCTCCTGAGTACGAAGAGGTGACTTTCACCGCCGTTCCTTACTCGCTCTGGCAGAACCGCGGACCAAGCACGATGCAGGTCTGGATGCGTTACTGAATTTCTCAAATCTGACAACTTTTTTTCGACAGTCACTTGCAAATGTGTTAGGGTTGTGCTATATTGTGGTAACGTTGAGATATTTTGAAATATATCAGAAATCATCATGGCAACACTCAAAGATATTGCGGAAAAAACAGGCTTATCCATCAACACCGTGAGCAGGGCGATCAGGGGCAGCGGTTATGTGTCTGAAAAGGCGGCTGAGCTGGTATCTGAGGCGGTGAGGGAATTGGGATACCATCCTAATTTTGCCGCACGCAACTTGCGTTTGAAGAGTTCCAGAGAGATTTTCGTGGTCGCTGAGTCGTACGATCATCTGCACATCGAGCGTATCGCCGGAGCCTGCAACTACATTGAAAACAACAATTACAAGGCGACCGTCAGGTTTATCCGCAGTGATGTTTCACCCGTCGAAGCGATCAAGCCTGATATACTCAAATACTCTCCGGCAGGAGTGATTTTCATTGCCTCAGACGACCGGTTGGTCGATGAAGTTGCCGGATTGCGCAGTAAAATTCCCTGTGTCATCGCCTCATTGTTTCCGCTCGGCAACTGCGACAACGTCTGTGTTGACCGCTACTCCGGAGTTTACAACGCCGTGCAGTATCTCTACCGTCAGGGCAGGCGCAGGATAGCTTTCGGTGAAACCAGCGGTGCCGCCAACCGCAAAGAGGGATATCTGAGAGCAGTGAGAGATTTGAAGCTGCCTGAATTGATATTCCGTGCCGTTTCGAGCGACCACGGGACCATCCGACGGGACGGAATAAAAATTGCCAAAGAGATTTCCGGAATGAGAGAGATGCCCGATGCCATCCAGACCTCGGACTACCTTGCCTGCGGTCTGTTGAGCGGATTTTTGCGTCTGGGAATAAGAGTTCCGGAAGATATCGCCGTCATCGGTTTTGATGACCGTGAGATAGCTGAGATGACCGACCCTCCGCTCACCACGCTTTCCCATCCCGGCGAGGAGCTCGGTGCGGCGTGCGCCAAGATGCTGATAGACCGCATAGAAAGCGGTTTTTGCAGTGATGCACTTCCGCAGAGTGTGAAAATTCCAATGAAACTTGTAATAAGGCAATCAACTTGAAAGGAGATAGTTTTTATGGAAAAAAAACTCAACATCGCCATTGTCGGACTCGGCAATCGGGGAAAACACTGTTTTACCGAGCTTATAAAGGAGCGTTCCGACTGCCGCATTTCCGCTCTCTGTGACGTCAATCTTCACCGGGCAAAGCAGGTGGCGGCGACCCTCGATGACCCTGCGGTTTACACCGATTTGAAAGAGATGATTTCCAAAGAGCAGCTCGACGGAATAGTAATCACCACTCCCGATGAGTTTCACGAGGAGTGCGCCGTCACCGCACTTGAAAACAACATCAACGTCATAATCGACAAGCCGCTTGCCACCACCGTTGCCGGATGCAGAAACATCATCAACGCCGTCAAAAACAGCGGAAAAATCGCCATGATCGGTTTCAATATGCGCCACAATCCGATACTGGTCAAGCTCAAACAGCTCATCGACGACGGAGTGCTCGGCAGGATAATCATGATCGAGAACAGCGAGTTTTACGACGGAGGACGCACCTACATGGCCCGCTGGAACGGCAGAAAATCCTCCAGCGGCGGACTCTGGATACACAAGGGATGCCACGACTTTGATATGTTCAACTGGCTGCTGGGATTTCCCATGCCCCGCAAAGTCACCGCTTTTTCAGGAATGAGCGTGTTCACTCCCGACAACTACCCGTTTGAGCTTGAAGATGGTATCAAGCCCGGACCCTCCTGCCGTGAGTGCCACTATTATAAGAACGGCAAGTGCCCCGATGCCGCAGTTTACGATGAGAACGAGTGGGGCAAAGAGGCTCAGGCTTGCGACGGATATGTGAAAGACTCCTGCATGTACCAATCCGACCTGAGCACCCACGACAACGGAATCGCCATCGTCGAGTACGAAAACGGAGTCCGTGCCAGCCACTCCGAGTGTTTTGTCTGCGGCAAAAGCTACCGCTCTTACAACATCGTCGGCACCAAAGCTGTCGCCTCAGCCAGAACCGACGGCAGCACGATCGTCGTCGATGACCGCTTCAACGGTGAGCGGGTGACCTACGAGATATCCCGCAAAGACGGAGGGCACGGCGGAGCAGACCCCGGTCTGGTTGACAGCTTCATCCGTGCCATCAAAGGCGAGAAAGTCCAAGCAGCCACCTTCGAGGAGGGGTTGATTTCAACCGCCATCGGGCAGGCTGCCGAGCTCTCGAAAGAACAGGAGAGGGTCGTGTTTATAAAGGAACTTTTAGGAGAGTAAAGTATGTCAAAAGTAAAATTCGGAATCGTCGGAGCAGATTTTTCTCTGCGCTCAGCAATGGTCGTCGATAACTGCCCGCAAGACAGGGGTGAGCTTGTCGCCCTCTGCGATACCAATCCGGAGATGCTCAAACGCTATCAGGAGGCAAACCCCGACAGCAAAGTCAGATGCTACGACTCAGCATATAAAATGTACGCCGACCCCGAGGTCGAAGCCGTGTTCATCATGGTGCGTGACCACTACCACGAGGAGCTTGCCGTCGCCGCTCTTGAAGCGGGCAAAGCCGTCTATCTCGAAAAGCCGATGGCGATAACTGTCGAGGGATGCGACCACATTCTTGAAACTGCCGTGCGCACCAAAGGCAAACTCTTCATCGGTCACAACATGAGATACTTTGATTCGATACTCAAGATGAAAGAGATCATCGACTCAGGCATCATCGGCGATATCCAGTGTGTCTGGGTACGCCACTTTGTCAACTACGGCAGCTGCTATTTCCACCACTGGTGCGCCGAGCAGAAGAACTGCACCGGATTGCTGCTGCAAAAGGGAGCTCACGATATAGATATCATCCACTGGCTGACGGGTGCTTACAGCGAGCGGGTGGTCGGCATGGGCAGACTCTCAGTTTACAACCGCACGACCAACCACCTTGCTCCGGGAGAAGCTCCCGACCGCAAGAAGGCGTTTTCAGACCAGACCTGGCCTCCGCTTGAAATCGAGAAGCTCAATCCCGCTATGGATGTCGAGGATCACAACATGCTGCTCATGCAGCTCTCTAACGGAGTGCAGGCTTCATACGAACACTGCATGTACGCTCCCGACTCAGAGCGCAATTACACCTTTATCGGAGACCGGGGCAGGGTGGAAAACATCGGAGACCGCGGCAACTGTGAGATCCACGTCTGGGTGAGCCGCACCAAGCGCACCACCCCGGATATCGTTTACAAACTGCGTGAGAAACCGGGAACCCACGGCGGCTCAGACAAAGAGATCATAAAGGCGTTCTTCGATTACATCCAGTACGATATCAAGCCGAACGTCTCACCGGTGGCGGCAAGATACGCCGTAGCCGCCGGAGTGATGGGGCACATCTCAATGAGAAACGGAAACACTCCGCAGGATATCCCCCCGCTCTCTCAGGAGATACTCGATTATTTCGGCACGAATTAAAAGTATAAAAATATACAACAAAAAAGCGAAGCATAGACAGTGCTCCGCTTTTTTTTGCAAGTAACGGTGTGCAGTTTTCCGCACACACTGCTTGTTCTTTGATTACTTGAAGATGACTTTCTTGAAGTTCTTTTTGCCGCTCTGAAGCAGAAGTTCCATCTCGGGAACGTCCTCTTTTTTGAGCATTTTTTCCAGTTCGGTGACCTTTTCGCCGTTGATTTTCACAGCGTTTCCGGTGACGAGGCGGCGGGCATCGCTGTTGGTTTTGCAGAATCCGCTCTGAGCGAGCAGGTGGACTATCCAGAGACCGTCACCGTCGAGCAGTGAGGCATCGAGGGTGATTTCCGGATAGACCGCCACGGCTTCGGCGGCGATGT
The DNA here is from genome assembly GCA_017508385.1 of Lentisphaeria bacterium. Lineage (GTDB taxonomy): Bacteria > Verrucomicrobiota > Lentisphaeria > Victivallales > Victivallaceae > UBA1784. The sequence continues at coordinate 31,027 of JAFVZB010000073.1, read as the reverse complement.
TGCGGATGGAACTGGTTGTCTCAACTTTGAGCTCGGGGTCGGCAAATCCGAACTGACTGCCTGCGGCGAGATAAGCCTCTCTTGCCGCCTGCTCTCCGTGCGCCATTTTGGTCGCCTCGAAAGCGAGGATCTCTTTGGCACGGTTGATGTTAGGTGACTGGGCGAGGGCGATACACTCCTCAAGCGGAAGCTCGATGGCGAACTTTTTGAGCAGATCACCGAGCATGGCATCGTCGCAGTTGCGCCAGAACTGGTAGTAGTCGAAAACGCTGGTGCGCTCAGGGTCGAGCCAGACACTTGCTCCGCCCACGCTCTTGCCGAACTTCTGACCGGTCGAGGGGTTCATCAACAGCGGAATGGTCATGAAGTACACCGGACGCTCTTCATCATACATCCTGCGGATAAGCTCAGTTCCGGCAGCCATGTTGCCCCACTGATCCTGACCTCCGATTTCCAGAGTGCAGTTGTAGGCTTTGTTGAGGTGGTAGAAGTCATAACCCTGAAGCAGAGAGTAGCTGAATTCGAGGTAAGAGAGTCCGTTTTCGAGACGGCTCTCGACCGATTTCTGCGCCAGCATACGGTTGACCGAGAAACGGCTGCCGATATCACGGAGAAAATCCAGCAGTTTCAGCTCACCGAGCCAGTCGGCGTTGTTGACGAAATTGGCTTCGCCGTTCTCGAGAGTGATGAAGTGAGCCAGCTGTTTTTTGAGAGCCTCGACGTTGGCGTTGACGGTCTCCATGGTGAGCATGTTGCGTGCGGTGGAGCGTCCTGATGGGTCGCCGATGGCACCGGTGGCACCGCCGACCAGAACCGTCGGAATGTGTCCGGCTTTCTGGAGCATACGCATCGCCATCACGGGAAGCAGGTGTCCGACATGGAGACTTGAACCCGTGGGGTCAAATCCGCAGTAGAAGACTACTTTTTCGGTGGCAAGTTTCTTTTCAATGGCTTCTGCATCGGTTTCCTGATAGATGAAACCGCGGGCTTTGAGTTCCTGATAAATGTTCATGATACGCTTTTTGTTTTACGGTTGAAAGATTTTCGTGTAATATACAGCATTTAAGCTCAGTTTGCAAACATAAAATGCTATTAAATGACAACAAGTTGATAATCCTGAGAGCCCATTCCGAGTTTTTCGGCGTGGTCGAGCTGGATGTGCCAGTCGCTTTCGGGGAAAAGGCTGGTGAAGTGGTCGAGTCCGTCACGGCGGCGTTCAGCGAGCGCACTGTTTTCCATGACCGGAGCCTTGTTGACCATATCGGCGCAGGCACGGTCGATGGCGACCGGGTCGAAAGAGGCAAACATTCCGACGTTGGGCACGATGGGAGTATCATTTGCGGCGTGGCAGTCGCAGTACGGAGAGATATCCACCGCAAGAGAGATGTGAAAGTGCGGTCTTTTGTCGAGCACTGCCGCGGCATATTCGGCTATCTTTTTATCCACCAGTCCGGCAGCCTGTTCCCAGATGGGGGATATCGCATCTTTCGGACACACTCCGATACATCTTCCGCATCCCACACAGCGGTCGGCGAGGATTTCCGCCTTGCCGTCGGTTATCACCGGAGCCGAGTGGGCGCAGGCTTTGGCACACTTGCCGCAGCCGATACATTTTTCCTGATTTACCTGAGTGATACCGTCACAGTGCATATCCTTTTTTCCGGCTCTTGAGCCGCAGCCCATGCCGATATTTTTGATGGCTCCTCCGATACCGGTGAGTTCGTGAGCCTTGAAGTGGTTGAGGGATATGATGACATCGGCATCCATGACCGCTCTGCCGATTTTGGCGGTTTTGAGTATTCCTCCTGCCGGAACCGGAACTTCAACTTCATCAGTACCCTTCAAACCGTCACCGATGATGACCTGGCATCCGACCGCATACGGAGTAAATCCGTTGCGGTAAGCCGTGTCGAGGTGCTCGAGAGCATTCTTGCGCCTGCCGGGATAGAGAGTGCTGCAGTCGGTGAGAAACGGACGGGCTCCGCAGGAGTTCAGCACTCTGACCAGACTTTCGGCGTAGGCACTGCGGAGAAAGGCGACATTGCCGGGCTCTCCGAAGTGGATTTTTATTGCAGTAAAGGCATCCCCGAGCGGAAGAGAGGTGATTCCTGCGGCTCTGACCAGACGTTCAAGTTTCTGAGGCAGGGATTCATCGTGGCAGGCGCGCATATCGGTAAAGTAAACTTTTGAAGCTGACATTTTTTTCTCCATGTTATCTGCAACTGTGTTATAACTATAATATACAGTGTTTTCATTGTCAGCGCAACTTGAATAAACAAATAAAGTGTATTATATTTTCTCAAAACAAACGGAGGAACTTATGAACACAAGACGCATCTATTTCGCAGGAGACCTCTTCGACCACAAGGATATCACCGGCAATCTTCTTCTCGCCCGTGAAATCGAAGAGCTTTCTTCAGGAAGATACACGGTCGCACTGCCTCAGGATAGCGAGGCAAATAATATTCGCAATGTCACTGAGATACGTGACCGTGACCTTGAACTGCTCTTTTCGTGCGACTGTATCGTTGCCAATTTCGACGGAACCGAACTCGATTCAGGAACGGTCGTGGAGTTCTGTTTTGCCAAAATGCTCGACCTGCCGGCAGTGCTGCTGCGCACCGATTTCCGCAGGGGAGGGGATAACGGCTCCGACCCGTGGAACCTGATGTGTTCAGGTTATCCGAGAAGCTCGAGCTTGCTTATTTCTGCGATGGAGCAGTACCACAGATTGAAAAAATCAACTCCCGCAGAGACCGTGCGTGCGATGTGCCGGGAGACCGCTCAAAAAATCACAGGAGAGCTTGATAAACTCTTTGCGGAATCCCCGGTTCTGACTCCGCAGGAAAGGATAGAGGCGATGAAGCTCGCCGTCAGGATCTCAGGAGGAACTCTTTGGGAACTCTTCCCTGAAGAGCGGATAAACCAACTCGTCTCAGAGAAATCAGACATTTGAGCGTACTCTTCAGGCAATAATTACCGGTTTTCATCCCGCTCAAGACGTCTCATCTCAAGCGGAGAGACTCCTGTTTTGCGTTTGTAGAAGCGGGAAAAACTGTAAATCGAGGGGAAGTTCAGCTCGCTTGCGATCTCAGATATGTTCATCGTCGAGTAGCGCAGGTGTTTTTGCGCCAGAGCGAGCAGGGCATCTTCCAGAAAAGACTTGATATCCGAGCTGCCGTTCGATGACTTGGAAAACTTGTAGTGCAGCTGGGATCTGGTCAGGGCAAGTTTTTCTGCGGCAAACGGAATACTCACCTTGTATCCGTAGCGTGACACCATCTCTTTCAGGGTGCTGAAAATATACGGCTCTCCCTGATGTGACTGGTGGTGTATCGAGAGACGAGACATGATTCCGTTGAGCATGGTTTCGATGATGAACTTGGCGGCTTCTGAGTTCGGGTCTATTCCCTGACCGTGCTTTATCACCGAGAGTATCGAGCGGAGCAGAACTTCGCAAATTTCGTCTCTGCCCTTGAATCCGCGAACATCACCCTGATACTGGAACTTGAGTGTGATGTACTGGTATTTCTCTTCGCTCTTGAGAAATCTGTGCTTCAAACCGGGAGGAATCATCCAGAACTCCCCGGGAGCGAGGGGGACTTTTTCCTGCTCGGTCACTCCCGGAATATTTCCGCTGATGCAGTACTCTATCTGGTAAAAATCGTGGCTGTGCATTCCGTGGGATGCGGCGTCGCCGTAGCCGAAATAGAGCAGTTCCGGCGGAGTACAAGTATCACTCTTCATCTTCGTTTCCGTTTCCGTAAATTTTTGCTGTATAGAAAATAGCGTTCAAAAGCCGTGTTGTCAAGCAAAAAATCGGATATTTTATACAAAATGATAAAAAATTGTTCGTTTTGATATTTTACAAACCGCAAAAGGGTATTACATTATTTGCGGATATTGAAAACAATCATTTAACAAAGTTTCAAGGAGAGTCAATATGAAAAAGAAGACCGCAGTTATCCGCTTTGACGGCAAACTCGCAACCGTTGTTGAGGATGTTCCGGAGTTGAAAGAGGGTGAAGTTCTTATCGAGGTTCACGCTTCACTTATCAGTCCGGGAACCGAGATGATGTTCGCCAAAACCCGCCGTGCCAACCCCGAAGAGGGCGCGGAGGATGTCAAATTCGGCTACTCCAATGCCGGAATCGTTCTCAAAACCTGCGGAGACAGCAAGGATATCGCTCCCGGAATGCGTGTCGCCGCCATGGGCGCAGGAGCCGCCGAGCACACCAATTATGCCATCGTTCCGGTCAATCTGGTTGTTCCCATTCCCGACAACGTGACTTACGCTCAGGCTTCCTACCTCTCACTTGCCGCCACCGCCTTGCAGGCTGTGCGCAGAACCAACGTCAAATTCGGTGAGTACGGAACAGTTCTCGGTCTCGGTATCGTCGGAAACCTCGCCTGTCAGCTTTACAAACTCGCAGGATGCCGGGTCATGGGTGAGGATGGCATGGCTCTGAGAACCAAAATCGCAAGAAAGTGCGGAATCGAAACCGTCAACTTCAAGAGAAAAAATGTTGAGGAATACCGCAAAGAGTTTGCTTCTCCCTACGGTCTGGATTTCTCTCTCTTCGCTTTCGGAGGTGATGCCGAAGCCGCTTTCATGTCGATCAAAAAAGGTATGAAAGTTTCCGCTGACGGTCACGCCATGGGCAATATCGTGCTGGTCGGCGGATGCCGTGTTTCCGTAGATGGCGGAGCTGCCTCGGGCAATCTCAACATCTGTGTATCATCCCGCACCGGAGCAGGTTATCACGACAAGGTCTGGGAGCACGGAGCAGATTATCCTGCCGCTTTCGTGCAGTTCACCACCCAGCGCAACGCCCGTGAACTCATCAGACTGATAGCCGAAAAACGCCTGCTGGTCGATCCCATGACCACCCACGTTCTGCCGCTCGATGAGGCGGAAAAGGCTGGCGATCTGCTCTGCAACACTCCCGATAAAGCCCTCGGCGTCATCTTCACCATGGAGCACGGCGCATGAGAGATATTTCAATAGGTATCATCGGAGCAGGGGGCATCTCACGGCTTCATGCCCAAGCCATCGGTACGCTTGAAAATATCAGGCTTGCAGGATTTTGCGACCGCAGTTTTGAGTTTGCCAAAGCTAAAGCCGAAGAGTTTTCCACCAAAGCGTACGAGTCGGTCGAAGCGATGCTTGCGGATGAGAGTGTCGATGCCGTCATCGTAGCCACTCCGTCAGGCCTGCACATGGAGTCTGCCATTGCAGCCGCCAACGCAGGCAAGCATGTCCTCTGCGAGAAACCTCTTGAAATCAACACTGAGCGTATAGATGCCATCATCGAAGCGTGCGAAAAAAATCATGTCAAGCTCGGATGTATCTTCCAGATGCGGGTATCCGAGGCGATGCTTGAGCTCCGCCGGGTCATGAAGTCCGGCAGGTTCGGCAGGATGCTGCTTGCCAGTGCGGCGATGAGGTGGTACAGAGAAAACAGTTACTACGACTCGTCAAATTGGAGAGGTACGTTCAAGTTCGACGGCGGCGGAGCTCTCATCAATCAGGCTGTCCACATGGTCGATGCTCTGCTTTTCATCAACGGTGATGTGGAGTCGATTTCCGCCGTTTCGGGAACTTTCACCCACAACATCGAGGTCGAAGACAACCTCTGCGCCGTGCTGAAATACTGCAACGGCAGTTTCGGAACCATCGAGGTGAGCACCTGCTGTGCTCCCGGCTTCCCCCGCCGCATGGAGTTTTCGGGCGAGAACGGCACGGTCACGGTTGTCGAAGATAAGATAAGCCGTTGGGAGTTCGTTGACAAAATCGACGATGATGACCGGGTGATAGAGCAGTTTTCCGGCAGTTCCAATGAAAACGGAGGACGCTCTCCGCTGGATATCAGCTTCAAAGGCCACGCCATCCAGATAGCCGACTTCGCCGATGCCATACGCAATGACGCAGTTCCCATGATCGACGGCAGAGAGGCACGCCGTGCCATCGAGCTCATCTGTGCTATCTACGAATCCGCCCGCAGCGGTAACGTGGTCAAAATAAAGTGAGAGTGATATCATGCAAAGCAAAGTGAAATTTATTCCGGTGAAGATGCGTCTGCCGCTCAAATTCGGAGCTGAGACGATACACTCCATACAGATAGCCTCGGTTTCCCTCGATAATTACGGAGCGACAGGTTACGGAGAAACTCCGCTGTCGGTAGGCTGGGCGTGGCCGTCTGACCTCACATTCCAGTACCGTGAGCAAATGATGTGCAAGTTCGGTGAGTTTATCGCCTCACGTCTTGCGTATTCAAGCGAGCACCCCATGGTCGCAGGATACAAAGTTATTTGCGAAGAGCTCCCCGAGTGGCTGACAGCTTTCAATCAGGCAAACAAATGCGATATGCCATATCTTGCCGCCCTGATAACCCTTTCTGCATTCGACATCGCCTTGCACGATGCCTATGCCCGGGCAAAGAATGTTCCGGTTTACAGCATATACAGCAAGGAGTTTATGCCCTGCGATTTGGAGTATTTCTTCAAAGACTCCGAATTTTCCGGCAAGTATCCGTCGGATTACTTTGTCAAAGATGTGCCGTCAAAACTTCCGGTGTGGCATCTTGTCGGAGGAAAAGATTTCCTCACCGAAAGCGAAGTGTCAGGTTCAGACCCGGGCGACGGCTATCCCGTGACTCTCACTCGCTGGATAGAGCGTGACGGAATAACCGCCCTCAAAATCAAGCTCACCGGAGTTGACCGCAACTTCGATTACGACCGCATGGTGTCGGTGGGGAAAATCGCTCTCGAACACAACTGCAAAGTGATAAGCTACGACTTCAACTGCATGGTGACAGAGCCTGAGTATGTCAACTCCCTGCTCGATGAGCTGGCGGAAAAAGAGCCTGAGATCTACGATATGCTGCTGTACGTCGAGCAGCCTTTCCCGTACGATATCGGGAGCAACAAAATCGATGTGCGGAGCGTCTCAGCGCGCAAGCCGCTCTTCATGGATGAGAGTGCACACGATTGGCAGCACGTCAAACTCGGACTTTCCCTCGGCTGGAACGGAGTCGCCCTCAAGGTGTGCAAAACCCAGACCGGAGCCCTGCTTTCAGGCATCTGGGCAAAGGAGCACGGTATGCAGTTGATGGTGCAGGATTTGACCAATCCCCGCCTCGCCATGATGCCGCACACGCTTCTCGCCGCCAACATCGGAACCATCTGCGGAGTCGAGTGCAACGCTCCGCAGTTTTATCCTCAGGAGTCACTCGATTACGAGAGCCGCCATCCCGGTCTGTACGAGCGGCGCAACGGAGTGGTTGATATTTCCACTCTGCTGAACGTCCCCGGCTTCGGCTACGCCAAAGAGGATATCTGAAAAGCGGTATCATCCGAACAGAAAAGCTCAGGAACAAAAAACTCCTGAGCTTTTTTTTTCATCAGACAGGTGCGAGCAAATTGAATGGGTACAGCGGAATATTCCGCAGAATAAAAAAGAGCACAGTCACGGTCAAAACGGTGTAACAAACCGACCTTTTCAATGCAAGTCCGGGAAAAATCAAAGCGATGACCACCGAGAATATTGCCGGAATCAGCAGACAGTTGTTGCGGAGCGACAAGAGAAAATCACCATGTATCAGGTGATACAAAGCCCGGGTATTTCCGCATCCCGGACAATAAAATCCGGTGAGCTGATTAAAAAAGCACTTCGGCAGCCACTTGGCAGTTTTCGGGTCAAACACCCACAGGATCAAAACCGCCGCAAAGGCAATCAAAACACAAGCGGCACTGACCCGAAATTTTTCCGGTAATATTTTTTTCAACATCGTAACTGCACGTCATTCAGTATGATGCGGAGTTGTTAAATTTTACGGACGGGGCTCGAAGGGTTCGGGATTGTCGGTGAGAACTATTCCGTCGTAGAGGATTTTGCCGCTTGAACCCTGCAGTTTGAGCACGTTCACCCCTTTTTTGAGGTCGTAGTGACGGCACATGTTGCCGAATTTACGTCCGGGAGTGATCATTGTCCACGAGGTGAAGTCTGTGCTGAACTGCTGTTTGGATTTTTCCATTTTATCCTTGTTGACTCCGGCGAGGATTTCCGGAGCTTCGAGCTTTCTGCCGTGCAGCATAAAGTAGTAGCGTCCGTCTTCGGGCACGTTGATGTGGTACTCGTATATGGTGCGCCGGTGCAGGGAAACGGATTTGCCGTTTACCGCCATCGGGTCGTCAACGATTTTGATTTTTCGGACTTTTCCCCGCTTGGCATCATAAACTTTTGCAGGCTTGAACGCATCGATGTAGAGGGCAAAATCCCCGGCTTGTTCCCGCTTGAACGGTTCGACGGCATCGGTTTTTGCGGTCACTGTGACCGGACGTGAAAATCCGTTGTCAAGTCTGAACAGAAAAGCTCCGCGGTAGTTGTGATTTTTGTTCATCTTTCCGGGAACGAATTTGACAATTAGAGTTATTTTGTCTCCGCTTTTGATCATTCCTTTTGACGGAGTCACTTCAAACCAGTCGAACTCAGGGTTTTTGCGGATGGAGTAATTCGCTTTGAAGTCTTTACCTCCGACGGTGGCGGTGATTTTCACCACGGCGGGAGAGACGGTTCCATTCTTTACTTCGACCTCTCCGATTCTGGTGCGGTCGAGGGAAACAGGGATAGGACGGTAGGGCAGTATCATGGTGTTTTCAAGCTGAAAAGCTCCGCGGATGCCTCCGTTCGGCAGAAAGTTCGGGATGGATACGGCTTTACCCGGATTGACCGGCAGGTAGTTTCCCTTATCGTGGTCAACGTGTTTGGTAACAATGTTGTCAACGCCCTTGATTTTCTGCTGGCGGGCACTTCCGACACTGTTGGCAGCAAAAACGCTTCCGGGGGAGGGGGAGCTTTCACGGGTGATGATGCGGGCACGGTCGCAGTTGAAAACGTTGTTGTACATGATATCGTTCATGCGCTCACCGATGTTTATTCCGGTTCCTCCGCGCACGAGGGTGTTGTTGAAGATGTACGCCGTTGCATTGTCTCCGGTGAGCACGGCAGTGGTTTTGATGGTCTGACCGACTATTCCGAACTGCTCGCACATTCCGGCAAAGAGATTGTCGAACACATAGACGGGTGAAACCATCAATCCCTGAATGGAAACTCCGCAGAGAGCGGCTTCAAAGTGGTTCCAGAAACAGCGTACATTCTGATGACCTCCGTCGAGCTCGATGTTGTCGTCGTTGCAGTAAATCATGTAGTTTCCGTACACGTCGGAGTCACGGTTGATGCCTCCGTCGGCGGTAAAGTTTCCTACACTCTCGACGGCATCGTTGAAGCGGTGGGCGTCACTGCCGACAAAGTCGTTGTAGCGGATGACCGTGGAGTGGTCAGGCTTGTGGAGCATGATCGCCTGAGGACCTGCGGGGTGGCTGTAAAACCAGCTGTTCGCACGGTTGCGGGGTGAGTGGATGAAGCAACGCTCGACCACAACTTCACTGCTGCCTGCGTGGATGGCAATGGCTCCGTTCCAGTTGATGCCGTACTGATTGCGGTTCATCTGAGGAGTGAAGTAACGTCCGAACTGGTCGTACCTCGGTTTGCCGATGATGCCCCAGTTGCTCATTTCGCAGTTGCGCACCCGGATGGCTTTGGAGTTCTCGATGGTCAGGATATTTTTTGATGGTCCGCCTGAAAACACCATGTCGTCAAGCAGAATGTAGCTTGCGTTTTTGACCGAGAGCATCGGGACACTTCGGCTGCTTTTGAACACAGTACCCTTTTCTGCGGTGTAGCGTATCCAGCCGTCGGAAGAGCCTTTTTCGGAAATAACATAAGGCATTTTTTCAAAGTCGCTTGGTTTGAGCACGATAGTTCTGGCAACGGGAACGTCGCTTGCCCAGGTTTTGAAAGAGCCTGAGGCAACAACTTTTTTGCCGCTGCTCAGACGGATATCATACATTGTGTTCTCATCAAGTTTCACGATGCTGCCACGGTATTCAGCCATGGTCATGCCCTCGCTCTGCTCGAAGAAGTAGTCCGGAGCGAGTGCTTTCTGCCATTGCTTTTGTGCAGATTTTTTGAACTCCAGAGTGATATCAGCGAGTCTTGGTGTTCCGAAGTAAACACTGCATGAGTTGAAAGTCGGACGCAGCATCAGTTTGCCCATGGCGACCGGTTTTGCGAGTTTGAGACGTCCTTTTTCGATTTTGACGAATTTTGATGAGGCGAGGATTTTATTTCCGTCACAAATTTGCATCTCGTAGCTGACGTAACTGTTCGGTTTGGGCAGTCCGGTGATTTCGGCTTTGTAACCTGAGATGTCTCCGTCGGTAAAGCGTGAAATTTTTGCATCCTGCCATTTCTCCTGGCTTGAAAGCGGACGGTACTGTATTTTTATATTGTCAAGTTCGGGAGAGGCAAACCAAATCCGGCACGAGTCGAAGGAGGGGTTGATGAAGGGCTTTGCGCTTTTCAGCACTCTTTTCATTTCACTGCGGAAGATGGACTCCTTTTCAGCTCCGGCAACGGTGAGAGCCGCCGCAAACAAAAGCAGAAGTAAAAAACGCCTGAACATGGTAAAATCCTTTCTTTATTTGTTGCAAAAAGAGTGTTGTATATAATCTATCACCAAGGAAAGTTTTTTGCAAGGAGCAATTCACGGAAGCAGTAAAATAATCTTTCTGTATCGACTTGAAAAAACTTGTTTTTATGGCATATTATGATTGTAACAATAAATATGGATAAAGCAGTTATGAATACTCAGACTCGTGGATTTTTTATTACAATAGAGGGACCTGAGGGAGCAGGTAAAAGCACTCTCGCTCAGGCAATAGAAAAGCATCTGCAAAAAAGCGGAAAAAAGTGTCTGCGCACCCGTGAACCCGGAGGAACTCCGCTCGCCGAACAGCTGCGTGATGTGCTCAAACGCCACAAAGGAGAAGAGCGACTTCATACAGCCACCGAGCTTCTTCTGATGGAAGCCGCCCGGGTACAGCACGTTGAAGAGGTCATCCGTCCGGCACTGGATTCCGGCGTTTGTGTGATCTGCGACCGTTTTTACGACTCCACTTCCGCATATCAGGGCGGAGCACGGGGAGTAGAGGCGGGTGTCATTGAGTATCTCAACAACTATGCCGTCAGCGGTTGTCATCCTGACTTGACCATCCTGCTTGATTTGCCGGTCGAAAGCGGATTCGCCCGCACCGCCAAACGTGAGCAGACCTGCGGCAAGTTTGACCGTTTCGAGCAGGAAAATATTGAGTTCCACTGCAACGTCAGAGCGGCTTTTCTCAAATTGGCAGAAATAAACTCCTCCCGCATCAAAGTCGTGGATGCCCTGCGCACCCGGGAAGAGATTGCACACGATGTGGAAATTTTGATCGATGAGTGTTTATTCAAGGTACAGTAGTTTATATCCGGATGTCGTTGCCAATCTCGAAAACGCCCGCCGCAGCGGCAGACTTGCTCACGCTTTTCTGATATCCAGCACCTCGGAAACTATCCGCAATGAGTTTGCCACGGTGGTTTCCCAGATAGCGGGATGTCCTGAGTTTCTCACTGCGGGCAGGGTGGTCGATGATTGTGATTGCTGTTCCAAACTTGAGCGCGGAGTCTATTCTGAACTGCACACCCTCTCACCCGTCGGCAAGATGTACCAGATACAGGTGGGCAATCGTGATAATCCTGCTCCCAATACCATCAGGGATTTCATCAACAGTTTCCAGTTGACCAGCTGGCAGAGCGGATGGCGCAAAATCGGAATAATATACGACTGCGACCGCATGGGCAAAGAGGCTCAGAACGCACTTTTGAAAACCCTTGAAGAGCCTCCTGCCGACACCACGCTTATTCTGGTGACCGGAAATCCCTCATCCCTGCTGCCGACCACCAGAAGCCGCTGCCAGCAAATCGTGCTGCCGTCAGACGGCTTGCAGTACGATTTTCCCGGAGCGGAGCAGCTCTTTTCAGCACTCTATGACACCTGTTTTACCGCCAATGACCTGCTCACCGCCGAAAAAGCCGCTTCGGAGATAATTTCGATTGCCTCCTCACTGCTCGAGCGGGCGAAGCAGACCGAAAACGAAAAGTTTGAGACCATGATAAAGACCGCAAAGCAGATGGAGGATAACTCCATGGTAAAACGTCTCGAAGAGCGGCTCAACAACATGATTTTCGGAGCCTACATGCGGGAACGCCGCAGTTTTCTCTCTGCGATATCCTGCTTCTGTTTTCAGGTGTTCATGCTCTCGCAGGGAATAGCTTTTGACGAACTGCCCAACAAGGAGGTTTTCGGAGAAACGGCTCCTCCGGCAGTTTCAGAAGAAAAGGCAGCAAAAATACTTGCCGAAGCCGAAACACTGGTGTCAACATTGAACTACAACGTCAACGAAGAGCTCGCCATAAGAGCATTCGTGCTCAACATAGTATTTTAGAACGGAGCCGCCGCCGGTTCTCTTTGTTCACAACAAAAGTTTGTATATTTGATACTATTCTGATTTTGATGAAATGTGCAAGCATCCGTATTTGTGACAAAACGCACATTTGCATCCGTCATCAGTATTTGTGACAAAACGCAAAACGCACATTTGCATCCGTCATCAGTATTTGTGACAAAACGCAAAACGCACATTTGCATCCGTCTTCCGTATTTGTGACAAAACGCAAAACGCAAATTTGCATCGGCGGATGCAGTGTGAGTCAAGGTCGTGTTTTGCGTATGAGCAGCGCAGGGAGTGTACGACTGTACATGACCGAAGCAGCGCAGAAGCAAGGCACGAGATTGACCGCAATGCGTCCGCCGCCGGTTCTATTTCTTCACAACAAAAGTTTACAGGTGACTATTGTTGTGCTTTGATGACCGTGATGAATACTTTTCTGGATTTCTTTTTGCCCAGAAGAGCCTGATAGTGACACTCGTATTTGCGGGTGAAATCAAGTTTCTGACCGCTTTTCTTAGCGAGTTCATCGGCAAACTCTTTGAAGAGCTCCTCTTTTCTGCCGATGACTATTGCTCCGTGTTTGAGGGATTTTTCGATGTAGTTTCGCCGTTTCCAGTCGTTTTTCAGCTCTTTATCCATTTCGAGGATGACCGGCTTCTCCCGGTGATAGAGTGAAACGATGTTGCCGTACCAGCGGTCACCGACTACGAATTTCATCGGCTTGCCGGGGCAGTGTTTCTGCCAGACGGCATCGGCGTGAGCGAGGACTTCCTGCGTATCCATGTGGAGTCTCGGACGGCTCTTTACAGCGAGGTCAACCGTTGTTCCGGCAAAGAAACAAATCATGTAAACCAGCACGATAAACAGAGTGTTGCGGTAGAGTTTATCTGTTATTTTACAGGGAAAAAGCGAGACCGCCAGTATTCCGCTGAACGAGGCGAGGGTGCTGAACCACATGGTGATAACACTGTTTCCGCAGATGGAGCTGGCAAATAAAATTGCCGCCGGAATGGCGGTGAAGATACCGCTCCACTTGAAAACATCTTTATTGACTCCGCACCTTTCTAGCGACTTTCTCAGCGGCAGAGCCGACAGCACCAGTACGGCAAATGCCATAGCCGTGGGATAAACTCCGGTGGCGGCAACGGCGAGCGGCTCATACCATTTGAATTTTTCGTGCAGACGGTTCCCGACGTGTCCGAGACAGACGAAATCGTTGTGAACAAGCCAGTTGATGTGGGGAGAAATGATGGCGCAAAACACCACTGCTGCCAGATACGGACGGTACGTTTTGAGCTCAGCACGATACTCCTTGGTGGTGAACATCAAAACCGCTATCGAGATGAAAAGTAATCCGATCGAGTACTTGTTGAGAAACGCAATAGCGCATACGACGGCAAGTAGGAGATATGAGGAGATGGATTTTTTCCGCATCGCCGTAAAGAAACAGTATGCGATGACCGGCATGAGAGCGGTTTCGACGAAAAAGGTGCTGAATTTCAGAAGTGACGGGCAGTAGTAATAGCAGGAACACAGCAGAACAGCTCCTGCGGCGGAAGCGTACTCATCGAGAAAGAGTTTTGCCGTTTTGTAGGTGAAAAATATTCCGACGGCAAGACAGAGCTGCGCCGCAAGATAGAGCGACCAGTCGTGCCCTCCTGAGACGGTGTGGAAAAAGTAGGCTATCCAGCCGGAAAGCGGAGGGTGCTTGGTATTGCCCCAGATATCTCCGTGAGTGCCCCACGACAGAGCTTCGAGGATATCGAGTCCGAGTACGCTCTGTAAAAGAGAGCACTGAACGCTCCACGCAACGATGGTGAAAAGTATAACGGTGTAAACTCCGTTCTGCGGCTTCCTGCAAAACGAGGTAAATGAGTTGAACAGCTTGTTTTTCATCGTCACATATAGAGCTCTCTGAGCCTTCCTGCTTTTGATTCCTGAGGAAGAATAGTTGTTTTGAGTCCGATGGGGTTTGGCAACTCACCGTCAGGATTTATTCCTGCGAGCTCATAGATACTGCCGAGCAGGTCTTGCGGAGCAACCGGACGGTTGACTACATTAGCTGCTGTGGCATCAGACTCACCGATGACTTTGCCTCCGGCAAAACCTCCGCCTGCCACCATGGCTGAGAAGCAGGTTGCGAAGTGGTTTCTGCCTCCGTTCCACGGCGGTTCGGTGTCAACTTTAGGAGTCCTGCCGAACTCACCGCTCCACCAGACGATGGTCTGATCGAGCAGTTTTTTGTTGTGCAGATCAGAGAGCAGGGCCGCTACCGCCTGATCCATCTCAGGAGCGATGCGGTTGAGGGTCTCGAAGTGTCTGATGTGAGTATCCCAGCCGGTTGCGTTGATGGTGATGTATGGAACTCCCGCTTCGACCAGACGGCGGGCGACAAGACAGGATTGACCGAACTTGTTTCTGCCGTAGAAGTTTCTGGTTTCCTCACTTTCGAGAGCGAGATTGAACGCCTGTGCGGCGGTACCGTTGATGATTTCCTGAGCGGCATCGCCTGCCTTTTCAAAGGCGAGGAACTCAGGGTGCTCAGGAGAGTCACTGCCGAGAACATCAAGAGAACGGGCGAACTCCTGCCGCTTTCTGATCTCTTCGGCTGTGGCGTCTCCCGGAGGAACGAAGCCGTCAACCACGAAGCGCGGAGCCGCAGGATTTCCTCCGGTGGCGAGCGGACGGTAACGGTCACTCAGAAAACCGTTTTCCGAGAAGCGGCCCTTGTTGATGGTAAGCGCAATGTACGGAGGCAGTTTGCCCTGATACTCGTGCCCTTTGAAGCGGGCAAACAAGGCTCCGATAGCGGGATAAGTTCTGCCGCCTCCGGGAACTCTTCCCGTCTGCATGAGATAGGTCGCCGCCTCGTGACCGAAGTACTTGTGGGTCATGCTGCGGATGATCGAGTATTTGTCAGCGTGCTGCGCAAGTTTAGGCATGAACTGACTCACTTCAACGCCGGGAACATTGGTCGGAATAGCTCCGAAACCGCCGTTGAACTCAAAGCCTGCTTTCGGCTTGGGGTCGAAGGTCTCAAGCTGAGAGGGACCTCCCCACACCCATATCTCGATCACAGACTTTACTCTGCTGCCGGATATGGACGACTTTTTTATTGTATTTCCAACGGCTTTGCTGCCGGCAAACGGAGAAAACGCTCCGTAAATTCCCATGGCGGCAAGGGCTTTAAGAAAATCGCGTCTTTTCATAAATCAACCCTCCTTCTAAAATCAGTAATTATTCTCTCTTTTATACAAATAGCACCGTAATTGTATTTTTCAAGTCGTTTTTCACTCTTTAGCATCAATTTTCTTTGACAGCCACACCTGCATACAGGTGATGATCAAAAGCAGTATCAGCGATTGAGCGACCAGAATGGCGGCGGTGATAAAGTTGCCCCAGAACACCGGAAGTATTCCGATACCGATGGCAAGAGCCATGAGGTGCACGAGATTGACCGCCTGCTTGCGATCGAGTCCCATTCTTACGAAGCGGTGTGAGATATGATTGTGGTCACCTATCCAGAACGGCTTGCGGTTTTTGGTTCTGATGAGCACGACCATCAACGTGTCAAAAAGCGGAAGTGCCAGAATCAGCATCGGCATGAGCACCGGAAATCTTGAGAGCGAAAAACTCTTGTCGAAGAAAGTCACCTCAGAGGAAATTATTGCCGCCAGATATCCGATGAAGTGACTTCCCGAGTCGCCCATGAAAATCGTGGCGGGATTGGCGTTGTAAAACCAGAAGCCGCAGCAGACTCCGCAGTTGAGTGCGGCGAAACTTGCCACCAGAAACTGACCGTTGAGTGCGGCGATGAGCGAAAAGAGAGCCATGGCGATGGCGACGGTGCCGACGGCAAGACCATCCATGTTGTCGAAGAAGTTGATGGAGTTCATCAGAAGCATGATCCAGAAGAGCGTGAAAGCGGTGCACACTCCGGGGAGCTCAGGGAAGATGTTGAATCTCACGCCTCCGAAAAAGACGGCGATGACGGCGATAACGAACTGACCTGAAAATTTGACCTTAGCCGACATGGCTATCTTGTCGTCGATAAGTCCGAGCAGGACGGCGAGAACGGCACCGCCGATAACGAAAATAAGTTGACCGGTAGCTGAGCCGATGCCCTGAAGGTGTTCAGTTTTAAGAGTTTGTATCAGGGATGCGAAGCGGCTGTTGGTGATGACTATTCCGAAGAGAATACAGCTTATCCATGCGGTGAACATGGCAAGACCTCCGAGCAGGGGAGTTGCTTTTTTGTGTCCCTTGTGATTGTCAGCCGGAACATCCATAAAGTTGGTCACAGCGGCGAGCTTGCGGAAGAGCGGAGTGAGCACGAGTGTCAGAGCACAGCTTCCGGCAAAAACAGCGAGATAGAGAAAGTAAATGTTGTTCATATCAAATATACTCAGTGGAGCGGCGTACAGATTCAAGCAGCAGAACTGTTGCCGCCTGAGCCGCATTGAGAGATTCGTAATTGCCCGGCATGGGAATCATTACACTCTTTGCATTTTCAGGGAACATCGATACTCCGTTTGCCTCACCGCCGATGACCAGAACGGATTTGTCGAAGAGCCCTTTGGCTTTGAAACAGCTCTCACCCTTGTGCGGGTCGGCGATATAGACGGTCGGATATCCTGCTTTTTCTGCGTTGTCGCAAAGAGTCGGCAGGTCATCGAATTTTCTGACGTTGAGGGCGAATTGAGCACCCATTCCCGAGCGGATGGCTTTGTCGCACCAGGGATCGACTGAGCCTTTGGTGTACCACAGCTCACATCCGCCGATGGCACGGTAGGTTCTGGCGATGGTTCCGAAGTTGCCGGGGTCGTTGAGCAGATCGAGGGCGAGAATGAAATTTCCGCTCACGGGAGAGTCGGGGAACTCCGGGATTTTTGCCACGGCAATTATTCCCTGCGAGTTCAAGGTGTCGGAATACTCAGCAAGCTCCTCATCTGAGAGCAGTCTCAGATTGGGGAGCTCACGGTTTATCATGGAGACCGCTTTGGGAGTGGCAACGATAAATTCGACCAGCTCCTTTTTTCGGTCGAGCAGCTCTTCGACTGCCCTTAATCCCTCACAGCGGCAGCATCCGGAGCGTTTTCTTCCTCCGCGGGTGAGGAGAGCTTTCAGCAGTCCGAGTTCACGCTTGCCGGGGGAGGGGATGGACATGATTTTCAGACCTTATTTTATTTTTCCGTATTCGCCGTTTTCGATGGCGAGTTTGAGCACAGCGGCATCATCGGCGTAGGGACTCATCGCATTGTTTCCTGCCTTGGCAGCCTCGATGCTCTGTATCTCTTCGAGAGCGGAGGCAGTCTTGCCGAGCTTGGCGTAGAGTCTTGCAGCGTGGAAAGCTGACTCACTTTTGATGATGAAGTTGCTGCTTGCGGCGGCTGCGGCTGAAAACGCTTTGGCGGCATCTTCGAGTTTTCCGGAGAGCTCAAGAGCTTTGGCGATGTTCATTTTTGCCGTGCTGACCAGCATGGGGTCGGCATCTTTATCCTTTGCGACCTGCTCGAGGAACGGGATCGCCTCGGCGTAACGGCCGGCATCGAAGAGCATATTGGCAAGTCTCACTCCGGCGACAGCGGCGGCGGGATTGCCTGAGTTTTTGGCGATGGCGGCTTTGAGGGTATCGACAGTTGTTGCCGCTGAGAGTTCTGCGGCACCTGCCTTGCGGCTGTTTTCGATGTGTCCTCTGATTCCGAAAGCAACAGAAAAGGCGCAGACGACGACGAGAGAGATGATGGCGGTTTTCTTCCAGTTTTCGGTAAACCACATCTCAAAACGCTCTCTGTCGCTGAAGAGAGCCTCACCCATTCCCGAGTTGACTTTTTTGTCGTTGATTTTAGCCATTTTATTTATCCTTTATGAATTAGTGGTGAGAGAAGATGCGCTCGGGAGCGTGACAGAGGGCGACTCCGAGTTCGTTGGCACGTTTGATGACATCGGCATCACGCAGTGAGCCTGCGGGAGCAACGATAGCTTTTATACCGGCGGCGGCGGCGACTTCGACACCATCTTCGAAGGGGAAGAATCCGTCGCTGGACATAACTGCACCCTCAAGAGTTCCCTCACCGGTGTATTTCTGCTTGAATTTGGCGATGGCCTGCTCGATGGCACCGACTCTATCCTGCTCACCGGTACCGACGCAGAGGGTCTGACCGTCTTTGACGATGACCACTCCGTTGGAGCGCACGCTGATGTTGACGTACCATGAGAAGAGCATATCGAGCTTCTGCTGCTCGGTGGGCTCGACTTCTGAAATCTGCTCTCCGCAGCGGCTGTTGCTTCCTGAAGCCTTGCAGAGGTCTTCGACACTGCGCATCGAGGTGGTGAGCGGAGAAGCCACGATAAGTGAACCGTCGGCGAGCACCTTTATGGTATTGTAAGAGCTGTCGGGCTCACCGGTGTAGCGGGGCAGGTCGGCAGGGTTGCCGCACTGCACGATGCGGATATGCTTGTTGAGCTTGTAGGTCTCGCCGTCGTTGAAAACCGCAACCGCCTCAGGAGTGAATGAGGGAGCAACAACGCACTCAACGAAACTTGACATGATCTCTTTTGCGGTATCCTCACCGACTTCGACGTTGAAAGCCACCACGCTGCCGAAAGCGGCACGGGCATCGGCGTTCTTGGCTTTGAGATAGATCTCGGTGAGAGTCTCGCCCGGCAGGGAGACAGCCGCTCCGGAGGGGTTGACGTGTTTCATCACGGCGCAGGCAGGACGGTCACAGAATTTGACTATGTTGAGAGCTCCTGAAATATCTTCGAGATTGGTCTGAGAGAGACCGCTCTTGCCGTTCTTCAGAATCTTCATTCCGCCGATGACACCCTCTTTGCCCTCTTCCCGGTAATAAGCGGCGGGCTGGTGGGGATTGGTTCCGTAACGCAGATCGTCAACTTTGACATAACGGCGGCCGCCGATGATGATTTCATCAGAGAAGTCACCGACATTTTTTTCCAGATAGCTGGAACGTGAAAGCTCTTTAGCCATGATGATACTCCATTTTATTTGAGTTTATTTTTGTTAAAACAAAATACATAAAGAGAATATAACACAAAATCTGCGTTACGGCAAATGTTTTTCCTTAAAAATTTTATATTTCTGTAAAAATTGTAAGAGTGCTTGAAAAAAAGCGGCTTTAGTGGTATATTTTTACAGTTTCAGTTTAGAACAAACGAAAGGAAAAACAATGAAACTTAAAATGATGTTGTTGCTGTTGGTCGCAGCGGTGTTTTCTCAAGCCAGAGAGCTGAGGGATATTCCTTATTACCCACTGGATGCCAAGGCTCAGGGAAATGTCGATTACCGTGCCGAGAGGTGCAAACTTCATTTGAGTATTCCCGACAAAGAAAAGGGATTTCCGACTCTGGTCTATCTGCACGGAGGCGGACTTACACGCGGCAGTGGCGGTTTTCCGAAGAACATCGACCGTACCAGAGCGGCAGTCGTCGCCGTGAACTACCGTCTTTCAGGAGCCCGTGCCAAGTGCCCAGATTACATCTACGATGCGGCGGCGGCGGTTGCCTGGACTGTCAAAAATATCGAAAAATACGGCGGCGACCCCAAGAAAGTCTATGTCACCGGTCACTCCGCAGGCGGATATCTCACTGCGATGATTGCTCTGGATAAAAAATATCTCGCAGCTTTCGGTGTCGATACCCACCAAATCGCCGGATATTTCCCTGTTTCAGGACAGATGACGACCCACTTCAGAGTGCTCGGTGAGCGCAGGGAGCTCGACAAAAGTGTGCCCGATTTCATGGTCGATGAGTACGCTCCAGTGTTCCATGCGGCAAAGAATGCTCCCGTGATGGCTTTCCTGGTCGGAGACACCAATTATGACTGGCCCGCCAGAGTCGAGGAAAACGCTCTGCTTGCCGCAAGACTCATACGCGTCTATAAGAATAAGAACGTCAAATTCATATCGATTCCGCACACCGCCCACGGCTCATGCGGTCCGCCGAGCCTCGCCATCATCAACAGCTGGATAAATCCCAAGAAGAAACGGTAAATAACTGTTGTCCGAAAATAAAAACGGAATTTCACAGTCATTGCGGCGTGAAATTCCGTTTTTTTTGTGTGTCAGGAAAAAAGAGTTTATTCAGTCAGCTCTTTTATTTCAACAATTTTTGAGCTCATGCAGGGCGGAGATGACTTCGCCGGGAGTTATGTTGAGCATGCAGAGCGGGTTGTTTTTCGGACACACTCTCTTGAAACACGGACCGCATTTCTCTTCAGTGATAACCAGTTTCCAGAGCGGAGATATCGGACCTGTTGCCGTGTGGTCGGTCGGACCGAACACTGCGACACCCGGTTTGCCGAGAGCCGCTCCGAGGTGCATGATGCCTGAGTCGTTTGCCAACACGGCGGCGGATGATTTTATCAGAGTCATCAACTCATCAAGTTTGGTTTTTCCGCAGAGGTCGATGTGGCTTTGAGGAGCGATATTTGCAGATAACTCCTGAGCGATGGCTTTTTCAGAGGGAGTTCCGACGATGGCGACAAATCCGCCCTCATCTATCCAGTGCTGACAGACCTGTTTGAAGTGAGAAACGGGCCACCGCTTGGCAGCTCCGTAAGCCGCCCCGGGAGAGACGGTGAGGAGTTTGGATTGTTTGCACGCATCGGCAATGTCGGCGGAACACTTTTCAGGTGACAGGCTCTTGAACTGAGGAAGAGTTCCATCCCACTTCGGAGCTCCGAGAGCATAGACCATCTCGAGCAGACGGTTCGCCTGATGCACCTCAGCCGCCCTTGCTTCAGGACGGGGAGGGTAGGCAAATGCGTAAGTTAAGACAAGTTTTCTCATCCTGCGGTCGGAACCTGCAAGCGCAGGAACTCCGGCAAGGCGCAGCATCAGGGCATCACGGAAAGAGTTGTTGAAGAGAACTCCGAGCCCGAAGTGCATCTTTTTGACCTCTTTTATCTCTTTGAGGCTCCACGCCTTGTGCTGAGATGCAAGCGGAATGAAGCTGTCAACGATATCTTCAAGCGCAAGAAAAAGCTCTTTCTGGTACGCCGGAGCCACCACGGTAAGCGCAAACTCGGAGGACAGCATCTTTCTCAGCTGTACCAGTGCGGGCAGAGCCATGACGGTATCGCCGAGATGGTTCGGCATGCGTACCACAACTCCGTTGCGCAGTTCGACGGCGGACGTGATTTTTGGGTATTCAGGAGCAGGGTACTCTTTGGTTATGTCAAGTGTTTTAATCATTCTTCATCAATTTCCGTGAATTATTGTGTTTATAAAATATACTTGAAAGGCTCCATTTTCAAGAAAAGTGCGCAAATTAACCGTAAAATGGTGTAAAATCAATAAAAAAAGCACGAAAATCACGATATATGCTTGCAAAAAGAGCGAAAGAGGATTATCTTAAGAGAGGTTTAATTGTATATGTAACATTACCGGTAAAAACAAACAGAAAAATGGGCACACAATACTTATCCAAAATGTTTTCGACCTATATCGGTCTCGATCTCGGAACTGCCAACTGCCTTGTCTATGTCGGAGATCAGGGCATAGTGCTGGCGGAACCGTCGGTCGTGGCGGTGAGAGTCAATCAGGCGCAGCTGTCTGTTATTGCGGTCGGAAGTGAAGCTAAAGAGATGCTCGGTAAAACTCCCGGTAACATCAGAGCGATCCGACCCATGAAAGACGGTGTCATAGCCAACTTTCAGATTACCGAAGAGATGCTCCGCCATTTCATCAAAAAAGGAATGCGCCAGGTTCCGTGGTACCGCAGAATACTTGCTCCCATACTGGTGATAGCGGTTCCCTCCGGTATCACCGAGGTCGAAAAGCGTGCCGTCGAGGATAGCGCAAAGCGTGCCGGAGCAGGTGAAGTCCTGCTGGTCGAAGAGCCGATGGCGGCTGCTATCGGTGTCGGCTTGCCCGTGGCTGACCCCGCCGGAAGCATGATCGTCGATATCGGCGGAGGTACTACCGAAGTCGCCGTGCTTTCACTTACCGGTATCGTCAGTGCCAGAAGTGTCCGTGTCGGCGGTGATGAACTCGATGATGCAATTATGAACCACTTGCGCAAGGTGCACAATCTCCTCATCGGAGAGCTGACCGCCGAGCGCATCAAGATAAAACTCGGCAGTGCTTATCCCGTCAAGGATGATGAAGAGCTCGATGTCAAAGGACTCGATCAGCTTTCACGCATCCCCAAGACAGTCCGCATCACGGCGTCCGAGATTCGCATTGCTCTTCAGGAGCCCGTTACCTCCATTCTCGAGGCGGTTATCGGAACTCTTGACGACTGTCCGCCTGACCTGGCGGCTGACCTTATTGACCGCGGCATCATGCTTGCGGGCGGCGGTGCCATGCTCGCCGGATTGGATAAACTCCTGACCGAAGAGACCGGTCTGCCGGTCTTTATTGCCGACAATCCCCTGAACGCGGTGGTCAACGGAGCTGGACGTATGCTTCAGGAAGAAAAACTTTGGTCACGGTAAAATATGAAAATTGACCTTTCCTCACTCCGTCCCGTGGAAATCGGCGACCGGAAACTTTTTGAAAAACATCTGGAAATGATGCACAGCCAGAGCTGCGAGTGCTGTTTTCCGAGTATTTTTATGTATCAGCAGCCCTATGGCATCGAGTTCCTTAAGCTCAAGGGCAAACTTGTGGTTTACGAGCGTGTTGCCAGAGTCATCCACTACCCCATCGGTGAGTGGACTGCTCCGGAAGAGCTCAAGCAGATCAGCGATGCTTTCGTTGAGGCAGGTTTGACCGACGGCGGTATCTACGATGTGCCCGAGGAGTTCCTCGACCGCCACGAGGATTGCGACCGCTTCTTTGAAATCGAGTACGATGAGGGTGCTATCGACTACCTCTTTTCGGTCGAAAAAATCGCCACTTTCAACGGTCCGAAACTGCGCAAAAAGTACAATCTGGTCAAACAGTTTCAGGCGAACTGGCCCTACGCCGAGGTGAGAAAAATCACCAAAGAGGAGTTGCCCGCTGTCGAAAAACTTGCGACTGAGCTCAACTCCCGTCTCGTCCAGTGCGAGTTCCTCGATGAGGAGGCTCTGGCTATGGAAAGAGCGTGGCGCAACTTCGATGAGCTCGGACTTGCCGGTATCATCATCTACGCCGAACCCGGTTATCCCGCCGGATTTTCCGTTTACAGTATGCTGCCCTCAGATACGGTCGATATCCACTTTGAAAAGGCTGACCACGCCATCAAAGGAGTCTCTCAGACTCTCACCTGGCAGCTCGCCATCGCCCTGCGCGGCAAAGCAAAATTCATGAACCGTGAACAGGATATGAACGAAGAGGGGCTGCGTCACGCCAAGCGTTCACTCGACCCCGAGCGTTTCTTCAAGCGTTATTTCCTGAAAGCGATCAATTGAAACTGATTGCAGGTTAAATGATGATTTCCTCTGCTGTTTACATCAGCAGGGGATTTTTTTTGCAAAAATGTTTTGTTTTGTATGATTTTTACTTGAATTATGTTTCAGCGGGGTGCATATTATAATATATAGATGTAACTGGTATTCATCAATGATGAAGAAAATTGAAAAGGAGTTGTTGAAATGAAAGCATCATACTATGTGAGTCAAGGTAAGTTCGATATCCGCGACGTCAATGCGGTCGAGCCCAAAGCCGATGAAGTCATGCTGAAAATGGCGTACTGCGGAATTTGCGGTACCGATATGCACATCTTCCACGGCAAGATGGATAAGCGTGTCAATCCTCCGCAGGTGATCGGTCACGAGGCATCAGCAGTGGTCGAGAAGGTCGGCAGCGGAGTCACCCGTTTTGCTCCCGGAGACCGCGTGGTGGTGCGTCCTCTCGACTGGTGCAGCGATTGCCCCGCCTGCGAAGCCGGACACTCCCACATCTGCATGAACCTCAAATTTATGGGCATCGACAGCATCGGTGCTTTTCAGGAGTATTGGACCGTCAAAGAGCGCACTCTTTACAAGGTTCCCGCCAATCTCTCACTCAAAGAGGCAGCTCTGATCGAGCCGGTCGCCGTCGCCTGTCACGACGTCCGTACCTCAGGATTGAAGAAGGGTGACTTCGCCCTCGTCATGGGCGGAGGTCCCATCGGACTGCTCATCGCCATGGTCGCCAAGGCTGCCGGAGCCAGAGTGATGGTCTCCGAAATCAACCAGTACCGCCTCGACTTCGCCAAAGGATGCGGCTTCGATACCGTCAATCCCAAAGAGGAGGATATCGTTGCCAAGGTCAATGCCGCTACCAACGGTGCCGGTGCCGACGTTCTCTTTGAAGTCACCGCCAGCGTTCCGGCAGCGGAAATCATGACCGAGCTTGTCCGCACCAAAGGCTGCATCGTCGCCGTCGGTATTTACAGCCAGCCGGTTCCGGTGAATTTGCACAAGTTCTTCTGGCGAGAGCTGCGCCTCTTCGGAGCAAGACTTTACGAGGCAGAGGATTTCGATGCCGCTCTCGCAGTCGCCGCCTCCGGCAGTATGCCGCTTGAGAAAATCATCACCGGAGTCTATGACCTCGATGATATCGAACAGGCATTTTCAGCCAACACCGGCAGTGCCACCGCTCTTAAAACCCTTATCAAATGTGGAAATATTGAGGAGTAAAACAAAATGATTCTCGACAAATTCAAACTTGATGGAAAAATCGCCCTCGTTTCAGGATGCCGCCGCGGTATCGGCCGCGGAATA
Organism: Lentisphaeria bacterium; assembly: GCA_017508385.1. GTDB lineage: Bacteria > Verrucomicrobiota > Lentisphaeria > Victivallales > Victivallaceae > UBA1784. Next base: position 5,982 of record JAFVZB010000073.1, on the reverse strand, counting down.
GCCGTCGGTCTTGCCGAAGCCGGAGCCGACATCATCGGTGTCAGTGCCAATCTCGAGGAAAACAGCGAAGTCGAGCAGGAAATCAAAGCCCTCGGCCGCAAATTCTACCGTTACAACTGTGACTTTTCCGACCGTGAAGCTCTCTACGCTTTCATCGCTCAGGTGAAAAAAGAGCACCCGGTGGTGGATATCCTCTTCAACAACGCCGGACACATCCTGCGCAAACCCGCCGTCGAGCATCCCGATGAGTACTGGGATAAAATCATCGCCATCAACCTCGATGCCCAGTTCATCATGGCACGCGAGTTCGGACGTGATATGGTCGAGCGCAGAAGCGGCAAAATCATCTTCACCTGCAGTCTGCTGACCTTCCAGGGCGGAGTCACCGTTCCCGGATACGCCGCCAGCAAAGCCGGAGTCGGCGAGCTGGTCATGGCTCTCTCAAACGAGTGGGCAAAATACGGCGTCAACGTCAACGGAATCGCTCCCGGATACATCGCCACCGACAACACCGCCGCATTGCGTGCCGATGAGACCCGCAGCCGTCAGATACTCGAGCGTATTCCTGCCGGACGCTGGGGCACTCCGGAGGACTTCAAGGGAGTGGCAGTGTTCCTCGCCTCAGCCGCCAGCGACTACGTTGACGGCTCCATCTACCTCGTTGACGGCGGATGGATGGGCAGATGATCATGACTTACCACGACATTGTAAAGCGCACCTGGGAGCTCGAAAAGAAGCTCACCAAACCCAATCACTACGCCAATGTGCTCGGAATGACTGCCATTGCCAGATACGCCATGTATTTCGATGACAAGGCTCTGCTGGCTGACCTGAAAGAGTATGCCACTCCGTACATCAGCGGAGCATTTGACAATGCCGGAGGCGTTTTCGGTAAACGCTGCTACTGCATCGGCGGAAATGCGACCGCATTCCTCTACAAGAACGGTCTGCTCGATGAGGCAGAGGATATTCTGAAACGTTACGCCGAGATGCTCCACACCGAGCAGCCCCGTGACACTGAGGGATATTTCTGCCACCACCGTGTTCCGCAGAAACCCGGCAACGCCAACGGTGCGCTCTGGATCGATACCTGTTTCGGAGTTTCTCCGTTCCTGATGTGGCTCGGACAGGCTTTCAACAAGCCCGAGTACATCGAAGATGCCATCCATCAGATGAAGGGACACCACCGTCTGCTGTTCAACACCGAAAGCAAGCTCTACCATCAGGCGATCAACTTCAACGACGACCCGCAGCTCACTGCCTTCTGGGGCAGGGGAGAGGGCTGGGGAGTTTACACTCTGGTCGAGCTGCTCGAGGGACTTGGTGAAGAGCATCCGGACTACGAATTCTTCAAACAGGCACTCATCGCCAACCTCGAGGGCTGCCTTGCGGTTCAGGATGAGGATGGAATGTTCCATCAGGTGCTCGATATGCCCGAGAGCTTTGTCGAGAGCTCCTCGACCTGCCTCATCATCTACGCCATGGCGAAAGCGGTCGAGATGGGATTGGTTGACAAAGAAACCTACCTTGCCGCCTTCACCAAAGCGACAAACGGACTCAAACGTTATATCGCCCTCGATGGCTCAATCCACCATTGCTGTGTCGGCTGTCTCTGCCCGAACCTCGGCAGAGGAGAGGACTACGCCGCATGGCGTTATCAGGTGAACGACACCCACGCTTTCGGTCCGATTATTCTTGCCTTCGGTCAAGCTGCAATAATGGAAAAAGCCGGTTTGATTCCTGTTTTTGAAGTGTAAAAACAAAAATCTGCATCAACATTGATTTTGTTGATGCAGATTTTTATACCGTAATTCAGTTTAAGGAAGAAAATATGAATAAGCATAATTTATCAATAACCACCCCCCACCGCAAATTCACTCTTATTGAGCTTCTGGTTGTTATAGCTATTATTGCAATACTTGCCTCAATTCTTATGCCTGCGCTTCAGTCCTCCCGCAACAGAGCCAAAGGCATGAGCTGTACAAACAATCTCAAATCCCTTGTTGCCGCTTCTGCTCAATACACAGCTGATAGTGATGACTGGATTCTTGCGACCATAGGTACAACCGGAAAATACTGGTTTGAAACTATTTCCGGTGTTGATATAAACGGCAACAAATATTCCAAAGGCTGGGGAATAGCTTATGCTGGAAATACCCAAACCAAAGGACAGATGATATGTCCGCTGGAGGGTACTGAATTTTCTTCCGACTCAACCAAAGGTTACAAATACACACACTATTCAAGCAATCCGTATCTTGGAATAAAAGGCAAAAGTTATACGGATAACAAATACAAGTCAAGAAAACTTTCCTCAGTATTTTATGCTTCAGAAACAGTAATGTTTATTGAGAATATCAGGCGAGATAATGCTGTGGTAAACTATCCTCAATTTGTGGCATTCCGTCATGGCGGAAGCGTTGATACAAGAATTTACTCATCCACTTCCGGAGCAATCTATCCCGATGACCGTACTGCTCCCGGAGCTATTGCGTTTATTGACGGCCACGTCGGCAAAAAGTGTTATGAAGAAATCATAACCAAACGCACTAATCGTGCAGGTCAAAGCGTTGATGCTCTGCAATATGGTTTTCACCATGAACAGGGTGTCTCTCTGGCTCTGTAAAAGGATTGTCATATAATGAATAAGACGCTTTTTTGCTTGTCTATGCTGTTGTTTTGCAGCAGTATATTTGCCATTGAAGCAGATTCGTCTGCGCTTGAACTGCTCAGAAAAGATCATCCGCGCATATTTATCACCAGCGATAATATTGAACAAATTCGCAAGCAGGCTTTGACAACTTCCAAAAAACAGTTTGAAAAGTTGAAAGCCCAGGTTGATAAATACAGAGTAAATCCCAAATGGAATTTCAATCCTGCGCGTTTTGTATATAATAAAAATGGCAAGAGCAATTTCAAGCGTCCTTATTTCATGCTTACTCAGGTCATGACTGTCGGAGGCAAACAGGCTCAGAATGCGGCATTTGTTTACCTTGTGACTCAGGATAAAAAATATTTGCTTAAAGCCAAAAATTATCTGAAATACTGTACTTCTCTTTATGAATGGGCTTTGGAAAAACAAATCCTTGTTGATTGGCAGAATAACCATTATGAAAGAAGTATCATTGCCTACGATTGGCTGTATAATGATTTGACTCCGGAGGAACGCAAACGTTTTGCCAACTCACTCCTGACTGTTGTCAGAGAAATTCAGCGCGACGGCAAAGCAACATTCAGAAGAAATTGCGGAGGCGTTGAAACCGGATATTATGGAACAGAGCGGCTGCTCTTCTATGCCGGTGCCGCTATTTACGGTGATGGAATAGATGACCAAGAGGCGGAAAAACAGCTTATACGCGGAATAAAAGGTTTCAATGAGATGCTTGCTCACCGCGAAAAAATATCTGCGGGAACAGGCGCGCTTGTTCATTACTGCGTAGCTTATACATTCCTTGAATATCCATTATCTTCATTGCGTTATTTCTTTGCGGTAAAATCTGCATTCAATGTCAATGAAGCTGCCAGGTGGACACACATGAGAGATTTTCCGGTATTTGTTGCCATGAATTGGCTTCCTGGCGAGAGATTTCCGCTTGAGTTTGGACTTGGTGATGCTCATCACATTGATAACGCAATGCCTGTTGATACTATGAATATGGTAATGCGCAGCATAGCATCGCTTTATCCGGAATGTGCAGGGCTGGCATTGGCTCTGTTCAACAAACTTCCTGCCAGAATAAAGAATAAGGGAGATGATTTTGTTGACTTCATTCTGCCTCCTGTAAGTGATATTGCTGCCGGTAAGATACAGGATGTTCCAAAATTCTCGTATATTTCCAGCATAGGAACAGCGTATTTCCGTTCTGGAAACACGAAAACTGATACCTATGCCTGCTTCAGAGCGGGAAACCCAACCCGCAATCACTCCCATTATGACCAAAACCACTTCACAATTTACAAACAGGGTTTTCAAGCCATTGATTCCGGAACACGAGGCAGAACCCAGAGTTTTCATTTGCCGTATTATTACGCCCAGAGCGTTGCTCACAATACCGTTTTGATTGATATGCCAAACGAAGAGATTGGAAAACACTTTGGACCAGATCATCACGGTTACAAATGCGAAGTTCCTTTTATGGATGGCGGGCAGTATAAAAAAGTTATAAATGCCAAAATAAAGACTTCCCATACTGCAGATTATTCAGCTGTACTTTGCGATGCAACCGAGGCGTACCGTCCGGAAAAATGCAAACTTGCTGAGCGTGAATTCATACATCTGCAAAAAGATGTTTTTCTGGTAGTTGACAAGGTAATATCAACCAATAGTTCCTACCGTAAACGCTGGCTGCTGCATACTCAGAATGAAATATCCGTCAACGGTAAAACTTATTCTGCTTCCGAAGGGAAGGGAAAGATATCAGGCACTCTGCTTTGGCCGAAAAATGCTCAAATAACCGTTATCGGCGGTAAAGGAAAAGAGTTTTGGACAGGAGGCAAAAACTGGGAGCTTCATCCCAAATACGATATAAAGTATATAGGCAAGATGCACGGCAACTGGAGAATTGAAATCACTCCGGATAAAGAGTCGGAATTTGATATGTTCATCAACCTTATTCAAGTTGCAAACAGCAACGGCTCTTTTGCCGATATCAAACCGGAAATCAAGAAATTGAATGGTAATATAATCATCACTTTTGAATACGCCAACAAAAATTGGCAGATTTCCGTATCAGAAAAATCAGGAGTCCAGAGCCAGATTGTGGTGAAAAAATGAAAAAATTTGAGCGATTTGAAATTCCCGGTCTTATGCCGCGTCCGGCCTGGTGGCTGGTTCATCCGGAAGAAATCATTGATTTCTGTAAAAAGGCAGGGGAGGGCAGGTGTACTGTGGAAGCATCAACTCCGCAGGGTTATCCTGTATTCCGTCTTGTATATAATGATTTCGTTTCTGTCGGCAATCGTGTTAACTGGATATCTGCAATCGGAACCCGTAATCCTGAACTGTTCAGCGATAATGATAAACAAACTGTTATGATCGCTGCAGGAATACACGGAAGTGAGATAGAGGGAGTAATTCTTGTGATGAATCTTATCTCTCTTCTTGAAACAGGTGTTGATTTAAGAGGGGAAAAACGCCCCGGACTGCTTGAGCTTGCATCTCTTTACCGTCTGGTTCTTTTTCCTTGTGTCAACATGGACGGTCGTTCAATATCTCCCGATCATTGCATCGGAGCTGACATTGATGACTGCCGCAGGGCAGGCGGAGGCTGCTGGCTTGATGGAACTCCAATAAAATGGCCTCAGATGAAAGAGCATTTTCCCTTGCCGTTGGATAAGGTATGTTTTCCCGGAGGATATCCTAACAGCAACGGATATAACATACAGCTTGATGCCGCACCCGGCAATATCAAAACTGAGGAGGCAAAAGCAATTTACAGGGCGGCAGAAGAGTTCAAGGTTGATTTTTTTCTTAACTTACACTCACAACCCGGGAGTCCGGTATCGTTTATAACACAGCCTTCAGTATGCGGATATCCATCGCAAACGGCAATTACCAATGAACTGCGGGTTTTGTGCGCAAATTCTCTGTCAGCTCTTGGATATGAAAATATCTTTGAAAACAATCCGCTGGAGTTATCTGCCCGTATTGACATAAATAATGCAGTACAATTTTGCAGCGGAGCAGCAACTGCAACCTTTGAATTCACCTCTGTTTATGCAGAAAGTTTTGAACGGATTGCAGATACCGGATATGTTATGCTGGAAACAATACTGGAATATGGATTAAAAAACAGATTTTGTGACCGCAAAAATTTTCTGTCCAATAACAAAAAATCGTGTTCCCGACAAGCCGGTGCCCTCACCGCTTCCGCGCTTGCGCCAATCCCTCAGATAGTAGTCGACCTGCTCCGCAAATTCACGGCTTCCCTTCATGCCGATGACCGCAAGCTCTCCGCAATGATTGTTTTTCATAATACCCTC